>JAABTH010000003.1 GCA_011389985.1 Bacillota bacterium
GCTCTTGAACAGGCAAGAGAAGCCGCTGTTGCAGGTGAAATTCCGATAGGGGCTGTGCTCGTCAGGGACGGTAAAATAGTTGCTGCCGATCGTAATCGCCGGGAAGAGCTAAATGATGCTACAGCACATGCTGAAGTTTTAGTCATACGCCGGGCCGGTGAGCTGCTCGGAGGCTGGCGTATTTTTGGTTCAACGCTATATGTAACCCTCGAACCCTGTCCCATGTGTGCCGGAGCTATGGTGCAGGCCCGTATTGACCGCCTGGTATTTGGCGCTGCCGATCCCAAAGGCGGTGCGGCCGGAACCCTTTATGATCTAGTTCGTGACCAGCGTTTGAACCACAGGCTGGAAGTAATAGGCGGAATTATGGCAGAAGAAAGTGCCGAGGTTTTGCAACAATTTTTTAAAGAGAGGCGGTAGAATATATAGCGCAACATTGCAGACGGGTTTTATTATATTAATCCTGCTGCACCATAATTAAAGGTAATCGAAAAAAGATACGTTAACTTTACAAATCAACTCTTACTGATATAATAGAAAAGCTGAATATGGAGAGATGGCCGAGTCCGGTTGAAGGCGCACGACTCGAAATCGTGTGTGCCCAAAAGGCACCGTGGGTTCGAATCCCACTCTCTCCGCCAAATAGAATTAGCAAATAAAGGGTTTGCGGGTACTGTCTGCAAGCCCTTTATTTTTAACAAAACCAGCTATTTCTATGTCATTTATTCTCTAATATTAAAAAGAAACAATTGAATGTCGGAGCTGATTATCACGGGTACGATTTTTACCAGGCAGTTCAAATTCTTGAAGAGATAGAGCAGAATAAAACTAATCATTAGTTTATATCGTCATAGATAAATAGTAGCTTGTAGCAGAAAACTGTTCTAGCTATAATCTGCAGGATTAATCTTTATAAATCTCTTCAAAAAAGTGACATGCTGAATAATGGCCTGGTGCTGTTTGTGGGACAGGCCGCAGTTTAGGCATATCTTCCATACATTTTTCAGCGGCAAAGGGGCAGCGGGTATGAAACCTGCAGCCTTCAGGCGGATCTATCGCGGAAGGAACATCTCCTGTTAATACAATACGCTTTTTCTCTCTGCCCGGTTTCGGTACAGGAATTGCCGAAAGAAGCGCACTGGTATAAGGGTGTTTTGCGTGATCAAATAGTGTTTTTTTATCGGCAACTTCAACTATACGCCCTAAGTACATCACGATTACCCTGTCTGATATATGACGTACCACCCCGAGGTCATGTGATATAAATAAATAGGTCAGCTTATAATCTTTCTGTAAATTTTTTAGTAAGTTTAATATCTGAGCCCGTATTGATACATCCAATGCCGAAACGGCTTCATCACAGATAATCAGTTTCGGATTTAGAGATAAAGCCCGGGCAATACCAACCCTTTGTCTTTGGCCGCCGCTGAATTCATGTGGGTAACGGTCAACCTGGTGAGAGGCCAGGCCTACAGTTTCCAGTAGTTCAATCGCCCTGGCTTTACGTTCTTCGCGAGGAACGATATTCTGGATATGCAAAGCTTCCTGAAGTATCTGGGCAACAGTTTGCCTGGGGTTAAGTGATGCGAAAGGATCCTGAAATATGATCTGCATATTTTTCCGGGTTTTGCGAAGTTGTTTATTTGAAAGGGTGGTCAGGTCTACTCCGTCAAAATAAACTGTTCCGGCAGTAGGTTCTTCCAAACGCAGGATTGTACGTCCTGCTGTAGATTTGCCACAGCCCGATTCTCCGACGATACTTACAGTTTCGCCTTCGTTAACAGCGAACGAGATGTCATCCACAGCTTTCACATGGTTAACAGTTTGACCGAGAAAGCCGCCTTTGATCGGATAGTACTTCTTCAAATTGGTTACTCGCAGAAGCTCTTTACTCATGGCTACGGATCACCTCTTTTGAACCCTTCCATTGATCTGTGTAGATCCAGCACCTGACCAAAGTATTATTTTCACCATTTTGTAATTGAGGAAACCTAACATGGCATATATCATCTGCATAAGCGCAGCGCGGTGAAAAGCGGCATCCGGCTGGCATTTCGGCCGGTCCTGGAACAAAGCCTTTTATTGCCTCCAGTTCTTCCATGTCGATATCATGTCTTGGAAGGGAATTAAAAAGCCCAATAGTATAAGGGTGCTTCGGATTATTAAACAAAGTATCGACATCTGCATATTCAACTATACTGCCGGAGTACATTACAGCAACTTGACTACAGGTTTCTGCAACTATACCGAGGTCATGAGTAATGATCATTACCGACATTGATAGCTTCTGTTGAAGCTCCTTGATCAGCTCCAGGATCTGGGCCTGAATTGTAACATCCAAAGCTGTTGTCGGTTCATCGGCGATAAGCAGGTCGGGAGCGCAGGCCAGGGCCATAGCAATCATTACTCTCTGCCTCATCCCACCTGACAGTTCATAAGGATACTGGGAAGCCCTTTTCCCAGGTGAAGGAATCCCGACCAGTTTAAGCATTTCGATCGATTTTTCCCATGCTTCTTTTGCACCCATCTTTTGATGAACCCGGTAAGATTCGCTAATTTGTTCGCCTATAGTCAGAACGGGGTTTAAAGAAGTCATTGGCTCCTGAAAAATCATTGATATCCGGTTGCCCCTTATTCCAAGCATTTCTTTTTCAGTAAATTTTGTAATGTCTTGTTCGTTAAAAAAAATTTTGCCGCTGACTATTTTGCCCGGTTTTTCGATTAACTGCAATAAAGATAAGGCCATAACGCTTTTGCCGCAGCCTGATTCACCGACAATGCCCAAAGTATCTCCCCTAAGAATATCAAGTGTTACTCCATCAACGGCCTTTACCTCGCCGTCATCGGTAAAAAAAGAGGTATACAGATTACAAATTTGTAATATAGGTTCCTTCGACTTCATTATGTGTCCCTTTCCTATCGACCTTCTGATACTAATTAAGATCTATCCGTTTGTTAAGGTAACGGTAAGATATATCAACCAGCATATTTACAAGCACAAAAGTCAGGGCAAAAATTAATACGATTCCCTGGACGACAGGAAAATCCCTGGCCCTGATCATATCTATAGCCAACCTGCCCATGCCGTTTATGGCAAAAACAGTTTCTGTTAAAACTGTACCTGAAAGAAGCATGCCCATTTCAATGCCAATGATTGTCACAACAGGAATAAGGGCATTTTTTAGTCCATGCTTGTAAATAACCACGCGCTGTTTTAACCCTTTGGCCCGTGCTGTACGCATATAGTCCTGGTTAATAACATCAAGCATGCTTGATCGGGTCATGCGGGCTATGATGGCTGCTCCGGCAGTACCGAGGGTGATGACCGGCAGTATAACCTGTTGTGGACTCCCCCAGCCCGACGGCGGCACCAGCGTTAGTTCAACAGCTACATATTTTATAAGCATGAGGCCAAGCCAGAAGTTGGGCATGGATAATCCGAATAGGGCTACGAGCATCAGTAAAGAATCTAACAGGCTGTACTTGCGGACAGCAGAAATTACACCGGTAATTATGCCTATGAATACACTTAAAGTCATGCTGTATAATGCAAGGCGCATTGTAATCCAAAATCTTGGTTTGATCTCTTCAAGAACGGGTCGGCTGCTGCGAACTGATTGTCCCAAATCTCCCTGGAGAAGGTTGCTCATATATTTTCCGTACTGAACGTGTAAAGGTTCGTTTAGCCCCAGTCTTTCTCTAATCGCTTCAACCTGGTCATCGGGAGCGGCTTCACCGGCAATTATTTGGGCCGGATCGCCCGGAATAAGGTGCATAAGCGAGAAAACAAGTATTGTTACGCCGATAACAACCGGTATTGTTTGTAAAAGTCTGCGGACAATAAATTGCAGCAAGTAATGGCACCTCTTTTCTAAGCTTTCATTTTGGGATCAAAAGCATCCCGCAGTCCGTCACCAAAAATATTGAAGGCCAGCACTACAATCATAATTGCCAGACCCGGGTAGAGGGCTACATGGGGGTGATCAAACATGTAGCTTCGTCCCTGGCTGAGCATTGCCCCCCACTCAGGTGTGGGTGGTTGAGCGCCCAGACCCAGAAAAGAAAGACCGCTGGCGATTAAGATGGCAATTGCAATTCTGATGGTTGCCTGAACAATTATTGGAGACAGTATGTTCGGCAGTATATGTAAAAAAATAATACGAAAATCGCCTGCACCAAGTGCGCGGATGGCATCAATATATTCCAGTTTGCTCACAGCCAGGGTAGATCCCCTGGTAATTCTGGCAAAACCGGGTACAGAAAAAATACCGACAGCAAGAATTACGTTTGATATACTGCCGCCAAGCACACTAACCAGTGCTATGGCCAGCAGAATGCCGGGAAATGCAAGAAGGATATCAATAAAACGCATAATAACGCTATCAAGCGCTTTGCCGTAATAGCCTGCCACGATGCCCAGTGGAACGCCAATTAACAGCCCGACCAGAACGGAAAGAAATCCAATGTAGAGTGTTATAGACATTCCGTGAATCAGTCTTGAAAAAATATCGCGTCCGTTATGATCGGTACCGAGCCAGTAAGTAGATGATGGGCTTAAAAGTTTGGTAGAATAATCAACCTTGAGTGGATCATGAACGGTAAAATAGGGGCCAACCAGAGCAACAATAATAAAAAAGAGGATTAGGTAGCCACCAATAAGAGCTGCTTTATTTTTTTTAAGTTTCTTAAAGATGGTTTTTCGACCCGAGTGGTTCTTTAAGTCTGGGCTTACAAAGTCCGCAGAAGCAGCCTGTGACTTGCTCATTAAGCATCCTCCCTTTTACAAAATAGTTATTGAATTAAAATCAATCTTAAAGAGTTCTTTGAGAATCACACAGGAATTTTGAGACATTACAGTTAACAGGCAATATGTTTTACTCTTTTCAAATAATATTATTATATAGTATAATCATACGTGCTGCACCTACTTAGTTGTAATTATATTACTTAAATATCTTTACCATGAAAATTGAAAATTTGATTATAACTATCATGGCAGCATAATAAATCTTTATCAAATAGGGGGGAATGATTCAGCAATGAAAATTAAGAGGTTTTTCTTTTTGACCCTGATTCTGCTTCTGATTCCGCTTGTATTGATTGCCTGTGGCCCTGGAGAAGATGTGGATGACGGAACACCGGATTCCGATGAAGCTGCCGGGGGTGATTTAGTTATTGCTACACTTTCAGATGCAGTCGCTCTCGATCCGCATGGTTCAAATGATGTGCCCTCAAGCAACGTTGCATTTAATATTTATGAATCACTAGTGGTTTTTAACAGGGAAAGCGAGCTGCAGCCGCTGCTGGCTACAGACTGGGAAGCTCTAAACGAATTGACCTGGGAATTCAAACTGCGTGAAGGTGTTAAGTTCCACGACGGCTCAGACTTAAATGCAGAAGTGGTTAAGGCTAACTTTGATCGTTTACTGGATCCCGATATTGCCTCACCACGACTTTTCCTCTTTTCAATGATTGAAGAAGTTGTGGTAATTGATGACTACACTGTGCAATTTGTTACTGCATTTCCATTTGCTCCACTGCCGGCACACCTTGCTCACAGCGGTGGTGCATTAATTAGTTTGCCGGCCATTGAAGCTGATTATGCTGAAATGGCTGCCGGAAATGAACCCGGAACATATATTTCTGCAAACCCGGCCGGTACTGGATACTTCCAGTTTGATTACTGGGAGCCCGGCAGTGAAATCAGGCTGATTCGCAACGATGAATACTGGGGTGAACCTGCCAAACTTAACAGTATTACTTTTAAGGTGGTTCCGGAAGATCTTACCCGTCTTTCCGAGCTTGAAACCGGTTTTGCCCATATAGCCGACCCGATTCAGCCAAGCGATGCGTCACGCGTCGAGAATATGCCCAATGCTTACTTAAACGTTCAGTCAAGCACATCGTTGGCCTACATAGGGTTTAACTGTGAAAAAGCTCCCTATGATGATGTTCGTGTTCGCCAGGCAATTTCTATGGCCATAGACAAGGAAGACATTATTGAAGGTATTTATGAAGGCACTGCAATTCCAGCTGTTGGCCCGATTGCTCCCGGGGTGTTTGGTTACGATCCGTCTGTAACCCCAATTCCGTACGATGTTGATCAGGCAAAAGAGTTGATGGCTGAAGCCGGTTATGCAGATGGCTTTGAAGCAACGATATGGACTAATGACAACCCGGCCCGCATTCAGATTGCCGAGTACGTGCAGTCCAAGTTAAGTGAGCTCAACATTGATTTGAGCATTGAAGTTCTCGAGTGGGGAGCTTACCTGGACGGTACAGCGGAAGGCAACCATGAAATGTTTATTTTAGGCTGGTCTACCCCGACCCTTGATGGCGACTACGCCATGTATGCTCTGTTCCACTCAAGCAACATTGGCGCACCGGGTAACCGCTCATTCTTCAGCAATGATGAAGTTGATGAACTGCTTGATCTTGGCCGTCAGGAATCAGACCCTGAACTGCGCGCCCAGTATTACAGGGAAGTCCAGGAAAAACTGGTTGAGCTGGCACCGATGCTTTATCTGCTCCATATCGAAGATTTAACCGGTGTGAATAACGCAGTTAAAAACTTCTACATGACTTCTGCCAGAATATTCCAGCTGCATGATGTGTATATTGAGGAATAAAGAATTGTAAATCCTTTAAACATCTAGCAGGGCTGCTCATACGAGCAGCCCTTTTTACGAATATCTGTTTCGGGTAGTTGATACGACTTTCTTTTCATTGTATAATATGGCCTGAAGCTAACTAAGCTTACGGCGTGGAGAGATGGCTGAGTTGGTCGAAGGCGCTCGCCTGGAAAGCGAGTAACGGTGTTAAGCCGTTCGAGGGTTCGAATCCCTCTCTCTCCGCCAATTTTAAGTTTGGCCGTGCTAGACGGGGAGGTAGCGGTGCCCTGTACCCGCAATCCGCTATAGCGGGGTTTAATTCCTGTCCCCGGCCGCGCATTTTTAGGGTCAGCGCCATGTAAGTGGTGTCGAAGGCCCGGTCCCGTGCGGCGCAAGCTCATGAACCCCGTCAGGTCCGGAAGGAAGCAGCGGTAAATGAGTTCTTGTGGGTGCCACGGGGTTACCGGGCTGGAGCTAACTGCCTGGTAAGCGCCTGGGGGTGCCGGTCAAAGGCAGGTGCGCGGCCTAAATAATTATGGAAAAACTAATTTTAACGTTGTTACCTGATAAACTGGGAGTATGCCGTATGGAAAGCGGGGTGCCGCTACAGGAACTGCCGCCGTTCGGCAGTGGTTTCTACTCGGTTACCCTTACTGTTGATGAAACTTCGCTGGTTTGTTCTGAAGAGCTGATACCGGCTGATATTCCTTCTGAGAAATATTTCCGTATTTTTAAAGTTGAGGGTCCTTTAGAATTCGACCTTACCGGTATTCTGGCTTCATTATTAAAGCCCCTGGCTGACGCGGGTATACCTGTATTTACTCTATCTACATATGATACAGACTACCTGATGATTAAGGAAGAAAATCTTGAAAGAGCTATTCGTGCTTTAAATACTGTAGCTACAGTAATTTGAGAATAATCTGAGGTGTTATATATTTGGCTTACCAGAGTCTTTACCGGAGACGCCGGCCACTTAAATTTTCCGATATGATCGGGCAGGATCACATAACCCGTACTTTAAGCAACGCGCTTATTAATGAACGCTTAACTCATGCCTATCTTTTTAGCGGCCCCAGGGGAACGGGTAAAACCACGGCTGCCAAAATATTTGCGCGGGCTATGAATTGTGTGGAATATCCTACTGCTGAGCCTTGTGGTAAATGTTCATCCTGCCATAATATATATGATGGAGTATCTATAGATGTAATAGAAATGGATGCCGCATCAAACCGCGGAATAGATGAAATTCGTGAACTCCGTGAAAGAAGCCGGTTTGCAAGTGGCGAGAGCCGCTTTAAAGTTTATATCATTGACGAAGCCCATATGCTGACACCGGAAGCCTGCAACGCCTTTCTGAAAACTCTTGAAGAACCCCCAAAAAATGTAGTCTTTATTTTAGCTACAACCGACCCTTCAAAGTTACCGGCTACGATTGTTTCCCGCTGTCAGCGCTTTGATTTTCATCTTTTAACAGTTGAGCAGATTCGAATGCGGCTGGAACAGATTTTGGAAAAAGAGGGTTGGAAAGGCGATAGTGATGCGATTGCCTTGATCTCAAGGTTGGCTGAAGGTTCTTTACGCGACGCTCTTGGTATTTTGGAACAGTGTTCAGCTTATGGGGATGAATCGATAACTGCAGATCATGTCCGTAATGTTACCGGAGCCACCAGGGTCGAAGCAACAGCTGAATTAGTTGGTGCTTTAGTTAATAATGATCTTGACACAGGATTAGGTGTACTGGAAGAGGTAGTATACAGTGGTCGTGATTTAAATCTTTTTTTTCGCGACTTAACCTATGTATTCAGTCGGCTGCTTCTTGTTGGGGCAGCCGAGGAGATAAAGAGTAATAATGATCTTCACGGTTTTGATGAGATCATAAAAAATTACACTGGTAAAATTGAACGGTTAAAACTGCTTGATCTGGTTGAGCTAATGCATGAGGCAGATGGTGAACTTCGCCATGCTCATTTTCCACAGTATATCCTGGAAATTACTTTTATTCGCCTGATCAGGCTTATTCACGGACGTCTGAAACCTGCCGAACCCCTTCATGTTGAATCATATAAGGCTGATCGGTCAGAGGAACCGACTGATTCTGCCATATCAAAATCAGTTGATTCGAAAACATTAAAAACAAGCTCTGAACCTATCGGAAAAAATTCTGCAGATAAAACTTCTGCTGAAAAGGTTGAGGTTGAAAAGAGATGGGATCAGGAAGAGAAACCGGGGGATAGCCCTGTGGATAATGATGACAGACTGGCTTCGTTAAAAAATGCATGGCCAAGACTTCTTGACGAGTTAAAGAAAAGACAGAAGACTACTGCTGCCTGGCTTGAACCTGCAGTGATAACCGACTGCCGGGGCCACCTGGTGGTACTTACCTATGCTAATGAGTACCAGATTCACCAGGAGCGTTTGATGGGAGATAACCACCGTAAGCTGGTTGAATCGGTGCTTTCAGCTTTTTGTGACGAAAAGATAGAAATACGTGCCGAAATTGGTGATATTGAGAGCAAAACACCGGAGGTTTTTGAAGAAGAATCTAAAGCAAAAATAAAAGATGAAACAACTGAAAATTTTGGACAAGAAAAACCTGAAACTAAACATAAAGGGCCCAGCCCTGAAGAAGCAATGGAAATATTTGGTGGAAAAATAATAGATTCTGATTGAGAGGAGGTTGCCCCATGTCAAATGGAGGTATGGCAAAAATGATGAAACAGCTGCAGAAGGCACAGGCAGAAATGAGCAGGATGCAGGAAGAGGTTGCGCAGAAAACTGTTGAAAGCTCCAGCGGTGGCGGCGCGGTAAGAGTTGTAGCAAATGGGCAGAAGCAGCTTATTTCGCTCCAGATTGAAGCCGAAGCGCTCGGTGAAGATAATAAGGAAATGCTTGAAGATATGATTATTGCTGCAGTGAACGAAGCTTTTAACCGGGTTGATGAAATGGTAGCTTCTGAAATGCAAAAACTGACCGGTGGACTTAATCTTCCTCCGGGAATGTTTTAAAGTCCGGTAGTAAAGGCGGTTAATTTTTCAGATGGTGTATCCGGGATCTTTCAAAAAACTGGTTGAGGTGCTCTGCCGTTTTCCGGGTGTGGGGCCTAAGACTGCTCAGAGGCTGGCTTTTTATCTGCTGGGGTTATCGCGAGATGATGTTGTTGCTATTGCAAGGGCAATGGTTGAAGCAAAAGATAAACTGGGTTTTTGTCCCCTTTGTGGTTGTCTGTCCGAGTTGGATAGTTGTTCTTACTGTAATGATGCAGGACGGGACCAGTCTATTCTTTTAATAGTGCAAGAGGCGCGTGATGTACTGGTTATGGAAAGAACCGGACAGTACCGCGGCCTTTACCATGTACTGCACGGCGCTCTGTCGCCTCTGGATGGTATCGGACCAGAAGAACTTAAGCTGGATCGACTGGAGAAACGGATAGCTGAAAAAGAGGTAAGTGAAGTGATCATTGCCACTAACCCGAATGTCGAAGGAGATGCTACGGCAGGTTATCTGGCTCGGCTGCTGAAGCCTTATTCGGTCCGGGTCACTCGTATTGCCTTTGGCCTGCCGGTTGGGGGCGATATTGAATATGCCGATGATCTGACTTTAAGCCGTGCCCTGGACGGAAGGCGTGAAATGTAGGGTTACACTTTATTTTTTAATGCTCCGTTTACAAGTGCCGGTAAGTGAGCATAATCTTCGGTAGGCAGGTAATCAGGAGCAGATTCATCAAATAGGATGTTAGCGGATGCGGGCATTTCTTCGTCACCGGGCCACAAAATGAAACAAACAGGTACTCTTGGCAGAACAGGAATGACCATACTTATTCCGCTTTGAGAAATTTCTTTTCCCCCCAGGGCAAGCGCTGCTTTTCTAAAATCTTCCGGGACGTCGCCAAAAGTATTAAGAAACGGTGTTATGGCACGTTTGTGAAATGGCCCAATATATATATCACCGCCGGGCAGATGACGGTAGGCTATCCAGCGTCCTTTAAGCGGGGTGCCCTCCGCGGTAATTAGGTAGTGCAGAATGATTATAGCAATATAGAGAGATGCATCTTCCCTTTTTGAATCGGTCACTTTGCCGTCGGGGTGGCTAATTGTATAGCTTTCTAATAAAAAATCAAGGGTAATACTTTTGTCATCCCCGTTATAGTGAGCCCCCGCTTTGCCAGCAACTTCGGCAGCATCAAGGCTGGAAAACTGTTCAACAGCCTGTCTAAGAGTTTCCTCCAGGTTAAAGTAACTCTTTTTTTTATCCAATAACGGCTCCTCCCATGTTGTGCAGTATAGTCCTACATATTAAGCTTAATTGTTCCGGACATTTTCAACAATATCTCTGATAAAGCCTGTGATGACACGGTTAAGCTCTTCCGGTTGTTCCAGCATTACCATATGGCCGGCATCTTTTATAATTTCTAGACGGCTTTCAGGCAGATTTTCTCCCATGAAATAACTGTATTTTGCCGGGGTTAACTGATCTTCACTACCGCAGATGATCAGGGCCGGCCTACTGATGCGGTGCAGCTCTTCCATGATATCAAATTCATTACAGGCACACAGGTCTGCGTAATATAAGGAAGGTTCAGTATTTAGAACTTCTTTTCTGCCTCTGCGCAGCATTTCATCAGGAGCTTTGGGACTGTAAAGAAAATCAGAAAAAGTTTCCGGTACGCTTCCTTTTTCCAGTGATTCCAAAAAAGCCGGCAGAACCTTTAGACGTCCTCCTGTGCCGATGAGAATCAGGCCGCTGATATCTTCTGGATAATTTAGGGCATAGTCAAGTGCTATTGCTCCCCCCAGTGAATGTCCTGCCGGAACAAAGGGCGCGATTCCGGCTGCCCTACTAAAATTATGAAGCCATTCCCGGTAACCGGCGACAGTATTTAGCGACACCCCTTCAGAACGCCCGTGACCGGGCAGGTCTATTGCAATAGGATTGACCGGTTCCTTTAGAGAATTTAACTGAAGCAACCAGTGATGGTGTCCGCCACCTGAACCGTGACAGAATAAAACCGGCAGTCCCTCACGCTTAAAGTTTCCGGCGTAATAATAACGGGTTTGATCAAACTTAAGATAAGGCATGGTAACTTTCCTCTCCTGCTGATATCATAATCAATTCGTTTAAGTTATTCTTTAATCCTGCAAAAGGCCTAATTTTCCCTTGTTTCCTGATTAAAAGGTTGATCTTGTTGACACTGCAGGGGCTGTTTGTTATGATCATTTAAATAATTACTCGTTTAATGATGGGGGGGAATATAATTTTGCAGACTGACAAATTTTCCTGGGAAGGTTTAACTTTCGATGATGTGCTTTTGGTTCCCGCTCATTCTAAGGTATTGCCCCGTGATGTTGATATTACTACCCGTTTAAGCCGAAATATTAAACTTAATCTGCCGCTTCTCTCTGCAGGGATGGATACTGTGACAGAAGCGCGAATGGCTATTGCCATTGCCCGTGAGGGTGGTATCGGGGTTATTCACAGGAACATGTCGATCGAGAAGCAGGCTGCAGAAGTTGATAAGGTTAAGCGATCAGAACATGGTGTTATCACCAACCCGTTCAGGCTTACGCCCGATCACACTCTTAATGATGCTGCAGCCCTGATGGAACGCTACCGCATATCAGGCGTACCGGTTACCATCGGCGAAAAGCTGGTAGGCATCATCACCAACCGTGATCTCCGTTTTGAAGAAGATTATACCCGCCCGATAGGTGAAGCCATGACGCATGAAAAACTGGTTACTGCGCCAGTCGGGACTACCCTGAAAGAAGCACAGGAAATTCTGAGGCACCATAAGATTGAAAAGCTGCCTATAGTCGATGATCAGTTTAATCTTAAAGGGTTGATTACCATCAAGGATATCGAAAAGACCATTCAGTATCCACGGGCTTCGAAAGATTCAAATGGACGTCTTCTCGCTGCTGCTGCCGTAGGTGTTGGTCGTGATGCTATTACCAGAGCTGAAGCTCTTTGTGAAGCTGGTGTAGATTTAATCGTTGTAGATTCGGCCCATGGTCATTCTCAGGCGGTTCTTGATACAGTTAAAGAAGTTAAAAGTCTTTGTCCCGATATTGATATAATGGGTGGGAATATTGCCACTGCTGAAGGTGCACGCGATTTAATCAAGGCAGGAGCTGATGCCATCAAAGTTGGTGTCGGTCCGGGTTCGATCTGTACCACACGTGTGATTGCCGGCATCGGTGTACCTCAGATTACAGCTGTATATGAAGCAGCCCGGGCCAGTAAAGAACTTGATGTGCCGGTAACAGCAGACGGAGGGATTAAATTTTCAGGTGATGTCACAAAAGCCCTGGCAGCCGGTGCGGCAAATGTGATGATCGGCAGTCTGCTGGCAGGAACTGAAGAAAGCCCGGGTGAATTTGAAATATTCCAGGGCAGAAGCTATAAAGTTTATCGCGGGATGGGTTCACTTGGAGCAATGAAAGAAGGGTCACGGGACCGCTATTTTCAGGAATATGAACATAAACTGGTCCCGGAGGGTATTGAAGGTCGTGTGCCTTTTCGTGGTACAGTTGGGGACATGGTTTTCCAGATGGCCGGCGGACTGCGGGCTGGTATGGGTTATTGTGGAGTTACAACTATTGAGGAATTACAGCAGAAAACCCAGTTTATCCGGATCTCCGGCGCCGGTCTTAAGGAGAGTCATCCTCATGGAGTTCAGATCACAAAAGAAGCACCTAATTATAGTTTTTAAATATTTCAGCCTGGTCCGCAGACCGCAGGCCTGCAGAGCCTGCGGTTTTTTTTAAGCTTACCGAACCATTTAGGCGGTATTGACATGAACTATTAGGCCGGGTATTATGGGGTGTTTTAAACGCGCGGTAAATTTATAACTTTAGAAGGAATAGATGGTTGTGGAAAGTCTACACAGACCGAAATGCTCATCAGAAAGCTTGATGAACACAAAGTAGACTATATCCATGTTCGTGAACCGGGAGGCACAGCCGCAGGAGAAGCGATCAGACAGATATTACTGGATAACAGTTTTTCACTTTCACTGCAGACTGAACTTCTTTTGTACATGTCAGCCCGTTCAGAAGTAACAGAACAGGTTATTATTCCTGCCTTAAAAACCGGACAGGTTGTTCTTTGTGACCGCTTTACCGACTCAACCCTTGCCTATCAGGGATATGGTGGCGGTGCAGACCTTGGATGGATACGCACCCTGAACCGAGAAGCCACTTGCGGTATTTTCCCCGATCTGACAATATTACTTGATCTTTCGGTTAAGGATGCTGCTGAAAGACGGGGAAATAAATCGGATCGAATGGAAAGTAAGGATTATTATTTCCACCAGCGTGTCCGCCGGGGATATCTAGAATTAGCTGGTTATGAACCTCATAGAATTAAATTACTGAATGCGACCGAAGAGCGCGATCTATTACACCACAAAATATGGTCCTTCACTGAGAAACTGATTCAGGGTTTAGGGAGAACTTCTTAATTATGAGTTATGATCAATTAACAGGGCAGAATGAACTTCGCAGGATGTTATCGGCAGCTCTCGAAAATGGCAAACTGAGTCATGCAATTCTTTTAAGCGGCCCTTCGGGCAGCGGTAAAACCAGTTGGGGAAAGTTATTATCCCAGGCTATACTTTGCCCTGATCATAAAGGAATAAAGCCATGTATGATTTGTAGGTCATGCCGTATCTTTTTAAGTGGCAACCATCCCGAGTTTTATTACCTGGAACCGGAAAAACGAAAATTGAAAACAAAACAGTTCAGGTTAATACGCGAACATTTATACCTTGGCGGTAATACAAAAGTTTGTCTGATTGATCAGGCTGAAACAATGACTGCCGAGACATCTTCTTCACTGTTAAAAATACTGGAAGAACCACCTAAAGGCTTAACATTTATTTTACTGGCGGACCAGCCAGGGGCACTCTATGATACGATTTTGTCAAGATGTCAGCGTTATGCCCTGCAGCCAATGAGCAGCAGTGAAATATATGAACTGCTTGTTAAAAATAACAAGGCCGACGAAGATAAAGCTGATCTTTTGGCCCGATTAAGCAGCGGCCTTCCCGGATATGCTTTTGACATGGCTGATGATGCTGATTTTGACGAGCGGTTCAGGGAAGCAAAAACACTGGCATATAATATTGCAACGGGACGCGATTCTGCGGTTCAACTGTTGTCGTGGGCAGCATCGCTTGCTGAAAGAGACGATCTGATCTATTTACTCGAGCTGGTAGCGTTAATTTATCGAGATGGATTAATGCAAAGTCTTTGCCGCCGGGGTGATAATATTTACCGGTTTGAAAAACCCCTGGTTTGGACCGAGACTGTTTCTTCAGCTGGGCTGGAAGAAGCTATTTTATTGATTAACACTACTATATATGAAGTAGTGGCTACTAATGTTAATCGTCGATTATTGCTTGAAAAGATGCTAATAATGCTTCAAAGGAGACTCGCCTTATGACCAGAGTAGTCGGAATACGGTTTAGAGAAGCCGGCAAAACATATTATTTTAAGCCTGATTCGAATGAATTAGAGCAGGGAGTTCAGGTTATTGTGGAAACAGCTCGCGGCCAGGAAATTGGTACAGTTGTAATTACAGCCAGGGAAGTGCCTGATGAAGATTTGGTGCTGCCCCTTAAGAAAGTTATACGTATTGCCACTGATAGTGATCTACAGCGATCGGAAGAAAACAGGCAGAAGGAAAAGGTTGCGTTTATTCGCTGCCAGCATAAAATTAAAGAACACGGACTCGAAATGAAGCTGGTTAGTGTGGAATATACTTTTGATCGTAATAAAATCTTATTCTACTTCACTTCTGAAGAAAGAGTGGATTTTAGAGAACTGGTAAAAGACCTTGCTTCCATTTTCAAAACAAGAATTGAGCTGCGTCAAATTGGTGTCAGGGATGAGGCGAAAATCAAAGGTGGTATTGGACCCTGTGGGCGGGCGTTTTGTTGCACCACATTTCTGGAAGAATTTGAGCCAGTATCGATTCGGATGGCCAAGGGACAGAATTTGTCCCTTAATCCCACTAAGATATCAGGTGTATGTGGAAGATTAATGTGCTGTCTGCGGTTTGAAGCAAGTTCTTACGAAGATTTACACGATGACATGCCTAATAAAGGCGATATTGTAATAACTCCGGATGGCGATGGTACGGTTAAAGAAATTAATTATAAGAAAAAAACGGTAACAGTTAAGCTGCAGGATTCCGGATATGTGAGGGAATTTCCTGTTGAGGAAGTTGATCAACCTTAATGTGAAAGAAAAACAGGAGCGCGGAAAATCCGCGCTCCTGTATACTTTTTACTGTCTTTATTTAAATTAGTCTTTTGCCAGTTTTTCGATACACTCCCGGCAAACAATGCGATTACCGAAGTGTTTTACGTTGTCTGCATTTCCGCAGAAAAGACAGGCAGGTTCATATTTTTTAAGGATAATTTTTTCTGCGTCAACGTAAATTTCCAGGGCATCTTTAACTTCGATCCCCAAAGTTCTTCTTAATTCTATAGGGATCACTACTCTTCCAAGTTCATCTACTTTTCTAACAATTCCTGTTGATTTCAAGGCATTTCCTCCTTTTCTTCAATATGGAACAAGGCTGGTCTGGATATTATACCAGTAATTGACATGGTAAGTCAATAGTTTTTTTCCCAATATACTCATCTTTACAAGAATATTACATGAGTAAGAATACCATAGAAGGTACATATTGTCATTAAAACCTAATAATTGGAAACAAGAAGGCTGTCTTGACAGTAAGATCAGCTCTGATATAATTACTTCATCATTTATAGCTTTGAGGAGGCCCGACATTGGCGGAAAAAAATACATTTTATATTACAACTCCGATTTATTACCCGAGTAACAAGCTTCATGTTGGAAATTCATATACAACGGTGGCTGCCGATGCGCTGGCCCGTTTTAAAAGGTTGACCGGATATGATGTATGGTTTCTTACCGGGACAGATGAACATGGGCAGAAAATACAGAGACAGGCCGATGCATCGGGTAAAAAACCAATTGAATTTGTTGATGAAATAGTAGCCTGGATCAAGGAGTTATGGGAAGAGTTGGATATCGCCTATGACGATTTTATCCGGACAACAGAGCCAAGGCATAAGGAAAAAGTGGCCGACATCTTTACTCGCTTTCACGAGCAGGGCGATATTTACAAAGGCAAATATGAAGGTTGGTACTGCACTCCCTGCGAAGCATATTGGACAGAGAGGCAGTTGGCTGAAGGCAAATGTCCTGATTGCGGTCGCGATGTTGAACTGATTGCTGAAGAGGCTTATTTCTTCCGGATGTCAAGGTATGCAGATCGCTTAATGAAACATATTGAAAACAATCCGGATTTTATTCAACCTCCTTCGCGGAAAAATGAAATGATCAATAACTTCCTCAAGCCTGGTCTTGAAGATTTATGTGTATCCAGAACATCTTTTAACTGGGGCATCCCCGTGCCTTTCGATCCTGAACATGTAATATATGTCTGGCTCGACGCACTCAGCAATTATATAACTGCTCTAGGCTATGGCGAAGAAGGAAGTAATTTTGATAAGTTCTGGCCTGCCGACGTTCAGTTGATCGGTAAGGATATTTTACGCTTTCATACAATTTACTGGCCTATATTCCTAATGGCGCTTGATCTGCCTCTCCCGAAAACTGTTTTTGGTCACGGCTGGCTTATGCTTCAGGATGGTAAAATGTCAAAATCAAAGGGCAATGCAGTTGATCCACGGGTCTTGGCCGGTCGTTACAGTTCAGATGCCCTGCGCTATTTCCTGCTGCGTGAAATACCTTTTGGCCAGGATGGAATATTTAGTCTTGAGAATTTCATAGTCAGGATTAATACTGATCTGGCAAATGATCTTGGCAACCTTGTCAGCAGAACGCTAACTATGGCTGAGCGCTATTTTGAAGGGGTTCTTCCTGAACCGGTAGAAAGTGGGGAAGCCAGCGATGCTGATTTGAAAACTATTGCTCTCGAAACTCCTGCAGCAGTTGAAGCTTTCATGGATCAACTTAAAACCAGCGATGCTTTGGCTGAGCTGTGGAAACTTGTACGCCGCAGCAACAAATATATAGATGAAAATATGCCTTGGAATCTTGCCAAAGATCCCGCAAAAAAAGAAAGACTGGGCACTGTTATCTATAACCTGATTGAAAGCATCCGCTTTATTGCCGTAATACTGCAGCCCTTTATGCCCCGTTCGCCCCAGATAATCTGGGAACAGATCGGTTTAAAGGGAGAGACTCAATTGCAGAACTGGTCTAGTCTGAGAAACTGGGGAGAAATTAAGCCCGGTATTAAAGTGGAACGTGGTGACGATTTATTTCCCCGACTGAACTTGCAGGCTGAAATTCGCGAAATGCAGGATGGACAGCCCAGCGAAAAAAAAGCTGAATCAGAAAAAACTACAGAAAAAGATGACCTGATCAGTCTGGATCAATTTCAACAGGTAGATCTAAGGGTAGCCGAGATAAAATTTGCTGAGAGAATACCAAAATCTGATAAGCTTTTAAAAATTGAAGTATCACTTGGAGAAGACGAAAAGCGCCAGGTGGTAGCCGGAATTGCCGAGCATTACCAACCTGATGAACTGGTCGGCAAAAAAGTGCTGTTTGTTGCCAATCTTAAACCGGTTAAACTGCGCGGAGTTTTATCCCAGGGGATGCTGCTTGCCGCTACAGCTGAAGATGGGAACCTTTCACTGACAGCTCTTGACCGGAAAATGCCGGCGGGAAGCAGGATAAGTTAAATGCCGCTATTGATCGATACACATGCTCATCTCGATTTTCCGCAATTCAGTCAGGATTTTGAGCTTGTTTTAGAGCACGCCCGCGAAGCAGGAGTTATTGCTATTCTAAATGCCGGCGCTGACGAAGAAAGTTCCAAGCGTTCGGTTGAGATCAGTCTTAAATATCCCTGGATCAGCGCATCCGTAGGTGTTCATCCACACAGTGCGGCTAAAGTTTCAGGCGGCTGGTTGAGCAGAATGAAAAAGCTGGCTGAGAATGACACCGTGTTGGCGATTGGCGAAATGGGGCTCGATTTTTACCGAAATCTTTCTCCACGTGAAGATCAGGAGCTAATCTTTCGTGAACAGCTCCGACTGGCCTGTCAAGTAGACAAGCCGGTGATTATTCACAGCCGCCAGGCCCATGCAGAAACTTTGAAAGTACTGAAAGAAGAGGAATTGCCTTCGCCTGCAGGAGTGATGCATTGTTTTTCGGGAAGACTTGATCAGATGGAATCATTCATAGATCTCGGTTTTTACATCTCCATAGCGGGTCCTGTGACCTACCCCAAGTCGCATGATCTTCGAAATCTACTCAAATTTATTCCTGCTGACAGGTTGCTGCTTGAGACAGATGCCCCATATTTGCCGCCCCAGGCTTACAGGAGCGAGCGAAATGAACCGGCCTATGTCAGGTTAACTTACGAACGTGTTGCCCTGGCGCTTGAGCAGGACTTAGAAGGCCTCTCAAAACAGGTATATCTTAACGCTATTCGTCTTTTTTCCGACAAACTGGTCGACAGAAAATAGGCATATCAACTAAAAATTTGCTGGACCGGCGGGGTAAAAATAAATCGGCATCCAAACTGAAAAATGGCTGGACGCCGATTCTTTTTCTATCGTGTTACAGAAAAAAGTTTATATTATCCTAGCAGGCTCTGCAGTTTCATTGCCAGCGACATATCGCCTTTTACTTTCAGCTTGCCGGCCATGAAAGCGGAAGTTGCATTAAGTTTGCCATCGAGCATGGCATCGAAGTCATCTGCTGCCATGGAAATAGTGATATTGGGACTGTCATGAGCGCCCTCAACAACTGTGGCTTTGCCATCGTCAACCACGGCATGAAAAACTCCGCCATTGTCTCCTGAAAGATCAAACTGGTATACTGCGCTGACGCCTTTCATTTTTGAAGCATCTGCAGCCTCGATTTTCTTGTTAAGGTTATCTAAAAGCGTTTTAAATTCTGCCATCTTATAATTTGCCTCCTTAAAATTATAAATAAACGAAACAGTCAGGATAAGCTGATTTAATTCGCGGCCCTCCTTTCTGAGTCTCAATTGCTTAAACAGGTGAATTATTACTCTTGTTAAATATATTATAAGGCATAAATGCCGATTTGTCATTATATTTTTGCAATAAATCAGTCTAAACAAAATATTATTCAGCCAAATCTCAATAATCAGCTATAGCATAGACAGGTTTGACCTTAATAGAGTTAGAGGGATAAAATAAGAAAGTAATTATATATATGTCGGGAGGGTGTAGATTGACCAATATCCCGGATGTAACTTCACCACGGGTGCTCAGAGAGTTATTAGAAAGTCACTGTCTTCACCCGCACAAACAATGGGGGCAAAACTTCCTGATCGACGGTAATATTGTCCGGAAGATAATAACCGCTTTGGAGGCAGAGCAAGGGGATTCTGTTGTAGAGATTGGACCCGGTGCGGGCGCTTTAACAGTTGCCCTGGCCGGTAAAGGTGCTGACGTTCTTGCTGTTGAAATTGATCGCGGTCTTGGTGCCATGCTGGGTAAAATACTTCAGCCTCTTCCTAATATTGAACTGCTCATAAAGGATGCTCTCGGGATAAATTGGCGTGATCTTATTGCTAAAAAGTTTCCTTTCGGCCATCCTGTTAAACTTGTTTCAAACCTGCCTTATGTAATATCAGGACCATTTATGTATAATATCTTTCAAGAAAGATTTCCTTTTTCCCGCGCTGTTTTAATGTTTCAGAAAGAAGTCGCTGGGCGGCTTGTTGCCGGGCCGGGAGAGAGTGACTACAGTGCCCTTTCCGTGCTTTGCGGTTATTTTTGCAAAGGTGAAATATTATTTAACGTTGGCAGCAATGTTTTCTGGCCCAAGCCTAAAGTAGGCTCGGCTGTAATACTTTTGCTGCCAAGAGACCGGATGCTTGGTGATGAGGAGGAACACTTCATTAAAATGGTCCAGGGACTATTTCGACATCGGCGAAAAACAGTTCTTAACAACATGGTTAGTTATTATAATTTATCACGTAAAAAAGTTTTATTGTTACTGGATGACTCCGGAATTATACCTACTGAACGCCCTGAACGGTTAAGTGTGGAACAGTTTGCATTGTTAGCCCGGATAACTTATAATTACCTAAACTAAATAACAATGAAAGGTCGCAGACCGGATGTTCTTTACAAGCCCGTCAATGGGTCAGATATCTTTTCAGGAACTGTTTGATGATTTGGTTGGCTATACGAACCAGTATCCTGATGATACTTACAAGCTTATTATAGGCACTGACTCCCACTCTTTCCTCAATAGTTCTGTTATCTTCGTTACCGCTGTTGTTGTGCACCGGATCGGTAAAGGTGGCCGTTTCTATTATCATAAGCAAAAAACGCGATACATGGAGAGCCTTCGCCAGAGGATCTATTATGAAACATTTTTAAGCCTTGAGGTTGCGACCCGTCTGACAGAGCAGCTTGCGCAAAACGGTGAAACTCGGCTTAATGTGGAGATCCACCTTGATGTGGGCGAAAAAGGTGAAACCCGGGATATTATCAAGGAAGTTGTAGGAATGGTCATCGGCAGCGGATACCAGGCATGCATCAAGCCGGATTCTTATGGCGCGACAACAGTGGCCGATCGTTTTACAAAATAGCCAAAATATAATCTTTATCCTCTTTGTCCCCTGATTAGAGCCCTATATCTCCCGCTTTCTTGACATAATGGCTGATATTATGTTATACTCATACTCAGAATAATTATAAGGTGGTTTTAAATGGTGGCTAAAGATGTCCTATTTGAAATCCGCAAGAAGCTTGAGTCGCATATAGGTGAGAAGATAAAGCTGCGGGCAAATCGCGGCAGGCGTAAGACCTACGAAAAAGAGGGAGTTTTGGAAAGCATATATCCTTCAATCTTTATAGTCAGGGTAGATGAAAACAATTACTTCCAAAGGCTGTCATTCAGCTACGCGGATGTACTGACCGAAACTGTGGAACTAAGCTTTAATGAAGGTGAACTGCGCCGAACAGTCGGCTTGTAGAGCCTGGTGGAAAATAATGCTTATTGATTTGCCCGGCGTGGCAAATGAAAGAAGTCTTAAAAATGTCGCTAATTAAATCTAGCGCGTAAGTCGGATCTGCAAAGATCCGGCTTTTTTATTTAGAAAAAAGGAGGGTTCAATAGGCGATGAAATTAAAAGACATTAATAAGATCTGTGTAGTCGGAGCAGGTAACATGGGACACCAGATCTCCATGCTTGCAGCATTAAATGGTTTTAAAGTTGACTGCATCGATTCCAGCCGGGAACAACTGGATAAAGCTGAAGAATTTGCGGATTCTTACCTGCCCGGACGTGTTTCAAAGGGTAAGTTAACTGAAGAAGAGGCATCCAGAATCAGGGCAAACCTGGTTTTTACCCAGGATATCGAGGCAGGTGCGGCAGAAGCTGATTTTGCAGTCGAAGCGGTTACAGAAGTGCTCGAAGTGAAAAAAAAGATATTTAGGCAGCTTGATCGGATTATGCCCCCGAAAGCCGTAATAACCACAAACAGTTCATTTTTTGTTAGTTCTTTGCTTGCTGGAGAAACAAAACGGCCTGATAAAGTATGTAACATGCACTTTTTTAACCCAGCCCTGGTAATGAAATGTGTAGAAGTGGTTAAAGGGCAGCATACAGCTGAAGAAACAGCCGAGTTAACAATGGAACTTGCAAGATATCTTGGTAAGGTGCCTGTTTTGCTGAAAAAAGAGATATACGGATTTCTTGTGAACAGGATCCTGGCGGCAATAAATAATGAAGCTTTATATCTATTGGAAACTGAAGTTGCGTCTGCCGAGGATATCGACAGCGCAGTGACAAATGCGCTTGGACATCCGCTTGGACCATTCAGCCTGATGGATCTAACCGGCATAGATCTTTCATATCATATCACGATGGAAAGATACCGCGAAACAGGAGCGGCTGCAGATAAACCCTCGCCGACAATCGTTGAAAAGTATGCTAAAGGTGAGTGGGGTAAAAAGACCGGTATTGGTTTTTATTGCTATACAGACTAATTATTCTGTTATACTTTCAATATATCCAGCATACACAATAACGGCAGGATTAAGCTTATCTTTGTAGAATAGCGATTGCAATGATAATTTATCTGGTTTTATCGGGAGGGATTAATTTTGAAAGCTTTATTGGTGATTGATATGCTCGTCGATTTTATTGATCCTTCAGGCGCGCTTTACATAGGGCCTGTAGCCGGAGAGCTGACTTCAGCTGTCAGGGATCGCCTGGAATCTTACCATGTTTCGGGAGATACAGTTATTTATATATGCGACCGTCATCTTGAAGATGATCGGGAATTTGATATCTTCCCGCCGCACTCTATCGACGGCACCGGTGGAAGCGATATTGTGAGCGAACTCACACCTCGTAATGGTGAAAGGGTAATCTATAAAAGGCGTTACAGCGCTTTTTATGGAACGGATCTGGATCTTACCCTCCGTGAAAAGGGTATAACAGAACTGGAATTGGCAGGTTGTGTTACAAACATCTGTATTCTTTATACGGCAGCTGAAGCGCGCATGCTAAATTACAAAGTTATCGTATTTGAAAAAGCAGTTAATGGATTTGATCCTGAAGCGCACCGTTTCGCCCTGCAGGAAATGGAAAAAACATTAGGAGTTACCCTTAAATAGCAGACTTGGAGGTATCAGATGAAAGGCAAAGATTTTATCACGCTAGAAGATGTAGCCACTATAGAGGTAAAAGCTGATGCGCGTTATTTTTCAGCTTCCGGCGCTGAAATAGAAAAGGGATTGACCAGCGACATCTACTTTATTCGTACCAGGGATCTTCTTGGATCAATGAATCTTGCAGATACAGTTGTAACTGCCGAGATATTTTCATCAAAAGGGGGAACTTTGGCTGGAATAGATGAAACTTTGTATATGCTGCGCAATCGCGATCTTGAAATATGGGCCCTCTCTGAAGGAGAAAAAATGTCTGCTAAAGAGGTAGTGATGCGTATAAAAGGCCGATACAGTGATTTTGGTATCTATGAAACGGCACTTCTCGGTATTCTTTCCAGCTCCAGCGGTTGGGCCACTGCGGCGGGAGAATGCAAGGAGGCAGCGGGAGGTCGCACAGTAATCAGCTACGGGGCAAGGCATTTGCATCCCTCTGTTGCTCCCGTTATGGAAAGAGCTGCAGTTATTGGCGGCGCTGATGCCTGCAGTTGTGTTCTCGGAGCACTGTTGCTGGGTAGGGCACCTGTAGGAACAGTGCCCCATGCTGCCTTTCTGATAGCTGGAGATACTGTTGAACTGGCAAAAGCATACGATAAATTTGTGCCTGAAGAGGCTCAGCGTATTATTCTTGTTGATACCTTCAAAGATGAAGCTGAAGAAGCCTTACGTGTGGCCGAAGCTCTGGGTCAAAATCTAAATGGGATTCGCCTTGATACCCCCGGCGAAAGAGGTGGAGTGACCGCAGGCTTGGTTAAAGAAGTTAGAGCCCGCCTTGACCAGGCAGGTCATGAACATGTTCAGATTATTGTTTCAGGTGGTTTAAACTTAGAGCGTATTGCTTCACTTGCTGAGGCAGGAGCTGATGTCTTTGGCGTTGGCAGCTATATTTCACGCGCTCCGGCAATTGACATGACCATGGACTTAAAAGAGGTGAGCAACCTGGCAGTAGCGAAAAGAGGCCGCATACCGGGAATTACCGACAACAAGCGCCTGCAAAAGATTAACTGATGCAAAGAGTCCTACGGGTTAAGGCTCCAGCTAAAATTAATCTAGGCTTAAATGTTTTGAGTAGACGACCGGATGGCTACCATGATATTGAAACAGTTATGCAGCAGATATCTCTTGCTGATACAATTTTAATAGAGCCAAATTCTTCTCCGGAAAGAATATTTTTCTGTACAGATCCCGGTCTGTCAACTGAAGACAACCTTGTTTGCAGGGCATCTGATCTGATGGTAAAAGAGGCCGGAAATAAGGCATCGGGAATGAAGATTACTCTTTATAAAAATATACCCGTTGCTGCCGGACTGGCCGGAGGCAGCAGTGATGCAGCTGCTGTTCTGCGAGGACTGAATCGTTTTTGGAAACTTGATTTTGATGAGCAGGTTTTAATGGAAATAGGTGCCCGAATTGGTTCAGATGTACCGTTTTGTCTTCGTGGTGGGACGGCTCTTGCCCGGGGACGTGGAGAAAAACTTGATTCACTTCCACCTCTTCCATTTTACTGGGTCACCCTGGTTCTTCCGCTAGGAATAAAAATATCTACTGCCGAGGCATATAGATCTTTTGATCATAAAATGATCGGTAAGCTTTCCCTAAAGCCTCTTTTAAAAGCGATAAAGAGTCGAAACAGGCTTAAAGTAGAATCTTGGATGACAAAAGAAACAGTTAATACACTGGAATCGGCTGAGCTGCCCGGAACTGATTTAATCAGAACGCTAAAAGCAAAACTACGTGATCATGGGTTGTGGCCAATTTATTCCGGCAGTGGACCTGCTTTTTTTATGCTCTTTAAAGAGTATTCAATTGCTGTAACTGCTGCACGGTTGGCCGAAACTTTAGGGGCTGATGCTTACCTCTGCTGGACAGAAAATAATTTAGAGGGGTGTTTTTATGTTTGACGCAATTGTGTTGGCCGGCACCGGAAAACCGGAGCCGTTAACTGAACAGGAAAAGGTCTTAAATAAAGCGTTCATAACTATACATGAAAAACCGCTAATTGCTTATATTTTGGAGGCACTTAAGAAAGCTTCATCTATCGGGAAGGTGGCAGTTGTCGGCCCTGTAGAAGGTCTAGAAGAGATTCATCTTGAAAGATATGATTTTGAACTGGTTCCAGAGCAGGGAACAATGTTGGATAATGTGGCTGCCGGTTTTAATGTTGTTAATAATAATCGTCTCTGTCTGGTTGTAACAGGAGATATACCCCTGATTACCCCTGCAGTTATTGATCAGTTCATTGAACAATGTCAACCATACGATTACGACCTGTACTATCCCGTTTTAAAGAGTGAAACATGTCTGAAAAGATTTCCGGACACCGAGCGTACTTATGTGCGGCTAAAAGAGGGTTTGGTGACCGGCGGAAATATAGCACTGCTCAATCCGGAATGGTTTCTCGCGAGCAGATCCAGGCTTGAAATGTTTATATCATACAGGAAAAAACCTCTGAAACTTTTACGTATTTTTCCACCCCTGTTTATATTAAAATACCTTTTTAAAACACTTTCGGTAACTGATCTTGAACTTTTTCTATCGCATCTATTCAATTTTAAAGCCAGGGCTGTATTCAGCCAGTCTGCTGAAATTGCTATTGATGTTGATAAACTAAGTGACTTGGAACTGGTGAGGAATAATTTATAAAAAGAGGATATGGTGCTTTTGATGTAAACTCTTGCCTGGTTTGAGAAAAATGTACGAAAATTTGTACGCTGTATTACAAAAAAACGTAATATTGTGCTGTGTATTAACCTGCCAGATTGTTTATAATGAAATTTAAAGATACTGGCAATTGGCACTATTTATATGAAATCCTATAGATTTTGTATTCTTCTTACTTTTTGCTACTTTCGTAAATTATTTGTCACTAAGCAGGAACTTCATTTGAATTGTCGAAGTATTAAAATAATATTTGTTGAAGTTAAAATAATAATCGATAGGAATAATACTTAAAATTACTTTGGAAGGTGGGCTTGGTTTGGTCATAACCGATGTTCGCATCAGGAGATTGACTCAGGAAGGTAAAATGAGGGCTATCGTTTCAATTACTCTTAATGACAAGTTTGTAGTACACGATGTAAGGGTTATAGAAGGTAATAATGGTTTGTTTGTAGCGATGCCCAGTAAAAGGACCCCTAATGGAGAGTTCCGGGACATTGCACACCCTATTAACATGGAAGCGAGACAGGTGATCCAGAAATCAGTTCTCGATGCTTATAACCGTGAACTGGAAACCGTGTCTGCTAAATCCTGATTGTTTATTAAGGATGAATTTTGCTTCTCCCTGGCTTCCTGCAGTATAATAGATTTATTAATCTATACTGACGGGAGGTAAGTTGATGGAACAGCCTTGGGCTGTAGTTTTAGCAGCGGGAGAAGGAAAAAGAATGTATTCGAGCCTGCCTAAAGTGTTGCACACACTTTGCGGCAGGCCAATGATTGATTATATCTTAAATAGCGCTGCTGAACTGACTTCAAATGTAGTAGTTGTTGTCGGTCACGGCGCTTCGCTCGTTAAAGAGAAATTGGGAGAACGATGGTTTTATGCTCTCCAAGAACAGCAGTTGGGAACCGGTCATGCGTTAATGCAGGCTTTTAACCGGTTACCGGAAGAAGGAACACTTTTAGTGCTTTGCGGTGACACGCCCCTCTTAACGGGAGAAGATCTCAGGACCCTTTCAAGTAATAGATCAAATAGCGCTGCAACGGTTGCTACTGTTTCTGTAGAAGACCCTACTGGTTATGGTCGTATTGTTCGGAGCAATAATAATATTGTTGAACGTATCGTTGAAGAGAAAGATGCATCAGTAAAAGAAAAAAGGATAGTTGAAATAAATACTGGAACCTATAGTTTTGACCTCCGATTAATAAAACATTACCTGCCGTTGTTGAAAAATGAAAATGCACAGGGCGAGTATTACCTTACTGATGTGATCAACATGTTGTATCAGGACGGTTACAGGGTAGAGGCTTTTCAGCTTGAAGATCACCGTGTTGGCCTGGGTATTAACAACCGGGTTCAGCTTGCTGAAGCAGCCAGGTTGATGCGGGATAGAATAAACCGCAAATTGATGTGCAAAGGGGTAACTATAGAAGATCCTGCTGCAGTTTATATTGATTCTGGCGTAGAGGTTGGCGTTGACACAATAATTCGTCCTTCATCAATAATAGAGTCAGGTACTGTCATCGGTTCCGGTTGTATAATCGGGCCTGGAGCACACCTGCGCCAGGTTTTTATCGGTGACGGAGCGGTTATTGTAAATTCATACCTCCATAACTGCACTGTTGAAAAAGGAGCTAAAATAGGTCCTTACAAAGTGTTGAAGCCATAAATTAAAGATTTAGTTCTGTATGGTTCTCTCCCGGCAGGAAATCAGGATCTTTAAAGAGAAGAGAATAAATCCCGTTAAGGTTTTATTCAGTTAACCATTCGGAAAACAAGGAATTATACTTCAGGAGGGTTCAAATTGGTAAATGGTGAAGAGCTGAAAATATTCTGTGGAAGCGCTAACCGCGGTCTTGCTGAACAAATATCAGACTATATTAAAGTGCCTTTAGGTGACTGCGAGGTTAACCGTTTTAGTGATGGTGAAATTTCTATAAGTATCGGAGAAAGTGTGCGTGGCACGAATTCGTTCTTAATACAACCATTATGCGGCCCTATAAATGAAAGTATTATGGAGCTGCTAATAATAATTGATGCTCTTAAACGGGCTTCAGTTAAAACTGTGAATGCGGTAATACCTTATTATGCCTATGCCAGGCAGGATCGCAAAACAAAAGCCCGCGACCCAATTACAGCGAAACTTTTGGCTGATTTAATTACAGCTGCCGGAGCCAGTCGCGTCGTTGCCATGGACTTGCATGCCGGTCAGATTCAGGGTTTTTTTAACATTCCCCTTGATCACCTGACTGCATTACCGATACTGGCCAACTATTTTAAACAAAAAAATATTGAAAACGGTGTGGTAGTTTCTCCTGACCTGGGAGGGGTAACCCGGGCCCGTGATCTGGCTAACCGCCTTGGAATGCCGATAGCAATTATTGAGAAGAAAAGACCAGCTCCGAACCGGGCCGAAATAATGAATATAATTGGCGATGTCAAAGGTAAAACAGCAATTTTTATTGATGATATGATCGATACTGCAGGAACTTTAACCCTTGGAGCCGAAGCATTGATTGGAGCGGAAGCCCGGGATGTTTATGCCTGTTGTACCCATCCTGTTTTTTCCGGTCCGGCGTTGAAGCGGCTCAGTGACTCTTCTATTTCTGAAGTCGTTTACACCAATACGATACCTGTTGATAAAGGAATGCTCAGCGGATTAAGGGATTGTTTTAAGGAATTGTCAGTAGCTCCCCTGATTGGTGAAGCAATAATGCGGATACAAAATAAAATTTCGGTAAGCGAACTTTTTGATTAAGTTGATCTTAGTCGCTTCCTGAAGTATACTATTTCAGAAGGAGGCTGGAATGAATGGACAGAATGATATTGGAAGCACAGCTTCGTCCGACCATGACCAAAGGTGAACGCAAGCTACTGCGCTCTGAAGATAAAGTACCTGCGGTTATTTATGGCAGGGGCGAAGACACACTACCCCTGACACTTGACGGACGTACTTTAAGACAAGTCTTAACATCCGGGGGAAGCAACGTTCTAGTTGATCTGGCAGTTAAAGCAAAAGGTAAAAAGACTCGCCAGGAAGCGGTAATGTTCAAAGATATTCAAAGGGATATCCTTGTTCAGGATCGGATTATTCATGTTGATTTTATCCGAATTTCTATGACGGATAAAATTGAGGTTGCAGTTCACCTTAACTTTATCGGTGATCCTGCCGGTATTGATGAAGGCGGAGTGCTATCATTGGTTAACAGGGAAGTTCAGGTTAAATGTTTGCCTGGTGATATTCCTGAGCAGTTCGATGTTGATATTTCAGAATTGAATATTGGTGACAGTGTCACCGCAGATAGCCTGGTTTTAGAAGGTGAACTTGAACTTATTACTCCGCTTGATACAGTTCTTGCCCAGGTGCTGGCACCAATGGCGGAAGAAGAGCTTGAACCTGCTGTCGAGGAAGAACTTGAAGAAGGCGAAGAGGCTGCAGACGAAGAGACTGCTGAAGAAGCAGAAGACGAAGCCGAAGCTGATAAAGCAGAGGAAGAAAGCTAAAATATTTGTAATAACAGTTTTTCCTGGTGCCCCTTTACGGAGGGGCATTATTCTTATTTATCTTTTTATCCGGTATTGGAGTGTAGTTAATGTATCTTATAGTAGGGCTTGGCAATCCAGGAAAAGAATATGCCGGCAGCAGACATAACCTCGGTTTTCAAGTTGTTGAGGCGCTCTCACACCACCTGCAGATAAAAGGAACCAGCAATAAGCATTGGGCAATCATAGCCGCATCAAATTACAAGGGTGAGAAAGTTATGTTGGCCCAGCCAATAACTTACATGAACCTGAGTGGACGTGCCGTCAGGGAACTGGTGCGATACTATAAGGTTGAATTGTCCGATCTGCTGGTAATGTATGACGATTTGGATATTCCCCCAGGGTCTATTCGATTGCGGGCCGGGGGGGGCAGCGCCGGACACAGGGGTCTTCAATCTATCATTGATTCGCTTGGCACAAGTGAATTTCCCCGCCTGCGGATAGGCATCGGTAAAGCTCCGGATGGCATAGAAGCAGCCGAATATGTGCTTCTCCCTGTTGAAGAGCCTGACAAAACCCTTTTAAAAGAAGCAATAGAGCGGTCTGTAGAAGCAGTTCTCAATTTTATTGACAGCGGTTTGGAATCGGCAATGAATATTTATAATAAGGGGTTGTCATCTGCCGATTGATGTGATAACCCTTTATTTCAATATAAATATAATTAAATGTGATGCAGAAGGAAAGTAGATCGGACAGGCTTTCCATCCAGAAAGGTTGGATCACAGGCTGAAAGTCCTTTCCGGCAGGTAGGGCGCATACAGAGGTGACGAAAAAACGTCATATTATTGACCCGACCACTTTCTTCAGGGGTTAATAGTGGCTGTTCCTCTGCAGGCACTATTTAAGCTGTGGTATAATGTAGAAATCAACGGGGGATCAAATAATTCCCCGCTCTTTTGGTGTACTCTTAATAATGTAATCCCAGGGGGATAAAAATTTTGCTTGGAGATCTTTTAAAATTATGGCATGGGGATAAATCATTTAAATCCCTTTCTGAAGGTTTAATGAAGAATAATAGTTACAGGGCTGCTGTTACAGGACTGGATGGCAGCGCTCGCATATATTTTATGGCTGCCCTGGCAATGTTGCATGATCAGAAGACGGTTGTGATCACAGCAGATATGGCCCGGGCTGAAAAAGTTTTTACGGAGCTTGATGCATTCATGCCCGGATCGGTTGGTTTAATGCCAGCCCGTGAATTTTTTGTAAGCGCTGAGGTGGAATCACGTAGTGAAGAAATGCAGCATAAGCGCCTTCGTTACCTTCAATGGGTAAACAATGATGAAAAGGGAATTTGTGTTGCGCCGGCTTCTGCTTTTATTACAAGAGCTATTCCGCCTGCAATATGGAACAGCCTTGGCTTAGAACTTGAAATAGGGCAGCGGCTGAACCGGCAAGATCTGATTGACCATTTGTTTGAAAGTGGTTATGAAAGGGTATCGTTAACTGAAACAGCTGGACAATTCAGTGCCCGTGGTGATATTGTCGATATTTTCCCGCCCGGACAGGAAAATCCAGTAAGGGTTGAACTTTTTGATGAAGAGATCGAGTCACTCCGTTACTATGATCCGGCCACCCAGCGAACTACTGAAAAACTAAAGAACATTTATGTTTTTGCCGCACGAGAATTGATGCTACCGGCAGCTTACCTGGAAGATGGCATTAAATTAATCAATAAAAGACTGGAAAAAGCTCTTTCGGGTTTGCGGCGCCGCAGTGAAAATGAGGCTGCCGCGAAACTTAATCAACAGGTAATCAGGCATCTTGAACGATTGGAACATCCTGAAGGACTTGATTTACTCAGTTCATACCTGACTTTTTTCTACACCGGAGAGTACTCTATGCTTGATTACCTTCCTGAAGGAAGCTTGGTTATAGCTGAAGAACCTCACGATATAGTAGAAAAGAGCAGAAGATTACATAAAGAATTAAAAGAATACAATACCGGACTTTTACTTGAGGCGGAAATGGTCGATTCAGGTCAAGAGCAGCTCTGGAGGGTAGAAGAAGTTTTATCCCGTCCTTCATACCCTCTAATTGGCTGTTCACTGTTTTCCGGAACGGGAGGTTTATTTGCTCCAGGGGCAAGCTACAGTATTGATACAAAAGCTGCACCTGTTTATCATGGCCAATGGGATTTATTAAAAAGTGATTACTATAAATGGCTTGTAGAAGGTTTTAAGATTTACCTTGTAGCTGGTTCAGAGCAGCGAGGACAGGGCATGCGCGATATAATTACAGAACAGCTAAAAGGAAGCATGATTGACGGAGATAATTATGCCGAATCAGTTGGAGACAGCGATCAGCTGAAACTTGAGCTGATTACCGGTAACCTTGAAGAGGGTTTTATTGCTCCATCAATGAAAATAGTTGCTTTAACAGAGCACAATATAATCCCTCGCAGGAAAAAGAAAAGGCGGTTTGTAGCTAAAGATGAAGGCATCAGGTTAAGTGATTATCGTGAGCTGGCAGTGGGCGATTATGTGGTTCATGAACAGCATGGCATCGGGCTTTATCAGGGACTGCACACTTTGGAAGTGAGCGGTGTCAAACGGGACTATCTCTTATTAAAATACAGGGGCACAGATAAACTATACCTGCCAATTGAACAGGTTGGTATGATCCAGAAATATTCAGGCGGTAACGGTCCTACTCCCAGGTTACACAGCCTTGGCGGAGCAGAATGGCAGCGTCTTAAGAATAGAGTTAACCGCTCAGTTGAAGAGCTGGCCCGGGAGTTGTTGTCGTTGTATGCCGCGCGCCAGGCGGTGGAAGGATACCGGTTTGGCCCCGATCATCCCTGGCAGCAGGAATTTGAGACAAACTTTCCATACGAAGAAACCCCTGATCAGGTGCGCGCCATTGCGGAAGTGAAAAGTGATTTGGAAAAAATTAATCCTATGGATCGCCTCATTTGTGGTGATGTTGGTTACGGTAAAACAGAAGTGGCTATGCGGGCAGCTTTTAAAGTGGTATTGGAAGGCAAACAGGTAGCTGTACTTGTGCCCACAACAGTTTTAGCCCAGCAGCATTATCGCACTTTCAGGGAAAGATTTAAGGGTTTCCCGGTTAAAGTGGCTCAGCTAAGTCGTTTTGTATCTAGCTCAGCGCAAAAACAAATTATCAAAGATTTGGCTGACGGCAAAATTGATATTGTTATAGGAACGCATCGCCTGCTATCAAAAGATATCAGTTTTAATGATTTGGGTCTGCTGGTGGTCGATGAGGAACAGCGCTTCGGGGTTAAGCAGAAAGAAAAGATGAAGCAGATGAGGCTGGAAGTTGATACTCTTGCTATGACTGCAACGCCAATTCCCCGAACACTTCACCTGTCGCTTGCAGGGGCACGGGATTTTAGCATTATAGATACACCTCCCGAGGATCGTTACCCGGTTCAGACTTATGTAATGGAATACTCGGAAAACCTGATCAAAGAGGCAGTGCATCGTGAAATGAATCGCCAGGGTCAGGTATTTATTGTATTTAACAAGGTTGCCCGAATCAATGCTTTTGCTGAAAAAATTCAGGATCTTTTTCCTGGTGTTGAAATTGCCGTAGGGCACGGACAGATGCCGGAAAAAGTTCTGGAAAGAGTAATGACTGATTTCCAGGAAGGGTATTACCAGGTCCTGGTTAGTTCAACTATAATTGAATCAGGGCTTGATATACCAAATGTGAATACCCTGATTGTATGTGAGGCGGATCAATTTGGCCTTGCACAGTTATACCAGATCAGGGGCAGGGTTGGTCGTTCGAACCGCTTGGCCTATGCCTACCTTACTTACCGGAAAGATAAAGTAGTGTCAGAAGCGGCCCGGAAACGCTTGAGAGCAATTAAAGAATTTACTGAACTTGGATCTGGTTTTAAAATCGCACTGCGCGATCTTGAAATAAGGGGAGCAGGCAATATACTTGGTGCCGAGCAGCACGGTTTTATAGCAGAGGTGGGGTTTGACCTGTATGTCAAATTGCTTGACCAGGCTGTCGCCGAACTGAAAAATGAAAAACCAGAAGTCAAGGCCGAGCCACGCCTTGAGCTTCTGGTTAGCGCTTTTCTCCCCTCCTCATATATTACGGCTCAGGATCAGAAGATTGATTTTTACCAGCGAATATTCAAAGCTTCGTCTAATGAAGAGTTAGCTGAAATTGAGGAAGAAATGATTGATCGTTATGCTTCCCCGCCGGAACCTGTTCGAGCCCTTCTTAAGGTAGCCTATATCAGGATTCTTTCTACCCAATTAAGGATTGAATTGATCAAACAGAAGCAGAACGAGATAATAATTCAATTTGCAAGAAGTGTATTTTCCGATCCGGCACAGGTTAGCCAGGTGACGGATACATTTAAAGGTCATTTCAAAATTGTGTCAAGACATCCCCTCTCTTTAAAGTTAGCTAATAGTGACAGGCGGGTGATTACGCTTAATGAACTGGCAGCCTTTCTCGACTCTCTTCAAACAATTAATGCTGCTGAAGTCGGTAGTAACCAGAATGTTTAGCTGTTATAATACAGGTCAGAAATAACTATGAGGCAGGTTTTATAATTTGACCAGCAGTAATGTTTCATTTGTCAGGGGTGCAGCTATACTTGCTCTAACCGGAGTGGTTGCACGGGTAATAGGGGCGGTCTTTCGAATTATATTAGCCGCAATACTCGGAGATGAGGGGATTGGTCTATATCAGTATGCTTACCCAATATATTCAACCTTACTGGTAATTTCAACAGCCGGTGTTCCGGTTGCCCTTTCAAAAATCATGGCAGAAAAAATTGCTCTTAACGATTATAATGAAGCTTTACGTGTTTTCCGCATCGCATTTGCCATTTTGACTTTGAGCGGTTTGGTCATTGCCATTGCCTTGCTGCTGGGTGCCGAATATATTGCTTTATACCTGGTAAAAGATATTAAAGCCTATTATCCCCTGCTTGCCGTTTCGCCCGCAATATTTTTTGTTACTATAATGGCTTCCCTGCGCGGATTCTTCCAGGGACAACAAAATATGACTCCGACAGCGGTTTCGCAACTTCTGGAACAGCTTGTCAGAGTTGGTTTTTCTATATTTATGGTTGTTCTTTTGTTGCCTTTGGGGCTTGAATATGCATCAGCAGGAGCAACATCCGGCGCTTCAGCCGGCGGTCTGGCTGGTCTTGTAATGCTCGGTCTCCTCTATTTCAGGCGCCGGCGTCTGCTTACCAATGAAGCCGGTGCTGTACGGCTGACTGAACCGGAAACTGCATTTAAGATTATCAGACGTATTTTCAGCCTGGCTATCCCCGTTACAATAGGCGGTCTGGTTATACCACTAATTAACCTGATTGACCTTGCTGTTGTGCCGCGGCAGCTTCAGGCGGCCGGATTTGATATCGAAACTGCGCGGGCGCTTTACGGACAGTTGACCGGAATGGCCGGCTCAGTTGTTTATTTTCCAAATGTAATTGCTCTTGCTCTCAGTATTAGCCTGGTTCCGTCTATTTCGGAAGCTGTTACTCTTGGAAACAGAACTCTTATTCAGAACCGTTCTAACATTGCCGTGAAGCTGACTGTCCTATTTTCACTGCCATCTGCTCTGGGGCTGTTTCTGCTGGCTGAGCCGATAACGGTTCTGCTTTTCAAAAATGCTCAAGCAGGTTTTGCACTGTCCTATTTATCATGGTCGGTCATTCCCCTCTGTCTTTATGTTACAACTACCGGTTTAATACAAGGTTTGGGCAAACCGATTATTCCGGCCTTCAATATGCTTTACGGAGGTATCGTAAAGACTGTTCTTGCCTGGTTTTTGACAGCAGTACCAAGCCTCAACGTAGGTGGCGCTGCGCTTGCCTCGGTTATTGGCATCGGTGTAGCTGCCGCCCTTAATTTATATCAGGTTCACCGTCTGACGGGCTGGCGCGGTAGTATACGTGAACTGGTTTTACTGCCATTGGCAGGGGTGTCGCTGATGTCGGTATTGGTATACACAGCTTATCATGGCCTGACCTATATTGGGGAACCAATGCTATCTTCCGGGCGACTGAATGCGGTTGCCACCCTGTCAGCAATCATTATTGGAATTGCTGTATATGGCATTATGCTTTTATTGTCCGGTGGCCTGACCAAAGATGAGCTGGTTATGGTTCCTTATTTCGGTCCGTACCTGGTGCGATTAGTAGAGCGATTCAGTATTATACGTGATTCCTGAGGAGTTGTTGTTCATGGGTAAAATAATTATTATCGGCCTTGGGCCGGGTAGCCCAGGGAATGTGACAGAAGAAGCCAGGCGTTACCTTGCCGGGGCTAATCCTGTTTATTTCCGAACACTGAAGCATCCTGCCGCCCGTTATTTTGCTGGTAAAAGAAAAGATAGTGTGTCTTTTGATCAGCTTTATGCAAAAAGTAAAAACTTTGAAGAAGTATATCGTTCTATAACAAAAAAGTTGCTTTTATCTGCCCAGAATAACAACACAGTTTGTTATGCCGTGCCCGGACATCCTTCCGTGGGTGAAGCAACCGTAGACCGATTGCGTCGTATCGCCCCAAAGCTAGGCGTAAAATTAAAAATTGTGGCCGGTTTGAGCTTTCTTGAGCCTATCATGAATCTTCTGAAAATTGACCTGCTTGAGGGCGTAACTGTATATGACGCTCTTGCTCTCGATGATCTGAAAGAACCGTGTAGAACCCATTTTATTCTGGCCCAGGTTTATAACCGGGTTATTGCTTCAAGGGTGAAGTTAAAGCTGCTTGATTTATATCCTCCTGATTACCCGGTAACTATTATTACAGCAGCCGGTATGTCCCGGGAAGAAACGAAAACATTTCATTTGTCTGCCATTGATCATCAGGACAGTTTTAACCATTACACAACCCTGTATCTACATCCTTTTCAAACTCCGGGTATGGGTGAGCTAATTGAAATAATGGCCAAACTTCGTGCACAGGATGGCTGCCCCTGGGACAGACAGCAGACTCATCTCAGCCTGAGACAATATTTGGTAGAAGAAGCCTACGAAGTTGTGGCTGCTATTGATCAGAATAATGATGCTGAGTTGAAGACAGAGTTGGGAGATCTGTTGCTTCAGGTGGTGTTTCACAGTCAGATTGCCCGTGAAGAAAACCGTTTTGATTTTTCAGAGGTAATAAAAGCTATTTGCACAAAACTGGTCAGGCGCCACCCTCATGTTTTTGGTGCGGAGAAAGCTGCTGATGCATCAGAAGTTAAAGCGCTGTGGGAGCAGATCAAGGCTGATGAGCGAAATGATGGAAGAGATGGTAATAAGATATTTGTTGATCATGCCCTGCCGGCGCTCTTAAAAGCATACAAACTGCAAAAAAGGGCTGCTGATCTCGGGTTTGACTGGCCCACTGTTCGAGGTCCGCTTGAGAAAGCCGATGAAGAGCTGGGTGAGCTGAAAGAAGCCTTTCAAAATAATGATACGGCGGCAATTGAAGAAGAGCTGGGTGATTACCTGTTTACCATAGTTAACATAGCCCGTTTCCTTAAGGTAAACCCTGAGATAGCGCTGGGCAAGACGATCGATAAATTCATTGAACGGTTTAAATATATATTGGATCAAGTGGATAAAACAGGAAAAGATATGGAAGATTTTAACCTGGAAGTGCTCGATCATTGGTGGAATGAGGCTAAAAAAATAAGGAAAGTAAGTAAATAAAGCAGGAATCTTCAAAATAAAAGCGAATAACGTTAAACATTAAGGGAATCTTATTATGTATGAGGAGGGCTTTATAAAGTGAATAAGTCTGAACTGGTAGATCTTGTTGCAGAGAAAGCAGGAATGTCGAAGAAGGATAGTGAAAAAGCAGTTAAAGCGGTACTTGACAGCATTTCCGACGGTTTGGTAAAAGGTGACAAAGTGCAACTGGTGGGTTTCGGGACATTTGAAGTCCGCAATCGTAAAGCACGCGAGGGGCGTAACCCGGCAACAGGAGAAAAAATCAAGATTAAAGCTTTGAAGGTTCCGGCTTTTAAACCGGGTAAAGCCTTAAAAGAAAAAGTAAAATAAAATTCTTGTTCTTATTAAATTTAAAAAAGAATGGTATCCCCCTATCCGACCGGTAGGGGATTTTTTTCCCCTGCCGGCTAAACGGGGATCGTCATTTCCGGATATTAGCGCCTGCAAATAAGCAGGATTACCATAAATTGTGTCGAATTAATAGATATATTAACTTATGGTAATTAAAGAATGCAGTGGTTAAAATGGCTAATAAAACAAGTAAAAAAAGGAAACCTCTGGCGGACTTTCCCCGGCGCTATCAGGGAAATAAGTATGGTATGTACAAATTAATCAGCACTATTGGTATTTTTATCATTGTCGGCCTTTTTATAATTATTGGTGCACAATATTTTCAGTACTTCAAAGCTGCCCAGGAATTAGCCCGTTTTGAAGAAAGGGTCAGCGAGCATGAAACCAGGCAGGAGATGCTTCAGGAGGAAGTTGAAAAGCTGCAGCATATCGATTATATAGAGGTTCTTGCCCGGGATCGATTAGGTCTGGTTAAGCCCGGTGAGATAATTTTCCAGATAGAGGATTGACATTAAAGCTAAAAAAGTTATAATAACCTTAGTCTTCAAGTATTTTATCAAGGAGGAGTTTTTTATCAAGAAAGAGATCGTTGTTGGAAGTATAATGGAAGGGGTGATAACCGGTATAACTAAATTCGGAGCTTTTGTTGAGCTGCCTGGAGGAACAACCGGTCTGGTTCATATATCCGAAATAGCGGACGAGTATGTCAAAGATATTAATGATTTCTTTAAAAAGTCCGAAAAGGTCAAGGTTAAAGTCCTGACGGTTGAAAACAATGGGAAAATAGGTCTTTCTATACGCCAGGCTGTTGAGGGCTATACCCCGGAGAAAAAAAGTGGACGCGGTAAACCGGCACCAGTAAATAAAGCTTCATTTGAAGATAAAATGAACCGTTTCCTGAAGGAAAGTGATGAGCGGCTGTTGGATCTGAAGCGCAATACTGAATCAAAAAGGGGCGGTCGCGGCCCTTTTAAGGAAGCTTTTTAAATAGATAATCATTACTTGGTTTTACTGTTAGAAAGGCACTCTGGTTCAGGGTGTTTTTTTATCTTTGTCAAGCGGTGATAGAATGAGAAAGCAGTACTTAAAAGTATATAATTTTGTTAAAGAATTTGAGTTGCTTCGCCGGAATGAAACTGTTGTGCTTGCTGTGTCCGGCGGGCCCGACTCGCTGTGCCTCCTTTACATATTTAAAAACCTTGCAGCGGAATTTAAACTAAACTTAATTATTGCACATCTTAATCACTGTTTAAGGCCGGAAGGTGACCATGAAGCTGCTGCAGTTGCAGCTTTAGCCAAAGAGCTTAATCTGCCCTGCGAAGTTAAGGCAGTAGATATAAGAGTATATAAAAAAACACTGGGTGTTGGTGAAGAAGAAGCAGGCCGCAGCGCTCGCTATTTATTCTTGCTGGAGGTTGCTCGTAAATACGGAGCTTCAAAAATTGCGACAGGTCATCATAGAGATGATCAGGCTGAAACAGTGTTGTTAAATATTATCCGGGGCAGCAGTGTTGACGGTCTTTCTGGCATTCTTCCAATTCGCAAGTGGAAAGGTTTAGAGTTGATCAGGCCTCTTCTCTGCCTTTGGCGCGATGAAATCGAAAGTTTTTGCATGTATCATCAACTGAAGCCTTTTATCGACAGCAGCAATCTGGAGACTGAATATAAAAGGAATAAGCTGCGTCTTGAACTTATACCCCATCTTGAAGAAAAATACAATCCAAAAATTCGGCAAAGTCTGGCCCGCTTGGCAGACCTGGCAGCCCGGGATCGTTTATTTCTACAAACGCTGGCCAGGTTGAATTACAGGAAGATAACCCATTTTGCCGGTGACGATACTATTATTAACCGGCAATCATTGAAAGCATTGCCGCCAGCCCTACAAGGCAGGATAGCCCATATCGCCTTAAAAAAATATTTGCCGACCGGGAAAATTAACCGTGTTCATATCGAGCAGGTACTGAAGATTTTACAGAACAGTAGCACCGGTAAAAAACTTACTTTACCTGACGGGTTACAATTAGAGCAGTCATATGATCGTATTATAATATCTAGTCGTCATTTACAGGGTAGTGATATCATTAAACCTGTTATAGTACCGATACCGGGCCGGGTTCGTATTACGGATCGATTTGGTATAGAATCAAGAGTTGTTTCAGTAAATAAGCTATCCTGGCCTCCCGGCAAATATGAAGCTTATCTGGATTACAGTAAAATTCCTGCCGGGGCCATTTCTGTCAGGTCCCGCAAACCGGGAGATCGTTTTTTCCCGCAAGGTTCTGCCGGAAGGAAAAAGCTTAAAGATATATTCATCGATCACAAAATACCCAGAAAGCGAAGAGATACAATACCAGTAGTTACTGCGGGAGATAAAATTATCTGGCTGGCCGGTTTTAGAATTGCTGAACCTTACAAGGTAACAGAAAAAACTAAGCAGGTTTTGCTGCTTCAGTATAAAGCTTATATTAAGAAAAATAATGGAAAAGGTGGCCCTCATAATGACTGAAGAAAAAATGGAAATACTTCTGGCGGCAGAGGACATTGAAAAACGAATATGTGAATTAGCCAGAACTATATCTGACGATTATAAAGGGCAAAAAATATTGCTTATTGGGGTACTCAAAGGAGCTGTGATTTTTTTAAGCGATCTGATCAGGCATCTCAAAATACCAGTAGAGATAGACTTTATGGCGGTTTCGAGTTACGGAGCCGATACTACCTCTTCAGGTGTGGTCCGGATACAAAAAGATCTTGAACAAAGCATAACAGGTAAAGATGTTTTAATAGTTGAAGACATAGTCGATACCGGACTTACTCTTAATTACCTTTATGATAACTTGTTCAGCCGGGGGCCTCAAACACTCAGGGTAGTTACTCTGCTTGACAAACCCAATCGCCGTAAAGTTGAATTTAACCCTGATTATTGTGGTTTTGCTATTCCGGATGAGTTTGTAGTCGGCTATGGCTTAGATTTTAACGAAGACTACCGCCACCTTCCCGATATATGTATACTGAAGTAATATAATATATGTTCTGTTATAATTGAAGTGAATAATTGAAGTGAATAATTGAAGTGCTTTGGTTTTATTGCTTCTGTTATCACGGTGTGTTAAAATTGAGTTTAGGCTTTTATGGCCTTGTATGAAAGGAGGTAACTTCTTGAGCCCATTTTTACGGCAAATAACATTCTACCTGGTTATAGCTTTGGTAGTGTTTGCATTACTGGCGACTTTCAATAATGGCACACCGCCGGAAGAAATTCGTTATGATCAGTTTATTCAAAAAATAGATCAGGGTGAAGTGGACGAGGTTATAATCTACGGCAATGATATCGAAGCTGTTCTTGTTGACGGATCCCAGGTTATTACTGTAAGACCTGAAGATCATAATCTTACAGAAATCTTGCTGGAAAACAATATACATTATGAAACAAATAAGGCACGAACTCCGGCCTGGTGGCAGAGTGCCCTTACTTACATGATTCCTTTTCTACTGATTATAGGGATATTCTTTTTCTTTATGAATCAGACTCAGGGTGGCGGAAACAAGGTAATGAACTTTGGAAAAAGCCGCGCCCGCCTACAAGAAAGTGACAAGAAAAAAGTTACATTTAAAGATGTGGCAGGTGCTGATGAGGAAAGAGCCGAACTATCTGAGATTGTTGATTTTCTGAAAGATCCCCGCAAATATATTGAAATTGGTGCGCGAATTCCTAAAGGAATCTTGCTGGTTGGTCCTCCGGGTACGGGTAAAACCCTGCTTGCCAGGGCCGTAGCAGGTGAAGCCGGTGTGCCATTCTTCAGTATCAGCGGTTCCGATTTTGTTGAAATGTTTGTCGGTGTTGGTGCTTCGCGTGTCAGGGATATGTTTGAAAATGCAAAGAAAAACTCACCCTGTATTGTATTTATTGATGAGATTGATGCTGTCGGGCGCCAGCGTGGCGCGGGACTCGGCGGCGGACATGATGAACGTGAGCAAACCCTTAATCAGCTTCTTGTTGAAATGGATGGTTTCGATGTAAACGAAGGTATAATTATTGTTGCCGCAACTAACCGACCGGATATTCTTGATCCGGCTTTGCTGAGGCCTGGTAGATTTGACCGCCAAATAACAGTTGGTCTGCCAGATGTCAAGGGTCGGGAAGAAATTTTGAAAGTACATTCCCGCAATAAACCGCTTGCAGGAGAGGTAAATTTGAAAATAGTGGCACGCGGTACGCCTGGTTTTACGGGCGCCGATCTCGAAAACGTGGTCAATGAGGCGGCTTTGTTAACCGCCCGTATTTCTGGTAAAAGAATTGGCATGAAAGAGATGGAAGAAGCGGTTGAAAGAGTTGTTGCCGGCACTCAGAAAAAAAGTCGCATTATCAGCGCTTTTGAGAAGAAAATTGTTGCCTATCATGAAGCAGGCCATGCTTTGGTTGGCTATCTGCTTCCGCATACCGATCCCGTCCACAAGGTTTCGATCATTCCCCGTGGTCGGGCAGGTGGTTACACCCTGATGTTTCCGGAAGAAGATCGTTACTATATGACCCGTTCAGAGTTACTTGACCGGGTTAGCACTCTTTTGGGCGGCAGGGTTGCTGAAAAACTGGTTCTTAACGATATCAGTACAGGCGCTCAAAATGACCTTGAAAGAGCAACATCAATTGTGCGTCAGATGATTATGGAGTATGGTATGAGCGATGCCCTGGGTCCAATTACGCTTGGCAAAAAGCACGACCAGGTTTTTCTTGGCCGCGATCTTGCCCGCGACCGTGATTACAGTGAAGAGATTGCTAAGGCCATAGATCAGGAAGTGCGCAAGACAATGGATAACTGTTACCAGCAGGCACAGGATATCCTGGAGAAGGAACGTGACAAACTAGAGCTCATCGCCCAGGCGCTGTTGGATAAAGAGACCATTGACGCCGAGGAAATTAAGGCTCTTGTAGAGGGGAAACCTTTGCCCAAGAAGGAAAAACAGGAGGTAACCAACCCTGATGATTCTTCTGAAGATAAAGGTTCTGATCAGGAAGGTAAGACGGCAGACAGCCTGAGTGAAAGGGAAATAAAAGAGGCAGCTGTAAAAACAGAAAAGATAGAAGTGGTAAAGAAAAAAGAAGAACGTCGCGCATCGTTTCAGCAGCGTGCAGATCATAATGAAAAAACAAAATAAAGCATGAAGGAGCCTTCGGGTTCCTTTTTTTTTGGGAGTGATTGACTTTGGCGCCGGGCATAACCGACATAAAAGGTATCAAAGTGGGCGTTGCTTCTGATTCGCAGGCAGCAACCGGTGTAACCGTAGTTCTGGTAGAAGAAGGGGCGCGTGCAGCAGTTGAAGTCCGGGGTTCTGCTCCCGGAACCAGGGAGACAGATTTGTTAAACTCCTGCCAGTTGGTTCGTGAGATACAGGCTTTGGTTCTATCAGGCGGCAGCGCTTTTGGTCTTGATTCTGTTGCGGGAGTTATGAAATTTCTGGAGGAAGCAGGATGCGGTTTTCCTGTTGGTCCACTGGTTGTGCCAATTGTGCCTGCAGCAGTTTTATTTGATCTATTTATTGGTGATAGCAATATTCGCCCGGATGCTGCCATGGGCTATCAAGCCTGCCTTGCTGCCTCTGCCGGTTTGGTGCCTGAAGGTTCTGTGGGAGCCGGTACAGGCGCAACTGTGGGAAAAATAAATGGTATGGCAGGCGCTATTAAAACAGGACAGGGTTCGGCAGCAATAAATAGAGCAGGCCTGGTTGTTGCTGCACTGGTTGTTGTAAATGCTTTTGGAGATATTTATAACGTTGACAATACGCTCTTAGCCGGTCCACGTAATAGTGAAACAGGCGAGATGGAAAAGACGGTCGAACTTTTAATTAACAAAAAATCTGATGGATTTCCCGGCAACACAACTTTGGGCGTTATTGTCACTAATGCTTCTTTCGACAACAGCGAGCTGAAAAAGATCTGCCAGATGACTCATGATGGCCTTGCCCGCTCAATCTGGCCGGTACACACAATGTGGGACGGCGATACAATATTTGCGCTCTCTAAAGGCAATCTTGATGCGGATATAACCACAGTTGGCGTAATGGCGGCAGAAGCTGTGGCAGCAGCAGTCAGGAGAGCAGCATTAACGGCTTCATCTCTGGCCGATGTTCCGACACTAACTGATCTAAAATAGGATTTGCTGTAATAATATTTATAAATTATTTGTGAACCAGGTAACTTTAAGGCAGGATTTTATTCGGTTTTGTTGAAGTAAACAAATTGTCTGCGTATTTATGTTGGAGGTTAGTGCAAAATTAAAAATATTAAGGAGGTTGTTTTAATGCCGTTAGACCCAACCAAACATGCTGACTGGGAAATAGCTGAAGCTGCAGAAGCGCATATGAAAGAGGTATACCAGTTGGCAGAGGAGTTAAAGCTTCAAAAAGAAGAACTCCTGCCCCACGGCCACTATGTGGCAAAAGTTGACTACAAAAAAGTGTTGGAAAGACTTAAAGACAAGCCTGATGGAAAGTACATTGACGTAACTGCAATCACTCCTACACCACTCGGAGAAGGCAAATCAACATCAACCATGGGTTTGACCCAGGGAATGGGTAAACTTGGTAAGAATGTCATAGCTACAATTCGTCAGCCATCCGGCGGCCCGACCATGAACGTAAAGGGTTCCGCAGCCGGTGGTGGTCTGGCTCAGTGTATCCCTTTGACTCCCTTTTCTCTTGGGCTTACCGGGGATATTAATGCAATCATGAATGCGCATAACCTGGCCATGGTAGCCCTTACTTCCCGTATTCAGCATGAATTTAACTCGTCGGATGCTTTCCTTGAGCGCAGCGGACTGAAAAGATTAAATATTGACCCGCGTAATGTTGAGATGAAATGGATAATTGATTTCTGTGCCCAGGCTTTAAGAAACATTATCATTGGTCTCGGTGGCAGAAAAGACGGTTTTATGATGAACTCTAACTTTGCTATCGCGGTATCGTCTGAAGTTATGGCTATTCTTGCCGTTGCCAAAGACCTGAAAGATATGCGTGAACGTATGGCTAAGATTGTGGTAGCATATGATAAGAGAGGCAATCCTGTTACTACCGGTGATCTGGACGTTGCCGGGGCGATGACAGCTTGGATGGTTGAGGCGATTAACCCGAACCTTTTACAGACAATTGAAGGGCAGCCTGTATTTGTCCACGCAGGCCCCTTTGCTAATATTGCTATTGGTCAGTCTTCAATTATCGCCGACCGTATTGCTTTGAAGCTAAGTGATTATGTCGTAACTGAATCGGGTTTTGCTGCAGATATCGGGTTTGAGAAATTCTGGAACCTGAAGTGTCGTATGTCCGGTCTTACTCCGCACTGTGCAGTTATTGTTGCCACAATTCGTGCTTTGAAATGTCATGGCGGCGCTCCTCTTCCCCTTCCAGGCCAGCCGCTTGACCCTTCTTACAACCAAGAGAATGTCGAATGGGTTGAGAAAGGGTGCGAAAACCTTATCCATCATATTAAAACAGTTAAAAAGGCTGGTATCAATCCGGTGGTTTGCATTAACCACTTCTACTCCGATACCGATAATGAAGTTAAAGTTGTTCGACGCCTGGCTGAAGAGGCAGGCGCCCGTGTTGCACTTTCAAAACACTGGCAGTACGGTGGCGATGGTGCATCAGAGTTTGCTGAAGCTGTTGTTGAAGCATGTAACGAAGAACCGAACTTCAAGTTTCTTTATGAGCTAGAAACTCCGCTTCGCAAACGTATTGAACTGATTGCGAAAGAAGTATATGGGGCTGATGGTGTTGAATATTCACCTGAGGCGCTTGATAAAGCGAAGAAAATGGAAGCAGATCCAAAATTCCAGAAGATGGGTACCTGCATGGTTAAAACACACCTTAGTCTTACCGATAACCCCATGCTCAAAGGGGTTCCCAAGGGGTGGAACCTTAATGTTCGCGATATTCTTACCTATGGTGGAGCTGATTTTGTAGTTCCTGTCGCCGGAGCAATCTCGCTGATGCCGGGAACAGCAGCCAACCCAGCCTACCGCAGAGTCGATGTTGATGTCGATACCGGCAAGGTTGAAGGTCTTTTCTAGAAGAATTAAATCTTGCTAAAGGTTAAAGGGAAGCTTAAAGAAAGGAGACACCGTTGCGGTGTCTCCTTTTCTAGGTGCGCCCGGCATGGGCGTTAATTTGGCGGTTAAAGTCCGCCGTGGGCTTGGCAGTGAGAATCATTAGCTTAGGGCAAGGGTTCCCACCGCAAGAAAAAGTATACTATACCTCCCAGTCTCGGGACAAATACAATTTAATATTTCCAGTCAGGTCATGCCTGGTTATTAGTTCATAAACGGATTTGTTGCAGCCTGGGATCAGCAGATTTGGGGCTATATCCGCCATTGGAATGAGTACAAAATCACGCTCACACATGCGCGGATGTGGAAGTTCAAGTAAAGGTGTGTTCATAATTATATTTTCATAGACAAGCAGATCGAGATCAATTACCCTCGGCCCCCATCTCACTTCCCGCACCCGGCCAATTAGATTTTCCAGGTCAAGCAGCTTCAGTAATAGTCTAGTCGCTGAAAGTTCGGTGCTAACAGCTACGCAGGCATTAAGATAAGGTCCCTGATCCGGTCCTCCTACGGGGGCAGTTTCGTAAACGGCAGAAAGGTTTTCAATAGTTATGGTTTCTTCAGCCTGGAGCAGTTTAACTGCATGTTTTAAATAATTCAGCCGTTTTCCCATATTAGAGCCAAGTCCTAAGTAAGCGATGCTCATTATTTGCCCCTGGTAACTATAACTGAAACTCCACCCTGTACTCCGGGAATAGGTGGATTTGGTTTACGAACTTCTACGGTAACCTCAAGAACACCATGAATAGTCAGCAGTTTATCGGCGATCAGGCATGCTAAAGTTTCAAGAAGGCGCTGTGACCGGCCATACATAACTTCTTCTACAATAGATACAGCAGCTCGGTAATCAGGTACTGCATCAATCTGATCATCGCGGTGTTCGGAAAGGTTAACGCCAAGCTCCAAACTGACCTGGAATTCCTGGCCAAGAGTCTGTTCTTCCAGCAGAACTCCGTGGTAGGCAAAACATACAATTCTTTCAACTATAACACGATCCATTTTGAGATCACCTCCGAGTCATTGCATCAGTCATAACTGCAACTCTCTTCATTTGTTTAACATCATGAACTCTTACAATATCAGCGCCGTTACTGATTCCATATGCAATAGTGGCTGCTGTTCCTTCAATGCGATCGTCAACCGGCAAATTCAGGGTCTTCCCAACTATACTTTTACGTGAAGTTCCAAGTAAAAGCGGGTAACCCAAATCTTTTATTTCGCGCAGATGCAGCATAACCTCAAGGTTTTGCCTATAATCTTTTCCAAATCCTATCCCTGGATCAATAATAATGCGGCTATCTTCTATTCCTGCCTTATGAGCAAGCGCGATTGAATCTTTCAATTCGCTGACAATATCCGGTATCAGATCCTTATAGTCAGTGTTTCTACGATTATGCATCAGACAGACAGGAACCTTGTAGCGTGCTGCCGCAGCAGCAATGTCACTGTCCTCTTTGAACCCCCATACATCATTTAGCATCTCAACTCCAGCTTCAAGAGCTTTTTCTGCCGTTTCTGCTTTATAAGTATCGATTGATAGCGGCAGCTTAAAAGAATTATCTTTTTTAAGCGTTTCAATAACGGGCATTACACGTTTAAGTTCTTCTTTTGCCGAGACTCTCTCGACATTTTCATAGCCCGGGCGTGTCGACTCTCCCCCAATATCAATGATATCAGCTCCTTCTGCAGCCATTTGGTGAGCCTGGGAAAGGGCCTGTTCCAAACTGTAAAACCTGCCGCCGTCTGAAAAAGAATCAGGGGTTAAATTTAAAATGCCCATTATAAGAGTTCTTTTTCCAATCGAGTAGCGCTGTTTCCCCAGTTGTAGTTCGACTGGTGGGGGGTTAATCGCTCTGCTTAGAGTTTGGCTCAAGATAATGCCCAACTCAGCGGCACTGCCACCGGTTGATTTGAGCTTATCAATTACTCCGAGCAGTTCTGCTTCGGTGCCGGAAATAATTGCACTGGTACTTTCGGCAGGATCACGGTACGAGTAAATAGCAGCATTACTTCCAGATATAAGTTTTTCCAACTCTGGCAAATCGGTATGCGAGATATGCCTGAGTTTTAGATTGTGACAGACGCTGTGAAAAATAAAGCGATCAGTGATATCTGTAGCCAGTCCGATATGTTTTAGCTCAAGTTTTATCAAATTATGATCAAGGTATACAGCATGCAATTTAGCTCACTCCGTTAATCAGTATTCCAGCCTGTATGCATGTGGCTGTTTATCAAACTTTTTGCATTGTTCACGGGTACTGCATTGAAAACAGAACCTTGAATATTTATCTGCCCGGTTTAACGCTATGCTGAGAGGTGATTTGTGCCTGTTGTTATTTGCGCTGTCCCCATGCTGTTTTATAGCTTTTATTATCAACTTACTTTCAGTATTCGAAAAACCAGCCTTCTGTAAAAGAGGTGCGGCAATTTCTGCACTGTATAATGCATGGTCTCCGCCTTCCCGGTATTCGCGCCACCTGCCTAAATCGTGTAAAAGTCCGGCAGCATAAGCTATTTCCCGGGAAATATATGGTGAGTCTTCTTCTAGTAATAAAATCCAGGTGAGTCGAGCGGTAGAAACCAGGTGTTCAAAGTGGTGTGAACAAAAAATCCTGCTTTCTTCCGCTTTACTGTTACTTTGCAGGTAATCACTGAACTTGGGGTTAGCAAGAATTTTGTTCACCCTATCCATATAATCACTCCCGCTAATTCTATTGGCTGCTCTGAATCAGGCTGAATACTTCGACACGCGAACTGGGATTTCTTCTGAATAAGCCTCTTACAGCTGAAGTAACTGTTACTGCTCCTGGTTTTCCGACTCCACGAATGCTCATGCAGAGGTGCTCGGCTTCAATAACTACAACCACACCCTTGGGATCAAGTTCTTCAGTTATAATGTCTGCGATATTACTAGTCAACCTTTCCTGCAACTGTGGTCTTCTTGAAACGGTCTCGATTACACGCACCAGTTTACTTAAACCAACTATTCGTCCGCCCGAGGGTAGGTAAGCTACATGTGCTTTGCCGTAGAAAGGCAGAAAGTGATGTTCACACATGGAGTAAAAAGAAATATCTTTTACCAGCACAATTTCGTCATGCCCATCTTCTACAAAACAAGTTTGCAGATGTTTACGCGGATCCTGGTGGAGTCCTCCAAAAAGCTCAGCATACATGTTTGCAACACGTTTTGGTGTGCCGATAAGCCCTTCGCGATTGGGATCTTCGCCAACTGCTTCAATTATCATTTCTACGGCTTTGATAATTTTTTCTTTATCCAATGTAATTCCGCCTTTCCACTAATAGAGAATTATACCGGGCAGCCATAAAATAAGACTGTGCAGAAGCGCACAGGCCAGAATGTTTTCTGTGCGCAGGTACAGATATCCGAGTATGGCAGCCAGGCCCGGAACCAAAACAGCCAACTCCAGGTATGTATAAGGGTAAGCCAGCATCCAGGGAGCTGTTATAGCGATTATAACTGTACGTGTGACAGCAGCAAGGATTATCGTAGCAATTAGGCCTTTTGTCGGGCCGATTTGTCTGCTGATAACTGCCTGGATATAGCCACGCCATACCAGTTCACGCGGTAACCCGTAAACTGCAAATATAATCGGCAGATGTAGAAAAATAAATAAATTATCTGTACAAATGCTTTGCGGCAGACCGCGAACAGTAGCTATTATGAGAATTGCAGTAAAAATAGCCAAAAAGTATCCATGTTGTAGTCTGTCACGCCGCAGGCCAAGGTCCAGATAATCAATTCTACCGCTACCTGATAAAGCAACAAGCAATACAATTACTATAGCATAACCGGAAGATGAAAGCATCTCATGCCAACCCATGATTTTTATTAAAATAACGCTGGAAATTATCAGCATAAGGGATAAAGGAACCAATAACAAGCTAAATCGGCCTGGCGGTGTTTTGCCAAGGTAAAACCAGTACCGGGAATATTTATGATCAAGAGTAAATATTGTGATCAGCAGCAGCATGATTAGCACAAAAAGAAAATAAACAGTAAACGTTCCGAATAACTGCCAGAAGGTATAATTGGCTTGCGGAGGAAGGATCGGTTCCCCCTCGGTTGTTATAAAGTAGTAATAAAACAAGCCTTCGTGTGCATGAAATAAAAGTGGTATTGTTTCAGACCATACCGTCGGTATGCCGATTTGCTTTTCAGAAAATGCAGATATCCGATTGTGGATTATTTCGTCCACCAGGGGAATAAAAATATTACTACCCCGGATTTCTTCAAAAAAGAAATCTTCAACCACTATGAATATGCCGCCAGGTTTTTCAGTGTCAGGAATCTTATTTTCGGGTTCGTAAATTCCCTCACCTACAAGTAAATAACTCCGGCTGTTATCGGTTTCACTAAGAGTTGTTATGATGCCGCCTTCTGGAAAGTTTACCTTTAAACCATTAGCTTCAAAAGTCCATGGCTCAAATTCATTAACTGAAGTTACGTTGTACTCAACCGGTTTCAATCCAATAGTATCGGGAATTAAGGCTGTCAGTAAAAAAAATGAAATTATCAGTAAGGTTGCTACGCCGAGTAATATTAAAAGAGCGACAAAATAGTTCTTGCCGGCTAATTTTTTTATAAACAAAAGGTATTCCTCCTCCAGCTCATCTTGTTGCCAAATCATTTTCCAATACTTCGACGAAAGCTTAAATTTTCCTTTAAAAATAGTTTGTTTCAGCTTGAACAAGGCCGGTATTCTTTTCAAAATATAGCTTATCTGCTATAGTGTAATTATTCAAAATGTCACCGTTTATCACAATTAAACTCAGCTGAGGTGAATAATTTGTTTCTGGCAATAGATGTTGGTAATACACATATAATGCTTGGAGTTTATCATGAAGATAAAGTGGTAGTTTACTGGCGTTTGGCTACAACCCGAAGCAGTACTGAAGATGAATTAGGGATGATTCTAAAAAACCTTCTCCATAACAGCAATCTAAATATGAGTGATATCGACTCCATTGCCATATCGTCGGTAGTCCCTCCGCTTATGTATTCCCTGGAGCGAATGGCCAGGAAATATTTCGAAGTTGAACCACTGATTATTGGGCCGGGTATAAAAACCAGCTTAAACATTGTAACAGATAATCCACGTGAAGTGGGAGCTGATCGTATCGTAAATGCAGTTGCGGCTTTAAGCTTCTACGGCAGCCCCTTAATTATAGTTGATTTTGGTACTGCAACAACGTACTGTGCGATAGCAAAGAACGGAGACTACCTGGGGGGGGTTATTGCTCCCGGGATTGGTATTTCCATGGAAGCTCTTTTTGAGCGTGCAGCTAAGCTGCCTCGTGTTGAAATTATCCGCCCGCCACGGGTAATAGGAAGAGATACAATAACCAGTATGCAGTCTGGCATAGTTTTTGGTTTTGTCGGACAGGTTGATGGAATTGTCCGCAGGATCTATGCAGAGCTTGATGGAAATCCTTTTGTCGTGGCAACAGGAGGATTTGCAAGCCTGATTGCACGTGAATCGGAGACAATACAGGAAGTTAATCCCCTTTTAACTCTTGAAGGTCTGCGGATTATTAATCATCTGAATGAATAGTTATTTAAGGAGGTAAAAAAATGAAAATAGGACTGGCTTTAAGTGGTGGCGCGGCACATGGTATTGCCCATATCGGGGTATTAAAATATCTTGAAGAAAAAGATGTTAAGCCTTGCTGCATTGCCGGAACTAGTGCCGGCAGTATCGTAGGTGCAATGTACTGCTCCGGTAAAACACTTGAAGAAATTAAAAAAACAGCAGAAACAATTTCCTGGAAAGATTTTCTTAAAATTTCTATTCCACGTAAAGGATTAATTAAATCATCCATGCTTCTTAAAATTTTGGAAGAGTATTTAGGGGATCTTGAGTTTTCCGATTTAAAAATTCCGCTTATGATAAATGCAGTCGATTTGTTAAGCGGTGAAGAAGTTGTCATTAAAGAGGGTAACGTGGCTGAAGCCGTTCATGCCAGTTGCGCCATACCGGGAATATTTACACCGGTAAAAATCGGTGATCACTTGCTGGTTGACGGAGGACTTCTAGACAATGTACCTGTTACTGTTTTGAAGGACGTAGATCTTGACTACTTAATTGCGGTTGATGTTGGGTCTGAGATACCTTTTCAGAAGGATCCGGATAGTATCTTGGAAATAATCATGCAATCTTTCGAAATAATTCGCCGCCATAGAGATAAGCCTGCGCATGAACATGCAGATATTATAATTGAACCTGAACTCGGCGACATTATGCTCTGGGATATCTCCAAGATTGATCTTTTGATTGAACGCGGTTACGAAGCTGCAAGCAAATCTTTAAATGATCTAGATCTGCATAAGAAACAGGGCAAAATCGCCAAATGGTTCAGCCGTCGCAGAAAAAAGAAAGAGGGGTAATAATAAATTGTTAAGTTGTTTTGAAGCGATCACGCAAAGACGCAGCATCAGAAAATTTAAGGAACGCCCGGTAACTGAAGAATATCTAAGTCAGCTTATTGAAGCAGCCAGGCTTGCTCCATCCGGAACCAACCGTCAGCCATGGCGATTTGTTCTTTTGCAGGGAAATGCAAAGGATAAAATTGCCGGTGCTGTAGTACAGCCTTTTGTATTAAAAGCTCCTGCTATTTTTGTTTGTTGTCTTGATAAGCATGCATATGTTAAGCAACTGGTGGAAGAAAGATTAAACGAACTTGTTCAGGCCGAAGTGGTCAGTAAAGAGGCAGCAGGAGTACTTTACCATAGAAAGATGCCCGATCAAGTTGAAGATGTCATTCTTCCCTCTTCGGCTTATCTTGATCTTGGTATAGCTATTGAAAATATGGCCCTGATGGCGACATCGCTTGGATTGGGCAGCTGCTGGGTGCGTCTGTTTAACCCGGCCCAGGTCCATAAAGCTCTGGCCCTTCCTGATCACATTGAAGTTGTGGTTTTGCTGCCCGTTGGTTATCCCGACCAGGATCCGCCTCAAAGACCCCGGTTGAGCCGGGATGAGATTATGATTACGGTTAAATAACCTGAACGAGCAGCGGGTTTAATCTGTAATGAGTTTATAAACTTGTAATAAGGGCATAAATTATGGCTTCTGGTAAATGTTGACAAACTATCAGGAGGCGCCAACGGTAAGCGCCTCCTGATAGTTTGTGCTAAATATGGCAAGCTGTCTGGATAATCTAAGAAAACATTACTCTTTAGCTGCCGGCGCATTGGCAAGCTGGCGGTACATTTCAAGTTTTTCTTTAGAGATTTTCTCCGCCTTGGCAAATAATTCATCTGCCCTGTCCGGGAATTCTTTTTTAAGAGCCCGGAAGCGAACTTCATTCATCATAAAAGTGCGCAGGTCTTCTTTAGGTTCTTTCGAATCGAGAATAAAGGGGTTTTTATCTTCCTGTGCCAGCAGTGGGTTATAACGATACAGTGGCCAGTATCCCGATTCAACCGCCAGTTTAGCCTCACTTTGGCTTTTGCTCATGTCAATACCATGGGCGATGCAGGGTGAGTAAGCGATGACCAGCGAAGGTCCCGGATACGATTCTGCTTCTACTAAGGCTTTCATAAGCTGGTTTTTATTTGCCCCCATTGATACCATGGCAACATATACATAACCGTATGTAACAGCCATCAGTCCCAGGTCTTTCTTCCGTATATCCTTACCGGCGGCGGCAAATTTTGCGATAGCTGCTGTTGGAGTCGCTTTCGATGATTGTCCACCTGTATTAGAATAGACTTCAGTATCCAAAACCAGGATGTTAACATCTGCTCTGCTGGCAATAACATGATCAAGGCCGCCGTAACCAATGTCATAAGCCCAGCCGTCTCCGCCGAATATCCATATGGAGCGCTTTGGCAGCAAATCTGCGCTTTCCCTGATCTGGTTTATAATTTCAATGTTTTCAGGTTGTGGCTTTTCAATTTCTAGAAGTTCGCTGATCTTGTCTGCAGCCTTCAGGGAAGGTTCTCCCTCATCTTTTACATTCAGCCAATGTTCAAGTGCTTTTTTAAGCGGTGAGGAAATAGCGGTTTTGATTAGATCTGATACCTGCTCGATTAGTTTAGCTCTTCTCTGTTTAATGCCGAGGGAATAGCCATAGCCGAACTCGGCATTATCTTCGAATAATGAGCTGGCCCAGGCCGGTCCGCGTCCGCTGCTGTTAACTGTATATGGAACTGTTGGGGCATTTCCACCGTAGATAGAAGAACAGCCGGTAGCGTTGGCTACAACCATACGGTTTCCAAAGAGCTGGGTAACAACTTTTACGTATGGAGTTTCGCCGCAGCCGGCACAGGCTCCCGAAAATTCAAAAAGCGGTTTACGATACTGGCTTCCCTTAACCGTGGTTGGAACGATATCGAGATTTGGTTCCGGCAAGCTTTCCGCAAAACGGTAACGGGCATCCTCAGGTTCTCTTACCGGTTCGAGTGGCTCCATCACTAAAGCTTTTTCTTTCGCCGGACAGATATCGGCACAGTTGCCGCACCCTGTGCAATCCAAAGGAGAGACCTGAATACGGTATTTGTAACCGGCAATATCTTTGCCCTTACCGTCGAGTGTAACAAACCCTTCCGGCACATCATTCAAATCTTCAGATTTGGCCAGGTAAGGTCTGATCGTTGCATGCGGGCATACAAACGAACATTGATTACACTGAATGCAGTTTTCCGGTATCCATCTTGGAATATTAATTGCAATTCCACGTTTCTCATAACGGGTGGTTCCTGTTGGCACAGTCCCGTCAGGGTTAAAAGCGCTGACAGGCAAGTCATCGCCTTTCAATTCAATCATTGGATAAATAGTATCGCAGACATATTTTGGTGCTTCTTCCGGTGTGAAGCTGGCACCTGTTGTCGCATCTGCCCAGCTGTCCGGGTATTTAACCTCTTCAAGAGCTTCTACGCCTTTATAAATAGCCTTGATATTTTTCTCAACAATTTCGGCGCCTTTTTTGCCGTATGATTTATTGATCATTTTTTCAATTTCGTTAAAAGCAAGATCTGAATCAATTACTCCGGAAAGCTTAAAGAAGGCAGCCTGCATGATCACGTTGATCCGACCTCCCAGGCCAATGTCTCCGGCAATTCTAAAAGCGTCAATGTTGTAAAATTGTAGTTTATTGCGGGCAATTGTCTGTTTCATTTCGGCGGTAAGGTGCTCTTCCATTTGTTCCAGGTTCCAGTCTGAGTTTAGAAGAAAAACGCCATTATCTTTGATTCCTTCAAGAATATCGTAGCGGGTTATAAAAGAAGGGTTATGGCAGGCAATAAAGTCAGCCTGGTTGATCTGGTAGGTAGACTTAATTTCCTTTGGTCCGAATCGCAGGTGTGAAACCGTAATTCCGCCTGATTTTTTTGAGTCGTAAACAAAGTAACCCTGAGCATACTGGTCTGTATTATTGCCGATAATAATAATGCTGTTTTTATTTGCACCAACTGTACCGTCAGCGCCAAGGCCAAAAAATTTAGCCCTGTAAGTACCTTCGGGTGAAGTATGAAGGCAGTCCGGATAGTCGATTGAAGTGTGTGTGACATCATCGTTTATGCCAACAGTAAAGTGGTTTTTTGGATTTTCTGCGTTAAGGTTGTCAAGTACTCCCTTGACCATACAGGGGTTAAATTCTTTGGAGCCCAGGCCGTAACGCCCGCCAATAATGATCGGTGTTTGTTTTGCTTCCATGAAAGCGGTGCAAACATCCTGATAAAGTGGTTCACCGAGTGCGCCCGGTTCTTTGGTTCTGTCGAGAACCGCAATTCTTTTACAGGATTTTGGTATTGCGGCAAGAAAATGTTCGCGTGAAAAAGGTCTGTAAAGTCTTACTTTTAGCAGACCATTTTTTTCGCCATTTTTATTCAAATGATCGACTGTTTCTTCAATAGTTTCACAAGCCGAACCCATGCAGACAATGATTGATTCAGCATCTGGCGCGCCATGATAGTCGAATAAGTTGTAGCGACGCCCGGTAAGCTCGTAGACCTGGTCCATGACGGCAGATACTTTACCGGGTGTGTCGTAATAGAACTGGTTGGCCGCTTCACGGTTTTGGAAGTAGATATCGGGATTTTGGGCAGTGCCGCGCTGATGAGGTTTTTCAGGACTCAGTGCTCGTTCTCTGAATGCCTTGATGGCGTCCCAGTCAACAATTTTCTTAATATCTTCATAGTCAATTAGTTCAATCTTCTGCACTTCGTGAGAAGTACGGAACCCATCAAAGAAGTGCAGGAAAGGCACCCTGGTTTTTAAAGTGCTAAGGTGTGCAACCAGGGCAAGATCCATAACTTCCTGGACAGAGTTTGCAGCAAGTAGAGCAAAACCGGTCTGCCTGGCAGCATTGATATCTGAATGGTCCCCAAATATCGATAAGGCGTGAGCTGAAAGAGCTCTGGCGGAAACATGAAAAACAGAAGGAAGAAGTTCACCAGATATTTTGTACATGTTCGGAATTTTTAGCAGTAACCCCTGCGACGCTGTAAAAGTTGTGGTAAGGGCGCCGTTAACCAGTGAGCCATGTACAGCTCCCGCAGCGCCTGCCTCCGACTGCATTGTGGCAACCAGCAGCGCCTGACCGAAGATATTCTTTCGGCCATAGGCAGCCCATTCATCACATATCTCAGCCATCGGCGATGATGGCGTGATTGGATAAATTGCTGCAACATCAGTTAAAGCATAGGCGATGTGTGCCGCAGCAGTGTTGCCGTCCATGGTTTCAGTTTTTTTTGTCAAAAAAGACACCTCCGTAAATGATTATTCCGAAAACGGTTAATTTTACAAATATTACCGTTTTAATTCCCGTTTAAATCTTAACACTTTAAACCGATGCTGACAAGTCTATCCAGAGAGACATGGACTTGTCTGATCCTTGATCCTTGTCTGATCCTTAAGAGTATGGTATTAATTTATCAAGATGATATCGTTTTTATAAAAGGGGCTTAAAAAAATCAGGCAAATCCCTGTCCTTTTGTCTGAAGGGGTGATTATATTGCAGCAGAGGTTTGGTTTTCATTTACCGACACGGATTGAGTTTGGCAAGGGCTTGCTAAATTATCTGGGTGAACTGGTAATCAGTATAACCGGGGGCAAGAAGATTTTTATAGTTACTGATACAGGTATAGAAAAAGCAGGTTTGCTCAGCCCGGTTCTTAACTCCCTCGAAAAAGAAAATTTCAACTACCACATTTTCAACAGGGTTACACCGAATCCAAGGGATGTGGATTGTGAAACCGGTGGAGAGGAAGCAAAAAGTTTTGGGGCCGAACTGATTGTGGCTTTGGGAGGTGGCTCAGTAATTGATTCAGCCAAGGCTATCGCCTTGTTGCACCGCCACGATGGCCCGCTTAAAGCATTTGAAGGAAAAGGTAAAGTGACACGACCGATTATTCCCATAGTTGCCGTTCCCACTACTGCCGGAACAGGCTCAGAAGTTACCAGGTCGGCTGTTATTACCGACACCAAGAGAAAATTTAAAATGACAGTTAAAGATATTATGCTTGCACCGAAATTGGCTATTGTAGATCCCGAAACGACCTACTCGCTTCCTGCGGAACTGACAGCTTCTACAGGTATGGATGCCTTTGTTCATGCGATAGAGGCCTATACCTGCCGCGAATCTAATCCCTTTGCAGATATATTTGCCCTGGCTGCCATTGAAAAAATTTATCATGCACTGCTTCCTGCAGTAGAGGATGGTGATAGGTCTGCGCGTGATTACCTGATGCTGGGCTCGCTTCTGGCCGGTCTGTCATTTTCACATGCTGACGTTGCTGCAGTTCACTGTATGGCTGAAGCTGTCGGCGGTTTATATGATATTCCCCACGGTGTTGCCAACTCAATATTTCTTCCTTATGTAACCTCCTTTAATGTTTCGGCTGACCCGGCAAAACATGCAAAGGTTGCCGGGGCATGTGGCCTTCCCGTTGAAAATATGGAAGATCGGGCGGCAGCAGAACTGCTGATCACTGATCTCAAAAAGCTTTCTAAAAAGATAGGCATTCCTACTTTTTCCAGCCTTAAAGGTATTGTACCTGCCGACTTTCCCCGTTTAGCGGAAGCATCGGTAGTTAACGGCTCAACTTCCAGTAACTGCCGCGAAATAAAAGAAAAAGATTACCTGGATCTGTTTCAGGTTGCCTACTATGAGAACAGCTGATTACAGAAGAAATTTTGTATTCATCATGGTCGAAATAAAGTGATGCTGATCTTTATTAATAATTAAATGATGATACCCCGGCAGAAACAATGATTAGTACAGCTGATCATAGCTATGATTTATTTATTGTTGTAAGAAAAATACTGTAAAAAGCTTCTATATTTTTATTGATGAATAAGGGCAAATTAACTGTTAAATATGCTAAAATGATTATATGGATAATTCTATTAGCGATCGCAAGCAACGAAATATTTTGGTGGTTGAAGATGAAGAAGACATCCTTAGGCTCCTCTTATTTCATCTTGAAAAAGAGGGATACCGGGTAGTAAGCGCCACCAGCGGTACCGAAGCGCTTGATATTGCCTTCAGGGATGTGCCCGACATAGTCATTCTCGATATTATGCTTCCCGAGATGGATGGGCTTGAGGTTTGCCGGCGTCTGCGTGGAAACCCTCGAACTGCTCAAATACCTGTAATGATTCTATCGGCAAAAAAAGAAGAACTTGACAAGGTTTTGGGCCTTGAACTCGGTGCCGATGACTACATGGTTAAACCTTTCAGCGTGCGTGAGCTTATCGCCAGGGTCAGGGCAATGCTAAGACGTTTTGATCAAAAAGTCCAGTCGCCGCCAGATCTTTTATATAATGAAGAAATAATACGTAGTGGTAGAATTATAATATATCCTGAAAGACACCAGGTGACTGTAGATGGCGAACTATGCAATCTCACCCACAAGGAATTTTTATTGCTGCAATTGCTTATCAGTAATGCAGGCAAGGTATTAACCAGAGAATTGCTGCTTGATAAAGTTTGGGGCTATGAAGTAGAAGTTGACACACGTACAGTTGATGTGCATGTACGTTACCTCCGCCAGAAGGTTGAAAAAGATCCTGCCAACCCTGTTTATATAGAGACTGTACGCGGGGTCGGTTATCGTTTTTCCATGGCTGGTAAACCTGAATAATTTAGGACATATAATTGGAGGTTCTGTATTGTTCAAAGGAATTCGCCGTCGTATGATTGCTTATTACCTTGTTGTTATAGCTGTCATCGTAGTGCTTATGGGGGCTTTATTTGTCTGGTTTCTCAATTACTTCTACATGCAGACCCTTCGTGAAAATCTCTATACGCAAGCCCGTCTGGCCGCTGCTCTGATTGAGGAAATGGCTGACAACGGCGCATATCCCGAAAAGTTTGATATTTTAAGTAAAAATCTTAGCAGTGAGCTGGGGCTTCGCTTTACACTTGTTGATAATGATGGTCTTGTTCTTGCCGATTCGTCAGAAAACCCTGCATTAATGGAAAACCATGCTAACCGTCCTGAAATTATTGAAGCTCTGGAAAAGGAAAAAGGAGAAGCTGTTCGTTATAGCGTTACGCTCGATGAGCAAATGTTTTATCTCGCCGTTCCTCTTCGGATATCATTTTCAGGCGACAACACTGACAGCCCTGCTGTGATCCGCCTGGCCCTTCCACTCGCTGCTATTAACCAGGCCATATTTAATCTTATGCTCTATATAATTGGCGCTTTACTTTTATCTTCAATAGCTGCCCTGGCCGCAGCGATTATTATATCTTCGCGTATTACCGGACCTATTCAAAAAATAAGTAAAGCTTCAAAAGCAATCGCAAATGGCGATTATTATCCGGATCTTGCAATTGAGGGCAACGATGAGCTAGCTGATCTCGCAGTGAATATCAGCGAAATGGGCCAAACCATGGATAGAAGAATTGAACAGGTTCTCTTTGAAAAAAATAAGCTTGAAACTGTAGTTTCTTCTATGAGCAGCGGTATTATTTTTGTTGACAGTGACCTTAAGATTGAGCTGATTAACCCTGCGGCAGAAGCTCTCTTTGAAGTAAGCCGTAATCAGGTTACCGGTAGCCCTGTTCAAAATATTGTCCGTTACTACGCTCTTTACGAAAACCTTAAAATTGTAAATAGGGATGGTAAGTCGCGTTTGATGGAAATGAATCTTTATTATCCCCGCAATGTTATTCTTGAAACCTATATCCTGCCGGTTTCGGGTGCAGAAAATCGGATTAGCGGTATTCTGCTTCTTTTTCATGAAGTAACCCTTCAGCGGTCTCTTGAAAAAATGCGCAGTGATTTTGTGGCCAATGTATCACATGAACTGCGCACCCCTCTGACTTCAATCCGTGGTTATGCGGAAACCATTATGAATGAAAAACTTTCAGAACAACAGCTTCTTGAATTTCTACAGATAATTGACCGTGAAGCCGGCAGGCTCTCAAACCTTTTGGATGATCTGTTGGATCTTTCGCAAATAGAAAATGAAAAAAGTTTTGTTAAAAAAGAAATAGTTAGTATGGCTTCAGTTATAGAAGAAGCGATTAGAAGGGTGGAGGGCTCAAGGAAAAAGAAAAGTTTTCTGATAGAGCAACTTAAATCTGATCCGACTCTTCGGGTAATGGGTAATCATGAATGGCTTTGCCAGGCGCTTGTCAATATTCTTGAGAACAGTATCAGGCATGGCTTCTCCGGAGGAAAAGTTATGATTAAAACGTCTCTTAAAGATAAAAACGTTGTTACAGAAATAACTGATAACGGCCCTGGCATTCCGAAAGCCGACCTTCCCTATCTTTTCGAACGTTTTTACCGGGTTGACAAAGCCCGTTCGCGCAAAAGCGGCAGTACAGGCCTGGGTCTTTCAATTGTAAAGCATATAATGGAAGCGCACGGAGCTAAATATACCCTGGAAAGCCGCGAAAACTTGGGTACCACCTTCCGCTTTACACTCCCTCTTGCTGAGGAATTAAGTTAAATATAGCTGAATCTTTACTCCTGAACTAAAAATTAACCTTAATTTAACAACAATTTTACCTGAAATTCCTCATTCTTTAACTTTGATCATTTATGCTGGTTAAGGTTAAATAATTTGTACAGGAGGAAAAGAATGAATCAGAAAAGGTGGCTGACTTTATTAGGTTTAGTAGTAATGGTATCCATAATGCTTGTAGCAGGTTGCGGCAGTGAGGTTGCAACGGATGAAGCACCCGATGCCGAAGCTGATAACGGAGGGATTGAAGAAGATGTTGCCGCAGAAACGTCTTCAATTATGATTGCCGGCTCTGACTCCGAAGTAAACCTCGTAACAAGGCTGGCTGAAGAGTACATGAATGCCAATCCCAATGTTTCAATTGCGGTTACAGGTGGCGGTTCGGGCGTGGGCATTTCATCGCTTATTGATGGCGATGTTGATATTGCCAATTCTTCCCGGCCAATGAAAGACGAAGAAATAGATGCTTTGAAAGCTAACCAGGGTGAAGATGTTTATGCTGTTCGCTTTGCTGTTGACGGTGTGGCTGTTGTCATTAACGAAAATAATCCCGTATCTGAACTTACTGTTGATCAAATTGGTGCTATCTACCGCGGTGAAATTACCAACTGGTCTGCAGTCGGCGGTGAAGATTTGGAAATTACTCTCTATGGTCGTCAAAGCACTTCGGGCACATACGTGTTTTTCATGGAAAAAGTTGTTCAGGCTGACTATTCACCGGAGATGCGTAACCTGGCAGGTACTTCCGATATCGTTGAAGCAGTAACCGGCGATGTAGGTGGAATCGGTTATGCGGCCATCGGTTATGCAACCAAGGACGGGATCAAGGCTATTAATGTCAAGGCCGATGACAATGCTTCCGCTTACGACCCGACCGTATTGGAAAATGTAACTAGTGGCAACTATGCGCTAACCCGCCCGCTTTATCAGTATGTTTCCGGTAAGCCCAGCAGCGCAATCCTCGAATTCTTTCTTTTCGAAGTTAGTGAAGAAGGCCAGAACATTGTTCTGGATGAAGGGTTTTACCCGATTACAGCTGCTGATCTAGATTTTAATAAAGATGCTTTGGAATAGGCATAGGATCCAGTTAGAAACTTTATTACTTTTAAAACCCCTCTTGCAGCCCTACGGCATAGTGTTAAATTTATACATTATGCCGTAGGGCGGATTGATTATCAGTGTGCAATTGCAGAGGCGGTCTAACGAAGGAGGATTTAATTGCATTCCCGGACAGAGTTGATCATGAAAATATTATTTTGGGCAAGTGGAATAGCCATTATTTTGTTTCTAGTTGGTATTCTCTTTACCCTGCTTTCTAATAGCATCCCTGCCCTGGGTGAAATTGGTATTGGATCTTTTTTCACTTCAGGTCTTTGGAGGCCCGGGGCTTATGGTGAGCCAACCTACAGTATTAATAATTTTATTCTGGGGACTTTTATGGTGACTGTGGGAGCGCTTGCTTTTGCTGTTCCGATGGGAGTAGCGGCTGCAGCCTACCTGGCTGAAATAGCTTCACCCTGGGAAAGGGAGTTTTTTAAACCGATAGTAGAGGTGTTGGCAGGCATACCCTCGGTAGTGCTAGGCTTTATCGGTTTGGTAGTTTTGGCCCCTTTGATCGCCCGATTCTTTAACATTCCAAGTGGTATAAACGCTTTAAACGGGGCAATTCTAGTCGGTATTATGGCTCTTCCCACTATAATTACTTTGGCCGAAGATGCAATTACCGCAGTTCCCAAAGAATACCGTCATGCTTCACTGGCGTTGGGCGGCACCCAATGGCAGACAATCTGGAAGGTAACTGTACCAGCCGCTTTTTCCGGTATAACTGCTGCTGCTATGCTCGGTATGGGCAGGGCGATCGGTGAAACTATGACAGTGTTAATGGTTACAGGAAACATGATTGCGCGGCCGGAATCTTTTCTTGATTCGGTAAGAACCCTCAGTGCCAACATTGCTATTGAGATCGGCGACGTTGCTTTCGGATCGGTCCACTTCCATGCTTTATTTGTAGTAGGCCTGGTTCTTTTTATAATTACCTTTATTGTTAATCTGCTTGCTGATATTCTGATTCACCGGAAACCGGAGGTGAACAAATGAGAGCTGTTAGTGAAAAAGGAAGGACAAAACAATGGCGTGGTTCTGAGATAATCGGCTACTGGTTGTTACGGTTTTCTCTGATTCTGGTTCTTTTCATCCTCGGTTTTATTATTGTTGATATTTTTACAAAGGGGATTGGTGTTATAAATTGGGAATTCCTGACTACTGCTCCCCGGGTAGGTATGACCGAAGGGGGGATTTTTCCAGCCATCGTAGGAACCCTGTATGTAACCCTCATCACGATAGCATTTGCCGTACCTCTTGGTGTTGCTGCAGCAATTTACCTGAATGAGTATGCTGTACAGGGTCGATTAACGAGACTGGTCAGAATGTCTTTGCGCAATCTGGCCGGAGTGCCTTCAATTGTTTTTGGTCTTTTTGGTATGGCAGTATTTGTTAAATTTTTTGGTTTTGGTCCCTCACTTATTGCTGCTGGTTTTACACTGGGACTGTTGACGCTGCCTGTAACAGTTACTGCAGCAGAAGAAGCCTTGATTACCGTGCCTCGTTCCTACCGGGCAGGATCATTTGCCTTGGGTGCAACCCGCTGGCAGGTTGTGCGTACAGTAGTACTGCCAAGAGCTATCCCCGGTATTCTAACCGGGACAATATTGGGCCTGGCTCGGGCGGCCGGTGAGACAGCGCCAATTTTGGCTACAGGGGCAGCATTTTTTTTGCCGTACCTGCCCGATTCAGTTAAGAGCCAGTTTATGGCTCTGCCTTACCATCTTTTTATCATGTCAACCCAGCACCATGCCCTGGCTGTGGTTCGGCCCATTGCTTACGGTACTGCTCTTGTATTGGTAACACTGGTAACCCTGCTCAACCTCGCAGCAGTTCTTTTACGTAAAAGATATCGTGATAAAGTGGCGAAAGGTCTGTAATGCAAGGCACAATAATCAGAACAAAAGGTTCAGAATTCAGAAGTCAGGAGAATATAAATGCAAATTCTAAATAGCGGAATCAGAAAAACAGATAAAATGGAGAATAACTTAAATCCAAATTTTGCCTGTGAAACTAATGACAGCGGGAACAGCTATTGTGAAGTTCAAGTTGAGGGCCTTAATTTTTACTATGGCTCAAAACAGGCGCTGTTTGATGTGAATATTGAAGTTAAAGAAAAGGGTGTTGCGGCGTTAATCGGCCCTTCAGGCTGCGGTAAATCAACATTTTTACGGGTTCTTAACCGCATGAATGATTTAATTCCGGGAACACGTCTTGAAGGCAGGATCAATGTCCACGGTGAGGATATTTATGATCCCTCAACCGATGTTGTTGAATTGCGTAAAAAAGTGGGGATGGTATTTCAGCAGCCCAACCCTTTTCCAAAAAGTATCTATGAAAATGTTGCCTATGGTCCGCGTATACATGGTTTGAAAAATAGGGAAAAGCTTGATCAGATCGTAGAAGAAAGTCTGAAAGGCGGGGCGCTGTGGGATGAAGTTAAAGACCGTCTTCACGATCCCGCCCTGGCTTTATCCGGCGGGCAGCAGCAGCGGCTCTGTATTGCCAGGGCACTGGCTGTTCAGCCGAGAATTCTGTTGATGGATGAACCTACTTCAGCAATTGATCCCATCGCCACTCAGCGTATTGAAGATCTGGTCAGGGAGCTTTGTCAGGAATATACAATAATAATTGTTACCCACAACATGCAGCAGGCAGCCAGGATATCAGATTTTACAGGATTTTTCCTCCAGGGTGAAATGGTTGAATGGGGTGAAACATCTCAGATATTTACAAAACCGCAGGATCAACGTACCGAAGATTATATCACCGGCCGCTTCGGATAAAATCCGGTAGAAGGAGATTTGATAATTATGGATAGATCTGATTTTACAGAAAAAAAAGTTGTATTTGAAGAGAAAATGAGTTGGCTGCAGGAAAAGCTGCAGCAAATGGGCAGTCTTGTGGAAGAGGCAATAGCTAATTCTATAGATGCTTTGAAAAGACAGGATCTTGAACTGGCTCGTGCAGTTATTAACGGTGATGATATAATTGACAATCTGGAGCATGAAATAGAAGAGAAAATTCTTGAGGTAATAGCTACCCAGCAACCCATGGCCAGAGATTTACGCAGGGTAGTAACCCTTTTTAAAATGATCAGCGATCTCGAACGAATGGCTGATTACGCTACAAGTATATCACAGATTACCCTGCGTATTGCAGACCAACCGTTAATTAAACCTCTTGTTGATATACCGCGAATGGCGATACTAAGCCAGAAAATGGTCAAACAAGCGCTCGATGCGTATGTGCGGGAAGATGTTGAACTGGCTGCAGCTGTTGGACAGGACGATGATGAGGTTGATAAACTTTTCGGCCAGATCTTCAGAGAATTACTTACCGTAATGATGGAAAACCCGAAGACAATCACTCAGGCTACCCAACTTCTTTTTGTCGGGCGCTGGTTGGAAAGAATATCAGATCATGCCACAAATATTGCTGAAGAAGTAATATTCCTGGTTACCGGAGAAAAAAGAAATCTTAATGAATGACAGAATATGATATCTAATTTGCAGTTAAGAAAACTAAGAAAACTCTCCTGCCTGATTTTTTAAGACCAGGCAGGAGAGTTGTTTTGCTATCAAGAAATAAACCAGAATGAAATTTTATATTCAGGAGGGTTTGGTTTAATCAGATGAAACAGCTTAAGTCAGAATCCCCGCCATTATACGATTCAGAACCCTGGAAAATAAGCGAAACAAGTTTATCCCTTAAAAACAATCTGCTTAGTGAAACTATTTTTACCCTGGGGAACGGTTATATCGGGATGCGCGGCAGCTTCGAAGAAGGTATGGCCGGTGCTGATTGTCGTACAAACAACGGCATCTATCTAAATGGATTTTTTGAATCAGTGCCTATCCCCCATGCCGAAAGAGGCCATGGATACGCAGCTAACACTCAGACCATACTCAATGTGACCAACAGCAGAATCATTGAATTGTACCTTGAAGAAGAGCGTTTTAGTATAGCCAGCGGGACAGTATTGAGCTACGAACGAGCCATAGATATGCGAAAGGGTTACCTGATCAGGGATCTGTTATGGAGATCTCCCTCGGGGCGGGAGGTCAAAATATCTATAAAAAGATTGATCTCCTATAAAAACCGGCACCTGGTGGCTTTCAGCTATGAAATCGAACCGGTAAACTTTTCTGCTACTATTAAAATAAAATCTGCCTTAAACGGTGCAGTTGACAATCACAGACATGAGGAATACGATCCGCGGTTCTCAGCATCGCTTGGAGGCTTAGGCTTGTCAGTAACTGATATTCAAAGTGATGGTGAAAAAGCTGTTATGCTCCAAAGCACACAGCGATCCAAACTGAAAATGGCTTGTGCCATGGTTAATTCACTTAGTGGGGTGAAGCAGAGAAGAGTCGAAATTGAGAGGTCAAACACTTTGGTTTCCGTTAACTATCAATTTGAAGGCAAAAAAAATGAAAAGGTTACCCTGGAGAAATATGTAGCATATTATACCACCCGGGATTATCCCGAAGATGAACTTTGTCCTTTAGCGGAAAGAACTGCTGAAAATTCACGTAACAATGGTTTTCAGGCGTTACTAAGCGGACAGGAAGAAGCTCTGGCAGATTACTGGCATAAGACGGGAGTTGAATTAGATGGAGATTCATTTACGGAACGAGGGCTGCGTTTTAATCTTTTTCATCTTTTTCAGGCCGCAGGATGTGAAAGCAAAACCAGTATAGGGTCTAAAGGACTAACCAGTGAAGGTTACGACGGCCATTATTTCTGGGAGGCCGAGATATATATGTTTCCTTTTTACTGCGCTATTATGCCCGATCAAGCCAGAAAGCTTTTGGAATACCGTTATAGTATTCTTGATTACGCCAGGTCAAGAGCCAGAGAGCTATCACATCCGCGAGGGGCACTTTTTCCCTGGAGAACGATTGCCGGTGAAGAAGGTTCATCTTACTATCCTGCCGGTACAGCACAGTACCACATTAATGCTGCAATTGCCTATGCTGTTTGCAAGTATATTGAAATGACCGGAGATTATACTTTTATGCTCAGCCAGGGAGCAGAAATAATTTTTGAAACAGCTCGGCTTTGGGAAGATCTTGGTGCATATAATCTCCGGAAGGGAAACCGGTTTGGCTTCCATGAAGTAACGGGGCCTGATGAATATACAGCCCTGGTTAATAACAATTGTTACACGAACCTGATGGCCTCCTGGCACCTGGATTTTGCGGCAAAAACAGCACGCAGGATGAGCAAGGAATATCCTGAAGAATATAAAAATATTGCTGATAAAATAGATCTGCAGGATGATGAACCAGTTGCCTGGCAAAGAGCAGCCGATAATATGTTTATACCTTACGATGAAATATTGCAGATACATCCGCAGGATGACAGTTTCCTTGATAAAGAAATATGGGATTTCGTTTCTACGCCGGCAGAAAAATTTCCGCTTTTGCTTCATTATCATCCGCTGGTAATCTACAGGTACCAGGTATGCAAACAGCCAGATATTATCCTGGCCCATTTGCTGCTGGGGGATCGCTTTAGTCTTGAACAGAAAAGGCGTGACTATAACTATTATGAACCGATAACAACCCATGATTCATCTCTTTCACCATCAATTTTCGGAGTGGTTGCTTCAGAGCTTGGTTACCATGAAGAGTCTTACCGGTTTTTTACAATATCGTCAAGACTTGATCTTGATAATTTGTTTAAAGACACACATTTTGGCGCCCATATTGGCAACATGGCCGGTTCATGGCTCTGTCTTGCTTATGGGTTCGCCGGCATGAGAACCCAGCACGGGAAGCTGAGTTTTAAACCTGTGCTCCCCGATTTGTTGAAAAAATACCAGTTCAGAATTTTTTTCAGGGGAACCCAACTGGAGATCCAGGTAGATCAGAATAAGGTTGTATACAAACTTCTTCAGGGTAATTCAATTTCATTTAAACATAATGATGTAGCTGTTAAGTTAGCGACCGGTGAACAGTTTGAAGGCACATATTTTAAAAACAATTCAATCACATCTTGAATAGTGAGGTTGAAGACTGATATGAATAAAACCAAGTACATTAATTCCTGTAATCCGGCAGCTGTAATTTTTGATTTAGACGGAGTTATTACCGATACAGCCGAATATCATTACCAGGCCTGGCGCCGTATGGCTGAAGAAGAGGAACTATCCTTCAGCAGGCAGGACAACGAAAAACTGCGGGGAGTGTCCCGCCGGGCATCGCTTGAGCTTATTTTAAAGGGCAAAGAACTGCCTGAAAATAAAAAGCTTGAATTGATGGAGCGAAAAAACAATTATTATCGCGAACAAATTAAAACAATTAGCGATGACGATATACTTCCCGGGGCGGTTGATAAATTAAATCAACTAAAGAATGCAGGTGTAAAACTTGCTCTTGCTTCAGCGAGTAAGAATGCCCGCGATATTATTGAAAATCTGGGAATAGAGGATTATTTTGAGGTAGTTGCTGACGGATACAGTGTGGAAAAAACGAAACCGGCTCCAGACCTCTTTCTTTATGCTGCTGAAAAGCTCAATCTTCTGCCTTCTTGTTGCATAGTAGTAGAAGATGCTGAAGCTGGCATTACAGCGGCCGTCTCAGCAGGGATGTATACAGTTGGCATTGGCCCGTCAGCAAGAGTTGGTAGAGCTGATCTTGTCTATAACTCAGTCGCAGAAATTGAAATACCGGAAATGCTGGCCCTGTTAGAGAAAAGATAAGCACAAACCTGATTACTTTTCTATTTAATTAAGGGAGCCTTAAATGATGAAGATGGAAATAAAAAACTGCGGTTTTTTGATCAGGGGAGAAAAATACTGCCTGCACATTTTATATTATCAGGACAATATCATTCGTTTTGCTTATACAAAAGGAGATGAAACGCCATGTTCGACGGTTGCGGTTGTCACAAATCCTGTCGAAGGAAGCTATCATTTTAAAAACGGGCAGTTTCACCTGGGCAGATTCCGGGTAGAAGTTAACGAAGAAACCCTGGCCGTAAATATCTATGATTGCAATGGCGACAAGCTAAGTGAAGATTTCAGCATTCACCCTGAACAACCGCAAATCAAAAAAAAGCTGCTATGGGAAAAAGGTATATATGGAAACGGTGAGAAATATAGGTGGCTGAACCATTTGGGGACAGCTACTGTAAATTTTAACAGCGATGTTCTTTTTCATCATCCCATCCATCACCCGCAGGTTTTTGAAATGCATACATCTATTCCTTTTTATATCGGTCTTGCTCCCGACCGTACTTACGGTCTTTTTTTTGACAATAGCTATAAAACAGAATTTGATTTTGGTAAAACTGAACCAGAACTGGTCAGTCTGAAAGCAAGTGGTGGAAATCTTGACTACTACTTCTTCTATGGTGCAACAATAGCTGATATTGTATCTGCGTACAGCCAGCTTACCGGTAAGCCGCCTATGCCTGATATAAGATATTTAGGTTTTCAGCAGAGCCGCTACAGTTATCAGGATCAGGATGAACTATTATCAGTAGCAGAAAACCTGCGCCGTTATGAAATTCCCTGTGATATCCTCTATCTAGACATCCACTACATGGATCAGTATAAGGTATTTACCATTAGCAATGAACGCTTCGCAGATTTTAAATCTGTAATCGGTAAGTTAAAAGAAATGGGTTTCGCAGTGGTTGTAATAATTAATCCGGGAGTTAAGGCCGAAGAAAGTTATACTGTTTATGAGGAAGGCCTTGAAAAAGACTATTTTATAAAAATGCCGGATGGTAATTTATATGCAGGTGAAGTTTGGCCTAAACCGGCAGTGTTCCCAGATTTTTTACGTGCAGAAGTTAGAGAGTGGTGGGGGAAATTCCACCAGGAACTCTTAGAAGCCGGAGTAGACGGAGTGTGGAATGATATGAATGAACCGTCAAACTTTTCTCTGCCAAGTGGGACTCTGCCTGATGAAGCGATACACTACAATGATTATGACGAAAAACTAACCCACGCTGAAGCCCACAATGTATACGGTTTGTTTCAAACCATGGCTACACGAGAAGGGCTGAACAAATTTGATTCATCAAAGCGCCATTTTGTACTAACCAGGGCAGCTTTTGCCGGCAGCCAGCGCTATGCAGCCTTATGGACGGGGGACAACTCAAGCGTATGGGAGCACCTTGAAAGCAGTATTCCAATGATAATTAACTTAGGCTTAAGTGGTTATCCCTTTGCAGGCGCTGATGTTGGCGGTTACCGTGGTGATTGCAGCGGAGAACTTTTAATTCGCTGGACTCAGCTGGGCGCATTCATTCCTTTTTTCCGCAATCACAGTGAGATCGGAACAGCACACCAGGAACCCTGGCATTATTCAGAGAGTGCGCTTAGAATTATCCGTGAATATATCCGTCTGCGTTACCGGTTTTTAACTTACTTATATAACCTGATCAGAAATAGTGCCCTGACAGGTGTTCCTGCAGTGCGGCCGCTTTTTTATCACTACCAGGAAGATCAGGAAACCTACAACATTAACGATCAGTTTCTAATGGGAGAAGGATTGATGGTTTGTCCTGTGACCAGACCTGGAGTTGAACACCGTATGGTCTACCTGCCAGAGGGAGACTGGTACAACTTTTGGAATAACCAGCAATATACCGGTAGTCGCTACATGGTTGCCGAAGCACCCCTGAAAGAGCTGCCTCTCTTTGTTAAAGCGGGGACTATTCTTCCCCTGAATGAAGTTGGCAGAAACAGTGTTGACTGCATGGATGGGAAGCTTGAACTACGCTGTTATACCGGTGAAAAAGGCTTCTGCAGACTATTTTTTGACGATGGCATTTCCAATGGATATAAAAACGGCAATTACAGCGAGCTTGAAATAACATTAAGTACAGATCTCCACAAGCCGAAAGTAAGTATTAATGTAATCAAAGATAATTACCCTGTTCCTGAAATAATTTATAAAATTATAGGATCATAATATAATTAGCTTGCTGTTATTGTTTTATTCCAGCCGTTTTTTCAGCCATTCGGCCAGAAAATCAAAAACCTGATCCTTTTCAGGTTCGTTGTGAAGTTCATGATAAAAACCATCCCACAATTTAAGAGTGCAGTCTCCAGAGATGAGTTTAGAGAGATCAACACTGCCTGATTGATAACAGATCCTGTCACCGGTTCCATGTAACAATAGCAAGGGTTTATTAATGCGATCTGCATGGTTGTAAATATATTCTACTGATTTGATGGCTTCTTTGCCCATCCTGAAAGATATCCGGTCATGAACAAGTGGATCTCTGCGGTATGCTTCAATAACTTTTTGATCACGGCTAAGAGCTTCCTGCTCCAAACCGCTTGGCATGCCTGATTTTGGAATCAGTGTTCCCAGTATGAGGGCCAGGGTGCGTTTAGCCTTTTGCTCTTCAATGGCAGTTCGCAGAGCCGGGCTGGTTATAACCGCACCGGTAATATTGGGCTGACGTTGAACCAAAAAATAAAGAGCGATCACCCCTCCTAAGCTGTGGCCGTACAGGAAACAAGGGGTATCTGGATAAAGTTTGGAGGCCTGATCGAGCAAAATGGAGAGGTCATCGCCATAATGGTCAAAACTGGGTGTATGCCCCCGCTGCCCGTCAGATTTACCGTGCCCGCGCATATCAGGCGCCAGGACTGCGAAACCTGCACTGGTTAATTTTTCGGCCCAGTGGCTGTAACGGCCGCTGTGCTCGCCGTGACCGTGGACCAGGCATACAACTCCTTTTATCCCTGACTCAGGTTCCCATTTCCGGGCAAAAATGTTTAATGCATCATCCGTTTTCCACTGCATCTCCTCAATTTTCATTTCAACTGCTCCCCCCATTATCTAGTTTAAATAATTATTACCCGATGTAACTGCTCAAATCTTTGTTTGTTATAAGTAAGTATTATCTGAGCTGGAATAACTATTTATTTGACACTCTATATTTATTTCTCCTGTATTCTGCGATTACACCACAGATGCTCCTCCATCGACGGCGATTACCTGGCCTGTTATAAAATTTGCTCCGCTTGAGCAGAGAAATAAGACAGGGTCGATGATATCATTTATTTCAGCCAGTCTGCCTAGCGGTATTCCCTTAACGATCTCATCATGCACCTCCTGATTTGACCAGAAGGGCGAGCTGAAGCCGGTTTTAATCATACAGGGAGCTACAGCATTAACCTGAATATTATCTGCAGCCAGTTCTGCAGCCAGGGTTTTAGTGAGCATTTCGATGCCTGCTTTGGCAATACCATATATACCCATGCCCGGAGCGGCCCGGCATGCGGCAAGTGAAGATATACAGATAATTTTACCACCGCCCTGACCTTGCATTATTTTTGCAGCTGAGCGTGAGCAGTAGTACGTGCCAGTAAGGTTTGAATCAATTATTTTTTTCCAGGTTGAAGATTCAGTTTCTACAAGAGAAGGTGTTAGCAGGTTCATGCCAACATTATTGATCAGTGCATCAATTTTGCCAAAACGGGAAAATGTTTGTGCAAAAAGAATATCTACTTCTTCTTCTTTTGCAATATGAGTCGGTACAGCCAGCAGGGCATCGCCGCCATTTAGATCTTTTGCGGCGAGATCGAGCCCTTCTTGTTTACGGGCACAAATAGCTACTTTGGCTTTTTCCTGGAGCAGGCGGCGGGCAAGCTCAAGGCCAATTCCGCGGCTGCCTCCCGTTATAACGAATACTTTACCAGCATGGCCATACTTCAGATTATCCAAGAGAGCACCTCTTTTATCTCAAATTTCATATTATGATTATATCAGACTTAGCTGCCCCAGATACTTTGATACCCGAGAAAGATCATGTTCAGCAGAGTGCCAATGTTGGGTTTTACTTTAAAAAAGTAGCGTACCGTAATGTTATTCTGCGATATTTTAATTTATTTATCTTTTGCAGCATTACTCGACCCCGTCTTCATTTTGTTCTTGGAGGTTTTTTGCTTCATTTTTTTCCCGGAAGGTGGTTTAATCAGGCACCGTCGTCCGTAGCCGATCAGATCCATTCGCCCTGTTTTTTTCAGGGCTTCGTAAACAAGTTTATAATTTTTCGGGTTTCTGAACTGAATCAAAGCGCGCTGCATCGCTTTTTCATGAGGGGATTTAGGAACGTAGAGTGGCCTCATCGTTCTTGGATCGAGCTCTGAATTGAACATACAGGTGGAAAGTGTTCCAGGTGTAGGATAAAAATCCTGAACTTGTTCCGGTTGATGTTCATGATTACGAATGAAAACAGCAAGTTCAACGGCTGCTTCCAGATCGGAGCCGGGATGACTCGACATAAAATATGGTACCAGGTACTGCTCCCTGCCAAACTTTTCGTTAATTGCCTTGTATTTTTTCTTGAAATCGAGATATATCTTTTTGTCCGGCTTGCCCATATTTTTCAGCACTGCCGGGGCTGAATGTTCCGGTGCGACTTTCAGCTGTCCGCTGATATGGTGTTGACATAGCTCTTCAAAAAACGTATCTCCACGTGGATCGGCGAGTAGGTAATCATAGCGGATTCCGGAGCGGATAAAGACTTTTTTTACTCCGTCCAGTTTGCGTAAACGGCGCAGTAAGTTCAGATAGCTGCTGTGGTCAACTATTAAATTTTCACAGGGTTGGGGAAAAAGGCATTGCCTGTCAAGACAGGTGCCTTGTTTTAGCTGTTTATGACAGGCTTTCTGCCTGAAGTTGGCGGTTGGCCCTCCCACATCATGGATGTAACCTTTAAAATCGGGATCATTTATTATAACTTCAGCCTCTTCAACAACAGCATCGCTGCTTCTTGTCTGAATAGTTCTTCCCTGGTGAAAATGAAGTGAACAGAAGCTGCATCCACCAAAACACCCGCGGCTGCTGATTAGGCTGAACTTCACTTCAGATATGGCCGGTACCCCGCCTGCTTTTTCATATACGGGATGATAATTTCGGGTAAAAGGCAGGCGGTAGATCATATCAAACTCATCACTGCTCAGTGGCTCTGAAGGCGGGTTCTGAACAACATACCAATCAGGATAAGGTTCAGCCAGGGCTTTTGCGCTGATTGGATCGGTATTCCGATACTGAGTCATAAAGCTTTCAGCAAAAGTTCTTTTATCCGCGACAATATTTTTAAAGGGAGGCAAAATGATTGTATCTTCCGGATTGTTGATATTTTTTGTCTTGTACACGGTACCCCTGATATAAATGAGATCCTCAGCCTTTAAACCGCTTTCCATGGCTTCGGCTACTTCAATTACAGTTTTTTCACCCATACCGTAGATTAACAGGTCTGCTTCTGAATCGAGTAATATAGAAGGTAATATTTTGTCATTCCAGTAGTCATAGTGGCCCATGCGGCGCAGACTAGCTTCGACTCCGCCTAAAATAACCGGAAGTTCGGGGTATGCTTTCTTAATCATTCTGGTATATATAACAGTAGCCCTGTCAGGCCGCAGGCCGGTTCTGCCTCCCGGACTGTAAGCGTCTGTTTTACGCTTTTTTTTTGCAACGGTGTAGTGATTAACCATGGAGTCAATATTGCCGGCAGTGACGAGAAAACCAAGGGCCGGTCGGCCAAGCTTCTGAAACTCATTAATGTTTTTCCAGTCGGGCTGGGCAATAATCCCTACTTTAAAACCGTAGGCTTCAAGCTGGCGCCCAATGATTGCGGCGCCAAAAGAGGGATGATCGACATAAGCATCACCGCTGACCAAGATAAAATCAGGGCGCTCCCAGTCTCTTTCATAAATCTCTTCTCTGCTTATTGGTAAAAATTGTTCTGACATTATTTGCACCTGCTATCCAAATCGGAGTGAAAAATTTTAATTATAATCGATTATAGCATATAAGGTGCTGTTGTTGACCCGTGATAGAAGATCACATCCCTTTCAAGGGGTTGAAAATGGCAGGCTGTAATTCAATTGCATAAAATTGACATCATAATCATGCTGCAATAAAATGAAACCATTAAACACTGAATACACATTTATTTCTGAAGGAAAGGTTGATTTTATGTTTCCCCTGAAATACGAGGGCGATCTTTACAGGCCGCCCAGTGAAGCCAATAGTTTAATATTACAGGCTACGATTGGCTGCTCTTATAACAGATGCACCTTTTGTGCCATGTATAAAAAGAAACAATACCGCGAACGTTCACTTGATGAGCTTTCGCGGGACATTACTGTTGCTTCCGGTTATAATCCTCGCACACGCAGGGTATTTCTGGCAGATGGGAATGCACTGGCTATTTCCCAGGAAAAACTGATCAAATTGCTTGATTTGCTAAACCAAGCTTTCCCTGATCTGGATCGGGTTTCGCTCTACGGTAATCCCCAGGATCTTCTGCAGAAAAGTGTTAAAGAGTTAATTGAACTGAAAAAAAATAAAGTGGGGATGATTTACCTTGGTCTAGAAAGCGGCAGCGCCGCTGTGCTTAAATCAGTTAATAAAGGAGTAACACCAGCTGAAATGATAAAAGGCGCATCCAGAGTTAAGAATGCTGGGATACCTTTGTCGGTTACAGTATTAAACGGTCTTGCCGGTCTTGAGGGTACGGAAGAACACGCCCTGTCTACGGCAGTATTGTTAAATAAAATTGACCCCGATTACATTGGACTTCTCAGTTTGATCAGTGTGCCAGGCACTTCTATGCACAGGGCATTTGAGGAAAAGTTATTAACCCCTTTAAATTCATGGCAGCTGTTGGAAGAAATTAAAATGATCGTAGAAAGACTTGAACTGACTGAATCAGTTTTTCGCGCTAATCATGCATCAAACTACCTGCCGCTGAAGGCAACACTTTCCCGGGATAAAGAATTGCTGCTGAACAAACTAAACAGTGTACTATCCTCAAAGTCTTCCAGATCACTAAAAAGTGAATACTTACGGGGGTTGTAAATGAAAAAAACCAATGCAATCCGGATTCTGGAAAGCCTTAATATCCCCTACAGGCTTAGGGAGTTTTCTATTGATGAAAGTGACTTAAGTGCAGGAAATGCAGCCTTGATGTTGGAGCTTCCTGCAGATCAGGTCTTTAAAACTCTAGTTGTTCGTGGCGACAGGAGCGGTGTAGTTGTTGTTTCTATTCCTGGAGGCAGAGAACTGGATCTTAAAGCTCTTGCCCGGGCGAGCGGAAATAAAAAAGTAGAAATGGTTTCTTTAAAAGAGGTGCAGCCGCTAACCGGTTATATCAGGGGCGCTGTCTCTCCCTTAGGGCTAAAAAACAACTGCGAATATTATCTTGATGAAAATGTTTTCCGGTTTGATAATGTTATTATCAGTGCCGGCACCAGGGGAGTGCAAATAGAAATCGCCCCGGAAGATCTTAAAAAAGCCACAGCTGCTGTAACCGGTAGTTTTGTCAGGTGATTAAGAGGATGGAATATCTTTTTTAGGACTTCAACCTCCTGCTGGCAACTTGTACTATAGAGTATGTTTTATAAATTATTGAATTTCTTGTAGAAATTCAAAGGCTATCCTAACTTATAGGTCAGGATAGCCCTTGAACTGGTTTATGATAATTTTTAATTATGCTTTGTCTTGTGAAAATCCTTTTAGCAGTGAATAGCACATGACCAGCATGACCAGCATAAAAGGAAAGGCTGAGGCGATAGAGGCAGTTTGCAGAGCGCCAAGACCACCGGCAACCAGAAGAACAGCAGCGACACCGCCCAAAAGAATTCCCCAGGCTGCTTTCAATTTGCGAGTCGGCTCCTGATTGCCGCCGGATGTAAGCATGGCTACAACAAAGGTTCCTGAATCGGCAGAGGTAATAAAAAAGGCTGCAATCAGAATAATGGCCAGAAATGAAGTAATAGTACTGATTGGAAAGTTCCCAAGGGTAACGAACAGGGCACTGGCAATATTATCGGATACTGCTTCACCAATGCCTGCACCGCCGATTATGTCAAGATTTAAGGCGGTACCTCCGAAAATGGCCAACCAGATAAAACTAAATGCTGTCGGTGCCACCAGGGCTCCGATAATAAACTCGCGAATAGTGCGTCCCCTGGAAATACGGGCGATAAACTGACCGACAAAGGGTCCCCAGGCTATCCACCATGCCCAGTAAAATACAGTCCAGCCGCTAATCCAGCCAGCTTCGTTAATTGGGTCTGTCCACAGACTCATATAGATAAGATTTTGGAAGTAATCGCCAAGGGTGTTGGTCAGCAGGTTGACGATCTGACGGGTTGGTCCAAAAAATAACAGGAAAAACATAATTAGCAGGGCCAATCGCACGGTATTGTTAGCGATAAATTTAATTCCTTTTTCAATGCCCAGGACGGCAGCAAGCGTAAAGACGGCAGTGATTACAACAATAATGAGAATGTTAACTGTGTTGCTGTTCGGGATATCATAAAGCAGGTTAAGGCCTGTGTTGATCTGCATTGTTCCGAGACCAAGAGATGTGCCCAGGCCGAAAACCGTGGCAAATACAGCAAGAATATCTATGGCCTGGCCGATGGGCCCATGAACTTTATCACCGAGAATTGGTTGAAAAACTGAACTAATCAGAGCCGGCATGCCTTTGCGGAATTGAAAGTAGGCCAGGGCCAGGCCGACAAGGGCGAATACTGCCCATGGGTGGAGTCCCCAATGAAAAAAGGTGTAACGCATTGCTGTTTCGGCCGCTTCAGCCGTTCCACCTTCGCCGTAAGGTGGGCTCATATAATGATACATAGGCTCAGCAATACTCCAGAAAACAAGGCCGATACCCATACCGGTTGTAAAAAGCATGGCAAACCAGGCCGGGGTGCTGAATTCCGGTTTTTCATCATCCTTACCCAGCTTTATTTTGCCATAAGGTGAGAAGGCCAGGCCGATTACGAATATAAGGACAAAGAAGACGGCTACCAGGTATAGCCAGCCAAAGTTGGTTGTCAGAAAGTTAAGAGCGCTACCTGCCACGAGATCAAGATTTGCCGGAAAAGCGGCTCCCCAGATTACGAACAAAAAGGTTAATAAAAGCGAAACATATAAAACTGTTTTTCCCACAGGGGGGGTATGGTTGTTTTTTTCGCTATTCATTTTACTCTCCTCAGTTTAGAAGTTATTCACGGATGCTATTTTATACTTCTTGTGAAATAGATGTCAAGGCTAGCACTCTTCTTATTTAATATTAAAAAATCGCTTACCACTCGGGGATTATTTATTTTGAAATCAAATACTTTACGGCAGGATTGACAAAGTTAAAGGTGGGTTTATAGTAGCAAATAGTTTATGGTATAAATTACTTGTTGTAGGAGTTTTTGTCTATGAATAATGATTTTATCAATCTGGTAAATGATCTGAACCAACTGTTCGAGGATCTTAAATATATAAGAAGTAACATATGGTTGATAAACAAAAAGCATAACCTTAAATTGACCATCTATGAGCGCGTTCGGCTGAATCAATCCGGCGTTCGCTAAATATCAACTCTCTTGCCATCCACAGAGAGATTCAAGGTTATAGTGGCTATCGTATCCTTAACAATTTTCATAACCAGTTTATTCTCAGCCATAAATTTACCCTATTTCAAAATAACTCAAGGGAATGTCAGACATTAACTTGAGTTATTTGATCATTTGTTAGAATATTTCCGGCTTTTGCCTTGTCCCTTGTATCCTCCACGGTTTTTGCTTCCGGATTGTTTATGGCGATAGCTGCCGCGGTCCTGCCTGCTTGTCGGTTTTTTCTTCTTCGGAGACCAGTTTTGGTCGGCTGTAATGCTGACAGGTGTCTGGTCGGGTTCCTTGGTAAGCAGTTTAAGCGCAGCCGCTAACAACGATGAAGCTGAAGCGTTTTCAAGTAATTCTCTTGCAGCATCTTTGTAAAGCTGGTGCTCACCTGCCTCGATAACCTGAAACAGTTTTTCTGCGGTGAGACGCTGCTTACCCCTGATTGTCTCATCCATGGTCGGTACCGGCCGGTGGACAATTTTTCTTTTAATCGTGCGCTCAATCAACTTGAGATGGTCAAGTTCGCGGGGCAAAACAAAGGTTGTAGCCATACCTGCTCGGCCTACCCGCCCTGTGCGACCGATACGATGAACGTAGCTATCGGGGTCCTGGGGTATATCAAAATTATATACATGAGTAACTGAACCGATATCGAGGCCGCGAGCAGCAACATCGGTTGCGACGAGAATTTCGGTTACACCGGTTTTGAATTTACGCATTACACTGTCTCTTTTAGACTGGGTTAAATCTCCATGGATTGCTTCGGCGGAGTAGCCTCTCTTGTTGAGAGCTTCAAAAATTTCATCAACCCTGCGTTTTGTACGGGCAAAGACAATGGCTGCTTCGGGTGCATGCAGATCGAGCAACCTGCAGAGCACGTCAAATTTTTCTCTTTCGTGTACCTGGTAATAATTCTGTTCAGTATTAGGTACGGTTATTTCTTTGGTTTTAATCCTGATAAATTCCGGTTCTCTCATGAAGCGTTTTGCCAGATCCTGAATTGGTTGGGGCATAGTTGCCGAAAACAGCATTGTATGCCTGTCAGTTGGCACATCGGTGAGTATATCTTCAATATCTTCCCTGAAGCCCATGTTCAACATTTCATCTGCTTCATCAAGGACAACAACAGAAAGATATTGCAAACGGATTAGTTTTCTTCGCATATGATCCATAAGGCGCCCCGGAGTAGCAACTATTATCTGCGGTTTATTTTTCAGCGCTCGGATCTGTCTTTCGATTTCCTGCCCGCCGTAGATAGGCAGAGATTTTATTTTTTTGTACTGACCAAGTGTGTTCAACTCTTCGGCAACCTGAATGGCCAGTTCTCTTGTCGGGGTTATTACAAGACCCTGAACAGGGCCTTGCTCAGGACGGCATCTTTCTATCATCGGAATGCCGAAAGCTGCGGTTTTGCCCGTGCCTGTCTGAGCTTGTCCGATAATATCACGGCCTTCCATCGCTACCGGAATGGCCAGCTCCTGAATGGCGGTTGCTTCTTCAAAACCCAAACTGGTAGTAGCTCTGATTAATTCATCACTTATTCCAAACTCATAAAAAGTAGACATTAAATATTAATCCTTTCAACTGCTGTATTTGTTGGTTTTCGTCCAGCCGGCTGAAATGATTAGAGTCACCCGGAATTTCAGTCAACCTGTATTTATAAAATAAAGGCATTTCCTCAACGAACGGAAATGCCCCCCTGCTTCCATCGTTTTATATATGCTTCTATCTTACAAATGCCAGATCAAACAATACCATACAACACCTAATAATGCAAGCAGCCAGAAAAATCAAATTATATTTATTAAAATACAGGTATATATGGACGAATTGGCGAATAGGGTAGTATTACTTTTTCAGGAGGGAATACGGTGAAAAAGGCGATACAAGTATGGTCGGAAGTTGGGTCGTTAAAAAAAGTACTGCTACACAGACCAGGTCTTGAGCTGGAAAATTTAACTCCGCGCTACCTTGAGGATCTGCTTTTTGATGAAATTCCATGGCTTGCCAAAGCCCAGGTTGAACATGATGATTTTGCCAAAACTTTGGAAGATAATGGAGTTGAGGTTTATTATGTAGGTAATATGTTGCTTGATGTAATTCAGGATCCGGAAGTGAAAAGCGAGGTAATCAAAAGGCACCTCAAAGCCAGCCCTCTTATTGAACCTGACGTACTTGATACGATATACCAATATCTTAGTGACCTATCACCTGAAGAACTTGTTTCGAAAATTATAGCAGGACTTTCCAAGCATGAAGTACAGCATCTAAAAAAATATACTTCGCTTAGCGATCTGACCCTGGATAGCTATCCCTTTTACCTGGCACCTTTGCCAAATATGTATTTCACAAGAGATCATGGAGCAATGATCGGAGGCAGACTTCAGGTCAGCAGCATGTTTCTTTCTGCCCGCCGGTTGGAAACTATATTTTTAAGGACAATTCAGAAATACCATCCATTACTAAGGGATGTTGATCTGGCTTTTCATGAAGAGATACCGTACGGCATAGAAGGCGGGGATGTGTTTATCCTAAACAGAGATACTCTGATGATTGGCCTCAGCGAAAGAACTACTGAAGAAGCAATCGAATGGATCGCCCATAAATATATTATTGAAAAAGAGATGGTCAAACAGATTATAGTAGTTCAGATTCCTTCAAGAAGGGCTTATATGCATTTGGATACTGTTTTTACAATGGTTGATATTGATAAGTTTCTGATGTATCCGGGTGTGAAAGACCAGGTCAATGTTTATTGGCTGGAAAAAGGAACCGAAAACTGGGTTAATGCCAGCAGCGGTTATAGTTTGCAGGGCGCTTTGCGAAAAGCTTTAGATCTAAAAAACATAGATATTATTTATTCGGGAGCTAACGAAGAAATAACTGCTGCCAGGGAACAGTGGGGCGACAGTACCAATACATTGGCCATTAAACCGGGTACGGTAATCTGTTATGATCGAAATGAAGCAACAAACGACTCACTACGAAAACATGGTGTAGAAGTTATAGAAATCAATGGTTCAGAGTTGGTAAGAGGACGCGGTGGACCTCGCTGTATGAGTATGCCACTGGATCGAGAGGATATTTGACAGGTGTGAAGATGGTTCTGGATTGAGGTAATAATGAAACGGGGGGATACGAAGGTGGAACGTGAATTATCATTGGAATTTGTCCGTGTAACCGAAGCTGCTGCGCTTGCATCAGGCCGGCTAATGGGTCGCGGTGATAAAGAAGCAGCAGATCAGGCTGCTGTTGATGCCATGCGTGCTGTTTTCGATACGGTGCACATTAATGGCACAGTGGTTATCGGTGAAGGTGAGAAAGATGAAGCTCCCATGCTCTATATTGGTGAAAAGGTTGGTATTGACGATAAACCCAGTGTTGATGTTGCTGTAGATCCTCTAGAGGGTACTAATCTTGTTGCAAGGGGGTTGCCAAATGCTCTTTCGGTAATGGCTGTGGCGCCCAAAGGGCATCTTCTGCACGCGCCCGATGTATTTTACATGGATAAAATAGCTGTCGGTTCAAAGGCAAAAGGATGCATCAGTCTGGATGCTTCAGTAGAAGAAAATCTGAAGGCTGTAGCTAAAGCGCTTAAACGTGATGTGCCTGATTTAACGGCAATTATTCTTGACAGACCACGGCATAAGCAGTTAATAGCTGAAATTCGCGAAGCCGGAGCCAGGGTTAAACTGATATCTGACGGTGATGTCTCTGCTGCAATTTCAACTGCAATAGACAATACCGGAGTTGATATACTTTTTGGTATTGGCGGAGCGCCGGAAGGGGTTATCTCTGCAGTAGCCATGAAGATTCTGGGAGGTGAAATTCAGGGTCGGCTTATACCCAAGGATGAAGATTTAGACAGTATTTATTGCAAAGATCACCTGTGCTCAGGTAAACTGCTGCTCCTTGAAGATTTGGTTAAGGGTGATGACATCTTTTTTGCGGCAACAGGTATTACAGACGGAGACATGCTAAACGGGGTCCGCTATCGGGGCGATACTGCGGATACTCATTCCCTGGTTATGCGTGGAATCACCAAGACAATCCGCAATATTTATGCTACCCATACACTGGAAATGAAACCCCATTTTGTTTCCAGGGAATCGCTCAACCGCTAGAATATGCTACATTTTTAAAAAGGTGGAAGAGACATCCTTGCCTCCTCCACCTTAAGTCATTTTTTTTCTAATCTAATTTTTATTTTACAATCATGATGTTAGTTTTAACCAACTGCAGTACTGTGCTGCTCACACTGCCCATAAAAAGTTTTTTAACCCCGCCCGTCCCGCGACGTCCGATAACAACAATATCATAATTACCCTTTTCAGCTTCTTCAGCAATCTTTTCAGCCGGGTGGCCAATTCTAAAAATAGTATCAACCTTAACGTTACTTTGGTCAAAAAGTTTAAGCGCTTCGGTAAATACTTTTTTCCTTTCCGCAATAACCCTTTTGTCAATTTTTTTTAGTTCTTGTTCTTCTTCCGGGGTAAAAGGATATTTACCCTGCCAGTAATCGGGGAAAAATTGAGCACTGTTGTGAACAAAAATTAAGGCCACTTCATTAATGGTGCAGTCTCCGACCATTTTTGCCGCTACTTCCAAGCATTTCCGGCTATTTTCAGAACCGTCGGTGCATACTAATATTTTCATTTAATCGCTCCTTTCATAACAATAATTCTTCAGGATTTCTCTTATCCCTGCCTTCTAATAATCACAAACTATTGAAAGCTGTTATGAATGGAAAAGAGGAGAAACTGGCAGTGGATTGAATAATAACTGAGATTATTAAATGATTGACCTGAATAAGCGAGTTTATCTGCCAGAGACCAGGGAGGACGATATTTATGCAACCGATACCTTCAATTGAATCAATCAGGGAAGCAGCGGTGAGAATAAAGCCATATGTACATAGGACGCCTGTCTTTACATCTGTTATAGTAAACGGTATTTGTGGCGCAGAATTATTTTTTAAAGCTGAGAATATGCAAAAAGTTGGAGCATTTAAAGCCAGGGGAGCAGTTAATGCTGTTTTCAGTCTCTCAGAAAAAGAAGTTAGCTATGGCGTAGCCACTCATTCTTCGGGAAATCATGCTGCAGCTCTCGCATATGCAGCACAATGCAGGGGTGTTAAGGCCTACGTTGTTATGCCTGAAAATGCACCAGCAGTGAAAAAAGCGGCAGTTGCCGGTTACGGCGCTGAAATCACTTACTGTGCGCCTACTCAGCAGGCCCGTGAAGAGGCCCTTGACAATTTAGTAAGGCATACCGGTGCTGTATTCATACATCCTTATGATAATTTTAATGTTATAAGCGGTCAGGGTACAGCTGCGCTTGAATTAATGGATCAGGTGCCTGATCTTGATACGGTTCTTGCCCCTGTGGGCGGTGGCGGTCTTTTAAGTGGAACTGCTCTTGCAGTTTTTGGACTTAATCCTGCGGTAGATATAATAGGCGCAGAACCTCTTGAAGCAGACGATGCATTCAGATCTTTACAGGCTGGAAAAATAATACCTGTAGAAAAGCCCAATACTATTGCAGATGGATTGCGGACTTCACTAAGTGAATTAACTTTTCACATTATTAATACTCACGTTGCAGCAATAAAGACTGTCGATGAATCTGCAATTATTGAAGCGATGCGGTTGATCTGGGAGAGGATGAAAATTGTTGTTGAACCTTCTGCTGCAGTTACCCTGGCAGTGCTTCTGACCAGGCGCGAGGAGCTGCAAGGTTTTAAAATCGGTTTAATACTTTCGGGAGGCAATGCTGATCTTGATAATTTGCCCTGGAGGAAATAAAGCATAATATTACAACGTATTACAGATATTCTTAATATAAAGTTAATGCATCAAAAGGACAGGCGCTTACACATTTGGCACAACCTTTACATAAAGATGGATTTGCCATGGGGAAACCATTCTTTTCTTCCTGTTCAATTAACTTCAGAGGGCATGCCGGTATAGCGACACAATTCCCGCTATTACAAAGATCTGGTCGGCATTTATGATAGTTAACGCTTATCATTGTATTCGGCATATTCTCGGCACCTCGTGTTTCAACCACCTAAAAGCAAACATCTTTATATTATAATAATATGATATTATTAAATATCTGTCAACTTGAGATTTTAAGAATAAAAATTATAGGTTATTTTTTAAAAGGTTATTTTTTTAAGTACTTGACCTTGTTGCGAGAATATAGTAAAATTTAAACTGTACAAAACAGGTAGACTTTATCTTATTCATATCTAATACTCTAGAATGTGAATAAATTCTCTAACTGTTATTTTTATGAGGAGGTAATTTAATGAAAAAAGTATTATGGTTAGTCCTTGTGCTTACCCTGGCGCTGGTTATGATTGCCGGCTGCGGTGAAGCACCCGCTGAGGAAACTCCGGAAGAAACACCGGAGGAAACCCCGGAAGAAGAAGTTGTTGAGACGGGCACATCAAGACTAGGTCTTGGAGTAGTAACTTCGATAGCTAAATCCAGAGATGCAGATGATGAAGTTACTGCCCAGGCTCAGGCTGATGTCATTATGGCAGCAGTGCTTTTTGATGCTGAAGGCAGGGTTGTCACTGTATCAATCGATAATGCTCAGAACAGGGTTGCTTTCGATGAAGAAATGCAGATTGCAACCGATATCAGCGCTCCCGGTGCAACAAAAGTCGGGTTAGGTGATGATTATGGGATGAAACGTGTTTCCGAGATCGAAATGGAATGGTATGAGCAGATGGCTGAATTTGAAAACTGGATGATTGGCAAGACTGTTGACGAAATCAAAAGCCTGCAGGTTAAGGTTGTTGATGATGCTCACCAGAATGTTCCCGATATTCCAGAACTTACTTCAGTGGTAACCATTACGGTGGAAGATTATATTGCTGCTGTTGAAAATGCATATAATAATTCGATCGAAGTAGAAAATGCAGCAACTGCCGGTTTGGGTACAGATATTTCTTTAGCCAAGTCGAAGAGTCTTGATGAAGCCAACGAGATTCTTCCAGTGGCACAATTCGACAATACTATGGCTGCAGTTGCATTTGACGAAGACGGTGTAATTGTCGGTGCTTTAATTGATAACGCCCAGATCAAGGTAAATTATGATGCTGATGGCCAGGTTACATCTGATAAAACTGAAGCACCTAAAACCAAGGTGCAGCTTGGTGATGACTATGGCATGAAAAGGGTTTCCGGGATCGAAATGGAATGGTATGAGCAGATTATAGCATTTAGCGAATGGATGGTTGGTAAGACTGTAGATGAGGTCTTGGGCCTCCAGGTTAAAGCGGTTGATGATGCTCACCAGAACGTACCCGATATTCCTGAACTGACTTCTTCAGTAACAATTACTGTAGAGAGTTACCAAAAAGCTGTTGCAAATGCATATGATGACGCAATGTAATTAATAACTACGGCTTATCATTGATCTTTAAATGCTCCCCTGCCGCTGGTGGGGGAGTGTTTCTTGATAGCAAGCATTTATTAATGAGGGGATAAAGTATGAGAATTAAAATTGTCCTTATGCTGGTTGTCTTGCTTTTAATAACTGGATGCTCAGGCAATCCGCAAACAGGAAAAAATAAATATTCAGATTCATTCTTTGATACTTTTGACACATTAGTCCAGGTAGTAGCTTATACCGAAAACAAAGATGAGTTTGATCACTATATGGAGCAGATTCACAGTCGGTTTCTCGAACTGCATAAGTTGTATAATATATATTTAAGTTTTGAAGGTATCAATAACATTAAAACAATTAATGATAATGCCGGCATCAAACCTGTTGAAGTGGAGCGGGAAATTATTGATTTGCTTCTGTATTCCAGAGAAATGTATGAACTAACGGGCGAAACAACAAATATTGCTATGGGCCCTGTCTTAAAAATTTGGCATCACTATCGCAGCGAGGCTGAACTTGATCCATCAAATGCCATGCTGCCTCCGATGGATGCCCTCAGGGAAGCAGCACACTATACTGATCTTGATCAGGTTATTATTGACAGAGATAATAATACAGTATATTTGCCCGATTCCCGGATGAGTCTTGATGTGGGTGCCGTGGCAAAAGGATTTGCCACTGAACTTGTGGCGCTTGAAATGGAAGCGGCGGGAATGACCTCAGCTGTTCTCAGTCCTGGCGGAAATATCAGAACTATCGGTAAACCTCTTGATGGTGTCAGGGAAAAATGGGGCATCGGAATTCAAAACCCCAGCGCTTCTATAGTATCAGAGGAAGAAGATAAACTGCTGGATGTTGTTTTTGTTCAGGATGCAGCAGTTGTAAGCAGCGGCGATTACCAACGCTACTATGTGGTCGATGGGCAAGTAATGCATCATATTATAGATCCTATAACCTTAATGCCGGGCGATTATTACAGGGCTCTGACAGTAGTAGCTGATGATGCAGCGCTGGCAGATATTTTATCTACCGCACTATTTTTGCTTCCTTTCGAGGAGAGTCTGTCGTTGGCTAATAGTTTCAATAATGTTGAAGTCTACTGGGTATTTCAGGACGGGCGGATAGAAATTACTGAAGGAATGAAAAATATGTTGCGCAGTTATGGCGTGACAAATGAAGGGCAATAATAATATAAAGCCGCCCAAAGGGCGGCTTTATAAACTGAAAATCTGGTTTACACTTTGTCCCATCTGCCTTTTCTGCGCAATTCTTCCACTATCGATTCAGCCACGATTATCAGCTCTTTTTTATCAACTTTTGCTACCCTGGTCAGGGGGAATTCTTTATTATCAGGCCAAATTTCTACATGCTGAGGACGTTTGTAGGAAGCTATGCCCTGACAGTGCTGCATAATTTCTTCCGAGCTTAGAGTTTCACCTTTTTTGGGCCTGATGAACACAAAAATACCTTCATCAAATACTTCGTGTCTGACACCTACAACATCAACGATATCGACCTTGGGATGAGAAGCGATATAGTCCTGAACTTCATCCGGGAAGACCTGGTAGCCTTTTTGTTTGATCACAAATTTTTGTCTGCCAGCCAAATATAATGCCCGGTATGAACCCATATCTTTAAAGTAGCCCATATCGCCTGTGTAGAGCCACCCATCACGGGTGATAGTTCTGTCTGTTTCTTCAGGCATGTTATAGTAACCCTGAAATACGATTGGACCGTTTACACATATTTCTCCAATTTCTCCGTCAGGCAGTTCTTCTCCGGCAGTATTGTCTTCCATAACAGGTTTGCGAATAGTCACAGGAGCCAGGTTTTCAAAAGCGGCTCCAACCTGGCCTGCCATTTCTTCAACAGTGATCCCTATAGGTGTAAAGGAATAAAAACCGGCTGTTTCTGTCATCCCTATTCCAGTCCCGAAATTGGGCGCCATTTCTGAAAGCTGTCTCAGGAAAACTGTGTCAACTGCAGAACCTGCATATATTGCGTAATCCAGGCTGCTTAAATCATAATCTTTATATTCGGGAAGAGCCCATTCAATCCTGAATTGGGTGGGAATTTGACCAAAAATGTTAACTTTATGCTTTTCAATGGCGTCAAGAGTAACCTTTGGATCAAAAATACGCAGAATTACCGCAGTTCCACCGAGATACAGGGTAGTCATTAACTGTTCTGTAACACAACCGACGTGGCTTGGAGGCAAATTTACCAACATCTTCATGTTATTCCCGTCAAGTCCAACCCCTCGATTAAGGATTTCGTTTTGAACAATAATATTTTCATGACACATTACGGCAGGCTTAGGTTCTCCGGTTGTCCCTGTTGTAAAAATAATCAGGGCAGGAGTTTTTGTATCTATTTTTGAGTAGGCCTTTTCGAGGTTGCGAGTAAAGATATTTTTAAGCTTTAAGCCTATAAGCTTACCTTTAGCCATCATATCGGTAATGGCGGTGGCGCCATCGATAATATCTCCCGGTTCAGGGTTGGGGGTAAACTGAACCAAATGTTCTACAAAAGGACAATTATCGCGTACGGCTTTGCCCATTTCACGAAAATCAATCAGGGGAGTTTTGCCCAAAAAGAAAAATGCTTTTGGTTTTATTTTTTCGAGATCACGGACGACTTCTGTTTCTTTGAGGCGAACATCGAGAGGAGCAATTATCGCTCCTATTTTAAAGCAGGCGTACATCAGTAATACATGTTCGGGAACGAGTACCAGCATTGTCGCGACTCGATCACCTTTTTTAATGCCCATGTCGAGCAAGCGCAAAGCAAAAAAGTCGACCAGTGAAATGAATTTTTTATAAGTGACAGTTTTGTCATCCTCATGCTGGATTAAAGCCGGCTTGTCCGGTGATTCTTTGGCCCATTTCTCAACATATGAATTGAGCAGCGGCAGTTTCCAACTATTATCGTTCAAAGCGTTCCCTCCTTTAATTTAGTTCGATGCCTTTGCTATTACATGCTCAATCCTTTATTTCTACGAAAGAGGGTTTAATCCTTCCCTTCAGTCAGGATCGAAGAAAATGTACTATTCGCAGGACATAAACCCTTCACTTACTGCTTCTTTTCCTTCCCTGTTCAGTACCCGGAAAAAGAGATATTTATGGTTATCCTTCAGGCTTCTTCCAGTTAACTGGATACGAATGAAACTGTCAGGAAGGACCATGCCTCTGAAACGGCAGGCAATTGCTTTAATACCAGTTGGGTTCGCTCCGTTTTCACGATTGACAAGTTCGCGAACGGCATGTGCAAGTGACGCAACACCATAATAAATAATATCAGGCAGGCCAACACTGATTGCAAAGGCAGGCGAGGTATGTATGGGAAAAGGAACATTTGCGCAGCCTTCATAAATATAGCAGGCTTCCCGGGGCACAGGCACAGCAACTTCCCAGTGTATTATATTATCAGTCGGGTTGAATGGTATGATCGGTAATGATTCCTGGCCGCTGCCCTGATCGGCACATTCTATTCCCCGCAGCATCCCACCGATATATTCTGTAAATAGTGGTTCACCATTTTGATCGACGGCTGGAAGTTTAAATATAACGTGGGTTCCTCGTTTTTCCGGCAAAACAGCTGCCACCTCTCCGTTTATGATAACCTTATCACCCGGTCTCAAAGGGCGGTGTAATTCCAGGTACTCGGAGTAATGAACAATATTAAAGATTACTTCCGGCGAATAACCAAGATCAATGTAGTCATAAATATTATTAATGATTGGCCAGGTGATGGCAGCGGCCAGGGTTGGCGGTGCGATTAGCCCTTCCCGACGCTGGTCGTCCAGATAAAAAGAATTGGAGTCACTTACTGCTGCCGCATAATTGCAGATTCTCCGCTGATCTACAAAGGCGGTAAACTCACTTAATTTTTTACCAACAATATCTGAATTAACCTGCATTTAAGTCTCCTTTCTCAATAAGAGTTATTAAGAGGTAAGGTCCATTACCATAAGTCCGGAAATGGCAGAAAAAGCTTAATATAGAGCTTTAGGGATCATGATAGTAAGTTGCTATCAAATAGCTGTGTTTTTCAAAGGATTCCTTAACAAATGAGCTTTAATTAAAGCTCATCCGCTTGTAGCATTGTTTCACAAGCTTCGGCGGCTTTGTCATGTTTAATAATATCATATAAAATATTATTAAATAGGATAAATGTTTATTATGGAAAGTATTGGCTGTGCCTGCAGGAAGGACTGCAGCCATTACAGCTTTTTTTGCAGTACAGAATAAAATTTGAAGGGATGGATTGTTATTTTTGGCTTAAAATATTTGCCTTTGATTTTAGTTGTTATCGGTTTTACTGTTTTTCCACTGTTGGGTGTTTTATATTTTCAGACTAGCGGCTTAATCGGTGGTTTCGGTATAGGCCTTGCTATTGCACTTGTTGTTAGCATGTTCAAGAAAGAATAGCAGCAGATTGTTATACTTGTTTACTGTTGATTTAATACACATTCAACCGGGTAATATTATGTTATAACCTGAAATAGCCGGAATGTATTTATTCCTGCCGGGTATGATCTATTATTACCCGGTTTATGTATTTCCGGCGTATGATTCATCGCCAAGCATCATACCGGCCCATTGGTTGGCGCTCATGGCTGAAGTTCCACTGTCAGTTAAAAGATCAATGTAAACATTTTCTGCTTTCAGGTTGAATACATTGGTAATGAAATTATTTTTATTTTGAAGAGGAGGGCTGATAATGCTTATTAATAATAAAAATCATCCGGGCAACCTTAGTGAGAGGATAACTGTTGCCCGTGGTGAGCAGCCTGCCGAACTGCTGCTTAAGAATGTCCGACTGATTAACTTTTTTACAGGTGAAGCAGTTAAGACCAACATTGCGCTTCATCAGGGTTACATAGCTGCAATAGGAGAAACATATAAAAGCGGTAATGATGTGATTGATTTAAGCGGAGCTTATACAGTGCCCGGATTAATAGATGCTCACCTGCATATCGAGAGTACTCTGCTGTTTCCACCGGAACTGGCCCGTATATTAATCGTCAATGGCACGACTGCAGTGATAAATGATCCCCATGAAATTGGCAATGTAATGGGTATTGATGGTGTAAAAATGATGCTTGATGCGTCCGAAGACTTGCCGGTAGATTTTTTCTTCACCGTACCATCCTGCGTTCCCGCAACCGATATGGAAACAGCCGGCGGTGAGATTAATGCAGATCAAATCAGGGATGAGCTTAAACACCCGAGAGTGGTGGGGCTTGGAGAAATGATGAATTACCCCGGAGTGATTAATGCAGACAAGTCAGTGATGGAAAAGTTGGCTGCCGCGCATGCGGCCGGTAAAGTTGTCGACGGGCATGCCCCCGGTTTGACGGGTACTGATCTGCAGGCTTACCTGTCTTCCGGTATCAGCACTGATCATGAATGTCTTACCGCAAGCGAAGCTCTTGAGAAATTAAAATCCGGAATGAAGATTATAATCAGACATGGTTCAGCTTCGTCCAGTTTAGGAGAGCTACTTCCCCTTGTGAATCATACCAACGTAGACTCATTTATGTTTGGCAGTGATGATCGGGAGGCAGCTGAATTGCTGGGGGAAGGTCATATTAATGATCTTCTGAAGAGCGCGGTATCAATGGGAGCAGATCCTTATCTGGCGATTAGAATTGCCACCTTTAACCCTGCCCGTCATTACCGCTTATTTGGTCGCGGGCTAATCGCGCCCGGCTATAAAGCAGATCTTGCTGTTTTAAAAGATCTTAAGGATTTCGAAGTAGTGCTTGTTGTAAAAAACGGTAAGATTGTTTCCAGGCAGGGAAAGCCGGTATTTTCACAGTCGCGTGCGTTACCACCCGGTGAGGCTCTCAATTCGGTAAAAGTAAAACGCCCTTTAACAGAAAGCGATTTTAAAATTTCGGTCAGATCAAAAACTATGCCTGTTATAGGAGTTGTGCCAGGCCAGCTCATAACAGAAAAATTATTTGTAGAGATAGAACCGGAAATAGATGGAACTCTGCGGGTTGATCCTGATTCCGGTTTAAATAAAATTGCGGTAATTGAAAGACACCATGCCAGTGGACGAATGGCAGTAGCGCTGGTGAAGGGTATAGGGCTCAAAGAGGGTGCGCTTGCATCAAGTGTTGCCCATGATTCTCATAATATCATCGTTGTCGGGGTTGAGGAGACCGCGATGGCAGTTGCAGTAAACAAACTCGCCGATACAGGCGGAGGGTTTATCGCCGTTGACGGCCGGGGGGAGATTAAATCATTTCTGGCCCTTGAAATCGGCGGGTTGATGTCGCTAAAAACGGCTGGAGAGGTGGCCGGTGAAATGGATTCTATCCTGAAGGCTGCCTCAGAATTGGGTGCAAAGCTGGATCAGCCATTTCTGACACTCTCTTTTCTGGCTTTACCGGTGATCCCTTCACTGAAAATAACGGATCGTGGATTATTTGATGTTGACAACTTCAGCTTTCTCTAGGAAGTGTGCGAAAATAAGTCGGTATATAGCCCTATACGGTATACTATGATAAGATTAGCCATCAAACTTACCAGGAGGGAATCTATTGGCAATTCGGCTTACTGTGCCAAACATATTATCAGCGTCCAGAATAATTTTGCTTCCAGTATTATTCCTAATGTTGCATTATGGACATCATCAGCTCTTTTTAATATCATACATTGTTATTGGTTCTACCGATTTTTTTGACGGTATAATAGCCCGCAGGTACAACCAGGTTTCACATTTCGGCAAAGAGCTCGACTCGCTGGCGGATCTCTTTTTCTATATCTCTTCAGCGTACTTCCTGAGTCAATTACAGCCGGAAGCAATAGCGGCAAACAGTTTATACCTGATCATCTTTTTTTCAATACTCGGTTTTTCTTTTATTCTCTCAGGAATCCTCTTCAGGCGTCCGGTTATGATGCATACATTTATTTTACGCTGGAATGCAATTATGGTCTATTTTGTTCTTGTTTTATCCTTCTTTTTCGATGTAACTATTTTTGTCCGTATTGTGGCCCTGATTTACATTGCAGGTTTCATGGAAGAGATTTTAATCTTTGTCTTTTTCGGCAATGTTAATCCGGATACCAAGTCAATATTTCACTTGATTAGCGACGGGCGTAAATAAAACCTATATTTTAAAGGAACCTCTTTTTAAATTTAAGGGTCAAGGAAATATTTCTCTGGTTCGTAAAAACATTTATATAGATTTAAATGAAAGGAATTGAAGGAATCATGGCAGAGCAATTACTTGAAGGCAAAAATGTCCTGGTGATGGGTGTGGCAAACAAGCGCAGCATTGCCTGGGCGATCGCAGTTTTCTTAAAAAAAGCCGGCGCCAACCTGGCTTTTACATATCAGAGTGAACGTTTTAAAGATAAGGTTGGGAGGATGGCAGAAGGTCTTGAACCCGGAGCGCCCCTTTTTCCATGTGATGTGGGCATTGATGCTGAAATAGATGCATTAGCAGATGCACTGGGTAAAAAGTGGACCAAACTTGATGGCCTGGTGCACAGCCTGGCTTTTGCAAAGAAAGAAGAGCTAAGCGGTATGTTCGCTGAAACTTCACGTGAAGGGTTTCTGTTGGCCCAGGAAATTAGCGCCTATTCACTTGTTGCGGTAACGAAAAGGCTTTATCCCATGTTTAGTGAGGGAGGGAGCATCATAACATTAACTTTCTTGGGCTCTCAGCGCGTGGTACCCAATTATAACGTAATGGGAGTGGCAAAGGCTTCACTGGAAGCTTCCGTACGTTATCTTGCCAATGATCTTGGCCCTCTGGGCATCCGCGTTAATGCCTTATCTGCAGGACCAATTCGTACAGTATCGGCTAAAGGTGTCAGTGATTTTAATAAAATGCTTGATGGCATGGAAGAAAAAAATCCTCTACGCCGCCTGGTTCCTGCTGAAGAAGTAGCAGGTTCTGCCCTATTTCTTTTAAGCGATCTCTCAACTGCTGTCACTGGTAATATTCTCTATGCCGATGGTGGCTACCATATAATGGGTGTTTAAGTTAACCTTTTTCGATGCTGTCGACAAGTGACGTTACATACTTTCCGCGGATAGCCGTGTCACCGATATTTATACCGGCCGTTTCATTATTACTGGAATAAATCAATACAGGATATACAATGCCCGATATTAGTTGTAATACTTTAAAACCGGCTGCAGTTTCATCTGTAACACCGGTTAGTTTTTTTACAAGCGGGTTGATATCTGTTTCGAGAAGATGCAAATAGATATTAAGGCCGGTATTCTCCTTTTCCAGAACCTGTGTTCCGATAAGATAAATAATGCCCGGGTAATCAATCAGGTGCTTAATCAGGTTGTTGGCCCAGCTGATCAACCTTTCTCTTGTCGGTTGGTCAGAATTATGAAGACCGGTATAAATATGGCGGATTTTATCCATAAGCAGCATTTCCACTTCTTCAAGCAGCTTTTCCTTCGACCCAAAGTGATAGTTGATGGAAGCTATATTAACGTCTGCCCGGGTGGCAATTTCCCTGATGGTTAGATTCAGGTTACGCTCTTTCCCGATTATCCCCGCTGCCGTTTCCAGTATTTTGGTTTTAGTATCATTTCTGTCAATAACCATTTTAAAACACCTCGCTTATTCAAATAGGTTAGTAAATTTCGCCAATATTTGTTCTGCCCAATTCTCGGAGGGATCTTGATCATTTTCTACATTATCGGGATTGATAATATTTTCAATTTCTATCCTGGGAGTCTGAATAATAAAGCGTACTTCACTTAACCGGTTATGTTCATTATCAGCATATGAGCGGTAATCATCTGCCAGTTTTTTCATTAACTCAATTTTAGCTTTTCCTGCCCGGGCTTCATTAATTCCATCAATTAAACCTTCCTCCATCGCTTTTATACCTCCTGAGCCCAGGGCATTAATGCCGTCAGTCAAACGGGATTGCCCTGCTACCATTTGATCCAAGGCTTCCGGAAGCATTTCGATATCAGCCAACATCGAGTCCGATTCAATAATAAATTGATCTACCATTTCAAGATATTCATTGAGTTTTGATATTTCAAGCCCGATATTTTCAATCCGGTTCTTAATATCGGCTGCTTTTAACAAAATGTTAAGTTCTTCCAGCGCTTTTAAGCCCGGCATATAATTATTCAGCCAGTTTTGCCGGAAAGAATCGAGGTTATTCTGCAGGGCAGAGAAACTTTGCCCGGCCAGGTTATTCTGATTAAATGCTCTTTGCAGCTCATTTTCACGGGCTTTTAACAAGAGTCCCAACTCGTGAAGCGGGGTGCCCGGCTCATTATCGTTTATCAGTTTTTCTGCTTCAATAGTTATCTGGCGAGATGTTATTTCCAGTCCGGAAAATATTTGATCAAGTTCATTCAGCTGTATCTCCAGTTCTGCTGTTTCCGCTGCAGCCTGGTCAAGCTCAGAAGTCAGTTCATTGCCATCAGGTATATTTTCAATTTCTGCAAGCAATAATTCCAGTGTCTCAATGGAGCTCAGCAATTTTTCAATCTCTTTTGATTCAAGCATATCTTGCAAATTTTCACGCTGGATTTTATACTCTTCTATAACCGGGTAGAGGTTATCGAAACCGGAAGTCAGGTGTTTGCTTTCATCATTAAATCTAATTAACCCCTGCAGGATTCGATCTGCTCCTACTGAAAGTTCCCCAAACTTTTCACTGAACATCCTGATGCCTTCAAGCATTTGAATAAGCATATCTTCAATATCCAGATCCGGTACAGCTGGCAATTGAGGAGTAATCATAAAAGTTATTTTCTCAAGTTCTAGATCTACTCCATCCATGCTAATCCTGATTTCATCCTCGGGATAAGGAAAAACCATGAAGTTTATGCTTGCCGTCTGACCCATGATCAGGCTCATACCATTTCCGGGATCAATTTCGGAGTATAGATTCAGATCTGCATCAAGTGTTCCCTGCACAAGGAGCGGGACGTAGTTATCATCATGTTTTGTCACCAGATTGCCTTCATAATCATGATAACTTAGCGGTTCATTGTAACTCAGGTTGTTTTTAAATTTAATTAATAATTCGAGTCTTCCTGATTTGCCGGCAAGGTTTTCTGGTTCAATCTCTATGCCGTCGAGATAATAAGCGATAGTTATATCTACCGGTAGCTGCTTTTGAATCGTCCCCTCATAGTAGATATCTTCATTTTCCAGCAGCTTACCGTCCCAGATGATTCGATTATTATCGATGACCGGTTTGTCTCCGGTAATCATATTTTCAACGGAGGTATACTCTCCGTAATCGACAACCAAACCTGCGCCAGGGTTTTCCTGTTCGTAAATCCGGTTAACTATTCTCTGGTCCAACGCCGTTCCATAATGATCCAGCAAAACATATACAGTTTCATTTTTTACTGCCGGGGTTTCATCTTCTGCTGAGTTCTCTGATAAAATATTTTCAGCGAGGAAGGCGGGCCTGTAATTTTCCTTTTGAGTGTCACTCTGATCAGGAACGATTGAATAAGCTGCAGAACCCAGCGCAAGCATTGCAGTTATGATTATTGCTATTGAATAATAGATTTTATTTTTCATCGATCTTATCCCTCCGGGGAGTTTTCATTTTTGTTTTTACGAAAGGCCATTTAAATGTTGAATGGCCGATCAATTTATCACAGACGATGAGAAGTGCCGGCAGCAATGTAAACATAACAATCATACTGATCATTGCGCCTCGTCCTATCAACATGGTCATTTCACGGGTAGTTTTAATTCCTGCTATAACTGATATGCTGAACGTGGCAGCAAAAAGTATTAATGCACTGGTCAGAATTGAACGACCGGTATCCTCAATTGTTTTTATTGCAGACCTGAGTCTGCCGTTGAACAACTCCAAATTTTCCCTGTACCTTAATGTATATAAAATTGCGTAATCAACTGTTGCTCCGAGTTGGATTGCTCCTATTATAATTGGGGTCAGTGATGATACAGCCTGGTCCTGGTAGTAGAGAATGCTTATATTGATCCATATCGCAAGTTGTACCGCCATAACCAGCACAACCGGCAGTGATAATGATTTAAGGCTGATGCCGACTATCAATCCGATTGCAGCTATAGAAACAAGAACAACCCGACCGGCATCTAACCGAGACAGGGCAGCCATATCCCTGGTCATGGCAGTAGGTCCGGTAACGTAGAATTCGTCGTTTAAAGTATTAGTGGCTTCCCGGATAAGATCGATCGTTTTAAATGACTCTGCTTCGCTGATGCCGGGGGTCAGGAAAACCATTATATTGCGGTAATTACCACCACTGAACTCGCTGATTAATTCTTCAGGTATAATTATTTCCGGCAAGGCCGGATCAACCTGTTCGGACACTGCAATTACAGAATCAATAAAGGCAATTTTGTTCAACTGATCCACTAATTCACGTTCTCCCCGTCGTCCATGGTCAGGAATAATTACATAAGCGATATCGACCGCCCCGTACTCACTCATTATTTTATTTGTATCAGCTACCGCTTTTGAGTTGCGAGGCAGGAAGTTTTCATTTGAGTAATAATAATCAACTTTTTGTTGTCCCAGGTAAGACGGCACTGCAATAACCAAAAAGACGATCAGAAATAACCAGCGGTATTTTACCAGGCATTTCGCTATCTTTCCAAAAGAGGGAAGCAGAATAGGGTGTTTAAATCGTCTACTGAAGGGGTAGATAAAAATTATCATTCCCGGTAGCAGTGTCAGTGTTACAATCAAGCTGATAATTATCCCCTTGCCCAGCACAAAACCCATATCACTGCCGATTCCATTTTGCATAGCCATGAGAGCGGCGAAACCGCCTATCGTGGTTAAAGCGCTTGAAGCAACGGTAGTTGAAGTTTTATTGACTGTGGATACCATAGCCTCTTCAATATTTTTAAACTTTGGTTTTTCTTCTTCAAGGCGATGCATCAGAAAGATTGCATAGTCAAGAGAGATACCTAACTGCATTACCGCTGCAATCGATGCTGTTAGAAAAGAAATTTCTCCCATAAAGATATTACTGCCCATATTAATGACAATCGCGATACCGACGGCCAGCAGGAAAAGAATTGGATCAAGGTAAAGTGGTGTTGAGATTGTAAGAACAAAAAGAATCATAACTACCGCAATTGCTGTATAAACTACAATTTCCTCACCTATTGCTGATTGCATTTCAGCAAGAATGGCCGGCTCTCCGCCAAAGTAAAGGTTTTCATCATCTTTAATCAGATCTTGAATTGATTTAACTGCAGCCGTTGTTTCAGGAGCGCGGGCATTACCGCTAAATTGTATCTGTAGTAATACTGTATCTTCGGTTGTAAAACGCGCCTGTATTAAGGGATCCGTAAATTGGATCGGGACATATATATCTGTGTAATCTCCGAGCCACTTTACATCATCAACGCCTCTAAAATTCATCAAACTGGCAATTAATGTTTCGATTTCATGGTTTTTTTTATCTCGGGCCATCAAGAGTCCTAAACCGGATAAATCAAATTCCTCTTCAAGAATTTTTTCACCCTGCCGCGAGTTCAACTTTTCCGGCATGTATGATGCGAGATCATAATTAACCCCTGTTGCCAGGTAACCTATTGCTGCCGGCATCAATATAATAATATATAGAATCAGGATCGTTTTGCGATACCTGACTACAAATTGTCCCAAGTCGGGCATGCTTTCAGTCTCCACCTAACAGATTAAATCAATATTTAAGCATTTATTTAAAACATTTGTTTTAATCGTTTGTTTACATTATACCCCTCTTTATCTGTTACGTCAACAGCAGGAATTAGCTTAGTGTGGGGAGAAATTAAGAGAAAATAAATTCGGGGGAGATGATCCTGTGATTGCTCTGGTTGCAATAATAAAAATTAAACCTGGTATGGAAGAAAAAGTGGCATATGCCAGCCTTAAAATGGCTGAGGCAGTCAGTAAAAATGAAAAGGAATGTTTGCTGTATGAACCCTATATGCCAATTGAAGGGGCGGGAGAAGTATATATCCTTGAAAAGTACACCAGTTTAGAGGCTCTGGAAACACACCGGCATACTAACCACTATCTTGAATTTAAAGAAGCTGTTAAAGATGCGGTTGAAGGTCCGCCATCGGTTACTATTTTAAAGCCGGTTGACTAAATACTATCTATGTAAAATGCCTCCGCTCAGAATTTAAGCGGAGGCATTTTAGGAAGTTAAAGGTTGTTTTGATGAAAGGTAAAACAACTTATTCGATTAAATCTGCCTGTATAATTCAAGTCATTAATGGAGAGCCACCTGGTTCTTCTTTTTGCTGATCTAAACAGATAAATATTTATAATATACAGAAAAATATGTATAATAAACCAAGAGTAGGTCCAACTTACACTAATAAAATTAATTTAAAATAGGGGGAAGGCACCTATGTGGGCTTATGAAAAACCGGATAATCTTGTTGAGTGGTGGATTGAAAGCGAAAAGAAATATAAAGATACTCCGTTATTTTTAACTCACGATAACCGTGGTGGGCTCAATCCAATTAAGTATGGTGAGATCGGCGTCAGAATAAACAATGCCCGGGGCGGGCTGGCAGCGCTTGGCGTTGGCGCAGGAGATGCTGTTGGAATTATTTCAAATAACCGCCCTGAATGGGCAATACTTGCTTTTGCTGTATATGGTCGTAATGCAAGATTTGTTCCCATGTACGAAAAGGAGCTAGAAAAAACCTGGAAGTATATTATTCGTGACAGTGGGTTGAAGTTCCTGATCGTCTCAAATCATGATATTTATGAGAAAGTAAAAGAATTCCCCTCAGAGATACCTGCTTTGAAAAATATTTACATTATTGACTCCGATAGTGAAAATAACCTGGCAGCACTTGAAAGGATAGGTGAAAAAGATCCGGTTACACCTTTAATACCGGTTCCTGATGATATTGCCGTGTTAATATATACCTCGGGAACAACAGCTGATCCGAAAGGAGTTCTGCTCAGCCATGGTAATATTACTTATAACGCCTTAACAGGTCACCGGCTGTTTCCCGATCTCAGAGAAGGTCTGGTTGGTATTTCTATGCTTCCCTGGGCCCACTCGTATGCGATCACTGCAGAGTTAACATCTTGGATACATTTTGGCGGTACTCTTGGTTTTATGCGGGATGTGAGTACTCTTGCCGAGGATATGAGGCTTGTCAGGCCACATTTTATCGTTTCCGTACCGCGGGTATTTAATAAGGTTTATGATGTTATCCAGATGCGAATGAGTGAGCAAGGTGGATTTAAAAAGAAATTGTTTGACGTAGCTTGCTTTACGGCAAAACAAAAGCGTGAACTTTCTGAAGCTGGAAAAACAAGCCTGGCCATTAATATTAAACATGCTTTACTTGATAAAATTGTTTTTTCCAAAATAAGAGAAGTTGTAGGTGGCCGCATTATCGGCGCAATGACCGGAAGTGCAGTAATGAATAAAAATATCGCCGAGTTTTTCTTTGATATCGGCATTTCAATCTACGACTGTTATGGGTTGACAGAAACTTCTCCCGGTGTAAGTATGAACAGCCCGCTGGCCTGGCGGATTGGCAGTGTGGGAAAAATTATGGAAGGTCAGAAAGTGGTAATCGATAAATCTGCATCTGAAGAAGGCGCTGAAGATGGTGAAATTATTGTTTACGGTCCGAATGTGATGAAGGGTTATCATAATAAGCCGCAAGAGACGACAGCCGTAATAATGCCCGATGGTGGGTTTCGTACAGGTGATCGCGGCCGGCTTGATGAAGATGGCTTTCTCTGGATTACAGGCAGAATAAAGGAGCAGTACAAACTATCGAATGGTAAATATGTTTTTCCTGCAGCCATAGAAGAAGAGATTAAGCTTCTCCCAAAAGTAGCAAATGCCATGGTTTATGGTGATGGAAAGCCTTATAACGTATGCCTGGTATATCCCGATTTTGAAGTGGCGTCCCGTTGGGCGGCAGAAAAAGGCATTTCGGGTGAACTGGTGGATCTGTTCGTGAACGAAGATTTTAAAGAAGCGCTAGAAGATGAAATTAAAGATCACCTTAGTGAAACATTCGGGCGCTATGAAATCCCCGAGAAATTCTATTTGATCGATGAAGATTTTACAGTTGACAATAAAATGTTAACCCAGACAATGAAGCTTAAGCGTCGAAATGTTATCGACAAATACGCTGACGATATCGAAAAACTTTACAGTTAAAATATAAAGATGTAGATCTTAATAAAAAGAGCGGCTAATGTAGTATAATTCCACTATTTTTATAGCTATTTGTGTTTCTGATCAAGAAAACGGACATTGTTTTTTACATAATTAAGGTATTCGTCAATTTCAGTTTTCATTCTGTTCTCGTCCCAATTATAGTATTCAGCCATTATTTCTGCTACTGCTGATGCAAGGTCCGGCTGTTTATAATGCCAGATTGTCCATTGCGCTTCGGTGCGTCTGCACAAAATATCCATCAGTTTAGGAGCAAATTCATTGTCGAGGATATAATCAACTTCGGCTCTGCAGTGCGGGTACCCTTCCAGCAATGATTTACCTTTATCGGGGCTGTTTTTTATCGCTTCAAGAATCTTTATCCCATCGCGGCCAAACTGAGTATAAAAATATTCCAGTTGTTCTGGGTGAGCAATATTCCGGAGGTTTTTTTCACTTAAGATCCGGTCGAATTCCTTCCTGCTTAAAGCGATTTTAAAAGGCTGTTTTGAAAAGCCAGGTTTGTTGTAGTCTGCTTTTGTAAAATCTTTAATGAGATTCTGTTTGACCAGGTAGAATAGAAGGTCTTCTGCCATGCGCCGGTGAGTTGTTGATTTCCCGCCGGCAATTGCTACCACTCCCTCTTCTGTCTGAAAGATTTCATGTTTACGTGATACATCAGACTCGTGTCTGGCGCCTTCCTGCCTGATCAGTGGTCTGATCCCGGCATAAGCGCTAATTATATCATCATCTGTAAGTTGCGCATGAGGAAAAATCCGGTTAACTGTTCTTAAAAGGTAATCGCAATCAGGCCTTGTACACCAGGGTTCGTCCAGGTTCTTCGATTCAGGGTAGTAGGCAGTATCCGTGGTGCCGATCACTGAAACGCGCCCTCTGTGCAGAACGAAAAAAAAGCGCTCATCATCAAGAGAAATCAGGCTGAAAGCATTACAAATGCCGAGTCGTTCGGCCGGCACGACGATATGCACTCCTTTGGTCGGGAATATTCTTGGGCTCCAATTACCAAATGATGACAGCACTTGATCAGTCCATATACCCGCTGCAGAGACCACACAGGAGCCTTTGATTTCAAAAAAATCTCCGCTAAATTCATTCTGCACAGAAACACCGGTAATTTGGCCTGCTGAATTTCTAATCAGTTTTTTTACGGTAGCATAATTTAGAGCGCTGGACTGGTTTTCAGGTTTGCTGATACTTTCCTTGATAATCTCCAGGGTTACCCTTGCATCATCACAATTTGTATCATAATAGTAACCAGCCATAGTCATTTTTCCCAGTTCAGGGTCTTCAAGGGTTATGGCAGGTTCAAATTCTTCAATGAAAGAAGCGTTAAAAATTCGTCCTTTACGGTAATTTTTAAACTCACTGAACCAATCGGAAATTATTGTGTAAAGAAATACAGCAAGACGAACTTTCAAAGGCGTTGATTTACTTTTCTGGTAAGAGGGATAGACAAAACCGAGTGGTCTTACCAGGTTTGGAAAGTGGCAGCGCAGCCAGTTGCGTTCACTGGTAGATTCACGAACCAGTCCAAATTCACCGGAGGCGAGGTAGCGAAGGCCACCGTGAAAGAGTTTAGATGAACGTGAAGATGTGCCGAAAGCAAAATCATTTTTATCAAGCAGACAGAACGAAATTCCCCTTAAAGCGCACTCACGGGCTATCCCAGCCCCGGTTATGCCGCCGCCGATAATAATCAGCTCATAAGTTCTGCCGGCAGCTGTGCGGATTGCATCATCCCGATCCCTGGCACTCCAGTTTCCAGCCATCTGATCACCTTTTCTCATGTTTTTGCATGATATTCCCGGCGCTGATCTATATATGTCATTACCTGTTGCAGTGCTGTCCATTATTAACAACCAGCGCCAGGGCTTGAGTTTGGGTCTCAGCCAGTTGAATGCTTTTTTCCACTATTTTGCGTGCATTACAGGCAATTACATTTGTTGAATCCGGCACAAAGATTGCCCCTTTCCGTCAATTATAGAAATAATTAAACAAAAGGGACTAAATTCCTTTATTACACTCCACAAAAAGGGCTGAATCCTGTAAACTGAAGTAAGCAAGACTAAAATCCACCTTAGACCAGAAGAGTTGGCAGAAGCTTAAATGGTTGAAGAAAAGAGTGATGAATATGGAAATTTGCGAGGCAAAAGAAAAAGTTGTTCTGGCCGGTAAGAGGTTAGTTGAAACAGGGCTTATTGCCCGCACCTGGGGTAATGTCAGCTGCCGTGTTGATGAAAACAAATTCGTAATTACTCCCAGCGGCCGTGCTTACGAAACTCTGACACCAGATGAAATTGTTACAGTTAATATTAATGATGAAAGCTTTGAAGGAAGTATTGAACCCTCCTCAGAAAAAGGAGTCCATGCAGCTGCTTACAGTGAGCGTAAAGATATTAATTTTATTATCCATACCCATCAGCTTAATGCCTCAGCTCTCAGTCCTCTTGGGCTAAATATAGAAGTTATATCTTCAGAAGCATTTGATGCGCTGGGTGGAAATATTATATTTGTGCCTTATGGTTTGCCGGGAACTAAAACCCTTAAAATGAATGTTGCATCCGCCATCTCTTCCACCGGCAGTAAAGCCTATCTTATGCAGGCTCACGGCGCGTTATGCCTTGGCGAGAACGATGAAGAAGCCTTCAGTGTTGCATCAATGATGGAAAAGGTCTGCCACGATTATCTGGTAAACCGCTATCTGGAGGTTAGCGACAGAAGCAGCTTTGATCCTGATGAGTTGAAAGATTACTACGTAAATCACTACGGCAATCAGGGATTCACAGCCGGATTAGAGGTGAAGTATTTATATTGCAGCGTTCGGGAGGGTGATTCTTTTAGTTTTTATCTTTCGGGTGGAGAGACAATGGCGCCTAAAAGCTGCAATCCGGAACCAAAAAGTGATGTAAAAATTAGCCTTGAAAATCCAGATTATGGCAACATTGAAGAACGCGAGGCAGCGGCCATTCACTGTGCAATCTATAGAAAACGTAATGATCTTGGGGCAATAGTGCATAGTTTACTCCCTGATATTTTATCTGTTTCACGAACCGGTAGAGCCGTATATCCCATGATTGATGATTTTGCTCAAATCATCGGTGTAAATACCAGGGTTGCTTTTCCGGATTATAAAGCCACTCCGGAAAAAGTGGCCGGAGAAATACTAAGCAAAATGAAAAAACGCCATGCAGTAATATTAGCCGGTAATGGTGCCTTATGCTGCGGCCCTGATAGCAGCGATGCAGTTGCAGCCGAGATCATATTTGAGAAGAACTGCAGGGCAGTAATTGCTGCCGATCTATTTGGAAGGGGCAGACCAATAAACCCCCGGGAATGCTTGCTGATGCGTCATATATATCTTACACGTTATTCAAAATTAGCCACTTCTGCAAAATAACTCAAATTAGTGTCAGACATAAATTTAACTTATTTTTTTGGGGTTTCCTATTCTTTTATATGAAATTTAAATTTCATAAAAATTTATGTTGAAATATTTTCATCATTATGTTATATTGTATGAAAAGTTTCTTTATTCTTCACGCACTCAACTCTGAAAAAGGTGGGCGCGAATGGCTTTATACAAATATTTCATTAAAAGACTTGCTTTAACCCTGCCAACGCTGATTGGTGTCAGTATTATTGTATTTTTGCTCATACATATGATCCCCGGCGATCCTGTCGATATAATGCTTGGTGACAGGGTAACTGATGCTGCCAGATTGGCTTTGGAGGAAAGGCTTGGACTTAATCAGCCTTTACATATCCAGTACTGGAATTGGTTTTCAAATGCAATCAGGGGCGATTTCGGTATTTCGATCAGAAGCAACCAGCCAGTGATTGAAGAAATAATGAGTAGGCTCCCGGCCACTGTTGAGTTAACAGTGGTCGCTTTATTGATAGCAGTAATATTTGGTATTTTGTTTGGAGTAAGCGCTGCACGTTATCGGAATACACCCATTGATTACTCGATGATTGGCTTTTCACTGCTTGGGGTTTCCATTCCGATTTTTTGGCTCGGGATGATGCTTATCTTTTTCTTTTCAGTTATGCTTGGTTGGCTGCCGGTATCGGGGCGTTTGGCCATGGGGACCGCAATACCGCAGGTTACGGGATTGTACCTGGTTGATGCTCTTATTTCTGGAAAGATCGGTGCATTTTGGGATGCTCTTAAGCATCTGGCCCTACCTGCGTTCTCGCTCGCTACAGTATCGCTGGCTCTTATAGTAAGGGTAACCCGCTCAAGCATGCTGGATATCCTCAGTGAAGACTACATCCGTACAGCACGGGCTAAAGGAGTACACGAAAGTAAAGTTATTTATACTCACGCACTGAAAAATGCAATGATTCCTGTTGTTACTGTAATAGGACTACAGCTGGCTAAGCTGATGGGGGGCGCCATATTAACTGAGACAGTTTTTTCCTGGCCAGGCATTGGCCGGCTCATAATAACTGCTATCGGTGTACGCGATTATCCTGTCGTGCAGGGTGTTGTCTTTTTTGTCGCCTTTGCTTTTATTGCTATCAATATAGTTGTTGATCTCTTTTATGCCTACCTGGATCCACGTATTCGCTACGATTGATAAGGAGAGTTAAACCGGTGAACAGTGAATTTAAACAGGTTGTCAGAGTATATAAGCGAAACAAGCTGGCGGTAGTTGCTTTTTTCATTGCGCTCATTTTGATGATTCTTGCTGTTATCGGCCCATATCTTGCTCCTTATGATCCGGTAGAAATTAACTTGCAGTTGCGTTTTGAGCCGGGCTTTTGGGAAGGCAGCACCGATCATTTTTTAGGTACTGATAACCTGGGCCGTGATATTTTTTCACGTATCCTTTATGGAACCGGCATTTCACTTAAAGTAGGCTATGCAGTAATTGCTATAACTGCAGTTATCGGGTTATTTATTGGCTTGGTTTCAGGTTACTTTGGCGGAGTTGTCGATATTGTCATAATGCGGTTTATTGATATTCTACTTGCTTTCCCTCCCCTGCTGCTGGCTTTGGTTATAGCCGCAACTCTTGGAACCGGCATTGAAAAGGCAATGCTTGCTATAGCCATTATATATATACCCAGCCTGGCCCGTATTGTGCGCGGCTCTGTCCTGACGGTAAAAGAAATGCCTTATGTGGAGGCCTCCAGAGCAATGGGTGCAGGAAATATATGGATAATCCTTGGTCATGTTCTGCCAAATGTTTTAACCCCGGTTATAGTCTATTTAACCCTGCTTCTTGGGGATGCTATTTTATACACTGCCGCACTCGGTTTTTTGGGGGTCGGAATTGACCCTACCACACCGGAATGGGGCGCAATGCTCAGCAGTGGAAAAGACTTTTTAATACTCGGTAAATGGTGGATTACCGTTTTCCCGGGCATCATGATATTTCTTGCAGTCCTTTCTTTTAACCTCTTCGGCGATGGCCTGCGGGAGGCAGTTGATTCAAAACTGAGATTGTAAATAGCTTTAAAGAAAGGGGTTTACTTTTGCCTGATTTGTCACTGTTAAAAGTAAATAACTTAAAAATTGAATTTGCAACAGATCGATCAAAAATTCTGGCTGTCGACGGAATCGATATCAGCCTTAAGAGAGGTAAAACTCTCGGTTTGGTTGGTGAATCAGGTTGTGGAAAAAGTGTTACTGCCCTGGCAATAATGGGGTTACTGCCCAGGCACGCCTCAATCAGTGGAGAGGTCTTTTTTAAGGAAAGGGATTTACTTAAGCTTAAAAATAAAGACATGGCAAAAATCCGGGGCAACCAGATATCAATGATATTCCAGGAACCAATGACTTCACTTAATCCGGTCTTCAATATCGAATACCAGATGGCTGAAGTGTTTAAGCTGCACCGGGGAAAAAGCGGTAAAGAGGTTCGGCCTGAAATCGTTGACTTGCTTCGGACAGTAGGTATACCGAATCCTGAAAGACGAATGAAAGATTTCCCTCACCAGCTTAGCGGCGGAATGCGTCAGAGAGTAATGATAGCTATAGCTATGGCCTGCGAGCCGGATATACTGATTGCTGATGAGCCAACTACAGCTCTTGACGTTACCATTCAGGCCCAGATTTTGGAGTTGATGAATGAGCTGCAGAGAGTTCATGATACCGGCCTGCTGATGATAACTCACGATTTGGGAGTTATTGCCCAGGTTGCAGAAAAAGTAGTGGTTATGTATGCCGGCCACATCATGGAGTATTCCGGTGTTAAAGAAATATTTTCTGATCCGCTTCATCCATATACAAGAGGATTATTAAAAACTATACCCAGAATTTCAAGGAAAACAAAACGGCTAGAAGAGATTAAGGGTACGGTGCCTCACATGTCGAATGTGCCGCCGGGTTGCCGCTTTCATGATCGCTGCAGCGAACGCCTGGCCCGCTGTTCTAAAGAGACGCCGCCTGTCAGCCAGGTTAACGGAAGGACTGTACGATGCTGGCTATACTAATAATATATGGAGAGATATAAATGAAGCCTCTGATTACAGTCAGTAATCTTAAAATGCATTATCCGATTAAAAAAGTTGACAGCTTTACGAAGTATGATCTTTTAAAAGCTGTAGACGGAATCAGTTTTGACCTTTTTGAAGGAGAAACACTGGGGTTGGTCGGTGAATCAGGTTGTGGCAAGTCTACGACCCGAAAACTTTTACTAAATGTAGAACCTCCTACAGGTGGTGAGGTGTTTTACAATGATGAAAATATATTTACGATGGACCGTTCTAGTCTGAAGGATTATCGGCGCAATGTACAGACTGTTTACCAGGATCCTTATTCCTCTTTGAACCCCAAGTGGAAGGTTTTAAAACTTGTTTCGGAGCCTTTAATTGTTCATAAAATTGGCAGCAGGAAAAGCCGTGAAGTTAAAGTTCGCGAGCTGTTATCACTTGTTGGTTTGAGAGAACAGTACATTGACAGCTTTGCCCATGAATTCAGCGGAGGGCAGCGTCAGAGGATCTGTATAGCCCGTGCCCTTGCCCTGGATCCTCGGGTTATCATAGCCGATGAGCCTGTATCGGCGCTTGATGTATCAATTCAGGCCCAGGTAATAAATTTATTTAAAGATTTGAAAGAAAGGCTTAATCTTACTTATTTATTTATCTCACATGATTTAAATGTTGTAAAACATATCAGTGATCGTGTTGCTGTTATGTATCTGGGTAAAATAGTTGAAACAGCTTCTTGTGATGATCTTTTTGATAACCCCAAACATCCCTATACAAAAGCATTAATTAAATCTATTCCGGTAGCTGATCCTGAAGAAAAAACAGCTGTTGCTGCTCTTAAAGGTGAAATTCCGAGCCCGATTGATCCTCCCCCGGGATGTGCTTTCCATACCAGGTGTCCGGAAGCAATGGATAGGTGCAGAGAAATTATTCCGGAAATGTTCTCTATTTCAGGCGATCACCAGGTTTCTTGCCATCTTTACACAGGGGGCAATAAAACTGTATAGGAGGGATTGATACGGTTCCAGATAGCTCCGTGATCTGAATCACAGCGTTTGGAGGGAGGCGAAAGCAGAAAAAGATTTATTCAGAATGTTTTAGAGGGGTATTTATCTTAAAAGGACCGGATAACCTGATTTTTTTTAACGGGGTCATCCAAGTCCTGCCAATTTATTTGGAGAAAGCGAGGATATGTTATGCGAAGCAAAGCAGGTTTAATTTCTTTGATAGCCTTGTTACTGTTACTGGTTTTATTCGCAGTTGGATGTGGCGATGCAGAAAATGGTGAACCGGCTGCTCCTGAAGAACCGGATGAAAAAATCTTTATTATTGCCAGGGGTACTGATGCCAAAACCCTTGACTGCGGCTATGCTTATCATGAAGGTGAAATTGATCTTATGTACCACCTTTATGATGGTTTGGTTAGATTTAAGGATGATGAGAGTCTTGAAATTGAGCCGGCCCTTGCGGCAGATTGGTCGGTTTCCGAAGATGGACTTGTCTGGACATTTAACCTGCGTGATGATGTTAAATTCCACGACGGGACAGACTTTAATGCTGATGCAGTAGAGTTCAGCTTCATGCGTATTCTTGATGAGAATCATCCTTATTATGGTCTTGGCGACCAGGGTTTGGCCTACATGGATTGGCTCCTATCCGGGGCAATCAAAGAAGTAAGAGCCGTGGATGATTACGTTGTTGAAGTTGAGCTTAATGATGTTTTTGGACCCTTTTTGATGTATATGGGAATTTATTCCCAGTTTATAGTAAGCCCGACTGCTGTTGAAACTCATGGTGAAGATTACTTCCAGAATCCAGTTGGTACTGGACCATTCAAGTTTGATGAATGGAAGCGGGATGAATATGTTCAGATGTCGGTTAATGACGGTTACTGGGGTGAAATTCCGGCTATCGACACTATCATCTGGAAAGTAGTGCCGGATGAATCAACTCGCTTGATGGAGTTGCAGTCTGGCAATGTTCACGCTATTAAATCAATCTCCCCTGCCCAGCTTGATACTATTCTGGCCAGTGATGACCTCGCTATGATGCAGGTAGCAGGCTCTAACCTGTTTTATGCAGCAATAAACCATCAAGCAGAACCTTTTGATGATCTTAGGGTGCGCCAGGCATTTATGCATGCCATTGATTTTGACGCCCTGGTAGAAAGTGTTTATGAAGGTTTGGGAACAAGGGCTGTTAACCCCATGCCGCCTACACTTCTTGGCTACAACCATGATATCGAACCATATGCATATGATCCTGATCGTGCTGTTGAACTGCTTACCGAAGCAGGACTTCCGGACGGTTTTGATATGGATCTGCATGTATTTGCCGAGTCAAGAGCATATGTTGGCAGACCTGTTGATGCTGCCGAGATTTTTAAAAGCGATTTGGCCCAGGTCGGGATTAATGCAAACGTAGTTGTAAATGAATGGGGCACCCATCGAAGCCTGTTAAGAGAGCATGAACACCAGGTAGGATTTATCGGGTGGTTTGATGTGCCTCATCCGAACAATTTCCTGAATTTACTGGTTTTAAGAGCGGTTAATAACCAGTATGAAAATCCGGAGTTGGAAGAGCTTTCAAATAAAGCTCTGGCAACGATTGACCCGGCTGAGCAGGAGCAATATTACAGGGAAATGCAGGAGATAATCCTTCGTGATGTTGTAGTCGTCCCTATAGCTCACAGCGACTATACTGCTGTTGTGCTTGATGAAATCAGTGGATTCAGACTTGATTCGCTGGGTAATGTACTTGCACATAAAGTTAGTTTCTAAACCAGGCAGGGGCAGGGTTTTTACCCTGCCCCTGTAATCTTACAGTAAAGAAGGCCCGTTAAATGATCAACCTGTATAAAAACGCTGTTTTAGTAGATGGCTATGGTGGAACACCTCTTGAAGATGCGCTGCTTGCTATAGAAAATGATACGATCATATTTGCCGGAAAAGCTGATAAATATGAAATACCGACTGGGGCACAGGTTATTGATGTTGCCGGAAAAACTATTATTCCCGGTCTGATCGACTGCCACATCCATATGGATTTGCACGGTATGGCTAATACAAACGATGAAAATCATGTTGAAGATAAATTGCGTTCAATCAGAACTGCTCACAATATGAGAAAGACTTTACACCAGGGTATAACAACTATCAGGAATGCCGGAAGTGTCAACCATATAGATTTTGCTGTCAAAGCAGCAATAGAACAAGGCTGGGTTGAAGGTCCCCGTATTTTTACCTCGGGGAAAATCATCAGCATGACTGCTCAGGGAAACGATTATTTTAACGGGATGTACAGGGAGGCCGACGGACCTGATGAAGTGCGCAAAGCTGCCCGCGAACAGCTTAAGGCCGGTGCAGATTTTCTTAAAGTTATGGCCACCGGTGCTTACATGAATCCCGGAGGAGTACCGGGAGCTGTTCAGTACGGTCTTAATGAACTTGAAGTAATTGTCGACGAAGCAGGTAAGCTGGGACTTCATGTCGCGGCACATGCACATGGAACTCAGGGTATTATTAATGCTGCCATGGCTGGAGTAAAAACTATTGAACACGGCAGTTTTATTGATGACCGGGGGATTGAGTTGATGCTTGAAAAAAATATTTACCTGGTTCCAACATATGTAGCCGGTTATCGAATCCTTGAAAATGCAAAGAAAAGCGGCGTACCCGGTTTCATGATTGAGAAGAATCAGGGCATGAGAAAAGTGCGGGCTGCAAGCATAAAAAAAGCAATCGAGGCAGGTATCAAGGTTGCTTTCGGTTCAGATGCCGGCACAAGCTATAATTGTCATGGATTAAATGCCATGGAGCTTATACTGTGGGTTAGGGAAGGGTTTATGGGGCCCCTGCAGGCTATATGCAGCGGTACGCGCATTGCTGCCGAAGCAATTGGCGTCGAAGACAGGATCGGCACTCTTGAAAAAGGCAAACTGGCAGATTTTGTTATTGTTGAAGGAGATCTTTCAGTATCGCTTGATCCGCTTCTTGACAGTGTCAAGGCGGTATATAAAGAAGGTAAAGAAATATCAGTGTTGAATTAATATAAGATTAAGATCTTATCAATTGGTTCTGGATTCCCTGGTGCTAATAATTATAGATGAAGGATGTTGTTACCGGTGAATAATTCTTTGTTCGAAAGGATCAAAGAAAAAGGAGAAGAATTATCTCCGAAGCAGGTGCAGCTGGCAAACTACCTTATCAACAACTATAAAACTGCGGCATTTCAGACTATTGCCCAGATGGCAAAAGAGTCAAATGTCAGTGAAGCTACAGTTGTCAGGTTGGCTATGTTCCTTGATTATTCCGGATTTCCGGAGATGCTGGAGGACCTGCAGGCAGTTGTGCAGCATGAGCTGCAGGCTTTCGAAACAATCAGACATACCTACAAAGGTGATCAGCTGAAGCAGCTTAATATTCTTGAAACAGTGGTTAATAATGATCAGCGAAATATTAACAGGCTTTTTGAAAGTGTTACAATGAGGGACATTGAAAAAACAGTAGATACCATATGCAATTCAGATCGGGTTTTTGTAGTCGGTTCATATTCTTCCGGCTACCTGGCCCAGTACTTTGGCTACAACCTGGCCAAGGTAAAGAAAAATGTTACGACACTAAGCAGGGATAGTACCGATGCATTTAACTTTTTTTTATCCTGCGACAGTAAAACCACGGCATTTATATTTTCTTTTCCTCGATATCCGCGTAAAATGCAGCTTTTAGGAGAAGCTTTTCGTAAAAAAAAGGCTACCGTAGTTGGTATTACAGATAGTATCCTTTCCCCGCTTAAAGCAGTCTCCAACCAGCTCCTGGTTATACCTCAGCAATACACATCATTTACTGATCCCGGTTGTTCAATCATGCTTCTTCTACAGGCGATCATCATGGAATATATATCCAGAAATCCGGACGAAACAGAATCTTCCCTCCAGCAGTTTGATGAATATGTAGATTGCATAAAATTTCTATAAATTTTAAAGCTTATAAAGAGTTTAGTAACATAAAAATCGAATACAATAATAACTTAATATAGATTAACCTTAATAAGTTCGGGAGGGACATGATGAGTTTTCGCATTGTTGAACGGATATTTTCAGAAGACGAAAAGTCTCCGTCAGTACTGATTGCCAACATATATGGTGAACCGAATGTTGAAAAGAATATAAAAAAGATGGAGAAAATCATTGAAATTGCCCATTGGAAAAAAGTTAATATATTAATTTTCCCTGAACTAAGCGCAACAGGTTATATATGGAAAGACAGTGATCCAGCACCGGTTTGGGATCTGCTTGCTGATGGTGAGAATAAACGCATCGAATCATGGATAAGGAATATCCGGGACAGTCTCACCGAAGGTGAGGGTGGTTTGGAATATATTTTTTACGGCAATGTTCGCGAAAAAAACAAGAAATACTATAACTGTACTTTTATACTTAATCCTTCAATAGATTACCGCCTTGAAGAATATATATACGCAAAAGTATTTCTTACGCCCAGTGAAAGAGTATTCTTCAGTCAGGGTACCGATAAGCGTTTGAGTATTGATACAAGGTGGGGGCGATTCGGTTTTTTAATATGTTATGACCTCTGCTTTGTAGAGCTGCCCAGGCAGTATGCTTTTATTGATGGTGTAGACGCCATTGTTACCATGGCTGCCTGGCATTCTCAGGCGATTCGGGAATATGAAAAGATGAATACACGAACCGACCATTATTATGGTTTTCTCTGGGATTTGATGAATGCATCAAAGGCTGCATATAACCAGGTCTGGAGTCTGGGTTCTAACTGGGTTGGCAGGCATAAAAAGAGCCTCGAATACTTTTGGGGCGGCAGTGGGCTGTGGGCGCCGTCTGGTATGAAGCTTTTACAGGCTTCAAATATAAATGAAGAGCTGTTGATAATTCGCAATATTGATATAAAGGGGCAGCGTGACCGCGAACAGGATGATTTTAACTATAAAATTGATTTTCGTGAGCTTTATCGCCAGATGAAGTTCTCCACCGATTGTATCCACTTTATTGATGAAAAATAAATAACACTATTAATTTATATATTCATGTTGATGCCCTCAATCTGTAAGAGCTTCAACAGTATCGATATACTGGTTAACATTAAACTTGGATTTACTGCCGTTGTAGCTCATAAACCTGATTTTGCCGAAGACCGGACGCTCAAACCAGGCCCGGTCGTGCACACCGCCGATACTCCAGGTTATTCCCGCATAGCCATTTGGATCACGGCCATCCAAAGAATATTTGTCGTTCAGATATATGGCAGTATTAATTGCGTCAGTCGGAGTTTCAGACCACTCGAGAATTTTTTTCGCCCAGTACATGCGCATATATCCATGCATTTTACCGGTAACAACCATTTCCTTCTGGGCGGCGTTCCATAAGTGATCATGAGTTTCAGCAGATTCAAATTCATCCTTTGAGTATATATATTCACGCGGATCATCAAGGTGTTCTGCCAAAGTTTCACGTGCCCATCGTGGAAAACTTTCAACTTTGTCATAGTTATCATTATAGAAACAAAAGTTGTCGGATAGTTCACGGCGCACGATAAGTTCTTCAAGGTATGATTCAGTATGAATACCAGGTGCTTCAGCCTGTCTTGTCAAATAAGCCAGACGCTGAGCGCTTAGCTGGCCAAAATGCAAATACGGAGAGAGACCTGACTGGCCTTTCTTGTTTGGGTCGTTGCGATCTGCTTCATAATCTGCCAGTCTCTCTTCTATGAATGACTGCATGGCGGCATATGCTGCTTTTTCACCGGGGATAAAAAAGCGGTTTCCCCCCGTGGTGAAGTCAAAGCCGAGGCTCTCTACCACCTTGGTCCAATTAACTTCCGGTATATTTTTCATCGAATGGGGATGCTTGATGATTTCAGGAAAGTCAGACAAAAAATCCGGCAATAACTTTTTCACTTTCGGACGGAATGTGTACGCTGCGTATTCCTGTTTGGATGTTGCCGACCAACAGGGAATAATATTATGGGCATCTACTTCAAAGAAAGAAGTTGGTAATGTTTTAACCACATTATTTTTCCAGCGGCGATTAATCCTGAGTGGTGAAAAATCAGTAACAAGAGCCCCTGCCTTATAATCTTTGCAAAAACGGAGGATATTTTCTTCTGGTTTTCCAGTTAACAGGTGAAAAATTATGTTCAGTTTTTTCATTGCTGTTTCAATTTCTTTTAATCCTTCCAGCATAAAACTATAATTGCGAATAGAAGCTTGAAGATACCGGGGTGTAAGGCAAAATACTGTTACCAGGGGTGTTTTAAGCTCAAGAGCCAGATCTTGGGCGTGTAAAAGCGCCCAATTATCCTTGATTCGCTGATCCCGGCTCATCCAATAGATAACCGGACCTTTTGCTAAAGTTTTATCATTAAGCGGCCTAATCCTTCTTTCATCTACCCTTGCGTGCATAGGAATTATCTGCTCCGTATAATTTATTTTTGATCCGATTTTTTATGAAATTAGCCTGATGTCTGTTGTCATTATCTCAATCTATCCTCCCTGTGTAAAGGGTTTAGAGATAAACAAGCTCAAATGCTTGACAAATGGCATTTTTTCGACTATACTTATTATAGGTTCGAATAAGTGTAAGCCTGAACGATAACGGCAAACCTGCTGAAAAACAGGGGCGCAAAGCTAAAGGGTCTAAAGCTCCAAGCGAGCTATGACAGCCTGGCTACCGAAACGGGTTTTCTTATTTATCTAAGTAATTAAAGTGGAGGAATGAACAAGCACCATTTTCGGTTGGTGAGAATAATCCAGCCGGACCAAATTTAACCTGACCGACAAAGGCAAACCTGCTGAAAAGTAGGGACGCAAAGCTAAAGGGTCTAAAGCTCCGAGCGAGCTATGACAGCCTGGCTACCGAAACGGGTATTCTTGTTTCTACTTTGTCGGTCCCTCTGAAGGAGGGACTTTTTGATGAAGAAAACAACATGGGTAAAAAGTTTAGCGGTAACAGTAGCGGTAACAGCAATAATGGGTTTAGCAGGTTTTTACTTCTTTGCCGAACCGAATGTGACTCCGTTAAATGCCGGCAGTGTGGAGGCTACCGGATATGACAGCGCGAGTGTAAGCTTTACCTCTATAGTTGAAAGCATTCCCGAATTAAGAAACACTATTGCAGAAGAAACTGATCCTTCAGTGAAAAACACTATTGCAGAAGAGACTGATACTTCAGTGGATACCACAGCAGCAACAACTGATACTTCAGTGGATAACATAGCAGCAACAACTGATAAGAATGAAGAAACTCCTGTTAGGGCAATTCCTGCAGCAGAAGCCAGTGAACCTGCCGAAGTTGAAGCGGTAAAAGCTACTGCAGTTGCAGTTGAAGAAAAAACTGAGGAGCCTGCAGCAGCCCCTGTGCCTGAGGAAGATACTGCTGTCACGACAAGCAGCCCGTCGGCAGTAAGCGTTACTCCGGTTACTTATTCCTGGGGTTCTGCCGGTAACTACACCTTCCTCATGGAAGTTAAAGTGACAAATAAGGGTACAGAAACCTCTAAAGGGGTAGCAGTTTCCGTTCCTCTGCTCGAAAACAGTTCGCCTTACCAGACTACAACTTTAAAATCAGTCAACTACGATGTTATTTCCAATTCTGGTCGGGTCAGTACTTTTAACCTTGGTGATCTTGCGCCGGGTGAAAGTAAAACCATTGTAGTTGATTTTGCTATCAATGTTCGTACCGTTTCGATTAACTCAACTAATGATACAGTTGAACAGGCGCGCAAAATTTACGAAAAATATGCCGGGTCGGGCAACTGTCGCGAACTGGCTTTAGGGTTTATTAAAGAAGCACGTGCCCAGGGTATTAAGGCCCGTGAAGTTATTGGCTTTGCTCGCCCGCAGCGCAGTGCAATGACATCAGGTTCACTCCAGGGCGCCCGTCACAGCTGGGCTGAGTTTTATATAGATGGGCTTGGCTGGGTGCCTGTTGACCTGACGTTCCAATATTTCGGTTCATTTCCGCAAACCTCACATATCGTCGAGAGTTACAGCGACCAATCAATCAAAGTTAACTTTACGGGCGGAAGTCTTAGCGCCACATGGAGCAACGCTATACTTTAATGCATCCCTCCTTCAAATGAATTTAGAGATGCATTGTTAACCAGGGAAAGGCCCCGGTCCTCCACTACCGGGGCTTTTCTTTGTACAAAACTATTTGATAGCAATCATATTAAGGGTTAAAATATATTTATCCGGAATATCTGCTTAAGAAAAAATAAAAGATTAATGGGAGGATTTATGAAAAAAGAACTGGCGAAACCAATTAAAGCATACAAGAACTTAGATTTTTTAAACAGCTCCGACGCTCGCACCATACGAATTCTGGCTGAATTTTTAGAACCGATGCAGCGTTTTAGCGCTGAAAAAGTAAGCAATACCATTGTGTTTTTTGGATCTGCCCGAACAAAAAACCTTGAAGAAGCACAAAAGAATCTCAATGAATTAGAAAAAAAGCTGAAAGGCGAAAGTTCAAATGCAGATCAAGGTTTTGAACAGGAGCTGGACGATGCCAGAAACCAGGTTTTCCTGGCCCGCTATTATGAAGATGCTGTTGACTTATCCAGGCGTCTTACTCAATGGGCCAATAATCCCGATTCCATCAACCGTTTTGTAATCTGCTCAGGTGGTGGACCGGGTATGATGGAAGCCGCTAACAGGGGTGCGATTGAAGGCGGAGGCAAATCAATCGGTTTAAACATCAGTATTCCAACCGAGCAATACGCCAATCCCTACATTACACCGGAGTTAAACTTCGAGTTCCATTACTTCTTTATGCGCAAATTCTGGTTTATCTATCTGGCCAAAGCGCTTGTTATTTTCCCCGGTGGATTTGGGACATTTGATGAGCTTTTTGAAGTTCTTACCCTGATCCAGACTGAAAAATTGCAGAAAGTTATGCCTATTGTAATTTATGGTAAAAAATACTGGGATCAAATTATTAACTTTGATAACATGGTCAAATTCGGAGTAATTGATCAAGCAGATCTCGATCTTCTTTATTTTTGTGACACTGTAGACGGAGCTTATAAATATCTGACTGAAGAATTATTAAAATTGTATCCTGAAAACAACAGGAACACTATCTTGTAAAGCTCAGATAGCACAAGGACTGATTATATGGTTTTATAATCTAAAGAGCGTTCAATAACAGGAAGTGTATGCTGATTCACTTTCTTTTACAGGGTTAGAAGTTGCGATCACGAATCTTTCTGACAAGGGGGGTATTTTTGTAGCACAAATTTAAGGCAGCATTATGTTAACAGGAGGGTTGATCTATCTATGTCTGATGTGATTATTCGCGCTGCTGAAGATAGCGATTTTAGGAAAATAGTAAAACTGAATGCAGATGAAATAAAAAATACAAGCCAAATGGATATTGAGCGGCTTCGGCATCTCGATGCAATATCTGCATACCACAAGGTTGTTGTTTGTGATGATAACCTAGCCGCTTTTATTCTGGCTATGAAAGACGATGCTCCCTACGATAATGATAATATTAAATGGTTTTTATCAAGGTATAAATCATTTTTATATATCGATCGAATAGTCGTTGCTCAAAAATACAAGGGCAGGGGAATCGGTTCTCTCTTATACAAGGATATTCTGAAATATGCCGGCAATGAAGCAATTCCTTTAATTGCCTGCGAGATAAATCTAGTTCCACCCAACAAACCATCGCTAGCCTTTCATGCAGGTTATGGTTTCAAAGAAGTGGGCAGAAAATGGCATGATAATGGCAAAAAGCAGCTTACAATGCAAATAAGAAAAGTGAACATGGCTTTGTCCGACAAAGAAAGTAAAAGTTATGGAGGATAATTTAATGAACAACTATATGGTGAAGAATCAAAATGATAATTCATATGTTTTAATGGCGGAAGGAATAAGGCGCAATACTCTTGTGCACGGTGATAAAACAGTTTTCTGTAAGTTTAAACTTGATGAAGGAACCGCACTGCCTTTGCACCACCATCCTTACGAGCAGACTGGTTATCTTTTATCGGGCAAACTGCTTTTTACGATAGACGGTAATAAGCATGAAGTTACAGCTGGAGACAGCTGGTGTATTAAAGCAGATATCGAGCATAGCGCCGAGGTTATTGAAGATACTGTCTTAATTGAAGTCTTTGCTCCGGTCAGGAAAGATTACTTATAGCTGTATGGCTGGAATGTTAGCGGTTTAGTCGGATTGAGTTTTCTTCTTTGCAAGTAATTTTTCAAGTTCTAGTTCGAGATTCTCAAGCTCACTGAACATTGTTGGTTTTGGTGAATGGGCAGGCCATCGTTTTTTTACCTCTTCGATTTTCCACCGGATATCTTCAATTTTACTGTCGATCGTAGCCACTAAGATCCACCTCTTAAAACAAAAATTTATTTGTAAATAAACCATCAATATAAAAATTCGCCCGCTTTGCCTAAGATCCTTTTATTTGTTCTTGCTTAGAAAAGTTTAAAAGGTTTATTTTGTCTATTTGGCGAAATTATAACAACAGATGTCTTTTATAGGGATAAGGGGTGTAATAATGCATGCTTCAAACGGTAAAAAACAAAACAACCGGGTGGTAATTGTTTCAAACCGTTTACCCGTAAGTGTTGCCAGAAATAATGGCAATTTAAAAATAACACCAAGTATAGGTGGTTTGGCGACAGGACTTTCCTCATTTCACCATGACAGCAATGGTTTGTGGGTTGGTTGGCCGGGGATAAGCCCAAGTGACAATGAAGAAAAAATAACCATGGAAGAAACTTTAAGGAGGGATTTTAGTTGCCTTCCCGTATACCTCTCGGCTGCTGATCTGAAAAAATATTATTACGGCTTTAGCAACAGAACCCTCTGGCCTTTATTTCATTATTTCACAACCTATTGCACATATGAAAAATCTGAATGGAAAGCTTACAGAAAAGTCAACCAGATGTTTTGTCGCCGACTGTTGGAAGTCATTGAACCGGGTGATATGATCTGGGTTCACGACTATCACCTGTTGCTTTTGCCCGATCTTCTGAGACAGGAAAATGTTGATGCAGCCATCGGCCTTTTTCTTCATATCCCTTTTCCTTCTATGGAAATTTTCCGTTACCTGCCTTGGAGGGAAGAGATTCTTAGGGGTATGCTTGGCGCTGATCTGATCGGTTTTCATACTTATGATTATACCAGGCATTTTCTTAGCAGCGTTCTGCGTATCCTGGGGAGAGAACAGGAATACGGACAGGTTGTTGCTGGTAACAGATTGGTAAAGGCAGATACTTTTCCGATGGGAATAGATGCTCGAAAATATTCTGAAGCTGTAGATACTTCCACTGTAATTAAAGAGAAAAAGACTCTGAGGGAAAGGCTTAAAACAGAAAAAATCATCTTGTCTGTCGACAGGCTTGATTTTTCAAAAGGTATTCCTGAACGATTAAGAGCTTTTGAGCTATTTTTGGAGAAACAACCAAAATGGCATAACAAAATCACATTTGTAATGCTTTGTGTCCCTTCGAGGACTAAAGTGAAGCAGTATCAGCTCTTAAAACGAGAAATTGATGAACTTGTCGGCAGGATAAATGGGCGCTTTGGTCGTCCAGGCTGGCTGCCGATACTCTACATGTACAGGTCGGTTCCATTTGATGAACTGATTGCCCTATACAGCGAAGCAGACCTGGCCCTGGTAACCCCCTTGCGGGATGGTATGAACCTGGTTGCAAAGGAATACCTTGCCTGCCACAGCAAAACGGGCCTGGGTGTTCTTGTGTTAAGCGAAACAGCGGGCGCAGCAGCTGAACTTGGAGAAGCTATTATTGTAAATCCCAATGATATCGAGATGATTGCCGATGCTATCTCTCAGGGGCTGGAGATGTCAGCAGAAGATAAAAAAGCCGCAGTCAGCTTTATGTCCCGCCGTATCGAAAAATATAATATATTTCGCTGGGCTGAAGACTTTATTGAGCATCTTTCACAGATTAGGGGACGTCATGAATTAAATAAGCAGCGATTTCTAAATATAGATCTTCAGAGAACAGTAAAAAGTAGCTACATGAAGGCTAACACAAGGCTAATATTACTTGATTATGACGGCACCTTGGTTTCATTGAAGAAAAAGCCTGAACTGGCCAGACCATCGGCAGAGTTACTGAAACTACTATCTGCCCTGAAGGCCGATCCTAAAAATACTGTAGTGATAATAAGCGGCAGGGATAGAGATTGCCTGTCAGAATGGATGAGTGGAACCGGTGTCGATTTGGTTGCAGAACATGGAACCTGGCTTCGCGAGGCAGATTGGAATGAATGGCAGATCAAGGAAGAAGGGCTAAACGATCAATGGAAAAAGAATTTTTACCCCATCCTGGAGATGTTCAGTGAAAGAACACCCGGATCTTTTGTTGAAGAGAAAACCTATGCCCTGGTTTGGCACTACCGTAAAGCTGAACCTGAGCTTGGCGCGCTGAGGGCCAAAGAGTTAATGGATGCTCTGCACGATATGTTATCTGGAACTTCATTACAGGTTTTACGCGGCAGCAAGGTTGTAGAGATCAAACCGGCAGGGGTAAATAAGGGCAAAGCCGCCATGCACTGGATTGACAAAAAAGAAAAATGGGATTTTATACTCTCTATGGGTGATGACTGGACCGATGAAGATATCTTTGCAGTTATGCCTGACAAGACCTGGAGTATCAGAGTTGGTTTCAAGCCTTTTACCAGGGCTAATTATTTTATGGAATCACCGGAAGAGGTTGTGAACCTGCTTAATACCCTTGTTAATGATATAAAGTGAACTCATTTGCAGTAATAACCCTTTCTAAAAGACTGACTAACTGAAGTCGCCGATTTCGATCAAAGAGCGCTATACTTTTAAAACAGCAGATTAAGATACGGATTTATCGAGGTATGCGTTTTAATATAGTTAAAATACTATAGATAGATTCATATTTTCTTAAATTATAGCAGGTATAATTTACTCTTGGTTGAATTATTACATTATGTTAGTGGCGGGCATGGCCGGGGTTTTCTATAGATCATTTGGTGGAAAGGAAAAAACATTCTTGGCTTTATTTTGCATTCACTGGTAAATGCGTCATATGTTCAGTAAGTCGGAATTAATATAGCATGGCTTAGTCGGATCAAAGTGTAAAAATACAGGGGATGAGTTTATGAATGAAAAACTTGGGAAAAAAATAAAAGAGATACGTACTTCCAAAGGACTAAAACTTAAAGATTTAAGCAAAAAAACAAATCTTTCTATCGGGTTTCTATCGCTAATCGAAAGGGGCCTTACTTCAGCAGGGCTTGCTTCATTACAGAGCATTGCCGATGCGCTCGAAGTTGATATAACTTATTTTTTAAGTGCCTGGAGCAAAAACAGCAAGAAAAAAGTCTTACGTAGTTACGAACATGAAGCATTTCGAATCGACGATTCAAATTTTGTTTATTTTAGTCTTGCCGGTGACTTTGAGAATAAAACAATTGATCCAATGATTGTGCTGCTTCTTCCCGGTGAATCGAGAGAGAAAGTACTGCCCTACCTTCATCAGGGAGAAGAATTTATCTATGTCCTCGAAGGTGTCTTGACATTTTTAGTTGAGGATAAAGAGTATGAAATGAATCCAGGCGATTCAATTCATATTCCTTCAACGGTACCTCATAACTGGGCCAACCTGACCAGTAAACTGGTTAAAGCACTTTGTGTGGTTTCGCCGAAAATATTGTAGTCAGAAGCATTTCCAACATAACAAATGCAGAGTATTCATCGCTGCTAAACAGTAATTTTCGATCTGTGTACAAATATGGCGGAGGTAGTTTAATGGATTCAGTTTTTGGCAAAAGACGTAATAGAACACTCAAATATATTATTGAGCAGGGCATGGATAAAGCTGTTATTATCAATCCTCAGAATATTTGTTACCTGACCGGAATCAGAGTGGTCCCCTATGAACGGCTCTTTTTACTGATCATTGATGCAATAAACAAAAGCTGCAGCTTTGTTCTCCCAAATGTTGATAAAGAACTGCCCCTGGAATCCTCAATAATTAAGGTTTTGTATGTAGATGAAGATGATCCCGCAAATGTTCTTAAAGAAGCTTTGGGAGAATTTAATATACTGGGGGTCGAAATGGGTAAAATAACCCTTGATCTTGAAGCCAGGATCAGAAATTGCAGCCATAAAGTGGAAATGCAGGACATTGGCCAGGCATTAAGTCAGTTTCGCCTCCGTAAAGACAGTGAAGAAATAAGTCATATTAAAAGAGCAATTTCATACAGCGACCAGGTATTTAATGAAATCAGGGAAAAAATTAAGCCGGGTATCACCGAGAAGACGATCCTGGCCGATATCTTTAGCATGATCTCCGCCAAAGAAGGTGCGGTTACAAACCCTTTTATAATACAGGCTTTATGCGGTGAACACACTGCAAGCCCTCATGGTGAACCCGGAGATAGACAGCTCAAGCAGGGTGATCCCCTGACCATTGATTTCAGTGTATGTTATGCATATTACTGGTCTGATCTAACACGAACGTTTTTTCTCGGGCAACCTGATCCGCGTATGGAAATAATCTATAAAATTAATCTTGCTGCCCAAGAGAAAGCTTTGGAAAAAATAAAACCGGGAGTAAGAATAAAAGAGCTTGATCTTGCTGCCCGTTCATTTGTTGAAAAGGCCGGTTATGGTAAATATTACTTGCATAGAACAGGCCATGGCATCGGCCTTGATGTTCACGAACATCCGAATCTGCACAGCATAAACGAAGATTATCTCGAAGAAGGGATGACCTTTACCGTTGAACCGGGTATTTATGTTCCGGGATTAGGTGGAGTACGCATAGAGGATAATGTACTGGTAACGGCTGATGGTGTGGAGATTCTCAGTAGTTACCCGAAAGAATTCAAATCAATGGTCCTTTAATATCTATCTCTCCATAAGTAATGAAATCAATCTGCCGCTCAGATATTCCCGTGAGAGCCAGATAAAAAAGACTATACTTATATAAGAAAAAATTATTGCTGCCTGATCTGTATTGTCTAGATAGTAAAATTCTGAAAAACCGGTTATTGTAATCCGAACAGCTAAAAATAAGGCACAGACTATAACTACCCACCCGAAAAGTGGTATAAGCCACACAGTTGCCAGGGCAAAAAGGTAAAAGAGAGAGCTTGTTGCATTTCCCGGGAAATAGTGGTTTAATTAAGTTCTGCCGCTAACCAGTGGCATATTAAATGTTTGCGAAGATGGGAACGGTGAGTTTTTTGGTAGATAAAACACAGGGGCACCTGCGCAATATTGCAATAATTGCTCATGTTGATCATGGAAAAACTACATTAGTCGATGGATTACTTCGCCAGGCGGGTATTTTCCGGGACAATGAAAAAGTGATTGAAAGAGTTATGGATTCAAATGATCTTGAAAGGGAACGCGGCATAACGATCCTATCAAAGAACACTGCTGTCCATTATGGAGATACCAAAATTAATATTGTTGATACACCCGGTCATGCTGATTTTGGTGGTGAAGTTGAGCGGGTCTTAAGAATGGTTGATGGCGCACTCTTACTGGTAGATGCTTTTGAAGGGCCCATGGCTCAAACCAAGTTTGTATTGCGTAAAGCGCTTGAGGTAGGGTTACGCATCATTGTAGTTATTAATAAAATAGATCGACCTGATGCCCGTTCAGAAGAAGTGCTTAATGAAGTTTTTGATCTTTTTGTAGAACTTGAAGCAGCAGATTGGCAGCTTGATTTTCCAGTTATCTATGCCGATGCGAGGAAGGGTATCGCCGTATCTGATCCTCATGAAAAAGGCTGTAACTTACAGCCGCTTTTCGAACTTATAACAGCTGAAATACCACCACCGGTTGCCGATCCTGAAGGCAGTCTGCAGCTGCAGATCAATACGCTTGATTACGACGATTATGTCGGAAGAATTGCAATCGGGCGCATTCGTAATGGTTATTTAGAAGGTGGTAGGCAGATAGCATTATGCAAGCAGGACAACCAGGCTGAAATCTTAAAAATCGGCAAGCTATGGACTTATGAAGGATTAAAACGCCGCGAAACTGCATGGGCCGAAGCTGGTGACATAGTAGCAGTTGCAGGTTTGGGACAAGTTAATATAGGTGAAACTGTATGCGATCCGGATTATCCGCAGCCTATGCCTTTGCTTGCCGTGGATGAACCTACCTTGACTATGAACTTCATGGTAAACGACAGCCCTTTTGCCGGGCGCGAGGGAAAATATATAACTTCGCGACAGTTGCGTGCCCGGCTTTGGAAAGAAGCAGAAACAAATGTGAGTCTGAAGGTGGCAGAAACAGAATCTCCTGATTCTTTTGAGGTATCCGGTCGTGGCGAGCTGCACCTTGGAATTTTGATTGAAACAATGAGGCGCGAAGGTTATGAGCTCCAGATATCAAAACCAAAACCTATCTTAAAAACTATCGATAGTAAACTCTGCGAGCCATACGAAAGATTGTTTCTAAATGTGCCCGAGGTACATTCAGGCAGAGTGATTGAAAACCTGGGTGGACGTTTTGGCGATATGCAGAATATGCAGCCGGCAGGAGAAAACAATGTAAAGCTTGAGTTCTTAATTCCAGCCCGGGGGTTAATCGGTTTTCGTTCAGAACTATTAACCGATACCAGGGGTGAGGGAATTATGCATCACCTCTTCAGTCATTATGGGCCCTGGAAAGGTGATTTAATTGGAAGAAGGCGCGGCGTTCTTATCGCATTTGAAAGCGGTGAAGCAACTCCCTATGGTATTCATAATGTAGAAGATCGGGGCATATTTTTCATACATCCCAATGATCAGGTTTATACAGGAATGATCGTTGGTGAACATACCCGGGAAAATGATCTTGACGTAAATATATGTAAGAAAAAGCACCTAACCAACATTCGCTCCAGCAGTGCTGATGATGCAATCCGCCTGGCGCCGCCGGTTTTATACACATTGGAAAAAGCGATGGAATATATTGCAGACGATGAGCTGGTAGAAGTTACTCCTACAGATATACGCATGCGTAAAAAAATTCTTGATCGCAATAAACGGGAGCGAGCTGTTAAGCGCAGCTGATGTTGGAAAAGAAACCCCTGCTCAGCCCTTACTGATTTCCGCTATTTTTGAAATATGCCAGTCTGTAGTTGCGTCTAATAAACAATTCGCTTAATTGAGAACTTCTCTGAATTAGAGGAGTTTAAATGAGGTTGGTAGAACTATTTGTGCATAAAGCAGATTATCAGTAAAAGCGCGCAGAATTCTGCCTGGAGGTGGCTGTTTTGACCGATCCAAATAGTAAAACGGTCATAAAACCTGAAAATATAATATGGCAATACGGGGAAGAAGCTGGCAATAAGGATCTACCCTGGGGACCGCATAAAATACCGCTTAATCTGGAGATTTCCGGAATAAAAATATCTCTTGAACAGCATAAATCAGGTTTTTTGTACTATCGCGAAGCTAAGGGAGAAACCATTGAAAAACTTGTATTGGCCGGGAAGAGCCAGCTCTTTTTAAGCCCTGTTGAACCGATGAATGTACCTGCAAAGGTAAGCAGCCATTTACTTATTGATTTTAAACGGCCTCTTGTCGTAGAGCCACAATCTACCAAGAGTATATTTGTTACATTTCCTCTTGAAATTGCAGTTGCCCTGGGCAGGAGATTAACAGGGGAAAGCATCATTGATATTTTCACGAAATGTATAAGCAAGCATACACTCTACGGCACTATTAAAGACGGGATTATCTGCAAGTATTGGCAAAGTGATCTTTACAACACTGTTCCTGATTTAAATCCAGCGGAACTTGGTGTAATGCAAATTGAAATTCAAAATCCGACCGGCAGCTGGGCTGAGGTAGGAAAAGCTGTATTCAGTGCCCATGGAATGAAAATATATTATGGACCACGGCTGGTTACATTAAACTCGGTTATGAAGATAATCAATGAACATGATGCCGAAACCAGTTTTATTGACAGCCCGCTAAAGACAGGGCTTAAACTTGCTTATGAGCAGTTTAGTTCAAGAATCCTCACTCAACAGGGGAAAACGCTGATGGAGGAGGGATATTAGTGCTTGAGTGGTTTAGTTATGAAGTATATGGGTCTGTAACCTGGTTCAACCTGGTCATAGCTGTGTTGATTTTCCTGGTAGCCCTGGTAATCGGCAAGGTGCTGTCAGTGCAGTTGAGACGCTCCCTCAAAGAAAAAATGAGCAGGGAAAACCTGGATATACTCAGCAAGATTATTAATTATGGCATCCTGCTTATCGCAATTATATGGATTATGCCCACAATAGGAATTGAACCATCCGGTCTGATGGTTGCCGGTGGTATTGTTGCCCTTGCTATTGGTTTTGCCAGCCAGAGCATTATCGGAAACCTGATCTCCGGACTTTTTTTAATGGGTGAACGACCAGTCAAAATCGGTGATTTAATTAATATATCTGACGAGTTGGGGATAGTTGAAGATATTCATATAATATCAACTACTATTCGTACACTAGACGGCAATTTTGTTCGAATTCCCAATGAAACTGTATTTACCTCGATTATAACCAACTATACCAGTAACCCTGTTCGTCGTTTTGATTATAAGGTAGGTATCAGTTATGCCGATGATGCCGAACTTGCAGTTAAGGTGATTAAGAATGTGATCAATGATCATCCCCTGGCTTTAATTAACCCGGCTCCACAGGTTTTTGTTGAAGAGCTGGGTGACAACAGTGTCGATATTCTTGTAAGGGTTTGGTCGCCTTCAACAGAGTGGTACGGCGTTAAGATGGAATTGCTCTGGAAAATTAAAGCTGAACTGGATACAGCCGGAATTGAAATTCCCTTCCCACAAAGAGTTTTATGGTTTGGCGCTGAAAAAGGCGAAGAAGGATAAGACCTTTTTGATAAATAATTTATAATACCGATCATACTTAAATAAAATCATGTGGCCCGTCCAAAAATTGGACGGGATACTTGTAAAGTAAAGAGATTTTACCAGGCCGGTTCGGCAATACCTGTAGCAGTTAGGCGGTAGGGAACCCAGGTCAGGGCAAACATCTTTAACAGAATGTTTTTTTTAAGCGGTTTGACAGTAAATTGCTCCAGCTCTTCAGTCAGGGGATTCATGGCAGCGACCAGAAGGTCGGTTTCACGTTTGAATTCTTCTTCAAGTTCCTGCAGTTTCTGGCGCTGGACTTCCAAAGTTTCAACAGCTCGTTTAATATCTTCCTGCTTGCTTAACACTCTGCCCGCGCCCCGTGCTGCTGTTGTTGCCTTCCCCAGTGTGGTTGCGCTAATTGCTGATTTTCCCAAAAATGAGCCAAGTAATGTAGTGCCGAGAGAAATTGCTGTTTGCATTTTATGCTGTTTGGCTTGATCTTCTTGCCTGCTAACTGCCTGCTCGGCTTTACGTACTCTTTCTTCCATAGTTGCTATCCGCGAATTATATTTTTGGCGTAGTTTATCCATAGCCGCATCTCTTTGTTCGCGGGCGCTCTGCTGCAGTCGAACCCTGAAGTCACGTTCAGATTCACCAGGCTCGGATATTTCTTTAAAACTTTTACTTTGCATCAGCTCAAAAATTTCATTATCTTTGGAATCATACAACAGCAGACTTTAACCCGGTTTTTTATCAGTAAGATTATATGGCCGCCCGAGGTAGAAAACACCCAGTTTTTCATAATGCTCCATAAAAATGTGCTCCCTTTTACGGCCCCAGCAGCTGCCGCTTGTGAATATCAATTGAGTTCGATAAATTGATATATTAAAAACAGCAGTCAATTATCCTGCAAAAACAAAGTAAATCACTCGCACTGACTTACCGGTTATTGACACATTTTGATATTTTGTATAAACTTAAACATATATATCCTATAACTTTAGTAGAAAAAGCAAACAGTAAGCATGGAGGTTGAGATGAAGATAGCTAAAGATGTGACTGAGCTGATCGGTAATACTCCCATGATAAACCTTAACAGGGTTACTCATGGTTGCCTGGCAAAAGTGGTGGCCAAGCTGGAATCCTATAATCCGGGAGGCAGTATAAAAGACAGGATTGGTTTAGGCATGCTTGAAGCTGCAGAGCATGAAGGTATGATTGGTCCGGATACAGTAATTGTCGAGCCTACAAGTGGTAATACAGGTATTGCCCTGGCCATGATTAGTGCTGCCAAAGGATACAAGTGTATTCTTGTGATGCCGGACACAATGAGCAATGAACGCAAAATGATGCTCAAAGCCCTTGGTGCTGAGCTTTATTTAACAGCTGGTGAGAAAGGAATGAAGGGAGCGATAGATAAGGCCGAAGAATTAGTTGAAGCGAACAGCAACTATTTTATACCTCTTCAATTTACTAATCCGGCTAACCCCGATGCTCACCGCAGAACTACAGCAGAGGAGATTTGGGCTGATACAGAAGGCAAGTTAGATATTTTGGTTTGCGGGGTTGGCACTGGTGGCACGATTACCGGAACAGCCCAGGTTTTAAAAGGGCGCAAACCTTCTATAAAAATTGTTGCGGTTGAACCGGATGAGTCTGCAGTGCTCTCGGGCAATAATTCCGGCCCACATAATATCCAGGGCATCGGAGCCGGTTTTATTCCCGACATACTGAAAATTGATCTGATTGACGAAATAATCAGGATAAAAAGTAAAGATGCTGTTGAAATGGCTCAAAGATTAATAAAAGAAGAAGGTCTTTTAGTCGGTATCTCTTCAGGAGCTGCTTGTAAAGCTGCAATCGAGATTGCTAAAAGACATAATAATGAAAACAAGTTAATTCTGGCAATCTTTCCCGATTTAGCTGAACGTTATATTTCAACCGTTTTGTTTAATAATAGTTAATAAGATAAGTTTATTTGATAGATTAGGGAGAGGTGTTCACATGAAGCTTTCAACAAAAGCCCGTTACGCTTCAAGAGCGTTGGTTGATCTGGCCCTGCAATATGGTAAAGATCCTGTAAAGCTGAAGGATATTTCCGCTCGGCAGGATATTTCACTTAAGTACCTTGAACAGGTTATGTATCCCTTACGAGTATGCGGATATGTTAAAACCCAAAAAGGAAGCAAAGGCGGTTATATTCTTGCCCGCTCTCCGAAAGAAGTTACTCTGCTCGAGATTGTTGAGTGTGTCGAAGGTTCTATATCGCCTGTTGAATGTGCTGATAATCCTAAGTTGTGTAAAAGAGCAGATTGTTGCTCTACTCATCTTGCATGGGTAGGACTAAAAGATGCTATAGTCAGAGAACTTGGTAAGATTACCCTGGCCGATCTTGCCGGTAAGCACCTTCTCTTAAATAAATAATTAAAGCAGGAGTCATTATTAAAATATAGAATATATGATTAAACATATAAATACACAACAGGAGGTATAATTATGAGCGTTAAAGTAGGCCAGAAAGCGCCTGATTTTGAAGCTAATGCTTTTTATGAAGGTGGTTTTAAAAAAGTTAAACTGTCTGATTATAAGGATAAGTGGGTAGTAATTTGTTTTTATCCTGGTGATTTTACATTTGTCTGACCGACCGAATTGGCGTCAGTTGCCGCCAGGTATGAAGAATTAAAAGAGCTTGGTGTTGAAGTTCTTTCCTGTAGTGTTGACAGTCAATTTACTCATAAAATATGGCAGGAAGTGGAATTATCAAAAATGGTTGATGGCGGGGTGCCTTTCCCCATGCTTTCAGACACGGGTGGTAAAGTTGGCAGCCTTTACGGTGTTTACGATGAAGAAGAGGGAGTTAATCTCCGGGGACGTTTTCTCATAGATCCCGATGGTGTTATTCAGGCCATGGAAGTGCTTACCCCCCCGGTTGGACGCAACTTCTCTGAACTTGTTCGCCAGGTTCAGGCATTTCAGCATGTGCGTAAAACCGGCGAGCCAACTCCTGCAGGATGGCAACCGGGCAAAAAAACACTTAAACCCGGCCCTGAACTTGTCGGCAGGGTTTGGGAAACCTGGAAGATTGGCGACTAAAGTAATGATGAAGCAGCCGAATTGATATCTAAGCATTCGAAAAATTAAGGGACAGGTAAATATGATAATACCCGGGCATAATTCACCCGGGTATTATTTTTTAGATCTCCTGTAAGAAAGATGTACGGGAATCTCTTTAAATCAAGCTGAAATTAAGCTATCATAGTATTTAAGTTTATTTATTGATGATCAGCATTAGTAGAAAAATAAATGGGAGGTTAAGGAATATGAAAATTGAATTTTTAAAAGTAACCGTTGAATGTATAGCAGGTGATATAGCCGCGCAGCCTGATATGGCAGCTGTGGTTAATGCCGCAAACGCACAGCTGAAGACAGGTGGTGGCGTTGCCGGAGCACTTCACCGTGCAGCAGGCTCCGGTCTTGAGGAGGAAGGAAGACCGCTTGCTCCCATAAAGCCGGGGCAGGCAGTAATCACCGGTGGACATAATCTGCCCAATCGATATGTTATCCACTGTCTCGGCCCTGTCTACGGTATCGACAAGCCGGAAGATAAACTTTTAGCAGACTGCTATAAAAATGCCCTTAAGATTGCTGAAGAAAAAAGAATTGACTCCATTGCATTCCCATCAATTTCAACAGGTGCCTTCGGTTATCCGATGAAAGACGCTGCAGAAATGGCATTTAAGACAGTGAAAGAAGTTATACCAGCTCTTAATAACGTTAAATTGATCCGTTTTGTGCTTCACGGATCTGAAGCGCTTGGTATTCACAAAGAGGCGCTTAATAAAACTTTCGGAGGCTAATCATAATTTAACCGGACCGGATGAGCAGGTTTTTATCCGTGTTACTCGAACCAATACGGAATAAATCATTAAAAGTATTTGCTTTATTTAGTCCGTTATGCATGGGATACATCTATTTTCAATATACTATAAGCAGGTGATAACCGAGATGACGAATACCAGGGAAACCTTAGAGAAAGCGATCCAAGTAATTAAGATAGAGATAGATCCGGAGGAAAGGAATATTTTACATGATGATTTGATCCAATTTCTGGAGTGGCTTAAGCCTCTTAAAGCGCTTGATACTTCCGGTGTTACGCCGGTTCGTTTTAGCCATGTTGCGGTAAATGCTTTCAGGGATGATCAAGCCTTGTCCTGTGATTTAAAAGAAGTAAGAAAAGCGGCGCCAAATTTTGACGAAGGTTTTTACACGGTGCCCCCGATAATCGAGTAACTAAGCTGAGGAGGTACATTGTGAACTTAAATGAAATGACTGTTGTCAAAACAGCGGAAGCTGTAAACAATCAAGAGATATCAGCCCGTTACCTCATTGAGAGAACCCTTGAACAGATCAAAAACAATGTTAAACTTAATGCATTTGCCTGCACTGCCGGTGCAGAGGCGTTTGAACAAGCTGATGCCGTCGATCAAAAAATTAAAAGTGGTTACAGCCTGCCTCTTGCAGGGATACCATTAGCTGTCGGAGACAACATCGCTTATAAGGAATTACCCACCGCTTATGGGTCTGCTGCTTTTAGAAAATTTAAGCCTCCTTTCAGTGCTGCTGCTGTTGAAAAGCTGATAGGCGCCGGAGCTGTAGTGGTTGGCAAAATAAATACTGGCGATATGGGGTTTAGTTCGCATAAAGCATTGTCGCCTGCCGGGCCCGTTATGAATCCCTGGAAAGAAAATAGAATATCAGAAAGCCCCGGATCTGCAGCGTTGGCTGCCCGGCAGTGTATGCTTGCACTCGAAAGCGACAGCGAAGGCTCCTTAAGGCAGGGGGCTTCTTCCTGTGGGATGTATGGTTTTCGTCCCACACCTGGCAGGGTTTCACGCTATGGGCTCAATTTAAGTTCGGGTTCCTATGATCAGGTTGGATTTGCTGCTTCAACGGCCACCGATATGGGAATAACTTTTCAGGCCACTTCAGGTTACGATGAGCGGGATATTTTAACTTCAGTCAGCCGTGAAGCCGGTCCTAAACCTGATCCCAATAAAGCGCCCGGCGAAATCACTTTAGCATTTTCTCCCGAGTGTTTTGATCAGCTTGATTCAATTTCAGCAAAACATCTTAAGCAGTTTCAGGCCAAATGCCTGGATCTTGGTTTTAAAGTAGTTGAATCATCTTTAAAACTTTTACCGGAAGCCTTAAAAGCTTTTTACATCATTGCTTATGCAGAAGCTTCCTCATCTTTTGCCCGCTTTGACGGAATCAGGTTTGGAACGGCAGCAGAAGCTGATGAACTTGAAGATTTATATTATAAAACCCGCAAGTTGACCTTTGGCCATGAAGCCAGGCGGCGCTCTGTTTTTGGTACATATATTTTAAGTAAAGGTAATTTTGAGCAATACTATCAACAGGCGCTAAAGGTATGGACCCTGGTTCGGCAAGATTTTAATAATGCAATGGCTAACTGTGATTTTCTTGTAATGCCGGTAGTTAGTGGAGCTGCTCCGTCAGGCATCGAAGAAAATGATTTCCTGCAGCGAATAGAATCGGATATATTTACAGCTCCTGTCAGTATGGCTTGCCTCCCTTCGCTTGCATTGCCGGCATGGCAGGAAGATGGTTTGCCTGCCGGTATTCAGCTAGTCGGACATCCATTTAGCGATGAGATATTACTAAATGTTGCAGAAATGATCAATACAGAAACTATATTTCCTGATACAGACAAATCTGCCTGGGAGGAGGGCTAAGATGAACTACGAAGTAGTGATTGGACTTGAAGTACATGTTGAGCTGCATACACAGAGTAAGCTATTTTGTGCCTGCCCGAACCGTTTTGTCCCCGAGCCTAATGTGAACACTTGCCCTGTCTGCCTTGGCTTTCCCGGTGCATTGCCACGACTTAACAGCGAAGCTGTAAATCTCGCTCTTTCTGCTTCCCTGGCCCTGAATTGTAAAGTAGCCAGCATAAGCTATTTTGATCGCAAAAACTATTTTTACCCCGATATGCCGAAAGGCTACCAGATATCTCAGTTTTTTGAGCCGATAGGAAGTAATGGTTTTATTGATATTGAAGATGACAGTGGCAACCCGAAAAGGATTCGTGTCGGAAGAGTGCATATGGAAGAAGATGCAGGCAAACTTGTTCATTCACTGGCAGGCGATATGTCGATGGTTGACTATAACAGGGCGGGGGTTCCATTAATTGAAATCGTCACTGAACCTGACCTGCGTTCTTCCGGGGAGGCCCGGAAATATCTCGAAAAATTGAAAAGCCATCTAGAGTATGTCCGTGTTTCTGACTGTAAGATGGAAGAAGGAAGTCTTCGTTGTGATGCTAATATTTCACTCAGACCAAAAGGCAGTGATAAACTTGGAAGCAAAACAGAATTAAAGAACATGAACTCCTTTAAAGCTGTTGAAAAATCGCTTGAGCATGAAATAAAAAGGCAGAAGAAGATTCTTGATGCCGGAAACCTCGTTGTAACCCAAACGCTGCGCTGGGACGATAACAGCCAGCAGACAGTTGCCATGCGCGGTAAATTACAAGCGCACGATTACCGTTGTTTTACTGATCCTGAACTGGCTCCCATTGTGCTTACAGAAGAAGAAATTGAAAAAGCCCGGGTCAGCCTACCGGAAATGGCAGAAGCGAGGGCTTGCCGTTTTGTTGAAGAGTATGGTTTGCCAGATTATGATGCAGGGGTGCTGACTGCTTCACGAAATGTGGCTGATTATTTCGAGGAATGCCTGAAAGTTTATAACAGCCCGAAAGCGGCAGGCAATTGGATTATGGGGGAACTTACTGCTAAGTTAAACAGCTCTGGCCAGGAAATTGAACAATGTCCATTTAGGCCGGAACACCTGGCAGAACTGCTAAAAATGATCGACGAGAACGTAATCAGCGGTAAAATTGCCAAGGATGTCCTTGAAAAATCATTCGAAAGCGGCAAATCTCCGGGTCAGGTTGTCAGTGACGAGGGATTGCTTCAAATATCAGATCAGTCAGAGCTTGAAACAATCGTTGATACCATTTTAGAAAATAATTCTGATAGTGTTGAAAATTACCGTAGCGGAAAAACCAAGGCGATTGGCTTCCTGGTTGGTCAGGTTATGAAAGAGACAAAAGGGAAAGCTAACCCGCAGCTTGTGAACGAACTTTTAAAGGATAAGTTAAAAAAATAATCCTGGCTTTAAATTTCCATCAGTGAGAACCGGCGGCCTGTTAATAAAACAAGTAGTAAAATAAATATGATTGTGATTATAAGCGGCCAGGTCATATCTGTCGCTGTCGCTGTTTTATCCAGTAAAGGTTTCATGAGCGATAGCAGGGTATTGGGATAAAAATTGGCAGCGGCTGAATTTGATATAAGCATGTTGGCGATACCGCTCAGAAAAAAATAAAGCATCGTCAGACCGCCTGCCTGAAGCGGAGTTTTAAGCAGAGTTGATAATGAAAATGTGATGGTTGCAATATAGATGGTAAAAATTACAAGGCATGTTGTTGCCAGTATTGATGCACCTAAGGGTGGCTGACCGATCAGGCTCATCGTATACAGGTAAGCCACTGCGCTGCAGGCAAATAAGCCTGCAATTATTATCGCATAAAGAACCAGCAGTTTCGCAGCCAGGTATTGCCATCTGCCGATAGGTTTGCTGAGAAGCCAGCCGGTAACGCCGGTTTCTTTTTCACGCGCCACAGTGCCCATAGTCATAAATATAAGAACTATTACGCCTATTTGCGATACATCTGACAAATAAGACAGGAAAGATTCTTCAGAAGATGGGTCGGGGATTACCATTTCTATACCGGTAGCGAAATAGTCAAATATTTCATTCATATATTTAAGCATTAGTGGGTCGAGAATTGCAAAGAACAGTACTATCAACAGAAATGCAGGATATCGAAAACTGCGCCAGTTTGATTTTAACTCTTTTAAGACAAGGACGATCATTTTGTAACCTCCTGACCATGGTTTTCTTCAAGAATTCTGAAGAAAGCCTCTTCGAGGTTGGTTCGGTTCTGTGTAAACTCTGTCACTGTTATGCCGTCGCGTATTAACCCTGGCAGTAGTTTTTCAGATATTGTCTCCGATTTTCCGGGTTTTGATACAACCAGCAGCTTACCGAGGTGAGGGGTAACTCTGCTTACCCAGCTTTTCCCCCGGATTAATGCAGCAGCCTGTTCTGTTTGATCGGGCCTGACCGTTACAAGGTACTGTTCAACGGCATAGCGATTTAAAAGATCGCTGATTCCGGCATCGAGAAGTTTTCTGCCCCGGTCTATAATAGTAATATGATCACATACTCTTTCAACATCATCAAGAATATGGCTTGAGAAAAAAACAGTAGCCCTTCCCTTTAGTTTCATAATGATTTCAAGTACACGTCGTCGTCCTTCGGGATCAAGAGCTGATACCGGCTCATCAAGAACCAGCAGTTCAGGTTCTGTTAAAAGAACAGCTGCTATGCCCAAACGCTGCTGCATGCCCCGTGAATATGCGCCCACCCTGCGTCCCGCCGCATCATCGAGCTGAAAATATTTAAGAAGGCGGTCAATACGTTCAGTCTTTTTTCCCCGGTCGAGTTTGTAAACATCGGCTACCAGGTGCAACGCTTCTCTTCCTGTTAAACCCTCAGGGAAAACCGGATCCTGAGGCAGGTAATTCAGGTAGCGCAGGAAATTATGTTTGCCGCCGAATTGCAGCGGTTCACCGAGAACGTTTACCTTACCTGACGTAGCAGGAATTAGACCTAGAATTATTTTAATTGCAGTTGTTTTACCGGCACCGTTCGGGCCGAGAAAGCCGTGAATGCTTCCGCGTTTTACATTAAAATCAACCTCATCAAGCGCACGATGTCCCGGGAAATGTTTCGTCAGTCCCTTGACTGTAATAGCGTAACCTTTAATTTTTAATCCTCTCCCCTGCCAAGAACAAGGTATATAATTGGTCCAAAAATATTGACAAAAACAATAATCAAAGCCCAGGCCCACTTAGGCAGAGCTTTTACGGTCCTTCGCCTGATCAGGTCGATAATAGCCCAGATTAACAGCAAAAGCTGGAAGACCAGGATAGGCCAGAGCATTTTTAACAGATCAGCTATTTCCTGCAATAAGGTAACCTCCATTCATTATTTCCTAACCTCGTGATAAGCCCAATCAAGCCACTGCATAGCTAAAGCCAAATCATCTTTATCAACAGTTGCGCCACACCAGAAGCGAAGGCCGGTTGGAGCATCACGGTACGAAGCAATATCGAAAGCGGCCTCTTCAACAGCGAGGAGCTTAACGAGCTTTTTTACGCTGTCAGGTTCGAGATCCAGGGTGAGACAGACACTGGTATTTGATCGTGTCTCCGGGTTTTTAGCCAGGAAATTGATCCAATCGTGTTCAGCAACAAATTTCTCCAGTACTTCAAGGTTATTCATGCTTCTTTCAATCAGCGCCGGCAGGCCGCCTATGTTTTCTGCCCATTTGAGGGCACCAAGATAATCTTCGGTACACAACATTGATGGGGTGTTTATCGTTGAACCTTCAAAAATCTCGCTGATCAATTTACCCTTTTTGGTTAGCCTGAATACTTTTGGTATAGGGCGGGAAGGATTGAAATTTTCAAGTCTTTCAACTGCCCGGGGTGATAAGATCAACATGCCGTGTGCCGCTTCGCCTCCCAGTACTTTTTGCCAGGAGAATGTGGTTACATCCAGCTTATCCCAGGGTAAATCCATAGCGAAAACAGCCGAGGTTGCATCACATAAAGTAAGACCGCTGCGCTTTTCGGGAATAAAGTCGCCATTTGGTATTTTTACTCCGCTGGTTGTTCCATTCCAGGTGAAAACAACATCGTTATTAAAATTTACACTATTCAGATCGGGCAGTTTCCCGTAACCGGCAAAGAAGAGATTGACATCGTTTAGTTGCAGCTGTCCGGTTATATCGTCTGCCCAGGTTTTACCGAAAGATTCAAAATAAATAACATCTACCGGCCTGCTGCCGAGAAGGTTCCACATAGCCATTTCAAAGGCACCTGTATCAGATGCCGGGACAATACCAACCAGGTAATCTTCGGGCAAACCTAGGATATTTTTTGTCTTTACAATGGCCTCCTGTAAACGTTCTTTGCCGATACTGCTGCGATGTGAGCGGCCAAGAGGGGCGTTTTTCAGCGCTTCAAGTTTATACCCCGGATGTTTCGCGCAGGGGCCCGAAGAGAAGTAGGCTCGAAGGGGCTTTTGCTTTGGCTTGGTGATCATGTCTTTATTCCTCCAGCTTATTATTCTTTATACAAGTAATATATATTAGCTGGATGCAATTGTAAATGCCGCGTAGATCTAATTTTTAGTTTCTTGTGCTTTTGTCACATCCTTTTATACTGGTGTTAAATATTGCAAAAATTCTCATAATCAGTCCCTCTGGTAAAAGTATTATGATATAATAAAAATATCTTAATGATAAATATTATCATTTGAATATCTCATAACAAAAGTAACAGCTATTACCGGTTTATAGATAATGATTAACATTTTCAATAACGGAGGCTTGTCTGTATTGCGGAATATTATATATTTATTAACAATTATTTTGCTGATATCACTTATAAGTGGTTGTGCTGCAAGTGATGCGGAGCAAATTGAAGATGAGACCGGTTTGCAGGTGGTTACAACGATATTCCCACTCAGCGATATCATTAAACAGTTGGGAGGCGATTTAGTTAATGTTCATTATATTTTACCTGCAGGAGCAAGCCCGCACACCTACGAGCCGACTGTTGAACAGGCCAGACTGGTGAATGATGCTGACTTGTTTGTATATGTTGGCGCAGGTCTTGATAACTGGGCTGTTGGTCTTGCTGAAACTGCGGGTCATGAATTACTCCTTCTTGATCTCTCAGAAAAAGTGCCGCTCCTCGAATCTACTTCTTACAACTTGGATGAAGAAGAGTGGAATCATTTAGATGAGCATGAAATTGAGGATAATCATAATCATGAGCATGGGCCTGTGGATCCGCATATATGGTTAGATCCGCTTCTGGTGCGTGATCTGCTCTCCCCGTCAATTTCAGCAGCCTTGATTGCACTTGCACCGGAAGAAGAAATTAACTTTAAACAAAACCTGGTAATATTTCAAAGCAAATTAAGTGACCTGCATCATGGCATCGAACATAGTTTATCAGCCCTTCCTGATAATAAGTTTATTTCATTCCATTCTGCCTGGCGCTACTTTGCCGCTAGATATAACCTGCAGGAAATTGCAGTTATTGCCCGGTCCCCCGGCCAGGAGCCTTCAGCAGGGTGGCTGGCGGAGTTGGTTGAATTAATAAAAGCTGAAAATGTAAGCGCAATATTTGCTGAGCCGCAATTCTCAACTAATTTAGCGGATAGAATTGCGGAAGAAAGCGGAATTGAAGTTTTACTTCTTGACCCCATCGGCAGTGAAGATATCAGTGGTAAAGACAGTTATATTACCCTGATGCTGTACAATCTTGATACATTAATTCAGGGATTGACTGATTAGTGTTGTTGTTTAAAAAAAATCTGGAGGTCGGTTTTGGTGGAGAAGGTTGTTGTTGCAGAAAACCTCTCAGTTTTACTTGGCAGGCGAAAAGTTTTAGAGGATATAAGCTTTACTGTGATGAGAGGACAGTTAACCGGGGTAATAGGGCCAAATGGCGCCGGTAAAACAACTCTCCTCCGGGCCATCCTGGGGTTGGTTCAGGTAGAATCGGGTGAGCTTAATGTGCTTGGCTATTCAAAAATTGATTTAAAAGAAGTTCGTCCCAAGATCGGTTATATGCCTCAACTCCAGTCATTCGAAAAAAGATTTCCTTTTTCTGTTGCTGATGTTGTGGCAACGGGCCTTCTTTCCCCAAAAACACTATTTCGTCGCCATGTAAATTTAAAAAAAAGAATTAGTCAGGCTCTTAGATCGGTAGGTATGGAAAACTATATTCTTGAACCTTTTCAGGATCTATCAGGTGGGGAGCAGCAGCGTGTTTTACTGGCTCGTTCAATTGTGCGTAAGCCGGAGTTGCTCTTGCTTGATGAACCGAATTCCGGGCTTGATTTTCCTGCACAGCGTTTATTTATGGAGCTTCTGATCAGCCTGAAAACTGAAGAAAATCTTGCTGTTGTCCTGGTATCGCATGACCTGGTTTCTGTTGCTTCTTTTGCAGATCAACTAGTTTGTATTAATCGAACTATGCACCTTCATGGCAGTCCCTTAGATGTGTTGAACAGTCCTCATCTCGATGAGGCATACCGCTGTCAGTTTGACTTGTTAAGCAGCACGATCGGTAAAGAGAGGTATGAAAATTGAGTGAGATATTGGCGTATGGTTTTATGCAAAGAGCTCTTATGGCAGCGATTTTTGTCGGACTGCTCTGTTCCACTCTTTCATTTTTCGTGGTTCTGAAGAGACTCTCATTTCTCGGCGCCGGGATATCTCATACTGCATTAGGAGGCATTGCTATAGGATTGGTACTAGGTATTGATCCTATCATTACCGGTTCAGTCTTTGCCGTGGGCACGGCGATGAGCACGGGTTACATAAGCCGTATCGGGAGGGTTGGCGAAGATACGGTTATCGGTATATATTATGCTACCGGAATGGCTCTGGGTATTGCCCTGATCAGTTCTTTTAAAGGATATTATCCCGAGCTATTTGCGTTGTTGTTTGGTAATATTCTTTCAGTAACGGTTAGGGATCTTGCTATAATGGCCGTTGTACTGGTTTTTGTCCTACTGTTTGTAATACTTTTTTTCAAAGAACTTTTAGCAATCTGTTTTGACGAAGAGATGGCTATAGCCGGAGGTTTGCCGGTTAACTTGATTTATATGGGGCTCCTGGCAGCGATGGGTTTAACGGTAATTGTTTCGATTCAGCTGGTCGGTGTGGTCCTTGTGGCTGCTTTGATCGTAATACCCGGAGCAATATCCTTCCGTCTCAGTAAGAACTATAGGGGCATGTTGTGGCTGTCACTGTTATTCGGGCTTGGCGGCAGCGTTGGCGGGCTTTTTATTTCTTATTTCTTTCCTGTGCCCCCGGGAGCCGCAATAGTCTTGATCCTGGCCGTGGCTTTTGCCCTGACAATGGTTTTGAAGCCTATCTTTGAAAGTGGTCATCGAAAAACCCTTTTGGATAAGTAATTAATGCATCGTAACAGGAGTAATGATTAAAATGGAAGAGAAATATCTTCAATCAGTTAAGGAAAACTTAAAAAAGAAAGGTTATAAACTTACCGGTCCCCGGCTTGCTATTCTCAAATATCTTTTGAGGAAGAAGGGTCATCACAGCATAATGGATATTTATGAAAAGATGCGGATGAAGAATGATAGAATAGGCATTGCAACTATTTACCGGACGGTTGATCTTTTTCTGGAGTTGGGAATTGTCCGTGTTTTAACTATAAATAATAGTAAACCTTGTTTCGAAATTAACTGGCCGGGGGATCACCATCACCACCTGATTTGCAAAGGATGCGGTCGCATCATAGAGTTTGGCAGTTGTAATTTTATACAGATCGTCGGTGAAATTGAAAGAGTAACCCGTTTCAGTGTGAAGGAGCATACTCTTGAAGCCTATGGTCTTTGCCCTAAATGTGCGCAGAAAACAGAAGATTACTCTACGGAAAAAATATAATAGTATATTGGTTGCCCTCCATACTGTGGCTCTACTTCATGATCTGGATATTTTATATTTATAGCTTTTATCAATTCGCCTGCTTCCCGGTTAGAAACATCCTGGCCGTAAAATACAGTAATGATATCATTTTCTTCGTCTACTATATCACTGACCAGTTCAATTGCTAAATTGTGTAAATTCTGACCGGCAGAGATAATTTTATCGCCATTTAGACCGAGAAACTGTCCTGCTTTTATCTTAACTCCCTTTACAGTTGTATCCCTGGTAGCGTATGTAATTAAACCGGTTTTTACTTCTTCAATGCTTTGAAGCATGTTTTCCATATTTACTTCTATAGTCAGCATAGGATTGAATGCTATTAGTGCAGCGAGCCCTTCCGGAAGTGTCCTTGTTTTTAAGACCTCTACATTTTTTTCAGTAAGCGCCTTGACCTGTTCTGCCACCATAATGATATTTCTGTTGTTCGGCAAAATAATAGCCTTTTGCTGGGGCAGATTTTCAACTGCTTTTAGCAGATCTTCTACATTGGGGTTCATTGTCTGCCCGCCATATACAATTTCATCTGCGCCAAGACTTAAGAATATTTCACGAAACCCTTCTCCGAAGGATACAGAAATGAGGCCTGCTTCTCCCTTTTGGTGCGGAATGACAGAGGACATAATAAATTTGTTTTCATCAACAGGCTTATTCCGGGTTACTGTTCCCCGATGCTGATCGATCATATTATCAATTTTTATGTCATGAATAGTTCCGAACTTTTGACCTATCTGGAGCACAAGTCCCGGTGAAGCGGTATGAATATGCACTTTTGCAACTTTATTGTAGTCAGCAACAAGCAGGGAATCTCCATGTGGTGAAAGTAAAATTTCCAGTTTGTCGAACTTTCCGTTTTCATTTTTTACAATGAATTCTGTACAATAAGGGTATTCCAAATCAAATGGTTCTAGATGGCTTTCAGCAGTGCCTGCAGTTGTATCAATTGTTCCTACAGGATCAACAGCAAGGTCTTTCCTGTGGTTTAGCATGTCATTAAATGATTTTTTCATTGCGTAGAGACATCCTTCAAAGAATACGAGAAGACCAAGCCCCCCGGCATCAACAACACCGGCTTCCTTCAGCGCCGGCAGCATATCCGTGGTTCTTGCCAAAGCTTCTTTTCCGCTTCTGACTGCTTCTTCCAGGCTGTCGTAAAGGTTTTCTCCTTTTTTTGCTGCAGACCGAATACCACGGGCCATCTCGCGGGATACAGTTAAAATAGTGCCTTCAACCGGTTTAGATACAGCTTTGTAGGCATAAACAACACCGTATTGAAATGCCCTGCTTAGTTCTGCAGTTGAGATGTGGTCTTTTTTTCGCAGTCCGTGGGCAATACCTCTTAATATTTGTGACAGGATTACCCCCGAATTACCGCGGGCGCCTAAAAGGGCTCGTGAAGCAACTATTTCAGATAGCTCCCCGATAGACTGTCCCTTGTAAGATAAAGATCCTTCAACTGCAGCTTTTAAGGTCATACTCATATTTGTTCCCGTGTCTCCGTCAGGAACGGGGAACACATTTAAAGCATTTATTCGCTCTTTTTCACGTTCAAAAAAGTAATTTGCGCCAAGAATCATTTTTTTGAAATCATTAGCGTGAAGCAAGTTACCTTGCTCATTTTTTGATCTTGTAGTCAATGTATTTCTCCTGTAAATTAATATTGAATTCTACTATACTGAATAATAACATAATTTTAATGAACAGGCCAATAAAGCACAAAAGACAAAATTGCAACTTTTTCTATCCTAGACATGGTTGCGCAGCATTAATTCCGCCGGATGCGGTTCTAAGTATGTTTGGTTTTGTAAGTATTCAACCTTATATTTTCTAATATAATGGTTCAACAGAGTCAGGGGAACGACAAGCGGTAGATGTTGCCAGGAATAACTGTCAATAACTCCTAAAAGTTCAGCTTTTTCATCAGAAGTAAGATCTTTTTTAAAGTAGCCCATGATGTGCTGTAAAACATTGACGTTCTTTTTAACTGTGGCTTTTAAGTTGAGCGCTTCCAATAAATTTTCCTGGTAGGAAAAGAATAATTCTTTCGGGCCGGTTTTTTTACCCGATGCAACCAGTTTACCCATAGCGGATAAATGTTTTGTGCTGTGAGCCATTATCTGAAGCTTATGACAGGCATGAAACAAAATCAGTTTTTTATAATCAGGAGCATTAGCTAAAAAATCTTTCCATCGTTGGTAACAGAAAACTTTTTCAATAAAATTTTCTCTGAGATGAGCGTCCTGCAGGCGGCCTTCTTCCTCGACAGGGAGAAGAGGGTATGCATTTACCATGGACGCAGCGAAGAGTCCTCTTCCGTTTTTCCTTGCCATGCCTGAGTTCCCATAAACTTTTACCCTGTACAGGCCTGAGCTCGGAGAATTTTTTTTAAAAATAAAAGCAGAGAGGTTTTCTTTCTCAAGCTCCTTAACCTTACGATTGCAGAAACTTAACATTCTGGATGTGTGATCAATTCCGGTTTTGGTAGTCAAAAGCTTTGGACTTACCGGATCGCCGACCAGTCGCATGGTTTCGCGGGGTACGGGAAGGCCACACTCCACCTCCGGGCAAACAGGAATAAATTCAAAGTAGTTACCAAGAACATCAGTAATATAGCGATCATGTTTATGCCCTCCATCAAAACGAACCGGGTTACCCAGCAGACAGGAGCTGACGCCGACACGAATTTTATTTTCCACACAAACACCCCCGGGTGACTATATTCGACTTTTCAGCAGGGGTTTCCTTTCGCGGCGGTTGTTTGGTTATACAAAAAGGTTAAGGCACTGGCTTTATCAAAACAAAACAATAAAATGTTTAACAGTATTTATTAAAAGTTAATTTAGAAATAATCATTTGGAACCTGCTGAATGGTATAATTGTCTTAATCGGCAGAATGATTTAAGGGAGGTTTTCGAATTATGATAAAGATGATAAGAGGATTGTTTTTTCTAATGATGATCATTTCCATCGCAGCTATTGTAATATCCGGTTGCGGTTCAACTGAAACTGATGCTGATCAACAGGTAGTTCTTGAAGGTGAAGGTGTGCTGGTAGGACAAATTGACTCTCACTCAGTTGAAATTGAAATTGATGGTCAGAATCGTGCTTATGCCCTGGGCGAAAATGTCAGTATAGAAAAAATAGCTGACGGATCAACTATAGCATTTACATATATTAATGAAGAGTCAGGGCCGGTATTGCTTTCTGTTGAAGTATTGGATTCTATCCCTGATGTGTTGTCTGCAGAAGGTATATATAATGGCCAGATAGACAGCAATTCGGTAGAAATTGAGGTGGATGGCGAGCCGAGAGCATTTTCTATATCACCTGACCTTATACTCGGAAATCTGGAAAGTGGCTCGCAAATTGAGTTTACTTACCGGGAAGAAAAAGACCGGCCTCTCTTAATCTCAATTGATCATTTTGAACAGCCGGTAAAAGATACAGAAGATATACTGGTTGGTGAAGGGGTTTTTGTCGGCCAGATAGATCCCCAGTCAGTTGAACTTCAAATTAACAGGGCTTTTGTTTTGGCGGAAGATATAAAGATTGAAGAGATAGAGGATGGTTCCATGGTTGCCTTCACCTTCGTGGAAACCGGTCAAAGGGCGGTTCTTGAATCTATTGTGGCTGTTAATGAGCCTGTTGAAGGAGAAGTTATGCATGGCACTTATATTGGCCAAATTGACGGTCAATCAGTGGAAATAAGCTACTACCAGGCTTTTGCCATAGGTGAGGCAAATGTAGAAGGGTTAACAGATGGTTCCGATGTTGTTTTCACTTATCTGCCGGGCGCACACAGACCTGTTTTAGTAACCATAACAGCTAAGTAAAATAAGTATATTATCATCGTTGACTGAATAACAGCGGTAAACTTATTTCATGATCTGGTGGTATTATTTTGTCTACTTGTTTTACAGATGCAGAACATGTTAATATAGGTAGGTACTCTAAATTGCACTAGGAGTCTGTTTTTTTGTTTTGACTAAATTCAACACTGCCTGGCTAATAATATCTATCGGTTTTAGATGAATTTAATCAGTGCAGGTTGAGATTATTGTTTTGAGAGGGGTATCGTAATGGTAGATTGCAAGTCTTGTGGTATGTCTTATGACGAAAAAGAATTCGATATCTGCCCTTATTGTGGTGAAGAACATGAAGGTACTTCTGCCGATAAAGCCGCAGCTAAAGATGTTCTTCCGCAGAAAGATAGGGATGAAGAATTAGATGGCTCTGAAGATAAGAAGCCGGATCAAATACAGCCTGCCGGCAATAAACTAAAATATGTCATCATCGGCGTGGTTGCTCTTGCGGTCATAGCTGCGATAATCTTCACTCTTTTTTCTTTCGGTGACGCTTCAGTAACTGTTCCCGATAAATATGCAACAATCCAGGAAGCTCTAGATGCTGCTGAAGATGGCGATGTGATCGTGGTGCAGATTGGGGTTTACAGGGAAAGCATCGATTTTAAAGGTAAAAATATTACCCTGCAAAGTGTAGATCCCAATGATCCTGCTGTTGTCTCCGAAACAATTATTGACGGTGGTGGCAGCGGAACTGTTGTTTCTTTCAGAAGCGGTGAAACTGAAGGCGCTGTATTAAGCGGTTTCACCATTACCCGCGGAAGTGGTGTGCTTGTATCCGGCGGCAGCTCGCCGGTAATTGAAAAATGCATTATTGAAGACAATACGGCTGAATTTGGCGCCGGAATTGCTGTTTTCGATTCTTCGCCAACGATTAGGGAAAATTTGATAACCGGCAATTCAGGCTTCCTTGGTGGAGGAATGTTCATCGAAGAATCTTCCCCGCTTGTTCATGACAATACTATTACCGGGAACAGGGCTGAAATGGGCAGTGGAATGGTTATTATTTCCAATTCATCGCCAACTGTAAATGATAATTTAATCGCCGACAATACAGCCGCCAGGCTTGGCGGCGGAATAGTTGTTGCTGTTAATTCAACTCCGGTTATCAGGGAAAATGTAATTACCGGCAACCGTGCCGAGCGTAATGGCGGAGGGCTCTTGATTGAAGAGTCTGAGCCTGTTGTCGAAAATAACAACATCTCCCGCAACAGGGCGGCTAATGGCGGTGGAATTTTTATAGTAAATTCTCTTCATACCGACCTCGTTATTAAAGGTAATAATATTGCAGACAACCTTGCCTATATAGCCGGGGGAGGTTTGTACATGGAGGGTTCCTCCCCTACTGTTGAGGAAAATGAATTTATTAACAATATCTCTGAATTTTTAGGTGGAGCTGTAGCAGTTTATAATTCTTCACCGGTAATTGTGCTTAATCTATTTGAAAATAACCAGGCACAGGATGTAAGCGGAGGGGGCGCAATCTGGGCCTCGGCAGATTCAAGTCTTGTGCTAAATGATCCCGACGACAACAGATACCTGCAGAATATACCGGATGATCTGTTTCAGGAGTAGATAAGCCTAAATTTAAGCAGGTGGTAGTGGAAAGGAGTATTTCATAATGACAGAAAAAAACGGAGCTGGCTCCGGTAAATTAAAATTTATTATCATTGGTGTTGTGGTGTTAATTGCTGCTGTTTTGGGAGTGCTGTTTTTATATAATCCGAATCTTGCGGTACCCGGTAAATACAGAACTATTCAGTCTGCAATTGAGGCTGCGAATGACGGTGATGTTATTGTTGTTGACCCGGGAGTTTATTACGAGCTGATCGATTTTCTGGGTAAGGATATTACAATCCGCAGCACCGATCCCGAAGATCCTGATATTGTGGCTGATACGATTATAGATGGCCGCAGAAGAGGCTCAGTTGTAACATTTGCCGGTGGTGAAGGCTCAGGGGCTGTCCTGGAGGGCTTTACCATAACTAGTGGAGTAGGCACCTTTCAAACATTAACACACGAGTATGAAGGCGAAGAAGTCATTAATGAGGGTAATTACGGTGGTGGCATTCTTATTTCTGCCGGTAGTTCACCTACAATCAGAAATAATGTAATTACCAACAACAACGTTGATCTTGACGGTGGAGGTATCGCTGTGCAGGACAACTCGAGTCCGACCATCACAGATAATGTAATAGAAAATAATAGTGCCTTTAACGGGGGAGCAATTGCTATTTGGCAGTCAAACCCGATTATAGAAAACAATAAGTTAGGTAATAACCGGGCAAATTACCTCGGCGGAGCAATCCTGGTTGATTTTGACTCGTCGCCATCGGTTAGCAGCAATGAAATTAATCACAACAGTTCTACGAGTGGTGGTGGTATTGCAGTTTGGTCTGCTGATCCGCTCATATCTTCCAATGCAATTCACAATAACTCGGCAATATGGTATGGTGGCGGCATCGCGATATTTGATGCTTCGCCAACAATCGACAGTAACGAGATATCGAGAAACTCGGCGACAAATAATGGTGGCGGTATTGCTGTGGCCGAGAATTCTTCACCGGTAATAAGCAACAATAATATCAATAGGAACTTCACTGATGAAAATGGTGGCGGTGTAGCTGTTATTGAAAACTCTTCACCAGTTATTTCTGACAATATCATTTCTGATAATGCTGTTTTATTTGGCGGTGGCGGAATTTATGTCAACGATTCTACAGCAGAAATTAGCGGAACCAATATTTTCGGGAATCTTGTGCAGCAGGATGGTGGCGGAATTGCTGCTGTTGCCGGTTCAACAATAGCTATTACGAATTCTATAATTGATGATAATGCAGCAGGCAGAGCCGGCGGTGGAATGGTTGTTGGTGACGGATCGAGCGTCAATTTAGAGGAAACCACAATTTCTAAAAACAGTGCTTCAACCGGCGGAGGTATTATAATCCAGAGATCGAACCTGGTTATGAATATGAGCATGGTAAATGACAATAAAGCTGAGTCAGGCTCCGGAGGTGGCGTGCTCATGGTAGTAAATTCCCAGGGTGAAATTCAGAACACTAGTTTTTCTGGTAATATAGCTTTTGAATTCGGAGGTGGGATGGTTGCTTTCGATGAATCAACCGTTTCGCTCAGAAATAATGATTTTATTGGGAATGAAGCCCAGATGGGCGGTGCCTTCATCGGTTTTGGTGACGCCAGTATTAACTTAAGCGATCCTGACAATAACACCTATAGCGGTAATGTCCCTGAAGATGTCGAGCCGGTTGATGAAGAACCGGAAGATGAGGAAGAAGCGGAAGAAGCGGAAGAACAGTAAGTAGAATTAAAAAATAGTTTATTTCCGGTTAATATTTTGGGGCTGTCGGGCATCAATCTTTGATGAACAGACGGCCCCATGTTTCTGTTATTGCTCTTTGGGCAGCAAATGAAGTGATATCGTTGTGATCAAGAGGCGGTGATACTTCAACTACGTCTATACCGACAAGCGGCAGTGATGCAAACTTTTCGATTAGTGTATAAAGATCTCTGGTTGAAAAACCACCCGGCTTCGGTGTTCCTGTGCCTGGAGCAAAGGCAGGATCAAGAAAGTCGATATCAAGGGTAATATATATAGCTTCACAGTCGCTTAAACCTTTACAAACAGTTTCAGCTGTGTAATTCAGCCCACGCCTGTTCATTTCGGCGGCTGTGATTATATTTGCTGACCTGCCGTCGATAAATTGCAGTTCCTGAGTTTCAAAAGAACGAATACCGACAAACCATAAATGCCCGAGCGGCAGTTTGTATTTTTCGAGGACCCGCCGGTGGGTACTGCCGTGCGAGAGCTTGTTTCCCCCTATTTCATCGCAGAGATCGAGATGGGCATCTAAATGAATTACTCCTAAGTTATTGCCCCATCTATCCGCTGCAGCACTGAGTAGAGGAATACTGACGGAATGATCACCGCCAATAAAAGTCGGGAACCCCGCTTTGAACAATTCAGCTGCTTTATTCTCCACCATTACGAAGTAGTCAGCCTGGCTCTGACCGGCCGGATCAATATTGCCCAGATCAAGCACTTTGATATTGCTCATCAAGCGTCCATCTTCAGTTGTTGGTTCAATATGTCCGGAAATACTTCTGATTCTGTCCGGGCCCTCAGCCGCACCTCTGCGAAAAGAGGCAGCACCGTCATAAGGCAGCCCCAGCACCAGGATGTCAGCTTCCTCTGGAGATAAATTCTGATTATCTAATCCGTTCCATATGCTAATATTATTGACAGTTTCTTTCAATTTATTAGACCGCCTTTCAACCGAGATTTATTATAAGTATGAAGAATATATCTTTTTAAATAGTATACCAGCAATTACTAAAAAACGGCACCTCTTGCTAAAAAGCCTTTTAATGAAAAACCCGGGCGCTGGAAATAATTCCATTCTACCCGGGTCTGTGATTTGTATATTCCTGACTATGTTATTTATATAAACAGATTAACATCCGAGCTTTCTGCTGCATCAAGGTAAGAAGCAACACCGGCCAGCTCAACTCCATCAAGAAGTTCTGCTGCGGTAATACCCATAATGTCCATAGACATCTGGCAGGCTACCAACCTTACTCCTGAGTTGAGAGCCTCCTGGAGCAGAACTTCAAGTGAATCAACATTTTTGTTCTTCATAACCATGCGGATCATTTTTGAGCCCATCCCGGCCATGTTCATCCTCGATAGCCCCAGCTTTTTACTGCCTTTGGGCATCATTTTGCCAAACATGCTGTCCATAAAGGGTTTCTTCACATTGGCTCCGTCAGGCTTCCGGAGGATGTTTAGACCCCAAAAAGTAAAGAAGAGAGTTACTCTTCTGCCCATAGCCGCTGCGCCGTTGGCGATGATCAGGGCGGCTAAGGCTCTGTCAAGGTCACTGCTGAAGACTACAATGGTCTTGTCGTTTTCGGTTGCAGCCGTTTCTGTGGTTTTGTTAACTACACTTTCTATCGCCATCCCGTTGCCCTTCCTGATTGTAGCGGTAAAGCCTTTACCGTCATGGCCTCTTTTAACAAGGGTATTCCCCGTGCGTTGACACCATGAAGCTATATCGGCTGAAAAACCGGGATCAGTTGCGCATACTTCAAGGATTGCTCCTTCAGGCATTTCTTCCATCTTTTGATAAACCTTCATAATCGGACCGGGACACTGAAGACCGCAAAGGTCAAGCTTTATGGTTGCGCAAGGTTCGGCAGGATCTTTTGCTGCTGCTGTCTGCTTGACGCTGTCTGGTGTTAAAACCTCTTCTACCTTGTTTTCTGCTTCATTTTTAAGGGCTTGATAAGTGCGGTAGCCTCCATTGAGATTAAGAACTTTTTTAAATCCCCTGTGCTGCAGGATTCGCGAAGCCAGGTATGAGCGCAAACCGACACTGCAATAAGTAACCACTTCTCGGTTGCGGTCAAGCTTATCAATTTGATCACGCAGCTGTCCCAAAGGGATATTGATGCTTCCGGGTATTTTACCAAGTTCATTTTCTTCTGTTTCCCTGACATCCAAGATCTGAACAGTATCGTCAATGCCCTGGAGTAATTCTTCGGCGCGGATAGGAGTGTAATCACCGAGCAGAACGTTGGAAGCAACATAACCAGCCATGTTCACAGGATCCTTCGCCGAAGAATAGGGAGGTGCGTAAGCCAGTTCCAGCTCCTGTAAATCCTGCACAGTCTGTCCGGCACGCAGGGCAGAAGCCAGAACATCAATACGTTTTTCTACTCCGCTGTAACCGACTGCTTGTGCGCCTAAAATACGCCCGTCAGAGTTAAAGATAAGTTTTAAAGAAATTGGTGTGGCTCCCGGATAGTAACCGGCATGCGCATTGGGGTGAATAATAATGCTTTTAAAATCTATACCTTCTGCTTGAAGAAGGCGCTCGTTGGCGCCGGTGGTTGCTACAGTCATTTCGAATATTTTAAGCACCGAGGTGCCCTGTGTTCCTTTGTAGTAATCTTCCCGGCCGGCGATATTGTTGGCTACAATACGTCCCTGTTTATTGGCTGGTCCGGCCAGTGGTATTACAGCCGGCTTGCCCGTTACAAAGTGTTTTACCTCAACGGCGTCACCGAGAGCATAAATTGAGGGATCGCTTGTTTGCATCCTGTCGTTTACTACAATGCCTTTGTTAACATCAAGACCTGCTGCGACGGCCAGTTTGGTCTCAGGTTTAACCCCGATTGATAGAATAACCAGTTCTGCTTCAAGCATTTCACCGTCTGCCAGCTCAACCTTCAGTCCGCCGGTTTCTACCGGAAGAAATTGTTTGACTCCATTGCCG
>JAABTH010000023.1 GCA_011389985.1 Bacillota bacterium
ATTTAATATATTTTTGGCCTTTGCACACAAAAACAGCAAAAGTACCTGAAATTTTGCCTTAACCCTTACCCCTTACCTATTGATATTTCGACATAAACCGGGCATATCCTGCCCTTATTTGTCTGACTGGCATGATTTTTGCTTGGAACGGCCCGAACTGGTCTTTTCGAGGATACTTTCCAACTGACGAAAGCGATGGTTCATACCTGATTTACTTACCGTAGGATCCAGCATTTCACCCAGCTCTTTCAGCGATGCTTCCGGGTTTTGTCTGCGGGCAAGAGCTGCGTCCCTCAAAGCTGGAGAAAGGTTGTTTAATCCGATCAGACTATCGATTGAATCAATCGTTTCCAGCTGCTGCTGTGCTGAAGCAACAACCTTTTCAAGATTGGCAGTTTCAAAGTTGACAAGGCGGTTAACCTGGTTTCGCATACTCTTAACCACCCTGTGGCTCTCTAATTCAAGCAGAGCCCCTCCCGCACCGATTATACGTAAAAAATCGGCAACTGATTCGGCACTCTTGAAATATAAGGATACAGCTTCACTTCTTTTTCTAATTAGTGGAGTCAGCTGAAAAGTTTTGAGTATTTTTTGATAAGCCTGTGCATCTTCAAGGCTGCCGCAGTTGATTTCAAGGTGGTAGCCTGATCGCCTCGATACAGATATACTGCCTCCTGCCAGGAAAGCACCCCGAAGAAATGCTTTCTTACAGCAGGTTCTTCTTGGCAGCGAAGCTTGCCTGCGGGGAAGGCTTAAATAGGGGCCGGCTTCTTTGAGATCAAGATAAATCAAAAGGGCATCAACCTGTTCACTGCCCTGCACCTGAACCAGATAGATATTCTTGCTGAAACGCCTTTCCTGCTGTTTAATAATTACCGGAGTCTCTACGCCAGCCTGGCGCAACAGATTAAAAAGACGACGGGCTACTGCAATATCATCAATCCTGATACTTAACATATGCGATCCCCGGCGAATATTGTAGTAACCGTTTTTAAGCAGAAGGGCCTTTAGTTCCCAGGATCCGCAACAGGTTAGTTCATCTGCCAACCTTGTCAGTTCATGCTTTACCTGCCTGGTTAATGACAAGAAAAATTCCTCCTGTTACTTCTTATGAATATCCCGGTGATCTACAACAAGATTAAATTTTGCCCCCAAAACCTGGCCCAGCTCTTCGGCCAGAACCACTGATCGGTGTTTACCTCCCGTGCAACCGATAGTAATAACCAGGCTGGTTTTACCTTCCTTAACATAAAAGGGGATGGAAAACTGAAGCAGCTCCTTAACCATTTCATAGTATTTTATCGTCTCCGGCCAGCGCCATACATATTCTCTTACTTTTTCATCTTCACCGGTAAGTGGCTGCAGGTTATCTACGTAATGGGGATTAGGTAGAAAGCGAACGTCAAAAACAAGGTCGGCATCCGGAGGGAGCCCGTATTTAAAACCAAAAGATATTATGCGTATTTGCATATTTTTGTCACGCTGCTCAGGCTCGTAAATTTCTACAATTTTTGCTTTAAGCTCCCATGGCTTCATTCTAGAGGTATCAATTTCCTGATTAGCCCTTCCACGCAGTTCACTTAAGGCTTCCCGCTCTTTCTGGATTGCTTCAGTCAGACTGATCGATCCCATTGGGTGGCGACGGCGGGTTTCTTTGAAACGCCTGATTAACACATCTTCGTCAGCAACCAGAAAGAGAATTTCATAATCAACCCCGCAGTTCTCCAGATCCTTGAGAGCTTCAAAAAGATCTTCAAAAAATGCCGCGCCGCGCATATCGCATACCAGGGCAATTTTTTTGTTTTCTGACTGTGAAAAGAGTTCAGCAAATTTTGGGATTAACGTCGGGGGCATATTGTCTACGCAGTAATATCCGAGGTCTTCAAAACTGTTCAAAGCATGGCTTTTCCCGGCTCCGGAAAGACCGGTAATCAGGACAAGGCGTATTACATCATCTTCACTCATTAATTCAGGCCTCCCTCATTTATTGGGCGCCGCGTTGCTTATTAACCGCCTAGCACATAACGTTCGATGACTTCAGCGACACCATCATCGTTATTTGAAGAGGTAACCAGATCTGCGGCTTTGATTACTTCCGGTCTGGCATTCGCCACTGCAACACCAAGACCGGCATAAACTACCATATCGAGATCGTTATGGCCGTCACCAAAGGCAATAACCTCTTCAGCTTTAATGCCTTCTTTTTCCGCCAGCCAGCCAAGAGTTTGTCCCTTCGTAGCTTTCTGATCTGTAATCTCCAAAAAATAGGGGCGTGACTGCAAAATTGAAAGCTTATTGCCAAATGATTCTCTCAGCCCGGATTCAATATGATCAAGAGTACCATCCCAGCGGATAATACTAATCTTCGTCGGCCCTGTGCCATTTCCTTTTAGGAAAACGCCGAGATCACCAACAGCCTGAAGCCCGATATGAGCCATAGCCTGGTAATAACGGGAATACTCATTCTCTTCCCTGATAAAAAGCTCATCTCCAACAAATAAGCTTATATGACAATCCTTACGCTCGGCTTCTGCAATCACTGCTGTAGCAATATCTATTTCAATAGGCCTGTGCAAAATAATTTCCCTGCTTTTCGCCTTCTTAACAAGAGCACCATGGTAATTTATAAGAGGGCTGTCTTCATCCAGCTCGAGATCTTTAAGATAGTTGACACTTGTTTTAAACATACGCCCGGTAGCAATAACAAACCTTACCCCTGCATGAACAGCACGGCGGATAGCATCCTTGTTCCGGGCAGAAATTTTTGATTTTTCATCAAGCAATGTGTCATCCAAATCTGTTGCAATCATGCGATAGCGCATCATTTCCCACCTCATTTGCAGTATATCACAAGCCGTGTTTGCTGAAGCATAGTATCAGTTTGCCGGAACGAATTTACTAAAGGATTGCTGCAAAATGAAATATTAACCACTACTTCATGTGTCGCAGGTACCTGTAGATCTGTAATGCAAGGGTATCGCTAATGCCGGGGACCAGGGCCAGTTCTTCAACTGAAGCCTTAATCACTTTTTCTGCATTGCCAAAATGACTGAGTAATGCAGCTCGGCGGGATGGACCAATACCCGGTATTTTTTCAAGTGACGATTGCAAACTGCTGCGACTTTTGCGGCTGCGATGACCACTTATAGCAAAACGGTGGACCTCGTCACGAATACGCTGCAAAAGCTGAAGCAGGGGATCATTGGCAGCCATTCTCATCGGCATTGAACTGCTATCGAGAAAGAGACGATCAGGGTTTTTGGCCAGGGATGCAACCGGCACTGATGCCAGATCGGTTCCGGGAAGCGCTGCCCGGGCTGCATTAAGCTGCCCCCTGCCCCCATCTATTAAAAGCATATCGGGTTTTGGCCAATCCTGCTGAGCAGCCCTTCTTTTTAAAACTTCCTGCAGGGCGGCATAATCATCACTTGCCGGGGCTTTACGAATATTAAAACGCCTGTAGCCACTTTTATAGCTTTCTCCATCAAGAAATACCACCATCGCTCCGACAGGCTCTCCACCTCCCAGGTGAGAAATATCGTAGCCCTCGATTCTTTCAGGAGAGGTATCTAACCCAAGGAGGCGCCCCAGTTCTTCAAGCGGCTCTTTTGTAACCCGGCTGAAACGTTCTTCTTCCTCATGCAAACGCAGTATGCCATTTCTATAGGCTAAATCCATCAGCTTTTTCAGGGCGCCCCTAACAGGACGGTGCAGTCTTACAGGATGTTCAGCTATCACTTTTAACCATTCGGCCAAAAGTTCGACTTCAGCGGGCTCGGTAGAGAGCAGAATCTCTCTGGGCACTGCTTCCACTCTGTTGTAATATGATTTGATAAAAGATGATATTACTTCGCTATCTTTGATTTCATCTGTACCGCTGAGGGGAAAGTGCTCCTGACTGAGAAGTTTGCCATCCCTGACCTGAAACAAGTGCACCGCAGCCCGATTATCATTGCGGACTAAAGCGAGTATATCACGGTCGGGACTGTTTTCCTTAAGCAGCATTTTCTGCTGCTGACCGACCACCCGCTGCAGGGATTGCAGCCTGTTTCGCATTGAGGCTGCCTCTTCAAAACGTTCTGCCACGGCTGCTTCTTCCATCTGTTTCTTTAACCCTGCCTCCAGTTCGCCGTGACGTCCCTGCAGAAAAAGTTCTACCTGCCTTACCATTTCATTATATTGGGCGGGCAACACCTTTTCAGCGCCCCTGCAGGGAGCGAGACAGCGATTCATCTGGTAATTCAGACATGGCCTGTCAGCAGTAGGAGTCCCGTCAAGGTGCTGGCGACAGCGACGCAGTGGAAATATCGAACTGAGAAACTGCATCGTATCCCTGACTGCGCCAACATCAGTAAATGGGCCAAACCGGTGCTCTTCACGATCAGGATGAGCAAAATAACGAGCTTTTTTGTAACCCTTTTGCGACAATCTGAGAAGTTCAAGCCGGGGATAAAGTTCAGGTGTTATCAGCAAATAGGGATAATCCTTATCGTCCTTCAGGTTAACGTTAAAACGTGGACGGTATTCTTTGATCAGGCTGCACTCAAGAATAAGCGCTTCAACTTCGCTGTCAGTAACAACATAGTCAATGGCGGCCAGCTTGCTCTGCAGCGATTTGAGCCGGGGCGAACCTGATGTATTGTCAGCCAGATAAGATCTGACTCTCTGCCGCAGTGAACGGGCTTTCCCGACATAGATGACCCGCTCATTTTTATCTTTAAGCAGGTATACGCCCGGATGGTCGGGAAAACGGCGAACTAAAACTCTTAACTGGTCCAACATAACAGTGTCCCTCTTTTAGAAGAATGCTTTGGAACTAATCTTTGGTTTCAGGTATTTCTCATAAATTTTGGAGCTTGTGTTTTGACTCTTTAAAGTATCCCTTTAAGCCATTGGCCTGTGTAGGAGTCAGGGCTTGATGAAACCTCTTCCGGCGTACCTGCTGCAATAACAGTTCCGCCCCCGTCACCGCCTTCAGGACCAAGGTCGATCAGGTAATCGGCCCTTTTCAGCACTTCCAGGTTATGCTCAATAACTACAACCGTATTACCGCTTTCAACCAGACGATCCAGGATAATGAGCAGCTTGCTGATATCATCAAGATGCAGGCCGGTAGTCGGTTCATCAAGGATATAGAGACTGCGGCCGTTGCTGCGGCGGGATAGTTCTGTAGCCAGCTTTACCCGCTGGGCTTCGCCGCCGGAAAGAGTTGTTGCCGGCTGGCCCAGGTGGAGGTAGCCAAGACCCACATCAAAAAGCAGCTGCAGCTTACGCTGAACTTTTGGTATAGCAGAAAAAAATTCAAGCGCCTCTTTCACAGTCATGGCCAGTACATCAGCTATGTTTTTTTCTTTATACCGAACTTCCAGTGTTTCCCGGTTATAGCGTTTTCCCCGGCATACTTCACAGGGCACATAAACATCGGGTAAAAAGTGCATTTCAATTCTCAGGATGCCGTCTCCCCGACAGGCCTCACAACGCCCACCTTTAACGTTAAAGCTAAAACGACCCTGCTTATAACCACGACGGCGAGATTCTGCCGTTTTAGAAAACAGCTCGCGGATACCATCGAACAGACCCGTATAAGTTGCCGGATTGGATCGGGGGGTGCGGCCAATCGGCGATTGGTCAATCTCTATTACTTTATCCAGGTGTTCGATCCCTTCAATATCTTTGTGTTCTCCGGCCTGTACGCGTGAACGGGTCAGTTTACGGGCAAGGCCTCTGGCAAGAATTTCGTTGATCAGGGTACTTTTACCGGAACCAGAAACACCGGCGACACAAACAAAAAGACCTAATGGAATACCCACATCGATATTCTTTAAATTATGTTCCCGGGCTCCGCGAATCCAAAGCCAGCGATCATTGATGTGGCGCCTGACTTCGGGAACGGTTACAAAACGCCTACCGGCAAGATAATCACCTGTTATAGATGCCGGCGCGGCAATAATATCTTCCAGTGTTCCCTGGGCAACGATTTCTCCGCCGCCGGAACCGGCGCCGGGCCCGATATCAACAAGATGATCGGCGCTGCGTATTGTCTCTTCATCATGTTCTACCACCAGAACTGTATTTCCAAGATCACGCAGTGCTTTAAGGGTTTTAATCAAACGGGCATTATCGCGTTGATGCAGCCCTATGCTTGGCTCATCAAGAATATAAATGACTCCTGTTAGGCCCGATCCGATCTGTGTAGCCAGCCTGATCCGCTGTGCTTCACCGCCTGAAAGTGTCGCTGCCGCCCGGTTAAGAGTGAGATACTGCAAACCTACATTAAGCAAAAACTGCAGTCTTTCTCCAATTTCTTTTAGTACCTGTTTGGCGATATGCTCCTCACGTGCTGTCAGCTTCAGATTGTCAAAAAACAGCGCTGTTTCTTCTACCGTCAGTGCAGAAAGTTCTGCAATATTGCGACCACCGAGCAAAACGGCAAGGCTGGAGGGTTTAAGCCTCCTGCCTCCGCATGCCGGACAGTCCCGCACCTGCATATAGCGCTCCATATCGGTCCGCATCTCATCAGAGCTTGTAGCTGCATAACGCCTTTCGAGCAGTTTTAGTACTCCCGGGAATGCCTTGCGATAATTACGCACTCTTTTAAACATGTTAACATAACGAAAATTAATAGTTTCCGGAGAGCCGTATAATATTTTCTGCTGCAGCTCAGGATCGATATCGCGGAATGGAATGTCAAGATCTACATCCCAGGCTTTTGCCGCCGATTCTAAAAACTGCTGGTAATAATTCTGGCCTGACCAGGGATGAATTGCCCCTTCGTTCAAAGACAGTTCGGGAAAAGGAATGACCAATTCGGAGGCAAATTCAGCTTTTGTGCCAAGACCGCTGCATTCAGGACAAGCTCCGTAAGGGCTGTTGAAGGAAAATATGCGCGGACTGATTTCTTCAAAGCTGAAACCACAATCGGCACAGGCAAAATTTTCGCTGTAGAGAATTTCAGATCCGCCAACCTCTTCAATCAACACAAGTCCTTCACTTAATTTTAGCGCTGTTTCCAGTGAATCAGCCAGGCGTGAGTGAATACCTTCCCTGATTACCAGGCGGTCAACGACAACCTCTATGGTATGTTTTTTCTGCTTGTTAAGGACAATATCTTCTTCAAGTTCACGAACTTCACCATCAACCCTGACCCGAACATATCCTTTACGGCGCATCTCTTCTAATAGTTTAGTGTATTCGCCTTTACGACTACGAACCAGGGGCGATAGAACCTGGATACGTGTCTCCTGCGGCAACTCGGCGATTTGATCAACCATTTGCTGTACTGTTTGCTGACTAATCGGCTTGCTGCAGGTAGGGCAGTAGGGATGCCCAATCCGGGCATAAAGCAAACGGATATAATCATATATCTCCGTAACCGTACCGACTGTTGACCGGGGGTTGCGCGAAGCAGTTTTCTGGTCAATCGAAATGGCCGGGGAAAGGCCTTCAATCTGGTCGAGATCAGGTTTGTCCATTTGACCGAGAAACTGGCGGGCATAAGCTGAAAGCGATTCAACGTACCGACGCTGGCCTTCAGCATAGATAGTATCGAAAGCAAGCGATGATTTACCTGAACCGCTCAGCCCGGTAAAGACAATAAACTGATTTCGGGGCAGGGTGAGATTAATATTCTTCAGGTTGTGTTCCCTGGCCCCGCGAATTACTATTTCTCCTGCTGACAAAAGTTTCAGCTCCTTAATTTTGTTTCTCCAGCTCAAATATCAAATCACGCAGCTCGGCAGCCCGCTCAAATGCAAGTTCACGCGAAGCCTGCTGCATCTCTTTTCGAAGCTTATCGATTGTTTTACGGCGCCGGGCAGCCGGCATATTTCTATATTCTTCAGGCATATAACGCCCTTCTTCTTCAGCAGCTACAGTTGCTTCAATTAGGGCGCGAATCGGCTTGACAATTGTTTTCGGCGTAATTCCGTATTCCTGGTTGTAAAACAGCTGTTTTTGGCGGCGACGTTCAGTTTCATCGATAGCCCGGCTCATCGAGGGGGTAACTTTATCGGCATACATAATCACCCTGCCCTCAACATTGCGGGCTGTGCGACCGATTGTCTGGATCAGGGAACGATCTGAACGGAGGAACCCTTCTTTGTCGGCATCAAGGATGGCAACCAGAGTTACCTCGGGCAGGTCCAGACCTTCGCGAAGCAGGTTAATGCCGATTAAAACATCAAACTCACCAGAACGCAAACCCCTGATGATAGTCATTCTTTCAAGGGCATCGATATCGGAATGCATATATCTTACCCTGAGACCCATTTTTTTATAATAATCAGTTAAGTCTTCCGCCATGCGCTTGGTCATGGTCGTAACAAGCACTCTCTGGTTCTTTTCAGCCCGCAAGCGAATTTCACCGTAAAGATCATCTACCTGACCTTCTGCCGGCCTAACCTCAACTTCAGGATCAACCAGACCGGTAGGCCTGATAATCTGCTCTACCACCGCAGAACTATGTTCAAGGTCCCAGGGGCCCGGTGTGGCAGAAACAAGAATTGCCTGGTTAACCAGTGTTTCAAACTCTTCGAAGCGAAGAGGACGATTATCAAGTGCAGACGGAAGCCTGAAACCGTGTTCAACCAGGGTGCTTTTACGCGACAAATCTCCGCGGTACATACCGTTAATCTGAGGTATGGTGATATGCGATTCATCAATTACCACCAGTATATCTTCAGGAAAATAGTCCAATAGGGTTGCCGGACGACTGCCTGCCGGTCGGCCGTCAAGATGACGGGAATAATTTTCGATACCACTGCAGAAGCCTATTTCCTGCATCATCTCAAGATCATAATTGGTCCTCTGTTCCAGGCGCTGGGCTTCCAGCAGGTGATCCCGACTTTTAAAATAAGCTAACCTTTCCTGCAGCTCTTCCTCAATATCAACTATAGCCCTCTTTAACTGGTTGGGCGCTGTTACATAGTGGGTTGCCGGGAAGATGGCAGCATGGGCACGGTCACCAATTACTTTGCCGCTGACCAGGTCAATCTCCCTGATCCGATCAATTTCATCACCAAATAGTTCTACCCGCAATGCAGCCTCGGAATAAGATGCCGGTATTATTTCGACAACATCTCCCCTGACCCGGAAAGTCCCCCGGTGAAAATCAATTTCATTTCTTTCATAATGTATATCAACCAGGCGATCAATGATCTCATCGCGGTTGATTTTGCCTCCCGGTCGCAGGGAAAGGACCTGTTCAAGGTACTCGCCCGGCGAACCAAGGCCGTAAATACAGGATACCGATGCGACTATAATCACATCACGTCTTTCCAGCAATGAACTGGTAGCCGAGTGACGCAGTTTATCAATTTCATCATTGATTGAAGAATCTTTTTCTATATAGGTATCGCTTGAGGGAAGGTAAGCTTCAGGCTGGTAATAGTCGTAATAGCTTATAAAATACTCAACAGCGTTATCCGGAAATAACTCCTTGAACTCACTGCAAAGCTGTGCTGCAAGTATTTTATTTGGCGCTATTACCAGTGTCGGTCGTTGAACTTTTTCAATCACGTTGGCAATGGTAAATGTTTTTCCCGAACCGGTAACCCCCAGAAGAGTCTGATAAGATGAACCCAGCCCAAGACCTTTTATTAATGCATTTATTGCTTCCGGCTGATCGCCGGAAGGTTTATGTTCAGCCTTGATTTCAAAATATTTTTTATCAACTTTATCAGTCAAGGCGTACCTCCATTGTCAATACTTAAAACCGTCACTGATTATGGCCTAAACAGCATTTTTTAAACTTTTTAAGTGATTATTTCAAGGATTATTATGATTAAACCGATCAAGATAAACAGAATAGCCGTTCCTATTTTGAGGTAGCGGTCATCAATTTTCGAAATAAAGCGACTGCCTAAATAAACAGCAATCAGGTGGTTGCAGAACATGGCAGCCATAGCGCCGATAAAAACAGCCATGGGGTAACCCAGCCCTGCGGTTAAAAATATGGCCGCTACCTGGGTTTTATCTCCGAATTCAGCAACAAATACCAGGGTCATCGTTTGCAGAAATCCGTCCCTGCTGTTGCATTCTGCTGTATTATTTTCTTTTTTCAGGTAGCTGAAAATCCCAATTACAATAAAAACTATCCCGGACAATACTGCCACCAGTGTATGAGGAATGTAAGCTGCGAGAAAACCGCCGACTAATACCGCCAGTCCGATAACTACCGCCAGTGCAGCCATAGCCCCGGCCAGGACCTGCAGGGGCGGATAGCGACAGGCCATGCACATTGATACCAATTGCGTTTTATCACCAAATTCAGCGACGAATATTGTAATGAATGCCGCGGCTGCTGCTGCGAACAATATGAACACCACCTTAAGAAAACTGTCCATAACCGTGTCAATAATACTATTAACCGGTTAATGCTGTTTTTTAAATGGTTTACTGATTCTTTCCGCCAGGCGCTTAAGACGACCTTTGGGATCGGGCTTCTTAACCTCCAGGTATACCGGCGAATCCGGTGAAGGAACAGGAATGAGGCCCAGTGAAGCACCCCGGTGCAGCATGAAGTAAGAATTACTTTGCCTTAATTTATTTTGCATCGATTCAATATTTTCCCCGCTCTCTTGGTAATGTTTCTTCAGCACTAATGAGAACGGTTCCCCGGCACGATACCCTTTCAAAAGAACCATAAAATAGCTGTCTTCAATACGCTGCAGCATATCCCGGCTATCTGAAACCGCTTCAGCATTAACCCGGGTTATCAGGTCATTGGTTCTCAACCCTGCATTCTCAGCAGCCGTCTTTGGTAACACCATCAGGATCTGAACACCTTTGTCATCCGACTGGTAACAGGGCTTCTCTGCTTCCTCACGCTTTTTACCATATAATATCAGCAGTTCATGTCCAAGCGGGGCAAAGATTACCCCTGGCAAAACCAGCAATGAAATGTATTCGGAGGACACTGCTATTACCAGCAGTATTAAACTGTAAAGAGCTAACCACTTTGCTGAAAACAGACTTCGTTCACGGGGGCTTGTCGTTAACGCCATGTCAGCATAGCCAAGCCCGGCAGCAACTGGAATAACCATATACTGCAAACTCTGTCCCTCCCCCGGCTGGAGAGTTGATTGTAGGATGGGCCACCATTCCGGCATACTTACACCAATTATCTCTGCCTGGGGAACGATAGAAACCAGCAGGGCCACTAATGGTAACGGCCAAAAACGTTGTAAAGTATATGCGCCAATCACTTTTCCGCTATCCTGCTTCAGGTAAATCGGGCTGCTTCCCCAGTGTCCGCCTACATAAATGAGCAGGGCTTCTATTAGGTGCAGCAGTCCAATTAATACAAGCAGCGCGGGGATGTGAATCCTCAGTAGTGATTCAAATACTGAAATCCCTGCTACAGCAGGGAAAAGAGGCGCAACAATATACCTCACAAGTAATACAGCGGCAGCGACTATCCCCCCGGCATAGGAAAAACAGAGATAGCGAGGGTGAATAAGCAGTAGTAAAAGCGCAACCGGCCAGATGAAATAAAGACCGATCTGCTCGAGTGAGAGTCCCAAAAATATAAGCGCCACACTGGCTGAAAAACCACCAAGCGCACCAAGACCAAGCGATGTAAGCATCTGCCTGTGGAGAGGATATATAACCCGACCGTATAGTTTTTCTTCAGTAGCAGCCTGGCGCCTGTACTGTAAAAATACCAGAAAGAGAACTATCCAGAATATGGGCATTACAAGCGCCATGGAAAATGTTACAAGGAATATCTGGCCTATGTCGAGCAACATCTGCATCGCCTAGTTATTTCCTCCTATAACGTTTAATAAGCCTTCTTTACCGAACAGATCGATAGCAAAATTGAGCTGTTGATCATTTTCACGTGATTCTCTGTCGAGAGCTTCCCTGAGGACAACCCATGTCTTATCGTCAAAAATACCGCTGCTTGTTATGCCCGCATCTTCCTGGAAAGCAGTAAGGGCAATTGATGTCTGAAGGTCAAAATATCCGCTGACCTTAATATTATAGCCAAGCTGTTCAAGCATCATCTGCAGCATTTCCACATCGGGGCCAAAATCATCCTGTTCCAGGGAGCCCGGGAAAAAGTAGTGGTAGTAACGAAGTATTTCAGGCATATCAACTTCAAAATCGGGTTCAATACCATGTTCATGAATATCATGGCCAGAGGGTGTAAAGTACCTGGCCATTGTGAGCAGGATAGCATTTCCACCGGTAAGATAGGCCAACTGCTGAACTGAAGCCTTGCCGTACGTGGTTTTGCCAACCAAAAGAGCAGCATTGCGATCCTGCAGGGCTCCTGCCAGTAGTTCTGCAGAACTTGCCGAATCTTCGTTAATCAGAACCACAATCGGGTAAGGCTTTTCTTCGGCATTTGAATAGTAGATATTTTGGACTTCATCATTCCGTCCTACCAGTCTTACTATTTCACCATCCGGAACAAGCATCTTAGCCACTTCCACCGCCTGATCAACCAAACCACCGGGGTTATTGCGCAGATCGAGAATTAACCCCGTTGATAAACCGCTTTGTTCCATTTGCCGAAATTTTCCGCTAAACTCATTAAAGGTACCACTGTCAAAACTGTTTATTTGGATATAACCAAGACCGTCAGCCAGCATCTCGCTTTCAACAGTTGAAATATCGATCTCGGCACGGCCAACAGAAAGAGGGAAAGGCTCATCCGCACCGGGCCTCTTAACCAGGACCTCTACTGAAGTGCCATCCGGTCCTCGCAACAGCTCTACAGCGTGATTTATCCCCTGGCCGGTCAGCTCGTTGCCGTCAGCTTCAAGCAGGCGATCTCCGGGCGCCAGGCCGCTTCTCGCCGCTGGAGAACCTGCAAAAGTTTCAAAAACGACAATATCCTGCTGAGTCTCAATAATACGTACTCCAATCCCGCTGTAAGAACCCCTTGTTTCGCTGATAAATTCGTCTAAGTCTTTTGGATCGTAAAAACGAACCTGGGGATCGTCTATACTGTCGATCATCCCCTTGACAGCGCCTTCTATAAGAACCTCTCTTTCGATCGGTGTATAGTAATTTTCAGTTATAACTTCTATTGTTTCCAATATCATTGCCATTTCGGGATCTGCTGCACCATTACCGGGGTCATACTTAATTATTGTAGCCGGTGCGTCTGCTGCTGCCGAACCATCGCTGCCCCGGGCTAAAAAATATGTAGCAAGATTGGTAGCAGCCAGTAAAAGTACAAAGATAACAATTAAAGTGAAAATAATTTTTTTATTATTTTGTTCCATTTTGTCAACTCCCATATACCTTATAGTAATTATCTTAATAACGGTCTCAGATGATCTCACTTTTTTGAAACCTTCATATTATCATATCATAAAAACAGAAGAAAAGTTAAGCCACCCCTTTAGAAGAAAAGAGGTGGCCGCTCTCCGTTAAAATTTTTTAGTTTGACTGAATCAAATAACATTCAGGCTAATCCACATTATTAAAATTCACAGGAATTTACTGTCCTGGGAAAAGGAATAACATCCCTGATATTACTGACACCGGTCAGGTACATCAACGCTCTTTCAAAACCAAGGCCGAAGCCTGCATGTCTGACACCGCCATACTTACGAAGATCAAGATACCAGTCAAGATCCTCAGGCCTGATCTTAAATTCAGCCATTCTCTTAATCAGCATATTTGCCCGTTCTTCCCTCTGACTTCCGCCTATAATTTCTCCAACACCGGGAACAAGTAGGTCCATCGCGGCAACCGTTTTTTGATCATCATTTAAACGCATGTAAAAAGCTTTAATTTCTTTCGGGTAGTCCGTCACAAAAACAGGCTTATTAAAAACTTTTTCCGAAAGGTATCGCTCGTGTTCTGTTTGCAGATCCCGGCCCCATTCAACAGGATATTCAAATTCCTCTTTTGATTTCTGCAGCGATTCAATTGCTTCGCTGTAGCTTATCCGCGAAAATTCAGCATTAACAATTTTCTCCAACCTTTCACGTAAACCTTTATCAACATACTGGCTAAAAAAAGCCATCTCTGCGGGAGCTTTATCCAGCAAATAGTTGACAAGGTATTTGACCATATCTTCGGCCAGGTTCATGTTGTCGCTGAGATCAGCAAAGGCTATCTCAGGTTCTATCATCCAAAATTCAGCGGCATGCCTGGCAGTATTTGAGTTTTCAGCCCGAAATGTAGGACCAAAGGTATAAACATCTTTAAAGGCAAGCGCAAATGCTTCTGCCTCGAGCTGACCGCTAACAGTAAGGTTGGTTTTTCTGCCGAAAAAATCTTCCCCGTAATTAACTGTATCATTCTCGGTCAGAGGTGGGTTAATCGGGTCAAGGGTGGTCACCCTGAATATTTCACCCGCCCCCTCGGCATCATTGGCAGTAATAATCGGGGCATGGAGGCAAACAAACCCTCTTTCCTGGAAAAAACTGTGGACTGCAAATGAAAGAAGCGAGCGAACCCTGAAAACCGCTGAAAAAAGGTTAGTACGGGGGCGCAGGTAGGCAACTTCCCGTAAGAACTCCCGCGTATGTCTTTTCGGCTGAATAGGATAATCAGCCGGAGAATCTCCTTCTAAAGTAACTTTTTCAGCTTTTAATTCAAAAGGTTGGCGGGCACCGGGAGTAAGCGCCAGGCGCCCGGTTACTTCAAGAGCTGAACCAACACCAAGCTTGGTGACCTGGTCGTAATTGGCGAGCATCTCTTTTTCGTATACTACCTGAACAGAATTAAAGTGGGAACCGTCATTTAAAGTTATAAAACCGAAAGACTTTTGGTCACGGTTGGTTCTGATCCAGCCGTTGACGGTAATTGTTTTATCCCCGTAAAATTCAGCATTCATGTAGAGTTGGCTGACCGCTACTTTATTCATTGGCAGGCTCCTCACCTGGTTTATCAATGCTGTATTTTGAATAATTATTAGGTATAGCGCTGTTAGAAGTAGTTCACCGGATTATTGCGGTAATCTCCATTACCGCTGGGATAAGTGCGAACAGGCGGTTTTTCGAATTCTCTTACCTCAAAATGCAGGTGAACCCCGGTGCTGTAACCGGTTGTGCCTGCTCTGGCTATACGCTGACCCCTAATCACTATATCGCCAACTTTGGCTAATAAGCTGCTCATATGGGCATAGAGGGTTACAGTACCTCCACCATGGTCAACCATTAGACAGTTACCATAGCCACCGTTCCACCCGGAAAAAATGACCTTGCCTTCAGCAGCAGCCAGAATGTAATTGGCTGCTCCGTTATGGGGAGCAATATCGACCCCGCCGTGCCAGGCCTGAGCCCCACTGAAAGGATCACGACGCCATCCGTAACCTGAGCTCACCCATGTAGGCGCTTCAACAGGATATTGCAGGGCACCGTCCAGGCCTGAAAACTGGCTTTCAGCCTCAGAAATTAACTTTCTAATCAATGAGTCTAACTGCTGGGCTTCATTTTCAAGATCCTGTATTGCTTTAAGATTCAGGGCAATCTCTCCCTGAAGCTCTCCAAGAATAAAAACCCTTTCTTCCGCAGCAAGCGCAAGCTCAGCCTCGTTATCGGCCACCTGGCGCCTCATACTTTCAAGCCTCTGTTTTTTCTGCTCCAGTTCATCCTTCCAGGCCTGAATCAGATCGCGTTCAGCCTGGATATCCTCTATAAGGCGCAGGTCATTGTTGGCAATTAAGCTTAAGTTATGCAACCGGGTTAAAAAGTCGGAAAAACTGCTCGAATCGAAAAGCACTTCCACATATGTCACCAGGCCGTGCTGCTGGATTGCCCTTAACCGGAGTTTTAGCAGTTCTTCCTGGTAACGAAGCTGCTTTTCTGCAGCGGCCAATTCCAGTTCAACCTGGCCAATCTCCTCCTCGACTGAGGTTATTTCACCAGCCAGTCTTTCCTGTTCAGCCTTTAATTCGTTAACGCGCATTTCAAGTTGATTTAATTCTTGCTGCAGCGAAACTTCACGGTTCAGGCGCTGTTCGAGAGCGCTTTTTTCATCCCGCCGTCTCTTTTCTATTTCTTCAAGCTCCTGCTGTTTTTCCTCAATCTCTTCCGTGATCATTGCATAAACAGGCAGCGCCAAAAAAATAGTAATGATCAATACCAGGAACAGTGCGGGAATCCAGAGTTTTTTCCCTGTATTCATAAGCTCGTTCCTCCCTGAAATCTAAGTCATTTCTATTTCTTTATCTTTCTATATGCTTTATCTATACTCTTAAAAAGCGACCCATAGAAAAAGTGCTTCCCAATATTCCCAAAGCTGTTCCAAGTGGAACCAGGTATTTTGCAAGTTCAAAAATAACCTCTTCTACGGGCAGTAAGTTCAGAAATAAAAGGTTGTTGACTATAACCCATTCTACCGAGTACTGATAAATATAATAAAGCGCCAAGAGGGGCAAAACAGCCCCGGCAAAGCCCATCAATAAACCCTCCAGCAAAAAAGGCCAGCGGATGAACCAGTTTGTGGCACCCACGTATTTCATAATTGAAATCTCTTTTTTACGCATCATCACTGTAAGTTTAATTGTATGCGATATTAAAAATACCGCTGTTATCGAAAGGCCAACCATCAGGGCCAACCCTACCAGCTGGATTACCCTGGTTACAGAAAATAGATTTTCGACATAACCCTGTCCATAAAATACTTCCGATACCCCCGGGTAAGTTTCAAACTCCCGGGCCAGATCAACAACAGATTCGGGAACAACTGTTTTTACTTCGTATGAAGCAAGTAATGGATTTTCCATACCGGAATCGTATCCTTCGAGCATTCCACCCAGCTGACGCTGCAGGCGATTCATATGCTCCTCGTTCGAAATATATCTCGCCTCAGCTACGCCCGGATGACCTGATAACATATTTTCCAACTCGGCAAGTTCATTTTGACCGGCGCTGTCATCTATGTAAACTACTATTTCAACCTGCTCTTTAACAGTTTCGGTAATATGCCCCACATTTAAATTAACAAGCATAAAAACACCAAGCATAAGTAAGGTAACGACAACAACCCCTGTTGAAGTGATGCACATCCAGCGATTGCGATAAAGCCCTTTAAATGTTTCTGCGATTATGTATCTGAAGCCGCTAATGAACATGAGTATAAATCCCCTTTTGTTCATCACCGACCAGTTTTCCGCCTTCCAGGTAAAGCACTCTTTTCTTAAACCGATCAACTATATCCCGATTATGGGTGGCAACCAATACTGTTGTTCCCCGCAGGTTTATGCTTCTTAAGAGATTCATAATATCAAAAGTTGTTCCCGGGTCAAGGTTGCCGGTAGGTTCATCGGCAATGATCATCGCCGGCCTGTTTGCAATAGCCCGGGCTAAACCTACCCTTTGCAGCTCTCCACCGGACAGGTCACACACCCTGGTTTCAGCTTTATCCTGAAGGCCAACCAACCCCAACACATGGGGCACTCGCTTGCGTATCTCCCTGCGGGTTGCGCCGGTAACCATCATGGCAAAGGCAACATTATCGAATGCCGTCCTATCTTCAATCAAACGAAAATCCTGAAAAACCATACCGATATTACGCCTGAGATAAGGAAGCCTGTGCCTGGGCAAACGGCCGACATCGCGGCCAAACACCTTCAACTCCCCCTCGGTTGGTTTGATCTCCCTGATAATCAGCTTTAGCAGGGTAGATTTACCGGCTCCGCTGGATCCTACAAAAAATACAAATTCGCCGCGATCAATAAAAAACGATATATCTTCCAGGGCATTATCCCCGCATTTGCTGTATCTCATGCACATATTCTTTGCTTCGACCATGTAGTCAGACCTTCCTGTGCATATTTGGCATAATATTGTTGTATATGTAAATTTCTACAAAAATAACTGACGTTCCTGCAAAATATATTAATATATTTTTACTTATTTTGCAAATAAACACGGCGTCTGGATCATGTCAAACAGCTGTAGGGTTAATGCTGCTGCAGTTTCTTGAACCCCTCGCCATGAACCTCCGTGGCATTGCCGATAATTACAAATGCCCCCGGATCAATATTGTGAATAATTGTTTTCAACCTGGCTATCTGCTGACGGGTGACAACACAGAGCAAAACTTCCCTGGCCTCGCGGGTATACCCCCCCGAACCTTCAAGCCAGGTAACACCGCGGCCAAGCTCGCTAATTAACTTTTCATTAATTTTCTCACCGCAGCAGGTAATGATTATAACTGATTTGGCCATACCCAGGCCTTCAAGAATGGCATCAATCACCTTTACGCTGACAAATAAGGAAAGGGCGGCATACATGGCAGCTTCGCTGCCAAAGATAAACACAGCCAGGACTAAAACGGTAAGGTCTCCCCATAACATGGCCTGACCGGGGCTGATCCCCCATTTTTTTGCCATAATTAGCGAAAGCAAACTGGTTCCACCCGTTGAACCCCTATAGCGAAAAACCAGGCCCGAGCCTACCCCCATCACTATCCCGCCATAAACCGCTGCCAGTAACAAATCATTGGTTGCAGGAGGCAGAAAGGGCGCAGTGGCCTCCAGGGCAATCGAGAATAGCAATGTCCCCAGAAAGCTTTGCATCACAACCCGGGGTCCGAGAATAATATATCCGCCTATAAAGAGAGGAATGTTCAGGATAATAATCGTCAGTCCGACCGGCGACTTGATCAGGTAGTAAAGAACAACCGCAAGACCGCTGATACCGCCGGGAGCTAGCATGTTTGGAACCATGAACATATTGTAACCTACAGCCAGGATAACTGCGCCGGCAAAAATACCGCCGAAATCAACAAGGAATACTTTTAAACCTGCTTTTGTTAACTTTATTTTTTTCATTTATTTTATCTCCTATTTTTTCAGCGGAATCATGCCTCTGGCCTTCCAGCGCAGGTAAGCCTCAATAAAGGGATCAAGAGTACCATTCATTACGGCTTCAACCTGGCCTATTTCTACACCAGTCCTGTGATCCTTTACCAGGGTAAAGGGATGAAAAGTATAAGTTCTGATTTGGCTGCCAAAACCGATCTCTCTTTGATGTCCACGCTCAGCATTGATCTCTTCTTCCTGCTCGCGACGGTAAAGTTCGGCCAATCTGGCCTGCAAAACCCGCATAGCCTGCTGGCGATTGCTGTGTTGGGAACGGTCATTCTGACAGGATACAATTGTCCCTGTGGGAAGATGGGTAATTCGCACAGCCGAATCTGTCTTATTAACGTGCTGACCCCCGGCACCGCTTGCGCGGTAAGTGTCAATCTTAAGATCCTCGGGGTTGATTACAAATTCTTCTTCTTCTACCTCTGGAATAACATCAACGGATGCAAAAGAGGTGTGGCGTCTTTTTGATGTATCGAAAGGCGAAATGCGGATCATGCGATGGACACCTTTTTCCGCTTGCAGATAACCATAGGCAGCATGCCCGCGGACAATGAAGGTAGCACTTTTTATTCCTGCTTCATCATCTGCCAGAAGATCGACCAAATCTACTTCATAATTTTTTTGCTCACACCAGCGTGTATACATTCTTAAAAGCATTTCGGCCCAATCCTGCGATTCAAGACCCCCTGCTCCGGGATGAAGCGACAAAATTGCATCGTTAAAATCATAGCTGCCGCTGAAAAGTGTTTCCAGCTCGAGTGCATCAAGTTTCTTACCAATATTTTTTATGATCGGGCCAATTTCATTTAAAGCTTCTGAATCTCCGGTTTCGGCCTCATCGGCCAACTCAAGAAAAACATCGGCTTCTTCGATTAACCTGTCCAGTTCCTGGAGCGGGCGCAATGAATCCCGCAGGGCACCCTGTTTTTTCATAACTTCCTGGGCCTTGGAACTGTCATCCCAAAAACCGGGTTCAGCTGATTTTGCTTCAGACTGATTCAGTTCTTTCAGCTTCGCTTCAAATTCAAAGAGAAGCCCTCATTTCTTCAAGCCGCTCCTTCTGAGCAGCCAGTTCATCGCGATAATCTTTAAGCATAAAAACACCTACTTTCCACAGCATTTTTTATATTTCTTTCCACTGCCACAGGGACATGGCTCGTTGCGTCCAACCTTATCAACACTGACCGGTTCGGGTTTGACCGGCTTACCCTGCGCAGGTTGGGCAGCCCGCCCGGACTTAACCTGTCGCCCCTGCCCCTGGGCAGGAGCAGTTCCTCCGCCAACTGCGGCGATACGCGGCTGGTGAACGGTTGCTTCGCCGGCTACCGCCTGGCGCTGCGGAGCTGCAGTCACTCTTACGTGATACACAGCCCTGACAACATCATTTTGCACCTGCCTGATCATATCTTCAAACATTTCAGCACTCTGCAGTCGATACTGCACCAGCGGATCGCGCTGCCCGTAAGCCTGAAGATGTATCTCATGACGTAATTGATGCATTACATCGATAAAATACATCCAGTGCCTGTCTACTGTCCGCAGCAGGACAACTCTTTCCAGTTCACGCATAACATCGGAAGAAAGTTCACTTTCACGTGAATCATAGAATGCGCGCGCTTCTTCAAGCAGTAAAGGCCGAACATCATCTTTTTCCCGATCAATCAGATCTTCTAAGGCGATTGAACCTTTTCGCACAAAATGTTCTTCCGCCCTTTCAAGCAGGGCACGGGCATTTTCATCATCAAGAAAACCCTGTTCTATTGTATATTCATTTACAAGCCGATCAATTATTTCTTCAACCATGTCGAGAATCGGCTCTTTCATATTTTCGCCTTCCAAAACCCGGCGGCGCTGGCTGTAGATAACCTCTCGCTGCTGGTTTAAAACATCATCATAATCAAGAAGGTTACGACGAATTTCAAAGTTGCGCGCCTCCACCTTCTTCTGGGCATTTTCAATACCTTTGCTGACAAGCGGGTGATCAATAGGCACATCTTCTTCTATACCAAATCGTTCCATTAGTGAAGCAATATTATCTCCACCGAAAAGCCGCATCAGGTCGTCTTCCAGGGAAACGAAAAACTGTGACGAGCCTGGATCGCCCTGGCGGCCTGAGCGACCGCGCAGCTGGTTGTCAATTCGTCTGCTTTCATGACGCTCGGTACCCAAGACATGGAGCCCGCCATGCCGCACGACATCTTCACGCTGATCTTGAGTTTCCCTTTCAGCATCATCGATCATTTCGGCAAAACGTTTTTCCCAACTTTCCCTGGCGGCCTGATCCAGTTCTGTTTCTTCGGCGCCAAATTCATTAAGCAGTTTCTCCCTGACTAAAAATTCAGGGTTTCCTCCCAGGATAATGTCGGTTCCGCGCCCTGCCATGTTGGTCGATATGGTTACAGCGCCTTTACGCCCGGCCTGCGCAATAATATAGGCCTCGCGGGAGTGGTTTACAGCATTGAGCACCTCATGCTCAACTTCCTGCCGTTTCAGCATTTTACTAAGCATTTCCGATCTTTCAACTGAGATGGTACCGACAAGAACAGGCTGACCGCGATGACGGCACTGAATAATTTCTTCCACAACCGCTTTAAACTTTGCTCTTTCGGATTTATAAATCAGGTCAGGCATTTCTTCGCGAATAAGCGGTTTATTGGTAGGGATAGCAACAACATCCATTCCGTATATTTTTCGGAATTCTTCTTCTTCAGTCAGCGCCGTTCCTGTCATACCGGCTATTTTTTCATACATGCGAAAATAGTTCTGGAAAGTAACCGAAGCAACGGTGCGGGTAGCCGCCTGAACCTGAACGCCCTCTTTGGCCTCTATTGCCTGGTGCAAACCGTCAGAATAACGTCTGCCGGGCATTAAACGCCCGGTAAACTCATCTACAATGAGCACTTTACCATCCTGAACCACATAATCCACATCGCGTTCATAGAGCGAGTAGGCTTTAATCAGTTGGTCAAAATAATGACGATGTTCAGCTGCAGAGTCTGCTTCCTGCTCATCTACATTATCTTCTTCGTCTGCCCGGTCTTTTCCAAGCCGCAACAGCTTGAGAAGCTGGGGGTTAATTCTTTCAAGCTCACGGTAACCCTTATCTTTTATATCAGCGAGGCGGGTCGCCTCATCGATGACATAATAGAGCTCTTCATCGAGATGATTAAGTCTTTTCTCCGTCATCAATACCTGCTTGGTGCGCTCAACAAGCCTTTCGACACCTGTTTCTTTCAACAGTTTCATCAGGTTCTTGTTCTTCGGCGAACCCCTGCGGGCAAGTAGCAGTTTTTCAGCAGCCTCTTCACGATTACCTGCATCGAGATCTTTCCGGGCATTGTTGAGCAGCTCCACAACCAGCTTGTTCTGTTTGCGAATCAGGTGCTCAACTTCTTTTTTCCACCGTCCGTAATCTTCCTGCGACTCAACCCGGCTGCTTATAATTAAAGGAGTTCGGGCCTCGTCAATCAGGATACTGTCAACTTCGTCAACTATGGCATAGTTAAGGTTTTGCTGAACCATATCCTGCTTATACAAAACCATGTTATCGCGCAGGTAGTCAAATCCCAGTTCATTATTTGTAGCATAAGTAATATCGCTCAAATAATTTTCACGCCGATCAACCGGTTCAAGCCCCTGAATAATTAAACCAACCTTAAGACCAAGGAACTCATAAACCGGCCCCATCCAGTCCCTGTCACGTCTGGCCAGGTAATCGTTTACCGTTACAATATGAACTCCTTTTTCAGTCAGGGCATTAAGGTAAGCAGGCAGTACTGCAACAAGGGTTTTTCCTTCCCCTGTTTTCATCTCAGAAATACGCCCCTGGTGAAGAACAGCCGCACCAAGAATCTGGACATCAAATGGACGCATACCTGTTATACGCCGGGCAGCTTCCCTGGCCAGGGCAAAGGCCTCGGGCATGAGGTCATCCAGAGACTCACCGGCGCCCAAACGTTCTTTAAAGCGGTCTGTCTGTGCAGGGAAATCGCGATCATCCAAAGCCCGTGTCCAATCTTCAAGGTTGTTAACATCGTCAACTAATTTCTGGAGGCGTTTAACTTCCTTTTCATTGGAATCACCAAACAATTTTTTCATAAACGAAGCCATAGGCATGCTCCTTTCATCAATCAGGGGGCAAGTTCATCGCATAAAGCCCAGAGACTGCCCGATACCAATGAATGGCCACCAAGAATAACCGGAATAGGACATTCAACTGCGAAACGTGTAAACTCTTTCAGCCAGGGGTCTTTAACTTCTCTCCACTGTCCTAAATCAGACAGAAAACGATCGCTGTCTGAAAGATTGAGCTTATAGTGATAGATTAGAACTCGGCTGTCAATAATTGCACACCGGGCCACCACTGCCAGGTATTCAAAGAATTTTTTCATACCGGCATGGTCAAGCAGCAGGCCAAGCAGAGACACTACCTCGTTATTTTCAATTCTGCCAAGGGATTTCATCCCTCTTTCTTCAGAAAAGACACGCAACCTTAGCTTCAGCACTGCATTCAAACGTGCTATAATCGGCGCTCCAACACGGCCGACTAAAACTATATCTTCATACTCATCTGCTAAAACAGCTTTTGCATGCTCAAGGGTAGTGTAATCAAGCTGCAGGCTGTTTAATACTTCTCTTGTCCGCGGACCACAAAACGGGCCTGCCCCGAGAACAAGTAGGTCTGTCGGCGTATCGATATCAAATAAAAGGCCCCGAGAATGAGGCATCAGCTCCATTTCAAGGCCAAGCTGGTCACGTAAAGTTAAGGCAAGACTGTTATCCATGGCCGGGAGTTTAATGTCAGCGAAATCATCAGTCACGGTAAAAGCAACCATGTCAGCTGATTGGGTATTGTTTGTATAGACAAACCGCTCACTGCCAAGAAGCCTGGAGCAGATCATTTCAAGTTCTGTAACTGTAATAAGAGGGCAGCCGGCCCCGTTAAGGCAAAATACCCGATCAAGGCTGTTCTCTATAACGATCTTCTGTAATTCATTGCCAAAATGGAAATTTTGCGGTTCTATTGAATTGAGCGATACCTGAGCGCCCAACTCGCTTGCGGGTTTGACAATCTCCGGTCTGTTAGTATGCAGGTAGATTTTGCCAAGGCCGCTTACCTGCTTCATTTTCTCCAGATTATCAAGCAGGGCAGCCTGACGAACCCTGATCATCATCTCTTCAACACTGCTGTTTGGCTGTGAACCTTCAAAAATAACAGCGCTTACATCTTTACTCATTGAGACGAACCTCTTCCCGCCATAAACCGATTATCTCATTTGTTGCTTTTTGCCTTACAGAACAGCACATATTTATTCCGGTTCTATTAAAGCATAATTGCCGTCTTTACGACGGTAGACAACGTTAACACTATCACTGTCGGCATTTGTAAAGACAAAGAAATTATGGCCGAGAAGATCCATCTGTAGAATTGCTTCTTCTGTACTCATTGGTTTAAGGGTGAATCGCTTGGTTTTAACCAGTTTTGGTGATTCGTCTTCCATTCTGGCTTCTGCTTCAGTTGCAGCAATCTTCTCGCTTATTACGCGAGCGCCTCTCTGCCGGAGAGATTTACTCATACGGGTTTTATATTTTTTTACCTGTCTTTCAAGTTTGTCGACAACCATATCAATCGATGCATACATATCGCCGGTTGATTCTTCGCCCCGTAATATTAAACCATTTAAATTCATAGTTACTTCAACAATATGGTCATCACGAATAACACTCATTACCACCTGCACATCGGTGGCTTTATCGAAATGCTTATCGAGTTTGCTTAGCTTCTTTTCCGCATAATCGATCAGCGCCGGTGTTGCTTCAATGTTTTTTCCGCGCACATTTATTTTCATTTTAATTAGCCTCCTGCTATTTGGTTTAGAATCTATCTTACTATAAATACTATTCCCCAGTCCAGTAAAATTTCCTGCCGCAAAAGAATAAGTTTAAAAACGATAACGGCGGTTAAATGCGATTACTGCACCATAAACTACTGCCCCCTTTTGTTTCAGGACAGATGCAGCTTCTTTCATAGTCGATCCTGTAGAATAGATATCATCCACCAAAAGAATTACAGCATTTCGGGTAGGTTTGTTAAGACTTCTGAATGCTCCACTGATGTTTTCTCTTCTTTCAACACGGGAAACGGTTGTCTGTGAGGGGGTATTTCTGGTTCTCTCCAAAAGCACTTCACATGGTATACCGAGTACTTTTGCTACATTGCTGGCTATGAGCTCGCTTTGATTAAAACCTCTTTCTTTTTGCCGATGCCTGTGAAGGGGCACAAAAGTTACAACTGTAGGCTTAA
>JAABTH010000024.1 GCA_011389985.1 Bacillota bacterium
GCAGCTTTTTCAGTAGTTGCTGCAACCAGGGCAACCGGTTCACCCCAGAAACGGACCTTATCGACAGCCATGAAATCTCTATCGACCAGGTAAAGACCGATCTTATTTTTATAGTCTTTACCGGTAAGAACGGTTTTTACGCCCGGATGCTTAAGGGCTTTTGATACGTCAAGTTTTTTAATTTTACCATGGGCAACAGTACTTTTCTTCATTTTGGCATATAATAAAGGCCCAAGAAAACGGTCTTCAATAAACTGGGCTGAACCTGTAACTTTTTCTATGGCATCCTTACGTGCAACAGTTTTACCAACACATTTTAATTCTGACATTTTAATCCTCCTTTCTCGCTCATTTCTTGGCGGCGTCTTTAATTGCCGCCCTTATTTCCTGATAAGCGCCGCAGCGGCAAAGATTCCCACTAAGGGCTTCATTAATATCTTCATCATTAGGATCCGGTTTGCGTTCAAGAAGAGCTTTTGCAGACATGATCATACCCGGAGTGCAGTAACCGCATTGAAAAGCGGCATGATCAATAAACTCCTGCTGCAATTTATCAAGTTCGCCGTTTTTAGAGAGGCCTTCAATCGTTAAAAGCTCTTTACCATTCAGTTCAATGGCAAGAACAAGGCATGAATTCACCGGTTTCCCATTGAGTAAAACTGTGCAGGCCCCACATTCGCCTATTTCACAGCCGCTTTTAGTGCCAGTTAAATGCAGGTCGTCCCGTATAAAGCTGAGCAAAGTCTGACCCACAGCGGCTTCTCTTGTTTCATTTTCACCATTAACGGTAAAACTTATTGTGATTTTTTCAGACACGTTCACACCCCCATCGTCTTTTCAAGGCCACGACGGACCAAAACTTCAACAATATGGTAACGATATTCACGGGAGGCCCTTAGATCGGTTATCGGTGAGATATCATTATTTACTAAAGCAGCAGCTTTCGACCAGTCTTTTTCACCATATTCATTAACAGCGTTTTCTACCGACAACGCCCTGACCGGTGTCGGAGCAACAGCTCCAATAGCTACCTTCACCCGCTCTCCCCAGCTTTGGACAGCAACTCCAACAGTGGCAAGGTCTACTGAGCCGGTTCTGGAAGCTTTAAAATAAATTCCTCTTCCTTCCGGGTAAGGTTTGAGAACTGTGATGGATTGGACCAGTTCACCCTTTTTCAGGGCATTTTTACCCGGGCCGGTAAAAAATTCATCTACCCGCACAGATCTGGTACCGTCTGATCCTATAATATTAACTACAGCATCCAGGCAGTACAGCGGCGCTGATGTATCCGCAGCCGGTGAAGCGTTGCAGATATTACCGGCAATTGTAGCCCTGTTACGAATCATGTAACTGCCAACGCTGTGGCATCCTTCTGATAAAATAGGAATATTATCTAACACCGGTTTAAACAGGCATATTTCATTTAAAGTTACCAAAGCGCCGATAGTAATGCCTTTTTTGTCTTCCCTGAGTTCTTTAAGTTCTTCAATATCTTTAAGATCCAGAATCAACTCTGGGGCAAATTTGCCACCGCGCATTCCTACAATCAGGTCAGTTCCTCCGGCTAACGGATAAACATGTTCCCGGCTTTCGAGTAACTTGAAAACTTCCTGCAGATTACCTGTTTTTACATATTCATAGGAAAGCATTTTTTCTGGTTCACCTCCGTGGTAATAAATTAACTGGACTAAGTCAAGCTTGACATATCATTATTATTTTGCAAGTTCTCTAAGTGCCGCGACAAATATTTCCATCGGGGGCTTGACAATACCGGCGCCAACCTGTCCTATACCGGGTTTTTTATGAGCAATTCCGGTATTGATCCTGGGCACTATGTTCTTTTCAACTACTTTACGGACATCAATGCCTGTCGGAGTGCCTTTAAAGTCCATTGCCGGTATGTTGAAATTATTATTTTCAGCAACCGTTATTTCATACATTTCGTTAGTAGCTTCAAAGGCGTCTCCCGGAGAGCCACCGATAAAGTTTACAATAGCCGGAGCAGCTGCCATTGCAAAACCGCCAATACCTACAGTCTCTGTAATGACGCTGTCACCGATATCTCCATTAGCATCATCAGACGTGAAGCCTGAGAAATAAAGACCATCCGGCACATTGGCGGGCGCGGTAAACCATTTGTCACCAGTGCTGCTTACCCTTATGCCAAAATCAGTTCCATTACGGGCCAATGTTGTAACAACAGTAGAGTTTTCCACACCATGCGCTGCAAGGGCCATACTCTTGCAGGCGGCCATTATTGCGTTAAGTGAGGTAAGATCATTACTGTGCATGAATGCCAGCACCTCAGCTGCTGCTGATGCTTTCTTGTCTTTAAAATAGTCAGATACGTTTGAGAGGTCTAACCTTGGTGCATCATATTCTGTTTTTTTGCCCCACTCCGTTTCGGCAACAAATGGAGCAATTGTCCTGATAAATAGTGAAGTCGTGGCCCTGTTGCGGTTGTGGCCGTCATCTCCCATATGTAGAGCCTGGGCGATGATAGATTTCATATCTACACCTTTTGCCAGGTGTACTGCTTCTTTAATAACCGGCGCGTAGACTTCGTCAAGCCAACGCAAGCGATTAAGTACTTCGTCATCAAATGCGCCATAACGAAGAACCTTCCCGTAGCCTTCATTCATATTAGAATAAGTGTAACCGCCCCACTCCTTATCTTCAATTATGAAGACCATTTGTGAAGGTGTTATAACACCAGCCATCGGTCCTACAGAATTATAGTGATGGCAGGGGGCAAATTCAATCTCTCCCGAAGCAGCAAGTTTTTCTGCTTCTTCAGCATTTTTTGCTTTTCCTTCATAGATAATCCCGCCCATAATAGCACCTTTGAGGGGACCGCTCATTCTCTCCCAGGTAATTGGAGGGCCTGCGTGAAGGAAAAGGTTGTCCTTCATTCCTGGGATAACATCTTTGGCCCGCCCGATGTCAACCCATACCGGTCTTGACAACATCATTTTTTTTACAGCTTCCTGATTAGCCTGATCAATCTTACTCATTACTAATTGCACCTCCAGGGTTATTTTAATTTATCCAGTAAACTAAGAAGATCGTCATCACCCATGGCCGGCGGCTGCCAGCGCACGTGCATAACGGCTGTGCCTCTTTCTTTCAGGGTTTCGGCAAATCCTTCCAGTCCCATATTAATAACTTTCAGCTCACTTTCAAATAAGCTTTCCATACAAGCAGGCCTCCCTTATATCATAATAAATGCCAGCCGGTATTATCCGAACAGTTCGGCAACAAAACTCGCTGCGTCTGCATTGCTCGGAAAAACAAGCACATCTTCTTTCTTGAGTTTTTCAACCTGCACGCTGCGTTTCTGAAAGTCTTCATCTGTTCCGCAGACAGTAGTTACAAAACATATTTGCCGTTTTTCTTTTTTGGCGATTTCTTTTGCTTCCCGGATCGCTTCAAGGGCAGAGCCGGCAGGATCCGGATGGGCGTTATACCCGAGGACGAGATCAAGCATGATTACAGCTGTTTCCGGATCTTTGGCTTCTTCCACTATCCTGTTGTTGCGCAATGCGGGGTCGATCATTGGATGAAGCCTTCCCTGTGTGAATTCATCCTCTCCGAAATCGATAATTGTGTGTCCGGTGCTCTTGTAAACATCTTCGATCTTTTGAACATTGTCGAAACTCAGGTTTGTATAGATAGGCCCTGTTTTCTTATGAATCATAATAAGTGTTTCATAGGCTAGTGTGCCGCCTGCATAAAGTGCGCGAAGATATTTTTGCTCATCTTTAAAGATTCCCCTGGTTTTTTGAACCAGTTCTTCATCGACGACCAGGTCTTTAATATCTGCACCTATATTTTCATTTTTAATTAAATTTACTGCTTTTTCAGCAGCTTCCTTAAGGGTGGCTGCCGGTTCGCAACCGGCCGCCTTGATCTGCTCCAGGTCACCGCCTAAAAAGTTAACTACTACCGGTTTTTTACTGTTTGCAGCTGCCTCAAGAACTTTTTTTGTAACTTCAGCGTCGGGAGGCTTTGAGACAATAATAACCACCTCTGTCCCTTTGTCTTTAAGAAGGGCTTCAAGCCCCTGGATTAGGGTAATCCCGCCTACCGCAGCCTTAACATCCCTTCCTCCGGTGCCGATCCCCTGGCTGATTCCCTCACCGAGGTTGCTGATCAAAGATGAAACTTCCTGAAGGCCCGTACCTGCAGCTGCAACTATACCGATCTTGCCTCTTTTTACCTCATTGGCAAAAGCAAGCGGTACGCCATTAATAATAGCCGTTCCGCAATCAGGCCCCATCACAAGTAAACCTTTTTCAAGGGCTTTCTTCTTCAGGGCTACTTCAGTTTCAAGAGTGACATTGTCACTGAAGATCATCATATTAAGACCTGCATCAAGTATCTGATGAGCCTCACGTTCAACATAGCGTCCTGGAATAGAAATAAGCACAAGGTTTGCCCCCGGCAGATTCTTCTTGGCGGTTTCAAAGGTTCGCGGTATAAATTCACCAAGAAGGTTTTCGCTTTCAACATACTTATTCAGCTCATCAAGGGCTCCCTGTATTGCTTTTTCAGCTTTTTCTTCATTTTCAGCTTTGACGGCAATAATCAGATCGTTGGCGCCTGCGCCTTTTTCGATCTCATCACTCCAGAGACCGCCTGACTGTAAGAATTTCTTATTGTGATCAGTTCCGATGATTACTTCTGCTTCTATAACTCCTTCAAAATTCCTGATGGTATTTGAAAGACGCATCAGGTAGACAGAGTCTCGAAATGTGTTTTCGGAAATATAACTTTTAAGAACCATTTTATACGCCTCCTTCACAATTAATACTGTATAATGTTACCAATTCTATCTTAGTTTAATTTCGATTCGCCTTGACATTTTAAAAAATTATACATTTAAATGAAATATCCTTTAGAAATGACCAATAAATCGGTTAATTATCTTTGTGAATATGTTACAATTTAAATAGAATATAAATCACAGCACAGCACAGAAATATAAAATAATTTTTGTTAAGGGGTTGATGGCGATTCAAAAGCAATATGGCATAACTGTCAGAGAAGCGCTCTCTCTTGACCTTGTTAACAGGCTTAAATTAGTCGGCGGAGAAGATGGTCTGGAGCGGATTATAAAGCTGGTTAACGTTATTGAAGTTCCTGATATTATGGATTGGTTGATAGAAGGCGAATTTTTACTGACTACCGGTTATTCATTTCGGGAATACCCTGAAATGATGCAAACCCTCATTCCGCGTATGGGACAGGCCAAAAGTGCAGCCCTGGCTATTAAAACCAAACGTTATATGAATGAAATACCTGCTGATATAATTAAAAGCGCTGATGAGCACGGTATACCCCTACTTGAAGTTCCCTATGATCTATCTTTTTCTGAAATTATCGCTCCGATTCTTGGCGTGGTTTTTAACAAACAAAATAAAATATTACAAAAACTGGAACAAGCTCATAAAAAACTGATGGATCTTGCTCTGAATGGAAGCCCCCTGGAAGAGCTATGTAAAGAAACAGGAAAGCTAATCTCCAACCCCGTTGCCATTGTTGACAGGGTTGGTACTTTGATAGTTAATGACGATTGTCCCGACAAATATAAATTTGACATCTTTTTTTCTGACGGAAGTATTGAGATAAAAAAAGAAAAATTACGCTTCGGTAATATTAAGGAAGTAAAATATTCTCTCGAGTATGCTTCTGACAGTGATAAACCCCCCACCATCAAGGCAATTCGCATCCCAATTATCGCTGATAAATATCAATACGGCAATATGGTGGCAATAATTAATAACAATATTTACGAACCTGATATTCTTACACTTGAAAGAGCGGCAACAATTGCAGCGCTTGAATTTACAAAAAGAAAGGCAATTTACGAAATTGAAAAAAGTTATTATAGCGATTTTCTTGAAATTCTTTTATCCTGTGACTTTGATAATATTGGTGAAGTTGTAACCCGGGGTAAAGTATTTAACATCGATCTTGAGCTGCCGACTGCGGTCATTTTGATCAATGACAACAGTTTCAATGAAATTGATGAAATCAAGAGCTACATGGATATAAACGGTTCACGCTCGAAAGAAAGTCTTCTTAAAGATATAAATGCTTTCCTTCGCACAGAACGCGATGGCAACCTGATCGCTGGAATAAAGGGTAATAACATTGTTGTTGTTACCAGTGTTAAAAAGGATTACCCTGTTTCTTCTTTAAAGGAAACAGTTAATGATCTGGTTGATTACCTGCATAGATCAACCGGAACAGATCTGCAGATAAATGTTGGTGTGGGAAAAGCATATTCTAATATACGTAAAATCAATCGAAGTTATGAAGAAGCCCGGGAAGCGTTAAAAATTGCCCAGCTCTCTGAAAAGTCGAATGTAGTCTTTTTTGATAACCTTGGATTTTATAAAATACTCAGTGAAAAAAACCGCGGCGATTTAGAGCGCTTTGTTGACGAACTGTTACATCCTGTCTTTGAATATGACAAAAATAAAAAAGGTGATTTAATTAAAACTCTTGAAACTTATTATGAAACAAACCGCAATTTAAAACTGACCTCTACCAGGTTGTATGCCCACTATAATACTGTCTTATACCGAATCAAGAAAATTGAAGAACTGACCGGGGTAAGCCTGGATAATCCTGAGAGTTCTCTTAACTTTGAAATCGCTGTGAACATTTTAAAACTATTTCGCAACAGTACAATTTAATAAAAAGAGACGGCACAAAAATCAGGCCGTCTCTTATTATGTACGCCCAGCATGGGCGTTGGTAAACTAATCTCTTTCGTCACTTTACTGGTCATTATTACTTAATTCGTCAACAACACTTTGCTGGCCTAAGTTTCTTTTCTGGCCAAAGTGATGTAAGCCGCGCTCTTCATCGGTTCCGGGGATTATGTTGTCAAGAATCAGACCTAAGATTGCAGTGACAGCCATCCCGGTTGAACCGATTGAAACAACAATGTCTGAAAGCCATGTCGGCTCAAAAGCTATTTCAGTAATTGAGAAATAGTAGGGAAGGCTTAGACCCATAAAGAGAATGAAACCCATGATCATCTGGTTACGCATGGAGCTCAAATCTGATTTGGCCGAATTGCTGATACCAATTGATGCGATCATGCCGAAGAGGGTGCAATAGAGGCCGCCTACAATGGCACCTGGAATGGTTGCCACGAAACCACCAAATTTGCCGATAATACCCATGAAGATCAGGATTACCACACCTATGTTAACTACATAACGACTGGCGACTCTAGTCAGACCAACGAGTCCGATGTTTTCGGTATAGCTGGTGCTGGCCAAACCACCGAACAGTGCCCCAATAAAGCAGCCCAGCCCTTCCATTCCGATACCGCGGCTGATCTGCTTATCAGTAAGTTCAGGCGCCTGTGCTGCTGCATTAATAGCATGATAGTCACCGTACGATTCAATCATCGAAGCCAGATAACCTGCTAGAATGATAAGGAAGAAACCAAACTCAAACTTTGGCACTCCCCAGGGTAATACCCAGCCACCGGGGCCCCAGGGCAAACGAATCCAGGGAGCACTCCTGACTGCTTCGAAACTAACTTCACCAAGAATGATAGCAAGAATGTAAGCAATAATAATCGCCAGCAGAATCGGAAAGAGAGCAAAGAACGGCTGTTTCGGGCCAATAATAAGCGAGAAAAAGAAGGCAAAAAATATAACTGTAATCGCCAACCACCAGTTTTGTCCGGCCATAGGAGCACCAGCTGTGTAGAGAGCTAAACCAATCATGGCAATAACAGGTCCAATTACAACCGGACTGACAAACCTCTGAATTTTACCAATCAAGCCAGTGAATCCGACAACTATTTCAACAATGGCACCAAGCAGAATCGCTCCAGCAATATGCTGCATCGAAACTTCCATCCCGCCGGCAATGGTCAGTCCAATAATCGCAAAAAAGGGTCCTAAAAATGCGAATGATACACCTTGAATAATTGGAAGGCGGGTTCCAAAGTTAACCTGCAAGAATGTAGCGATACCTGAGGCAAGCATTACTGATGCAACAAGGACAGCTGTCTGTTCTGGCGTAGCACTGAGCGCAGGCGCAATAATTAGTGGCACGGCTACGGTGGCGCCAAACATGGTTAACACATGCTGAATGCCCAGGCCGAGAGCTTTGCCAAAAGGCTTGGGCACATCATCTAAAGTGTAAATCATTTCTCTAGCTTCACTCATTCATGTAAACCTCCTTTTTGATGTTAAAAACTTTTATAATGCAAATTATATATTTTTAACCACCTCCCTTATTCTGTTAACAACTGGCTAAAAACAATTTGCTATTTTGGAACATCAGAATAAATCTTAAATTTTCTTTATTAAGCAAATTCAATATAAATCTAAAAAACCCTTTAGTACAAATAAATAAATTTTATGGAATTTGTTTGTTTCTATTATACAAACAATTTTTTAAAAAATAGATCATGGCAATTATCACATCAAAGCCGCTGCTAGAGCCGATAACGCTGATATCCTTAAATATACCCCGATCAGGTTTCCCAAGCGCGATGCTGATTAAAAATTTCCTGCAGACTTCGGGTGTCAGTCCTCTAAGTCCGATTTCAATCATATGTTTGCCAAATATGTTTGTTTTTAGGGATGCTGTGTGAAAATCTTTTCTTGTTGATTCAATAAAACTTATATTATCTGCAAAATAGTAAGATGCAATAATAGCGCCGTGCAGTAAATCATCTCCTGTCGGTGTCAGTCCCCGGCCCATTCCGGCAACTCTGCGGCTGTAATCAGTAAAAGCCTGCTTATCCTGTTGAAGAAGGGCATCTGCCAGAAGTGGAAAATTATCTGCGATTTCATGCCGAAAATAACTTTCGCCCCCTGGCAATCCAAGGAGCACTGCAGCGGCAGTTGGCAGCTGAATTTCCGCCAGTATATCATTGTAATACAACAAAGATTTATTGATCAGAGCCCGTTCAGGATTATTAAAAAGAATTGGCGAAAAAGATTTATGATCGCTTTTTCGCCAATTGATTGAAACAGTTTCACTTTCAGAACATATTTTCAGATAATTCTTTTGAAACAAGCCTTTGCGGCATTTATCCAGCGAGTTTCTGAAAAAAACAAAATCAGCTCTATCAAGGGCTATCATTGCCGGACCGGCCTCGAGCGATGTGTCGGAAATAATCAAAAGGTGCGCCCAGGATTCAACCAGCAGGTTAATAACCTTTTCGTGTATAGAGACCAGTCTAAAATATTGGTTAAGCTGATGCTCGTGAAGATCCGAGGCATGCCAGACCGGTTCAATGATATAATCGCTGATCTTATCAACCCCTCATTTCTCAGACAATTCCGTTATCTTTAAACCCTGATATTTCTGCGTCACTATAACCGAGTCCCTTTAATATTTCAACAGTATGCTGCCCCAGAGTCGGAGGCGGCAGGGTAACATCGCCGGGCGTAAGCGAAAGTTTGGTTGGAACACCAATCAGTTTAATGAGGCCTGCTTTCGGGTGCTCTCTTTCAACTACCATTTCTCTTACGTCTACATGCGGGTCTGTCAAAACCTGATCGATCGTACGGATTCTACCGCAGGGAACGCCTGCTTTCTCCATAACAGCAACCCATTCTTCCGTTGTTTTTTGCCTGGTTATTTCCTCAAGTATCTTTTTTAGTTCTGCCGGATTCTGGTTGCGGTTCTTCATATCGGCAAAGCGGGGGTCTTCATTTAAATCTTCCCTGCCCAACACCTTTATGAAATTTTCCCAGAGCCGCTGGTTTCCCACCGCAAAAATGACATAGCCATTACTTGTCTCGAAACTCTCGTAGGGGGTAATCATTGGATGCCGGTTTCCAACCCTCATAGGCGCCTCACCGGTAGCTAGAAAATTGCCCGCCTGGTAAGTAAGTATAGCTATAATCGAGTCCATTAAAGAAACATCAATGAATTGGCCCTTGCCTGTCTTCTGGCGAACTAAAAGAGCCAGCAGAATTCCCTCAACAGCATGAAATCCTCCGAGAATATCGGCTATGGCTACTCCAACGCGCTGGGGAGGTCCATCAGGAAAACCGGTAATGCTCATCAGTCCTGCTTCACCCTGAATCATCACATCAAAGCTTGGTTTTTCGCGATAAGGGCTATTGTGTCCATACCCGGTTATTGAACAGTAAATGATATCTTCTTTTATTTTTTTAACATCTTCATAGGTAAGCCCTATCTTTTCAGTTACACCGATACGAAAGTTCTCAACAAAAACATCGGCTTCGGCAATCATCTTATGCAGAACTTCACGGGCTTCTTTTTCGCGCAGATTAAGAGTAATACTTTTCTTGTTACGGTTAAAAGACATGTAGTAGGCCGATTCTCCCTCAAGAAACGGAGGTCCGAGCGCCCGTGAATCATCACCCTTGCCGGGGCTTTCCACCTTGATAACTTCAGCGCCCATGTCCCCGAGTTTCATTGCGCAGTAAGGGCCGGCAATAAAGCGGCTGAGGTCAACTACTTTTAATCCTTCGAGCGGTTTCTGCATTGGTCATTTTCCTCCTTTGCTTGCCGAAACAGATTCTACAGAACTGACCAGTAATCCTTTAAACATTCAGCTAAAATTTTTTCTTTTATAATTGCTTTTAATGCGCTGTTCTGTTTCATTAACCCCTTTTCTTTTTTTGTCCAGGGGTATATAATAGGCCCAGGCAAACATTAGTTCGCATACGGGTGGTTTTCTAATTGACTGAAAAAGTTATTTTCCTGGCAGATATGGAATCATTTTATGCCAGTGTTGAAACTGCACACAACCCCTCTCTTCGTGGCAAACCTGTAGCAGTTTGCGGCGATCCGGCCCTGCGTCACGGCATTATTCTTGCCGCCAGCCGTGAAGCTAAAGCTTACGGCATTAAAACCGGCCAGCCAGCCTGGGAAGCCCGCCGCATGTGCCCCTGGGTTGTTTTTGTTCATCCGCACATGCAAACATATATTGACTATTCAATCCGGATTACCACTATATTTGAGCGCTTTAGCGACCGGGTTCTTCCCTATTCAATCGATGAGCAGTTTCTCGATCTGACCGGTTCGCAAAAAATATTTGGCACTCCCCGCGAGACAGCAGAGCTGGCCATAAAGCAGGTTTGGGATGAAACGGGAATACGCTGCCGTATCGGTATGGGTGAGAATTTGCTCCAGGCCAAAATGGCCTGCGACTGTTTTGCCAAAAAAAGTCCTGAGTATTTCTTTGAAATGAATAGCGTCAATTATGTCTCCCTGGTCTGGCCGCTGCCAATCGGTTCGCTTTTCGGCGTCGGCCGCCGTATGGAGCGCAATCTGAACCGCATCGGCGTACGCACTGTCGGCCATCTTGCTTCCCTGCCAAGAGAAATGCTGCGTCGGCGCTGGGGTATCAATGGTGAACTGCTCTGGCTTAATGCAAACGGTATTGACTATTCCACCGTTGATCCCGAGGTGATCCAGGAACAAAAAGGGGTCGGACATACTGCCACCCTGCCCAGAGATTACCGGAATCAAAAGGAGATCGAACTGGTTTTGCTTGAAATGACCGAAGAGGTCTGCTACAGAACCCGTCGCCATTACAAGGTGGGCTCGACAGTTCACCTTTACTGCAAAGGTGCCGATTTTGATGATCCGGCCGGTTTTTCCCGCCAGAAAAAACTGCCTGCGACAACGGCAAAGGCGGTGGAAGTTTATCCCACTGTTTTGCAGCTTTTTCGCAGGCACTGGGACAGAAAACCACTGCGGGCAGTGGGAATCAGCCTGACCGGATTGACCACTTACCGCCAGCTTCAAATAGCTTTTTCCTGCCGCTATGAGCAGGAAGAAGCTTTAGTTAAAGCAGTTGATCTTGTCAGGGAGCGTTACGGCAAAACAAGTCTTTTCAGGGCTTCATCTTTGAACCCGGGGGCACAGCTTTTTCAACGGGCCGGTAAAATCGGGGGACACGATTCATGAGTAAAAAGATCAACCAGCAGTTTCATTGCAGCAAAATGATGCTGCCGGAGCACTGCGGCAAGCTGCGTGATCACGCTGACAGGTTAGAGAGAGAAGAAATATATCGCCGGCCGGTTATAGATGAGCAGCTGTGGGAAGAACAGCAGCGGATACTAGGACAGGCATTGTTTACCGGGCAACAAATAATGATAACCATAATAAACAGCAGCGGTTACCACACTTATCGCGGGGTACCGCTGCGTATTGATCAAATTGCCGGTTTCATCCTGATCGAGAATGGTGAACAACGGCCTTTTAAGATACGTGCCACCGAAATAATCCGCTTAGAGTTTCATGGTGGTACTTGACACCTTGTTTTCAAACCTTTTGGCGGCTTGTTTCCCCCATCCTACATCACAAGGGCCATAATTGCTTTTTGGACATGCAGCCGGTTTTCGGCCTGATCAAAGACTATAGAACGGGGGCCGTCGATAACTTCGTCGGTAATCTCTTCCCCCCTGTGAGCAGGCAGACAGTGCATAACAAGAACATCTTCTTTGGCATTTTCAAGAAGTGTATTGTTTACCTGGTAGCGTTTAAAACTTTCAAGACGTTTTTCATATTCTTCTTCCTGACCCATGCTGGTCCAGACATCCGTGTAAATTACATCTGCCGTTTTGACCGCTTCAACGGGATCGTCCTGTATGGTGATTGTCGACCCGGTTTTTGAAGCATCAAGCCTCGAAAGACGGGTAACTTCAGGATCGGGTTCAAAACCTGAGGGTGAACAGATTACAACATGCATACCTGTCTTGGCGCCACCGAACATAAGCGAGTGAGCCATGTTGTTACCATCTCCGATGTAGGCCAGCTTGAGACCCGCAAGATCCTGCTTCTTTTCCCTGATGGAAAAGAGATCTGATAAAACCTGGCAGGGATGCAAAAGGTCGGTTAGACCGTTTATAACGGGCACTGAGCTGTATTCGGCAAGGTCAACAACATCCTGGTGAGAATATGTGCGGATCATAATACCGTCAAGGTACCGGCTTAAGTTTCTGGCAGTATCAGCGATAGTTTCCCCGCGGTTAAGCTGCAGGTCGTTTGCGCTTAAAAACAAGGCGTAACCGCCCAGCTGCCACATCCCGACTTCAAAAGAAACTCTAGTTCTGGTTGAGGATTTTTGAAAGATCATCCCCATGGTTTTACCTTTAAGCGGGTGATAAATCTCGCCCAGTTTATTTTTCATCTTTAAAATATGGGTGGTATCAAGAATCTGAACTACTTCTTCCCGACTTAAATCGTGAATTGAAATCAGGTCTTTTCCTTTCATGTCAATAGCCATCAATAAACCCTCCCGGTATTAGTCTCTTTCGACAGTACAGGCGATACCCTGTCCGCCGCCGATACATAATGTAGCCAAACCACGCTTGGCATCGCGTTTAAGCATTTCATGAACAAGGGTTACAAAAATACGGGTTCCACTTGCGCCTATCGGATGTCCAATGGCTATTGCGCCACCGTTAACATTAACTATATTTCTATCAAAGCCGAGTTCTTTAATGACGCTTAAGGCCTGAACTGCAAAAGCTTCATTAGCTTCAATAAGATCAAGGTCACTAACCTGCCAACCGGAATTTTTAAGAGCTTTTTTTGTTGCGGGAATTGGCCCGGTACCCATTATTGACGGGTCGACCCCGGCTGAAGCATAACCGCGAATAGTAACCAGCGGTTTTAAACGAAGCTCTTTAGCTTTTTCACTGCTCATTACTACCACAGCAGCTGCACAATCATTGATTCCAGAAGCATTACCGGCAGTTACAGTTCCGTCTTTTTTAAAAGCCGGGCGCAGTTTTGCCAGAGCCTCGGGGCTGGTCATTCTTGGATGTTCGTCGGTATCAAATATAACAGGATCTCCTTTACGCTGCGGTACTTCAACCGGGACAATCTCATCTCTGAAACGTCCGTTTTCGATAGCAGCATTAGCCCTTTTCTGACTTTCAAAAGCTAACTGATCCTGTTCTTCCCTGGATATTCCGTATTGTTCGGCAATGTTTTCCGCCGTAATGCCCATGTGGTAATCGTTAAAAGCGCACCACAGGCCATCTTTAATCATCAGGTCAGTCATGTTTGTATCACCCATACGTAGTCCCCAACGGGCATCGGCTACGGCATAAGGTGAAGCACTCATATTCTCAGTTCCCCCGGCGACCACAATATCAGCATCTCCGGCAATTATAGCAGATGCCGCCATGTTGATAGTTTTAAGACCAGATCCACAAACTTTATTAACTGCTGTGCAGGGAATTTCAAACGGCACTCCGGCTTTAACCGAAGCTTGCCTGGCTACGTTTTGCCCCAGGCCCGACTGCAGAACACAGCCCATCAGCACTTCATCGACCATATCTCCCTTAATTTCTGCTTTGTCCAAAGCAGCTTTTATGGCGATTGAACCTAAATCGACAGCATTTACTGTTTTAAGGGAACCGCCAAAAGTGCCGCAAGCGGTTCTAACAGCGCTTATTACAACTGCTTCTCGCATTTAAATGCTCACCTCCATTAGCTTTTTCCGGTATTATATAAAAAACTCCCTATAAAAATATTTAATTTTATATTCCTGACAGTTCTATCATTTATTTAAGTTTCAGCTTACTTTTTGCTAGGTCTGATTAATCAATTCTGACTTTCTTAAGACCTTCCAATAATATAACGGTAAGGATCTACTTCGTTTCTGAGAACTTTTAGCTCCTCTTTCTTTGGCGGTTCGCTTTCACCTAAATCTTCAGCCCAGAGCAGTTCGAAGCCGGTGTTTTCAATGATATTTTCTTTTTTTATACCGGGGTGCATACTTTCTACTTTCATACGTTTAGTTTCTTCATCGAACCCAATCACACAAAGATTAGTAATCACCTTATACGGGCCACTTCCAGGGGGAAGGCCTGCTTCTTCTCTTGCGCCCGGCCCGGTCAGGTAACCGGGTGTGGTTAAAAAGTCAATTTTTTCCGTAAACCTTCGCGGGTCTTGAGGTGTAATCATCATTGTTTTCCAGCAGAGTGAACCTAAATCATTGGCGCCGCCGCTGCCGGGAAAACGAACTTTTGGAGTATTATATTCTTTTCCAATCATGGTTGAATTTATATTTCCATATTGATCGATTTGTGCGCCACCGAGAAATGTATAGTCCACTAAACCTCTCTGGCATGTTTCCATGATATCCGGCATACTGCTTGCAGCCAGCGCTCTGTAAAATGTGCGTGAATCACCAACAGAAATAGGCATTGAAGGAAGCATTGGTCCGATTCCGCCTGCTTCGAACATAATCATCAAACGTGGTGAATAGAGTTTTTGGGCCAGCATCGCTGCTGCACAGGGAGCGCCTGTGCCGACTACCACGATACTATCATCTTCGAGGTAGCGTGAAGCAAGTGATATCATTAATTCCATATCGTTATATTCCATTTTTATATACCTCCTTCGAAGGGTTACCCCTTTATTTTTCAATTAAAGTTTCTAAGTTTCTTAACTCCTGCAGGCGGGCCATACCGCCGATAGAATCGAGGTATCCGTTAAAATCTTTAACGCTGTATATATGGCGATCCAGAAATGCAGCAAACTCTTCCGGATCATTTTCAACCCGCATCCATTCACGCAGGTGGTCTTCATCACTAAAATATTCGTAAGCCATGTTGCCCGGGTAACATCCGAAAGGAACTTCAATGACGGCGTCAACCAGGTAGTAGGGAATCGCAGTTCTGGATGGGTCGCGGCGAATCACATCGTTAGGCACCAGTTTTTCCGTCGTTATAATCAACTTTTTAGCTGCTCGGGCCAGATCCTGATCTGCAACCATAATACCGTCTATCTGGCAGTTTCCATAAACGTCTGACCGGTGAACATGAATGATACCGACGTCAGGATAAAGTGCAGGAACAGCCAGGTATTTTGCCCCTGTAAAAGGGCATTCCATTTCCATAGAAGCGCTGAATTTTTCCGTATCCGTTCCCAGCATGCAGCGCACCGGCAAGAAAGAAACTCCCATGGCAGCAGCTTTATAACGCCAGGTAAGAGCTGCGTTTGTCCATTCGGTTATATCAATTGAACCACTTTCAACAGCCTGTCTGGCTACTTTTGAAAGGCCACGCGCTTCCAGGCCGATTATATAGGCAATATCGCAGCGGTCAATACATTTTCCGGCAGTCAGAATCTGAAAATCGTGGGTAGCGGTATGACCGGCTAAACCCAGGTTTTTCTTTTTCTGACGGAGTATTTCGTGAAGTACGGCCGTGGGTATGCGGTTTGCCCCGAACCCCCCTACCCCGAGATAATCGCCGTCTTTGATCAGATCTTTTACCACTTTATCAACAGTGGTCAGCTTTTCTGTCATTTTGCGGGGCTTTACATCCCTAAAGTAAGCTCTCGCTTTGTCAGCATCGGGATCGGTATAAATCTTGCCAACACCCGCCGGTTTGTAAGTAACACTTCGCTCCTTCATCAAGTCGTTGAAGTTATCCAATCAAACCACCTCCGGTTTATCTTAATCAGTCTATAGATTTATTATGGATTTTAAGTATAACTATTAATTCTCCAACAGCCAGGTATTCCCTTCAAATAGTGGCAAAATGTTCATAACACGACAAATAAAAAGCGGCATAATATTATATACATAATGTATAAATGCCGCTTGTAGATATTATTTATTCCAAACCAAGTATACTGATACTGCAAACATTCTGCGAAGGCACTCCGCCAAGATTATGGGTAAGCCCCATCTTTGGATCTTTTACAAGACGATCTTCCGGCCAGCGCCTCAAGAGCTGGTTATATATTTCATAAAGCATCCGCAATCCTGATGCTCCGATGGGATGCCCAAAACATTTTAGTCCTCCATCAGGCTGGCAGGCAACCTGACCATCAAGATCATAAAATCCGTTAAGAATATCGTCTGGTGCCTGGCCAGGGGGTGAAATCATCAGGTCTTCCATCGTAACCATTTCTGTAATAGAGAAACAGTCGTGGACTTCAATCATCCCGATCTCTTCACGTGGATTATTAATGCCTGCTTCTTCATAGGCTTTTTCTGCGGCATGCCGGGTTGTGATCAGCCCGCTGCCATCCCAACGATTAAAACTCATTTCTTCTCCTGAGCTGACTGAAATTTGCAGGGCTTTAACTTTGACAAGATCCTGGTTGGGCTTTAATTTGGCGGCGATTTCAGGAGTGGTGACTATGGCCATGGAGGAGCCGTCACTTACACCACAGCAGTCAAAAAGGCCCAGCGGGTAAGCTATAAATGGTGAATCGCATATCTGAGATTCAGATATTTCCTTGCGCAGGTGTGCTTTGGGATTTTTCATACCGTTTTGATGGCTTTTCCAGGATATATGGGTAATTGCCTTCTTGATCTTGTCCATTGGAATCTTGTGGTGCTTTTCATATGCGGTGGCAAGCTGGGCAAACATTCCCGGCGCTGTGACGTTCGGGCTGATCAGCCTCGCAAACTGGCCGAAAATCGGAGAGTCGGGTAACCCACCATAACCTAGATCTTTTAGCTTCTCCACCCCTGCTGCCAGGACGATATCATACGCGCCTGATGCTACCGCGTAACAGGCGCCCCGGAACGCTTCAGTTCCCGAAGCACAGAAATTTTCGACCCTGGTTACCGGTATAAAAGGCAAATGAAGCGCGTTGGCTAAATAGCACCCGCCTTTACCGATGCTAATTTCATCAATGTGGTTGCCAATCCAGGCGGCCTCAATATCTTTTTTTTCCAAACCGGCATCTTCGATGCATTCAGTGAATGCCTCGATCAGTAGATCGCTTGAATCGTCCTGCCAGCGTTCACCGAAAACAGAACAACCCATACCGAGAACAACAACTTTATCTCTGATTCCTGAAGCCATATCAGTTCACCTCCCCTGATGGAACAGCTTTCCAGAAGTAAAAAGTAGTATCACGTTTCGGATCTATATATTTTATACGAAAAACAAATCTAACATTGTTTCCTACCTGAAGATCTTCAAGCACACAGTCGGTAAAATCCATCATTAAGCGTCCGCCGCCCTCGAAATCAATATTTCCATAAATAGCCGGCGGATTGATAGTTGCGGCCAGCATATCAGAAGTAAAGCTGACAATTTTACCGCCTTTTTCAGACAGTGTCACATCTTCCATGCGGTCGATGGTGCCGCAGTCTGGGTTTACACAAACACGCTGGGGCGGGTACTGCTGAGTTCCACACTCCAGGCATTTTGTTCCCATTAAACTTAAGATCGCTTTTCTGCTGCGCCAAACGAGCGACCATCTGGTCAGGCGTTCTTCTTCACCGCGCATGCCCACTTCTACCGGCAGCATTTCTCTCCAGGTCAGATATTTGTAGAAATTCTCGAGTTCCATCTGGTTCCTGACTGAATCACTAACTCTGACTCGATCAGTGAAATCTGCAATAGCATCAGTAACTTCAAAGAGCAAGGCGTCAAATCCGCTGCCGTAACCAACCAGAAGCAGTTTATCGCCGGGCGAAGCACTTTCAAGCGCTTTGGCCAGCATCAACAGGGGATGCGCTGATCCTGTGTCACCAGAATCCATCATCAGGTCATCCTGAACCTGGTTAAAATCAAGTCCCAGTTTACGGTTTATATTTTTTCTTGCGCCTCCGTAATAGCAGGGATAAATTATCTTTGCAATATCAGGAAGTTGAAGTTTAAACTTTTTGCAGATACCTTCAACAGCTGTGGGAATTAATTTATCGTAACCCTCATCCCTGATCCAGCGTTCTTCCCATTGTCGATCATACTTCGAGTTCGCGCCGCGCAGGTGATCAACAAAATCACATGATTTTGAATAGGATCCCAGGTAATTTGCAATCACATTTTCATTACCGACAAGGATAGCCGCTCCGCCGTCGCCAAAAACCATCTCCTGAACCGAACCTACCCGGCCCATACGGTTGTCTGCAGCGCAGGCCAGCACTTTCGTTCCGCTGCCTGATCCGACAAATTCAAGCGCTGAAAGCAGAGCTGATGTACCGGATTTAATTGAGCTGCAGAAATCGGCTGTTCTGATCTCTTCACCGATGGCCAGTGCGCCCGCAACCAGGTTCGCATTTTGCCGTTCTTTGAACGGAGCGGTAGTTGTTGCAAAATAGAGAGCCTCCAGTTCAGACGGGTTAAAGCCTGTCAGGCATCTTTGCCCCGCTGAAACAGCCATCGTAATTGAATCTTCATCGTAATTTGCCACTGCTTTCTCCCCGGCGGCATTCATTAACATTGCGGGATTCAGCCAGCCCATGGCGCTGAAGATATTCATTCGGTTCAGTCGGTACCGGGGCAGGTATCCGGCATATGAACATATTCCAATCACTGGTTGATCATTCCTTTCTCAATATATTTAAGGGTTCAGCCAAACAGCAGCATTAGTGAGGCAGTATTCTCCGCGTTCGGCTGTTTTAGACCGGATAATTATATAGTCATCCTTTTCTTTCCACATCTCTGTTACTATGGTCTCGCCGGGATAAACATGTCTTGAAAACCTTACTTTGATTGCCCTGAATTTAGACGGGTCATTATTGCAATAGCTTTTCAGGACGGCACGTCCCGCAAATCCGAATGTGCAGAGACCGTGTAAAATAGGTCTTTCAAATCCACCCATGCCCGCAAAAGAAGGATCTGCGTGCAGTGGATTAAAATCACCGGACAAGCGGTATAAAAGAGCCTGTTGTGGCAGTGTTTTCATTTCGACAGTACAATCGGGGTTTCTATCCGGCGGTTCATTACCGGCGTCAGGGCCGCGTTCTCCGCCGAAGCCGCCTTCGCCACGAATAAAAGTGCTGAAACGGTTCATAAAAATACTTTCACCTTTTGAATTTTTGGTTTCTACATCGATCTCAACAAGAGCGCCCTTAACTTTGTCGTAAATACCGGATATTTTCGGATAAGAGATTAATTTACCCTCTGCAGGTATGGGCCTGTATAATTCCAGGTACTGTTCGCCATGCAGCAGCATAGCCAGATTGAAATCCATCCCTTCCATTCCGACAATATCCATCAGGGCTCCGAAAGGCGGAATAACGCCATAAGTGGGTATTGCTTCAAGGTCGCCTTCATAAACAAATTTCAACTCATCGGGTTCAGCCCCCGCTCCTATGCCAAGAGCATAGAGAATTATATCCCTCGTTGAATACGCATACTCGAGCGGGGGGAGTTCTTTGCCTACCAGTTCAGGATCTATTGGCATATTGTATCTCCTTTCTTCAACTCATATTCATCTTGGAAATAACTGCTCCGGCCTGTTCCATGGCTGAAGCAAATTCCTGACCTTCTTCTATACTATTAATTTGGTCTAAATGTTCCACGATCATTTCAACCGTTATATCTTTGCTTGCGTCAAAAACAACACCCGGACCTTCTACAACTGCTGCCCTGCTGAAATAGCCGCCTCCCGCACTGTACATTTTAGCTGTTTCATGGCACTGTTCAGAACAGAGCCACGCTACTATCGGCGCCACATAACCAGGTTTAACTTTTCCGATAACATCTTCAGGCATAACTGTAAAGGTAAGTCTCGTCCCTGCAGTAGGGACGATTGTGTTGGCTTTTATGTTATAGCGTGCGCCTTCCTGGGCAACACTGTTCATCATGCCGGCTATGCCCATTTTGGCCGCGCCGTAATTCACCTGACCGAAATTTCCGTAAAGGCCGGCTGCTGAAGCTGTTGAAACAATACGGCCGTAGGTTTGCTCTTTCATGTATGCAAATGCTGCCTTGGTGCAGAAAAAGGTGCCGTCCAGGTGTACAGACATTATTTTACGGTAATCATCAATCTCCATTTTTAACAGGCTTTTATCGCGCAGTATGCCGGCATTATTGATTAAAACATCAATTTTCCCGAAACTGTCAATGGCAGTTTTAATAATATTTTGGGCGCTTTCCCATTCTGCTACGCTATCGTAGTTTGCAACAGCCTTTCCTCCTGCCGCTTTAATTTCGTTTACCACCTGTTGGGCTGGAGTTGCGTCGGAACCGCTTCCATCAAAGGTTCCGCCGAGATCGTTTACAATCACTTTTGCTCCGCGCGATGCCAGAAGCAAGGCATAAGCCCTGCCTAAACCTCCCCCGGCTCCTGTAATAACAGCAACTTTGTCGTCAAATCGTATTTCTTTCATGTAAATTACCCCCTAAATAGAATATTTACTTTCAGTTCATAGCATTTAATGCAATTAATCAATATTTTAAATCCAATGTATATTTAGACTTTATCATGTATTTATCCTGCAAGGACTTATAAATAGGAGTTAGCATTCTATTACGGCTTGGTTCTGAACGAATAAATATAAAACCGTGGTATAATTTAAATAGAATTAATATGAATATGATCGGGAGGTAAATTAAAATGACAAATAAATTATGTGCCGTAGTTGGAGTAGGCAGTGGTATGGGGCAGGCAATTGCCCGGGTTTTTGCAAAGGCAGGTTATAATTTAGCCCTTATTTCACGAAACCCTTCAAATATGGAACCCTATAAAAAAGAGGTTGAAGAAATAGGTCAAAAAGCAAACCTCTACCAGGCTGATGTTACCAAGAGCGCTACTCTGAAAACAGCGTTTGATAAAATTATGGAAGATATGGGTGTGCCTGATGCGGTAGTATACAACATCGCTACAATGACCATGGAAAAGCCGAGTGAATTAACGGCAGAAGCAATTATCGAGACACTTCCCCTAAATTTTTTCGGCGCCCTGCATACAACAGCAGCAGTTTTACCCGCAATGCGTGAGCGTGGTTCAGGAGCGCTTATTTTTACCGGTGGAGGCTTTGCTATTGAACCTCATGTTGAACGTACCTCACACTCTATTGGCAAAGCTGCGCTTCGCAACTGGGTCTATGGTCTCTTTAAAGAGCTCACACCTGAAGGTATTCATGCCGCCACAGTTACTATAACCCGCCCAATTGAGAAAGGAACACTTTATGATCCCGATTTAATTGCATCAAACCATCTTAATTTGGCCGGGCAAAAGGGTCCTGAATGGGATTGGGAGATAATCCATAAAGAGCTGTAAACTTATGAGCGCGTTGTAAAAAGCAAACATCCTAAAAATAAAGAGAACTAAGCTTTTGAAAATATGACCATACAGATGGAGTCGGTAGAGGGAAACCAATGACCCTGCTATCTACGCTACATGAGACTCGCGGAAGCAGACCTGTGCCTGACTATAACAGAGGACTACCTGCAGATAGCTGAGATTGTTGGTTGGGCGCCAGGTAAGTGTGAGCACTTTATGAAGGCTGCTAGCCCGTTTGAGATGGAAGGAACACGATAGAGCTTTATTGGACACACATGCAGGAGGAATTATGAAATATTATTTAAGGTTACTAACCCTCGGTCCAAAAAGTTGGCTTGATATTGATGAAAATAGCTACAATCTTACCTGCAAACATAAAATAAACCTATTATGTGCTTTAGGAGTGTCCATCATTCCCGGATAAAATTAATCTAATTCCACATATACGTGCATACATGAACTGTATATGTGGAATTAATGAGTACGTGCGTACAAAAATAGATTCTGATTATAAATCATGGGAGGATACTATACTAAACATCATTAAACTTTATACTAAGTCATTTTCGCTGCCCGAAGATGAAGAACCTTTAGGACTCGCAGTTTTTAAATATCATTCTGAAACAAAAGCACCTATCATTGGCAAACAAGATATATTTAAAGGACTTATTGAATATAGAAAGCACTTGCGCACAACGAATAAAGTGAATTGCAACCTGACTAAATCATTCGCAACTGGACAGATTCTGGATTCAACATAATAAAAATAACAGAGTAACGGTAAAAGGTGGCCAAAACTTTGCCCTGGTTAAAGGAGCAAAAATGCTCTTAAGCCAGGGCAAAAATTTGGTTCTTAAGCGCTCCAGCCAGGTCGGCAGCTCCTCGCTTCCTCCGGTTTAAAAAGCAATTATAATACCAGCACTTCGCTCATGTCTGCCCACCTGGTCCTCCGCTCTTTAAAAACACGGAGTCTGATGGTTGCCGCTGGGCCCAGCGCCTTCCGGATCAATAACCCGCCCGGGGCTAGTTGTTGCCATACTAAACAGTTAAGGTTTCGGTTCCGCTCCTGAACCTCCACCTTAAACGGCTGCGCCGCAGCTATATCTCCCATATATCCTGCAACTTACGATAACAGCATATTATGCAATCGGCCCGCGCTAATAAAAAAGAGGTACAAAATACGCCTCTTACATAATAGTACTGTTATCGGAAGTTGCAATTGTGCCCAAAGGTTTGCTCTCACACCCCACCCACCCTATTAAACCTTAACAAACCCCGTGGTAGACATACTCCGCAGGGCCTTCTCTCATCTGAATAAATTGCGAGCAGGAATGCATCGGTATTGCGCAGCTCATTAAGAAGTTAGCTTCAGCACCACTTGGACGCACATAAACCGCGCGGGCTATGTTTCACCTCAGCTGCAGTACATGATTAACCTGCGCCTACCTCTTGCCCACTCAAGAGCTAACCAGGGTTTCACTATAGCGCAACCCTGGCTAACAAAGCAACAGTGTGAATTATATAAAAAAAGCCAAATACGATATGAGCTTAGATCATCTTCTACTAAAATCATTTTGGGCCAATGAGGCTGTTTTTCAGCTTATGATGCTTGCTTCCAATTTATTTTTGCTGTTTAAGTTTGATTCTTTGAGCGTAGCGGAATACAGACAACAGATTAAAACCTTCCGTTGAAATATGTATTTCTGGCTGCAAAAATTATTAAAACTGCCCGAAATATAATTATGAAATTATCGTTCGATTATCCATTCAGGTCGGTATATGAAAAATGCTTAACCTGAGGCAGGTAACCTTAGATTTGGAAGATGCCTATGGTTATGATTTTAAAGGGCTTGCTTAAGTATACAATCATTCGGGCGGCAATGATTAAAGGTACTAAAAAAGCAGAGAGTTGGTGAAGAAATTGGTATGATATGGAATAGTTGCCTGGAGTCCTCATAAAAAATGCTTAAAACAAGGAAATTTTGATTTGACATGGAATTTAGGTTTTAAGATAGCTTATTTCTAAGGATCAAGGAGAAAAACATGGCGAAAGTGCTAAAATTGAACGAATTGAATATCAAGAAACTCAGACCGAAGGAGAAATCAATCAAGAAGTGGATGTATCTCATCGGATTCGTGCTTGTGGTGATCACGACGGGCTGCAATTCGATGTACGGAGAGCTCGACCCCGCCACCGACTCCGAATGGCCCTGGGAGACGGTCACCCCGGAGAGCCAGGGCATTCGGTCCGAAGACTTGACGCGAATGATCGAGCACATCGAAAGCAACAATCTGGCGATTCAAAGCATCATCGTATACAAGGATGGAACAATCCCATTCGAGACGTACTTCGACCCGTACAACAAGAGCGTCTCACACAATCTGAAGTCCACCAGCAAGGGCGTGATCTCCGCGCTGGTCGGGATAGCGTTGCGCGAAGGATACATCGAGAGCCTCGACGAGAGCGTTCTCTCTTATTTCCCCGAATACGAAGTGAGCGATACCGAGAAATCGAAGATCACCATACGAGATCTGCTCACGATGTCGTCCGGATTGAAGTGGAACGAAAACGATCTCAACAGCATGTACACGTTCTTTGTCAGCAAGCGAATTGTACCAAGAGTTCTGAACCTACCCGTGGTGACCGAGCCCGGATCAACATTCAACTACAACACCGGGTTGACGCATCTCTTGTCGGCTATCATCTCGAGAGCCTCGGGAATGAGCACGCTGGAGTTCGCCGAGGAGTATCTGCTCGGACCGCTCGACATATATAACGTTCAATGGGAGCAGGATAGAGACGGGGTCTATATTGGAGGATCAGAACTCTTCATGACGCCACGGGCCATGACGAAGTTCGGCGTGATGTACCTGCAGAATGGTGTGTATTCGGGGCGGCAGGTTGTTCCCGCAGAGTGGGTGCGAGAATCGACCGCGACGCAGATTGAAGGATCGTTCCATGGGGCACA
>JAABTH010000025.1 GCA_011389985.1 Bacillota bacterium
GAGGCATGGACACTGCCTCGGTACATTAATAAAATAGGTCTGAAAAACTGCAACTTTGGTTACGGTCTTGCTGACGAACTTGTAACCATGATGGCTGTATTAAGGATGATTGGTCTTGACAGTGACAGGCCAATTGAGGTCAACGGAGTTCCGGTGGTACCTCGTGATGTAGTAACAGCCTTACTACCCCGTCCTGCTGAACTTGCAGGCAAGATAAAAGGTAATGTATGCGTCGGCACCCTGGTAAGAGGTTATAAAAATGGTAAGAAGATAGCTAAATTTATGTATAATACCGTAAATCATGAAGAAGCTTACAAATTAATGCAGGAGCAGGGCACTTCCTTCCAAACTGGTATACCGGCAGCCCTGGCGGCAGATCTTCTTGCAGATGGAGTGATAAAAACCAGGGGGGCAGTGCCGCCTGAAGCACTCGATCCGGAACCATTTGTTGAAAAACTGCCTGACTATGGAATGATGGTGGCCATTGAAGACCGTTGATGGTCACCCCAGGGTTCCTAATGATTAACGAGGCTATCTTTTTAAGATAGCCTCGTTAATCACATTCCAGCTTAAAAATTAACCGGTTTACCGTCTTCTATTATTGTCTGATCATCATATAGGGCTCTTCTGATATCCTTCGGTATACAGAACATCCCCTCATGGGTTTCCCCATCATAAAACCTGAGATGCTTAGCGATAGGACTTAAACGTTTATCTACCTCAGCTCTGTCAATGTTCAAAATTTTCCGGTCTGCGCTTGCAATTATATACCCCCAGGAACAATCGAAAGAGGGTATAAAAGTGTGATAAGAGCGAGTGTTATCAAAATTCAGCTCGATAGTATTCCTGATTGCTGCATGTATACTGAGATAGTCGAGACTGAATCCTCCGGACTGTACAGCCAGAATCCCACCCGGGTTTAGTTTAGTTTTGATCATATTATAGAACTCCCGGGTAAAGAGCAGCTTTGAAGGGCCTTCTTCAGCCGGTTCCGTGAGATCGCTGTATATTATATCGAATTTTTTATCAGTATCTTCAAGATAGCGCCTGGCATCCATATGTAGCAGTTCAACCCGGCTGTCTTCAAAACTACCCTGGTGCCATTCCGGCAGATGTTCGCGGCACATTTCAACAACTTTACTGTCGATATCCACCATAACAATCTCTTCTATTTCCTTGTAGCGGCATAGTTCACGAAGAACGGCTCCTTCCCCTCCTCCCATTACCATAACCTTACGGGGAGCGGAATGTATTACAGCTGCCGGATGGACAAGCGCTTCATGATAAATATGCTCGTCAAATTCAGCCGATTGAGTTTTTCCATCGAGGATGAGCAATCTGCCGTAGGTGAAGGTATCAACTATATCAACTTTCTGAAAAGGCGTTTCGTCACTGAATAAATATTTCCTGATAGCATAAAGATAACCATGGTAGTCACTGGAGTACTCTATATACCAGTTCCATTCTAGCGGGGTCATTAATCATCCTCCTTAAGTCTGTTAGCAAGTCCGAGCTCAGACAGTTTTCGGTAAAGGGTAGCCCGGCTTATTTCTAGTTTACCGGCAATATCATTTTTGCCTTCATAAGTATTTCCGTAGCGATCAATATACTCCTGCAGAATCATTTTTTCATATTCCCTGACTCTCTCTTTCAAAGGAGCATCTACTTTAAAAATACCCTCAGTTTCTGTAGTCCTTACCCTGGGTGGAAGGCTGCTGTGAGTTACCATATCTCCAACGGCCATATTGACGGCATATTCGACAGCATTTTCAAGCTCCCTGACGTTACCGGGCCAGTTATATCTGAGCAAACACTCCATTGCATCCGGTTCCACACCGCTAAACTGCTTGTTAAGCATAGGCGCATACTTGGCAAGACAGCGCTGAACAAGAGCGGGAATATCTTCTCTTCTTTCTTTCAAAGGAGGTATATGCAAAGGAATAACACTCAGACGGAAATATAAATCTTTACGGAAGTTGCCCTCCTGCATCATATTTTCAAGATCTCTGTTTGAAGCAGCAATGATCCTGACATCAACAGGTATTTTCTTTGAACCGCCTACTCTTTCAACTTCCCTGTTCTGGAGCACATGAAGCAGTTTAACCTGTAAGTGCAAAGGCATTTCACCAATTTCGTCAAGAAAGATAGTGCCATCATTGGCAAGCTCAAATTTTCCTGCTTTGCCTTCTTTTCGCGCCCCTGTAAAAGCACCCCCTTCGTAACCGAAGAGTTCGCTTTCAAGCAGTGTTTCAGGTATAGCGCCACAGTTAATGCTAATAAACGGGCCGCCTTCCCTGGAGCTGGCCTGATGAATTGCCCTGGCGAATATTTCTTTTCCGGTGCCACTCTCCCCTGTAATCAAAACGGTAGAATTGCCCCCGGCAACTTTTAAAGCCTGTTCCTTAACATCTCTGATAACCCTGCTCTCGCCAATGATATCATCAAAAGTATAATCCATTGTTGTCGCACTTAAATCGTAAATCAGGCGGCGGGCCTCGGAAATATCACGGAAAGAAACCACTGCGCCTTCAGGCTTGTCTCTCCCGGCTATAGGACGCACCGATACAATAAAATGCATATTCCGCCTGTCTTTAGTCTGGTAGATCTCTTCTTTTTCAATATATTCCGCACCAGTTTCAAGAACTTCAAGAGCAGGGGCGCCAGGCAGAAAATTTTCAAGACTCTCACCGATAATCTCGTCACGGCTTAACTTCAATAGCTTCTCGGCAGTGGTATTGCAGTGAGTAACAAAACCTCCTGAGTCGATAGCAAGCGCACCCTCATGTATTGTTTCAATAATAGCAGTGAGCTCGTTTGAAAGAATAGTCAGCCGCTCAACTGCTTCGCTTTCAGATACTTTGGCCGCCAAAAAACGGCTTAAATGTTGGAGAAACGAAAGAACAGCTTCGGTTTTAGATAAAAGAATCTTTTTCTGCTCATGGTTAAATGCAACCAGCCCTATAACCCCAATGATGTTGTTATCCATGATAATCGGAGAACATATCTCAGCCATTTCCGGAGTAGTCCCCTCGCGCGATGATGGATCGTATTCGGGATCACTGATTGGATCGGTAACTACAAAAGATTTTCCACTGCGTAAAGTTCGTGCATAAAGATAATCACCATCAAGTTGTCCCATCTCTTCTTTTTGCCCAATTCTTTTCCTGTAAATACCGCTTCCGGCTACCACGGTTAATTCGTGATCAACAATTTCCACTTCAACCGACAAGGCGGCTGCGATAGCATCTGACAAATCCTGAACCATCATTTGAATATGTATTAATCCGGGCATTTTTTCTCCTTCACACCTTATAACCTGACTTGTCCAGTGATTATGAATAGTTCTTCAAAATAGATTAATAACCTTCTGTCAGCTGCCTGTTTTTCTAGAAAAATCTCAATATCGAGAACTAAAACATGAAACCGAAAAATAGTTTTAGCTTTAATAATTATAATAGCGGCAAAAAACCAGTTTTTTATTAGTTTTTTTAGTTTATGAGCAGGATAATAAATATTATTGTTATTTGGCATTGTTTTTGCAATAAATATTTGCAGGAACCCGGGAGTAGTTTGGCAAAAATACAGAATTTTATTTAAGCACAGGAGGATCTGCTCAGTGAGTTATAAACCCGAATCAGTCATATCCTATTCGAGTAAAATTCTTGATTTCATAGCCAAAAAGAAGCTCTCTGATCAGGAAAAAGACTGGGTAACCAGTGAAACGCTGGAAGGATTTAAAGAAAACTGCAATCCCGGATTCCTGGAATATCGCAAAGCAGTCTCAAATAACTACGCTGCTGTGGAATGGGAAGATTCCGGAACCGGCTTTACTGATTTGCAGGGGCGTAAATATATAGATTGCTTAGGTGGTTACGGCGTTTATAACTTGGGACACCGCCATCCTCTTGTTGTAGAAGCAGTAAGAAATCAGCTTGAGCGCCAGGCTCTTCACAGTCAGGAGCTCTTAGATCCGCTAAGGGCAATGCTGTCAAGACTTGTAGCAATGATTACACCTGGTGAGCTGAAATACAGTTTTTTAACCAACAGTGGAACTGAATCTGTAGAAGGCGCAATTAAGCTTGCCCGTATGTATACCGGGCGACCGGGCATAATCGCCGCTGTTGGCGGTTATCATGGCAAATCGCTTGGTTCACTAAGCGCAACGGGTAAAGCAGTATATCGTCTTCCTTTTCTACCTCTAATGCCTTTCTTTCAACATGTTCCTTTTGGTGATGCTGAAATGTTAAGAAAGACTATAGCTAGCTCTCATGCTGTAGGTCAAGAAATAGCTGCAGTTATACTGGAACCGATCCAGGGTGAGGGTGGAGTAGTTGTACCTCCTGACGATTATCTCAGGCAGGTTCGTGATATCTGTGATGAGTTTGAAACTCTTTTAATAATTGATGAGGTCCAAACGGGTATGGGCCGGACAGGAATGCTCTTTGCTGTAGAGCACTTTGGGATAACACCTGATATCTTATGCCTGGGTAAAGCTTTTGGCGGCGGGGTGATGCCTATAGGCGCATTTGTTTCTACTGAAGTGATCTGGGAAAAAATGATTCCAAACCCCTTTCTGCACTCAACAACTTTTGGCGGTAATCCCCTTGCCTGTGCTGCAGCCATAGCCGGTATTAAAGTTATTTTTAACGAAGGATTAATAGAGCAGGCTGCCGAAAAAGGTAACTACATCCTTCCCAAGTTACAGAGAATTGCCAGAAAATATCCTGCCCTCAGTGAAGCAAGGGGCAAAGGGTTACTGATCGGCCTTGAGTTCACCGATGACCGTACCGGTTACAGAGTTGCAAGAGGATTGTTTGAAAACGGCATTCTGGTAGCAGGTACGCTAAATAATGCTGCAGCCATAAGAATCGAACCTCCCCTGACTATCGCTATCGATGAGATTGATGTGGTTCTTGAAGTACTTGAAAAGGTTGTTAAAAGAGTTACAGAAGGTCATAATGAATAATATTTTGGAAAGGAGTGGATTTTGTTTGAAAGCATTAGTATTCCATGCAGAAAAGTGTATCGGCTGCAAGCTATGTCATCTTGCCTGCAGCGCCCAGAATGAGGAAATATTCAACCCCCGTCTGGCCCGCCTGGTTATAACATCCTGCTATGATCGCGAAGGGCTGATAGTTGACGGACAGGTATGCGATCTCTGCCTCAGTTGTGTGGAGGCTTGCCCGGTTGGCGCTATAGTTGAGAAAAACGGGCGTCTTTCTTTTTTGGAGGAGCTCTGCACAGATTGTGGACTCTGTGTTGACATTTGCCCTAACCAGGTTATTGTCAAGAAAGACAAAGGAATCGGGGTATGCGTTCAGTGTAAAAGCTGTGCAAACTGGTGCCCGACTGAAGCACTGACTTTCGAGGAGGTGAAAAGATAATGACATATACCGGAACAGTATTAAGAATTGATTTGACGACCGGGAAAGCAACAAAAGAACCTTTAAATAAAGATTGGGCCCGGGAATACTTAGGTGGAAAAGGCTTAAGCATAAAATACCTTTACGAGGAATTAGAACCTGGAATTGATCCTCTTTCAACCGACAACAAGTTGATTCTGATGACCGGACCAACAACCGGCACCATTGTTCCCAACTCTGGAAAACTTGCTATTGCGGCAAAATCACCGGCAACCGGCACTATTCTCGATTGCTCCATCGGTGGCCATTTTGCAAACGAACTGAAATATGCCGGCTACGATGCCGTTATTATCGAAGGAAAAGCAAAATCACCAGTTTACCTCTTTATCGATGATGATCTAGTTGAAATGCGCAGCGCCGCCGATCTGTGGGGAAAGGGAGCTCACGAAACAGAACACTTAATTGCCGATGCCCTGGGAGACGTGATCACGTTGGCTATTGGCCAGGCCGGAGAAAATTTGCTACCGATGGCCTGCATCAGCTCGGAACTTTACCGTCAGGCAGGACGAGGTGGAATCGGGGCAGTCATGGGCAGTAAAAATCTCAAGGCAATTTCTGTCTGGGGCAGCGGCGGTATAGAAGTAGCGAATATCCGCAAGGTTTCAGCAGCGCTGAATAAAATTAAGCGCGAAGATACCATGACTGATGACAATATGTGGGCATACAGTGACGGCACCCCGATGATTGTAGATTTAAGCCAATCAACCGGAATTCTGCCTACCCGGAATTTCCAGGAAGGCACATTTGACGAGTATGAAAAGATTAATTCAGCTGCAGTAAAAAGTACGCTAAAGGCTAAAAAAGCCTGCTTCGCCTGCCCGCTGGCCTGCAGTAACTATGTTAAGAAAGGAAAGACAGAAGTTGAAGGGCCTGAATATGAAACCCTTGCGCTCTGCGGTTCCAACTGCGCCATCGGTGACCTGGAAGCAATCATCGAATTTAACCGCCTCTGCGACGATTATTGCCTGGATACCATATCAGCGGGCAATGTTGTTGCTTTTGCCATGGAACTGACAGAAAAAGATGTTCATGATTTTGGTATCCGTTTTGGAGAGATCGATAACTTCCTTAAAATGCCCGGGTTGATGGCAAACCGGGAAGGGGTAGGAGCTGATCTGGCCGAAGGCGTTAGAGCCATGGCTGAAAAATATGGCGGCGGTGATTATGCAATGCAGGTCAAAGGATTGGAAATTCCAGGTTATGAACCGCGAGGATCATGGTCTATGGGGCTGGCTTACGGCACTGCCGATCGCGGCGCCTGTCACATGCGGGCCTGGCCTGCAGCTGTTGAAGCTTTCGGTGATATTGATCCTTACACAAGTGAAGGAAAAGCCGAACTTGTAATAGGCATGCAGGATGATAACGCAGTAAAGTTTTCGGCTATATTTTGCGACTTCTGGGCTCTCAGCACTGAGCGTATGGCCGAAATATTAAATATGCTGCTTGACTATGAAGTAACAGCTGCAGAGCTTACCAGGATCGGTGAACGTATCTATAACCTTGCCCGGCTTTTCAATGAACGGGAAGGTTTCACGAAAAAAGATGATTACCTGCCGGAGCGGATCTTCAAAGAAAAACTGACAACCGGAGCCACAGAAGGAAAAGTTCTTCCCAGGGAAGATTATGATAAGATGCTTGCCGAATACTACCGGTTACGCGGCTGGGACGAAAACGGTATGATCAGTGATCAAAAGAAAAAAGAGCTAAACTTATAATTCGGGGAGGTGGGTATAATGCAAATTACGCTATACTTGAAAGGCCCTCTTAAAAAGTATGGAGATAATAATGATTCTTTAACGATTGAGCTTGAGCAGGATCAGGTTGCAATAAATGAAATAATTGAGCAGCTTGAAATACCCGCCTCTTCGATCTCTTTTATCCAGATTAATGGTGAAAAGTCAGATTCTGGCACAATACTGATGGGAGGTGAGATAATTGTGGTCAATCCCCGGGTTGCCGGTGGTTAGACTAGACCACAAAATAAATTTTCTATTGTTTCACCACTTTAATGCTGGGAGGACAAACTAAATGGAAGACAGTATCTTACAAGTATTTTCAACAGCACCCTGGATTTTGCTATTCTTAGGTATTTATATGGTTGTTATTATCGCATTGGGTGTTTTTTACAGTCGCCGGGTTCACGAAGCAGATGACCTTTGCGTCGCCGGTCGCCAGATGAGCTTTATCTTCATGGTGCCTTCAATCATTGCCACCTGGATCTGTGCCGGAGCGATGATGGGCGCAGCAGGATATGCTTTACTTTATGGGATGCAGGGAATTATTTTTGATCCCTGGGCACCGGCGCTTTGCATGGTTATTATCGGTGTTTTCTTTGCCTATCGCATGCGTAAAGCAAAATATACGACAGTTACCGATTTCTTCAATCATCGTTATGGCTACTTAAGCGGTATGCTTTACACCATTATTCAGATTTTGTCAGCTATTGCGTGGCTGGGCGGTCAGCTGGTAGCTTTAGGCATTATTGTTTATCTGACCACCGGTTTTAGTATGAGCACAGCAGTTATAATAGCTACCCTGGCCATTATTCTTGTTACCGCTTTCGGTGGTTTATGGGCACTGTCGCGTATTGATATGATTGGTTTTATATTGATCATAGTCGGTCTGGTCATCCTTTTACCGGCAGCAATAGGTGAAGTTGGCGGTTTTGCTTCCCTGATCGAAAACGGCGTTAACTGGGCCGAACTGCCCACCTGGTCGATGAAAATTGAGAGTGAAGCCAATGGCGGATACCTTGGTTATGTCGGCCTTCTGGCTGTTCTGCTTTATATTTCGGCATGGGCAACTCTCTCACTTGGTGACGTTCCCAGCCAGGTGCTTATGCAACGTGCATTGGCTGCAAAGGATGAAAAAACAGCTGTAGCCGGCTTTTTAACCAGCGGTGTACTTTACCTGACTATCGGTATGATGCCGGTATTGATCGGTATAGCAGTCTTTACCTCGGGCTACATGGATGGTGTCGTCAATATGGAAGCACAGGCAGAAAATGTTTTGCCTTGGGCAGCCTACAACTTCCTGCCACCCTGGGCCAGCATACTCTTTATTGTCTCCCTGGCAGCGGCTATCGTTAGCACATCCGGTGATAACGTGCTTATTGTATCAACCCTGATTGGCCACAACATCTACCGAAATATCAAACCCGATGCAACCAGTGTTGATGTCTTAAAGGTAGTCAGGATATTCATCCCGATTACTGCACTTCTGGCTATGTCTATCGCCCTTTATTTCGAAACGGTATATAAGTTGATTGTACTGTCCGGAGGTATACAGCTGGCCACTATCTCCGGAGCATATATTATCGGCATGTTCTGGAAAAAGGCCAATACTACCGGAGCTGTCAGTTCATTTTTCACCGGTCTCATTTCCTGGGCTATATTGTTCTGGTTCTGGGCGATGCCGGCAACTGACTTTTTCGAAGAGGACGCAATATTTATTGCCATGGTTCCTGCAGCAGTAATTAGCTTTCTGACCCTGGTTATTGTTTCCCTGGTTACCCAGAAAAATGACCCGCCAAAACCGATGCGCACTCAGGATGGCGAAGACATGAGTCAAATGCAAAAATTCTTCTGGCAAAAATCATCGTAAGTAGAATAAACAACTTTAAATGGCTCCCGTGTGTTTCGGGAGCCATTTAAAAAAAGATAATAGTATTGGAGGGATAAAGTTGAAACTACTTATAATTGGATCGGGTGGAGTCGGACAATCAGTAGCCATGATCATTAAACGCGCTGGCAAAGAAGGCAAATGGGCTGAAAAAGTTGTGCTTTCTGACTATGACCCCGTTCGAGCTGAGGAAGTTGCCGCACTTTGTGATGATCCCCGTTTTGTATCGGAACAAATAGATGCCGGCAACCCTGACCAGATTAAAAATTTGATAAATAAACATGAAATCGATTTTGTGATGAATGCAGTTGAGCCATCTTTTAACGAAAATATTTTTGACACCTGCCTTGAGAGCGGTGTTTGCTATCTTGACTGTGCCATGACCCTTTCAAAACGCCATCCTAAAAAACCTTTTGAACTGACTAATGTCAAACTTGGCGACTACCAATTTGCCAAACATCAAGAATGGGAAAAAGCCGGCCTTACTGCTATCGTCGGTTCAGGAGTGGAGCCCGGTATGGCTGACGTACTTGCCAGATATGCCGATAAACACCTTTTTGACTCTATCGACGAGGTTAATGTCCGCGACGGTGATAATTACGATATCCCCGGTCATGAAGGAGTTGCTTTCGGGTTCTCAATTTGGACCACTATTGAAGAATGTCTGAATCCGCCGGTGGTCTGGGAAAAAGACCGAGGTTGGTTCTGTACAGAAGTTTTTTCAGAACCTGAAATATTTGCCTTCCCCGGTGGGATCGGCGATGTCGAAGTTATAAATATTGAACATGAGGAAGTAATGCTGGTACCAAGGGTTATCGATTGCAACCGGGTTACTTTTAAGTTTGGCGTACCCCGTGAAATGAGAGAACTTTTACTTAATCTCCAGCAATGCGGTATGGATGACGCAAAAAGAAAAATTAAGGTTGGCGACAGTGAAATAACCCCTCGTGATTTCCTGGTTAAAGTTGTTCCAAACCCTCTTGAACTGGCTCCAAAAATGGTCGGCAAAGGCTGTGCAGGCACCTGGGTAACCGGAACCAAAGACGGGTTAAAACGTTCTGTTTACCTTTACCAGGTTGCCGATAACCAGGAATGCTATAAGAAGTATGGAACCAACTCAGTTGTTGCCCAAACTGCTTTTAATCCCGTAATCATGCTTGAACTTTTTGCCAAAGGCATTTGGAATCTTAAAGGAGTGCACGGACCCGAATCATTTGACCCGGACCCGTTCATTGAGCGAATGGCAAAATATGAGTTTCCGGGCGGTTTACAGGAAAAAGATTCTGAATACGCCGAAATGCTTAACACCAAAAAACTACTCAGTTCTTAACAAAAAGCCGGAGTACACTGATTGTGCACTCCGGCAATAATTAATCATAAAAACAAATGTAACTTCAATCTCTATTTTTCATCCTTTAGTACCATCGGTTTATCACAACAAACAAGAGTTCCTACGCCTTCTTCTACAACTTTAACCACATTTGTGCAAACCTGACATTTATAGATCTGCTCTTTTTTAGTCGCCATGGTTTAACTCCTTTCAACAAGCAATATACGGTTTATGCTTGTTAGCAGCTGCAGTCACCGCAGCTTTCTGAAGGGTTAGCATCATTAATAGAAAAACCACCCCTCGGACCATCATGGTAATCAATCGATTTTCCGTCAAGGAAATAAGATATATCTTTGTCAAATACGAACTTAATCCCTTCTGTTTCTTCGACTACATCTTTTTCTTCCTGAACCGACTCTTCCAGAGTCAGGCCGTACCTTGGTCCACCTCAGCCAACACCGCTGACGTAGATTCTTACATGAGCATTTTCTTTCTTTTCCTCTGCTAAAAACTCCAGAAACTTTTCTTTAGCGCTATCGCTTAATTTAAGCACAATTATACCTCCCACAATTTTTCGGAGTATTATATAAAAGCATCTCCGTTTTGATTTTATTTTAGAAGAGAACCCTTATTATCTTAGCCGCCTCATCACTGGATACTCTATAGTGAACTTCAGTTCCTTTTCGTTCGCCACTGATAATACCCATATCTCTCAAACGCCCGAGGTGCTGTGACACTGTTGATTGTGACAACTGAAGACAATTTTGCATGGATGAAACATTGCAGCATTCTCTTTGCAACAGCTCTCTTACAATGCATAACCTCACTGGGTTTGACAAAGCTTTAAGCAATGATGCTTTCTCTTTGATCAGGCTCATTTCGCTGGCTACATCCATAACGGGTTCCCCTCCTCAAATATTATTATATCATAATATTATAATCTTGCAAGCCCTATATCGTAAATTCCCAGGCACAATAGTAATTTTCAGGATGTTTATCAGGAGGGCAACAAAGGCATTTTGTTTTGATACGTGAATCAATCGTGCTGGCAAAACCGCTGTATTCCACAAGGCCTACCGGTTTGCAAGGAAATTCCGGCATCTTTTTTCGCCTGCGCGCTGATTGCACCCGGCAGTCATTCATGTGAAATATTAACTTTTTATTATCTACCTGAATAATTTCCTGCTTGTTGATGAAAGCATACAGACGATAATTAAGGGCTTTTTTCAAAGCAGAAAGCCCTCCTCCGGGTTCAAGATTTAAGAATTTCATAATCCGTTGAGCTTCAATGACAGTAAATTGTTTCCAGGCCCCGGCATCAAGCCTGATCGCTACTTTAATACTATTTTGTGAAAGATAATAATGGGGGTTACCCTAAATTATCAATGGTAGGAATCGGTTCAAGCTGATTCCAGTCTTTACGGCGATAACGTATATAAAGCAGCAAAGCGCTCACCGCATACTGAATCGCCGTAACCCACCAGATATAATAAACTTCGAGATGTAATACATAAATCACCAGATAAATTAAAGGCAGACGCACAAAAAGATTGCTGTAGAGCCCGATTTTAAAAGGTCCCTTTGTATCTCCGGTGCCTTTGAGGGCACCAGAAAATATCATTGTCAGGGCGATAAAAGGCTGCTCTACTGCAGCGATTTGCAGACATAAAATGCCCAACCTTAGAACCTCAGGATCAGGAGGATCAAACAAACTCATTACCAGGTATGGGAAAAAGAAAAAGATCAGGCCAAAAGCGCTCATCAGCGCTGTGCCGATAGCAACAGCCCAATAACCTGTTTCACGGGCCTGCCTTATAAAACCGGCACCAAGACGCTGACCAACCAACGTGGTGGCGGCAATAGCGAAAGCCTGTCCCGGCATGAATGAAAATGCCTCTGCTGCTATAGCAGCGGCGTTTGCTGCAAAAGCTACCGGTCCCAAAACAGTAATCCAGCTGGCTGTTATCATGCGGCTGCCGCTGTGTGTAAGCTCTTCCGCACCGGCAGGAATACTTAACTTTAACACCTCTTTGATAACTTCTTTATCAAAAGGAAATAGAGACCGCAGACTGAAAGGAAGTATTCCTTTTTGCCACAACAAATAGCCGATCGAAAGCACAAGTGCAATTAACTGAGCGGATCCCGTCGCGAGAGCTGCACCCTTAACCCCAAGGGCAGGAAAACCAAAGTTACCAAAAATAAGCAGGTAATCACCAATTACATTGTATGTATTGGCAATCAGGGCTATGATCATCGGTACTCTGGTATTACCTATACCACGAATTACTCCGCTGGCAACAACAAGGGGCAGGAGAGCAAAACCGCCGCTTACCAGAACATAATAAAAATATTCTTCGGTCAGAGCAATGGTAATAGCGTCTTTTATGATCCAATCAAAAAAAGATTGATAAGACAGTAAGCTCACCAAGGTAAAAGTGGCAGTAATAAGAAAACTGATCGAAATAGCCTGGCCACCGGTCAGAGCAGCCCTCTGCATATCTTGTGCCCCGGTATAACGAGCAACAAGTGAATTCGCCCCGATACCGAGTGCACCAAGAATCATTAACGAATTGAATAGTACTATAGCACCATATTCAACTGCTGTTGCTTCATGGGCGCCAAGCCTCATCACCATCGCTGTGTCAAAAATCCAAACAAAGGTATGAAGACCCATTTCAATAACAACCGGCCAGGCCAGAATTAAGATACTTAGTACTGGCCTGTACTTACCATCACTACCGATCAGGGCAGGCTCATTGATAATATCCTGCTTTTTTTCAGTCATCTGCTTCACTTCCACAATTATTTGAGAAACAATGTCTTCTGGTACACATAAATCGAGAAGGAAATAAACATTTTATACTTCCTTCCCGTTGTTTAATATTTTATTGATGGCGGGAGCAAATAGGAATCGAACCCACCACAGGGTGCTGCCCTGATCCTTGATTTGAATTCCAAGAACGCCAATGGTTCTTATTTACGTTCACGCCAACCTCTATATTATACATCTTTATTTTTCTATACGGTAGTTGAATTCTATCTATTTTTCTTCGGTTATTTCCCGATCCTGATTTTGTAACCTTCTTCATCAGGATTAATTTCTAACACCGACCAACCCTGTGAGTTTGTAGCACGGCTTACATTTTCTTTTGCCGTATCTGTGTCAACCAGGACTGTAATTTCGCCCTGTCCAATTTTTTTAATTTCATTTACGGTTATAATAACCGGTTGGGGGCAGGATAGTCCTCTGGCATCAACAACATTAGACATATTGTTTATTCCTCCTTGAGAAGCTTTATGCTACTTTTTCTTTCATTGTTAAACCGATCATAATACAAACTAGTACACCTACAATTACAGCGCCAATACCAGCGGTCGTAACACCTGCCGGAGAACTGGCCAAACCAAAGTTGTGGGCAATAGCGGCCCCAACAATCATCCCAATCACAAATACTGAAGCATCGCCGTCACCTTCACCTGACAGAAATAGCTGTCTTCCCGGGCAGCCACCGGCCAGGGCAAAAGCAAGTCCGGCCAGACCCATTCCGGCAAAATTCCAGAAATGCATGTTGTGGGCAACAGGCTGGCCGACAAAACCCACATTAAACTGACCAAGAACAAGGTTAGTCAGAAATGCCATAACGGCCAGTGCAAGCAACCCTCCAAACAAGTGGGTTTGTTTAAACAAAATCAGATCCCGCAAGGCACCCATAGTGCAAAAACGACTTTTTTGAGCTAAAAACCCGATCAACAGACCAACAACCAGTGATACAATCAATGGCGCGTACATAGAACCTGGTCCTTCAACACTGTAAAATAAAAGTCCGCCTTGGTTTTCACCGATTACCGGCGGATTAAAAAGCATTATTATCAAAAAGCCAAGCATGATTAAAGGCATCATCCAGCCGGCCGCAGTGTGCGTTTTGTGGGTACGCCCTAAATTATAACCGCTCTTCAGGAATAGGGTGCCAACCCAAATGCCAAAAGCTAAACCGGCTAAACCCAGAATAGCATTTAAATCGCCTCCGGCAAAGCGCAGTAAAGCCCGCCAGGGGCAGCCTAAGAAGATCAGGGCTCCGATCATGGCAAAAACACCGAGTATAAATCTGACTACAGGGGCTGAACCAAGCCTTGACCTGAATTCTTTAAATAGATAGGCTGCCGTAAAAGACCCCAATACAAAACCGATAATTTCAGGTCGCATGTATTGGACAACTGCAGCCCGGTGCAGGCCAAGAGCACCGGCGATATCCCTTTCAAAACAGGCTACACAAATTCCCATATTAGCCGGGTTCCCCCAAAATTGAAGTAAAGAAGCTAAAATACCGATAAAACCACCAACAGCAATAATTCCCCACCGCGTTGCTAAAAAATTTTTCACTAAAAAACCACCACCTTGTTTAGTAGTTTATATGTCTTTGTCAAATTATATGAGTAATTACCCACTACGAGCAATATTTATTGCTAATACAGCGATCAGGGAGAATAGAATATTTTTATATGAACTAAATCATTACTGCTAAAGCAGGTTTTGATATTGTAAATTAAGGCATTATAGCTTCACCGGCAATTAAGATTAGGCCGGCGTACCTATAAAAACACCCTCATAGAAACTAAGGGTGTTTTACGATAAACTAATAATTTAAAATTTTTCAAACAGGATTGGCATCACCTGTTTTTGCGACACTTGTTTATTCTGGCGGGAGTAGATGGGAATCGAACCCACCGCAGAGGGCTGCCCTGCCACTGGATTTGAAGTCCAGGAGCGCCACCAGGCCGCTAACTACTCCCGAATACTTGGTTTTTTTGTTGTTTCAAATAGCTGCTTAGGCAGGATAACTGTATGTATAATTGATTATTAAAACTATTGTAACCTCGGCACGATCATTATTATACTTTAAACATAATGATTTAGTCAAAGTTAAGTCATTTTGTATAAATCGTTTTTCATTTTTAATGCAGACATGTTTGTTTATGCCGAAACGCAGTGTTTATTACAGGCACAAATTAGACGATATCTTCAATTTAACCATTGTTCTGATCAAGTTTGTATCGATTCCAATTAATTGATAAGTCTTAGCCAAGCTGCAGTTTTATACAAGCAGATGGATCAATCTCCCCCTGATTTTCGCTTCTTTGAAACAATAGTTTTCTTTTATCCAGGAAATCGCTTTTTCATGATAAAAAAACAGGTGCGTCGGATCGTTTTTATAATGCCAGCTCATAAAATCCAGATTATCATCAAACATTTCTGTCATACAAAAAATCGAACCATTTTCCTTTAACAGAAAACGAAGTTGTGCAAATTCTTCTGCCGGTTTCTTGAAATGCTCTATTACTTCGCAACAGATTATATAATCATATTTTAAGTTTAAAACTTTTTGCGCAGGATGATAGAATGGATCATAAAGTTCTATTGAGTATCCCTGCTCACCTAAAATAACTGCTGTTACCGGTCCGGGGCCGGCGCCGTAATCGAGCCCGGAATCTTCAGGGCTGTAATAATGCTTAACCGCTTCAACAAGCGGTTTGACAAAATTTCTGTAACCCGAATCGTTTACATCATTGTTATGCTGATCATAACGATACTTTTCTTTCTCGGATGAGAGGTATGAACCCGGATCCATCATTACCGATTGGCATTTCGAGCATTTATAGTAACCTATATCTCTGAACCGGGCATAAAAATTTGCCAAAGAGCCGCATAGTGTACATAAAATGGATTGGGTCATAGCAGTTTCTCCTATTATCTGCTGCTAAACTATATTCTCTACAAGCATAACAGCGGCCTGCAACTTTTTGTTGCAGGCCGCTTATTTGTGCATTTTTTCTTAAACATTTTTTAATTTTACTCTTTCCAGGCCACCATTCTTGCCCAGCAAGAAGCCAAGTCTACTCCTCTCTGCAGGAAGCAGCCGAGATAATAGCGGCCACCGGGCAGGTTGTTCAGTTCGTTACCAAGATTTTCGGCATGAACAATGCCGTGCGGGAAGAGGTTCAGGTGCATATCCTGGTAGTACTTATCGAGCGGATACATCTCATCCCAGTCTTTACCGTACTTCTCAATTAGCTTTCTGTTGGCCTCTTCAAAGGTCTTCGGATGGAACAGGCGCTGAATGGTATTCATCGGGTGTTCCATGGCAACACAGTCTATGCCAAGCCACTTGATCTTCTTCTTCAGGCACCATTCGGCAAAATCAGGTGAGGGACCCGGATGCCGGATCATGTACCTGAATTCATCGGAATCTTCACTGACCCAGCCATACTTTCCGTAACCGGTCTTAATGATCAGGATATCGCCTTCTTTAACATCAACTACAGATTCAATCATTTCCGGGCTGTAAACGCTGGTGTCACTGACCAGTTCAGATATATCAGCAATTGCTCCCTGACCTACCCAAAAATCAAAGGGAGTTTGGCCGATTGTCCGCCCTGCAGCATGGAAATGAGGTTCACCATCCATATGGGTTGCAATATGAAAACTGCACTTACAGTGAGCGTTATTACGGCCAAGACCGAAATACTGTCCGCCTACCCGCTTTGTGTAATGAAGAATAAGCGGTATATAATTAGCCCATTGTGGAGTCTGAACACTAAAGGGGACTGACAGGTCATACAACTTTGAGTCTTTCATGGCAGAAAAGAATTCATCATCGGTCATTCCCTCGGGAGCCTTGAGAGCGGCAACTCTCGACCAGGCAGATTCCACTTCAACAAAGGGAAGTGCACCGATAATAATCCATGCACGCTGGTTATTCAGCTCTTTCAGTTGGCCACCCAACGATTCAGCGAAAAGCAGCCCTGCTTTAGGTATGGTTTGATGACTTAATTTATAGTATTCATCTACTGGGAACATTTCATCCCAGGTTTTCCCATGAGTTTCTTTAAGTTTAGCTTCAGCTTTTTCAAATTCACGGGCATGCATATAACGGATATTGGTATTCATGGGGTGTTCTGCACAGCCGCAGTCAACCCCAATCACTTTCAGTTTTTTCTTAAGCGCCCACTCGAAAAATCCGGGCGCCGGACCGGGGTGACGAACCAGGTAAGAAAATTCCTTATTATCAATACCACCCTGGGCTTTTGGGTTTTTTACATCGGGCTGATCGTACACATACTTGTGATAGCCGGTATTAATTAAGAGAATATCGCCCTCTTTTACAGTAACCCGTTTTTCAACCATTTCCGGTGTGTAAAGGCTGTAATCTGAAACCTCATCAGAGATATCAACTACAACACCTTCGCCACAGACATCTTCCAAAGGAATGTCGGCAATTGAACGAAGACCGGAGTGAAAAGCCCTCGGTCCGACCAGGTGAGTCCCTGTGTTATTGGACCACTCAATTAACTGGCCGTTTGCACCCTGCCCTCCGATATATGAACCGGTAACTCTTTTAAAATATTGAACCTGCAGCGGCATTTCACCCGGCCATGGGGGGGTATGGATACTCAGTGGCTGGGTAAGGTCAAACCACTTTGCTTTACTGAGCAGCTCTGTCATTTTAGTACTCATGGCAACCTCCTGTTATTTAAATTTGTCATGCAACAATAAACAGCTTATATAAATAAATTTCATTTGCTAAGAAAATTATAGCAATTATCGCAAGACAATGTCAATCAGCAATGCAGATCTATCACCGATCACATTGCCAGTAACTGTAAAATAGAACTAAAGTGATAATTATGATTCTATTTTAATTGTTAAACTTTTTATTCAAATTTCCTTTAGAACTTCCCTTTAAAAAAAGAGGTAATCTTTTGTTACTTTACCACAATTTACAGCAATTAAAAACGGCTGCAGGGTTTAATCCCTGGCAGCCGTTATATAAGTGGGACAAGGGGACAGGTTTCCTTATCTCACCACTTAACTAGCCAAGACCTTCAATATACTTATCCAGCTCTGCTTCTGTTTTTTCGTCAAGTGGCGGGTTCTGGTATTCGCTGAGCAGAGTCTTACAATATTCATGTGCCCGCTGCGGTGTATCTATTAATTCAGTAACACTTGCATAGTTTAGTCTTGCACTTATTAGTGGTAACCTCATATCTTTCATGTGAGTAAATGTATGCTCATCAGCTATGAAGTTTCCGCCACTGCCAACCTTTAGCAGAGTATCAAGAGCAAGAGTGTCATCGTTAATTGGGAATCCCTGGGCATACGATTTTACCATTCCGAGCATTTCATCGTCACAAATGAACTTTTCATATGACATAGTCATGTAGTTTTCCAGAAGGCCTGCCGAATGCAAAATGAAGTTAGTTCCAGAAAGAACTGTATTCATGAGAACCATCATCGATTCAAAACCGCTCTGGTTATCTGTAATGATTGCATCAGTTAAAGCGCCGCCACCACGGGAAGGAACATCGTAGAAGCGAGCCAACTGGGCAATTACCGAGAACATCTTAACCGACTCGGGACTTCCAATGGCCAGGTTTCCGGTGCGCAAATCAACTATACTTGACGCCGAACCGAAAACAACGGGGGTTCCCGGGTTAACCATCTGGGCGAAGACAATGCCTGAAAGAATTTCAGCACACTGTTGAACCAGGGATCCTGCCAGGGTAACAGGAGATGTTGTACCTGTCATAGCCAGGGCAGCGATGATTACCGGCTGTTTGTTACGGGCATAAACCATCAGTGCATCGAGCATTCTTCCATCAAACTCAAGAGGACTGTTAGTGTTGATCAGTGATATAAGCGCCGGATTTTTACGAACGGTTTCAATCCCACCATATATGATCGAGGCCATCTCAACAGTTTCCTGGGCTTTTTTACTACCCATGGCACTGCCCATAAGACACTTATCAGTATGTTTAACAGCAGCCTGCAACATCTTAGCATGTCTGAGATGATCGGTAATATCATTTGGCTCTACCAAAACCCCGCCAACCACATCAATATTTTCACTGAGGCCCGCGAGTTTGGTAAATGCGACATAATCATCGTAGGAAGCATTCCGTCTGGCATTCTGAGCGTAATCCATAACGTAAGGAGAGCCGTAACCCGGTGCATGAACAGTATTGTTACCACCAATAACCACATTTTTCTCAGGATTTCTCGCGTGCAGGGTGAATTCTGATGGCGCAAGACCTACCTGTTCCATCACCAGCTCGGGCGGGAAAAAGACCTTTTCGCCCTCAACCTTTGCGCCGCCTTTTTTTAGAATATCCCTGGCTTCCTGGGAATAAAATTCGACACCGCTTTTCTCAAGAACTGTCAGACTTGCTTTATGTATTTTTTCCAGTTCGCCTTGTTCCAGATAGTCAATTGCTTTAAGTTCGCGTTTTATCATTTAAATCATCCTTCCCTATAGACGCGATTTTCAAGCTATTTTGAAACTAAATCAACTTACCTGCACGCATTGCTTTCAGGTAATTCATTGCATAAGGATCAAGATTCAGGATAACTTCAGCTGCTTTAACCAGACTCATTTTTTTCTTGTCAAGCGGATCAACAATTGCAGAATCCATACCTCGTCCCATAGCAAGAACAATAAAGGTCTGATTCAGAAGAGCCCTGTTTGGAAGACCAAAAGATATATTACTTAATCCACTGGTGATGTGAGCGCCTGACTCAAGATTTTTAATCATTTCAATCGCTTCAAGCGCCTGTGGACCATACTCTCCATTTACACTTACCGGTTTAATCAGGGGGTCTAAAAATACTTTTGTTAAATCCACACCATCTTTATCGAGGTCAGCTAAAAGTTTTTTAGCTACCTCGACTCTGTCTTCTGCTGTTTCAGGCATACCTTCGTCGCTCATGCAAAGTGCTACTACCTGGGATCCCGACTCTTTAACCAGGGGAACTACCTGGCCGTAACGTTCTTTTTCCAGGCTGATCGAGTTGATCATAGGCACACCTTCATGTACTTTCAAAGCTGCTTCGAGTGCTTTGGGATCTGGGCTGTCAAGGGCCAAAGGTTTTGAAACGACCTCCTGAACTTTTTCGACCAACCAAACCAGATGTTTAGCTTCATCATGCACATAAGCCCCGGCATTAACATCGATAAAATCTGCGCCCGCTTCTTCCTGTTTTTTTGCCAATTCCTGAATGTAAGCTACATCCTGTTCGTCAATTGCTTTCTTAATTGCCTTGCGGGTTGAGTTAATTAATTCTCCGATGATAATCATTTTTTTCTTTTACCGGTATAATATATTCCGGTAACCAAACCTCCTTATTTTTTATTAAATACTATAATATACAATCTTTAAGTAGAAGGCATCAATTCCAGGGCCTTCCGACTGCAGAAATATCAATAATACTTTCTATAAAAATTCTCTGATCCGAGTTTTCATGTTCACTGGCGCCAACAAGATTGCTATAGCGATCCTGACGATCTAAAATCGTTTCGATATTAACGGCTCCGGTTTCAGAAGCCTGCTCATATACAAATTTTTTCCCTTCCTTGCATGCATAGTCGATGGCTTCATCAAAAATCATAAAAAACTCTCGTTGATTTGGCATATGGACAATAAAACCGCCGCCTTCTCCCGGTTTAACCAGGACAGTGGCCCGCTCCACAGCTTTTCCGCTAACAGTACCAACAGCATTAGCGACATCGGCAAACTGAGGCAAGTGTAATTCTGCCTGAAGCCTGTCGGCCAATTCAGGAAAATAAGCATCAACCGGGGCGCCAACTGCAACCATAGGATGCTTCAGGGCCGCAGAAAAATTAATCTGATCGTTTTGGCTCTCTTTTTTGCTGCTTAAAACCTTTTTCAAGAGATAATTTCCGCTATTTTCATCAGTCAGTGAAAATTTTGCTCCTTCCTCGGCCAATAAACGGTCGAGGGTTAAGGCTGCCAGCTTGTATATAATTTCTTCCATGACAACTTCAGCGAATTCTTCTATCTCAGCGTTATAACGCCTGGCCAGCATAGCTGTGCCCAGTTCGGCTGCTTGTTTATTCCAGAGATTCAGCTTGCCGGTAACATGCAAAATGTCTGTCGGGGTGAGTGAAGCACGATGCACAGAAGCAACGCTCACGAGTCGACGCCATGGCAACAAATCAATTTCCTTGTCTAGCTTTTTACTGATGTGATGCAGAGTATGAGGTTTTTCCCTTATAATTTGCAAAATCTGTTCTTCTGTTTTCGTTAGCTTAATCTTAAAAGGATCCCTGATATAAGTAAGAATTGTTGCCGGCTGAGTCTCCATGGAAAGATAATCGACAGGATCTATCTCTTCTAGTTCATCTGTAAGGTGAGGAAATTGAGTGGCAATCCACGACAGGGGAAACACCCTTTGGGGGCCAACAGAAAGAATAGCATTTTTAGAAACCTGGATCAAACTGTCTCCTCCAAGACCTATAGTTGTAATCTGAGCCGCCTTGACTCTGGTTAACCAACCGCCGACCTCTGCTCCTTCAAGATTCAAAGAAGGCCGGCCATCACGAAGAACGGCAACATCGGTAGTGGTTCCACCCATATCTATTACAATACCTTCCTGGATCCCCGTTAAAGTGAGAGCACCGATAATGCTGGCAGCCGGGCCGGATAATATTGTTTCAATCGGCTTTTCCCTGGCCTTGCTTTCGCTGATTAAACTACCGTCACCGCGTACTACCATCAGGGGTGCGTTTATGCCATGCCTGTCCATACCTTCTTTGACCGAATCCATAAGATCAGTAATCAGGGGCATCAGGCGGGCATTAAGCACAGCTGTAACTGTGCGCTCATGCATACCCAGATCGGAACTTAGATGGTGCGCAGCTACTACCGGGTATCCGGTTAATTCACGGATCAGTTCTGTAACCTGCATTTCCTGAACAGGATTACGAATGCTCAGATAACCTGATACGGCAAAAGCATCAACCTGATCTTTAATTTCAAGTATCGCTTTTTTGGCAAAATCAAGATCAACTTCTTCCTTAATTCTTCCCTTGATTGTGCACCCTCCGGGAATAACAGCATAATAAGGGGTAGGAAGGCCCTCTCGGGCTTTAAACCCGATCTGGATCAGGCCTACCTCAACCCCCTGACCTTCAACTATGGCATTTGTAGCTAAGGTGGTAGACAGTGAGACCATCCTTAATTGCCTTAAATCAACCTGTTTGCCCTTTTTCTCTTCCAGGCGGGCAACCAGATTATCAAGACATCGGTTTATGGCCAGTGTCAGATTATGTCTGGTTGTTTCAACTTTGGTTGTTGCTTCAACTGTTTTTTTGTCTAGATCGAATATAACTCCGTCAGTAAAAGTGCCACCGGTATCGATCCCAAGTGCTAAGTTGGCCACTTTCCATCCACCACCGTATTATGAAGGTTATTACTTATTCAGCTTAGATTCGGCATTAGCAATAATATCCTTGATTTTCTGCTGGACATCTTTAGGCAGAGGATCGGGCTCATAGTTTTCAAGAATATCAATAACCTTTTCATTTGCTTTATCAAAAAGGGTTTTAAAACCATCGGCAGCCCAGTTTTCATAGATCTGCCTTTCGAAAAGACGCGGATACCATGTTTCATTTTTAAAGTGTTTCATCGTGTGCTCTTCACCGAGGAAATGGCCGCCAGGGCCAACTTTATCGATAACATCAAGAGCCAGGGTTTCATCACTTACTTCTATACCGCTGACAATTTTACGAGCTATTCCGATCAGATCATCACATATCGTCAGGTATTCAAGAGAAGCTGTATTTCCGTGCTCGATATAGCCAACATCATGGTTCAAGTTGGCGCCACCCTGAGCTGTAAGCAGAATCGACATAGCACCTTCAATCAAGGCTTGCTCGTCAACTACTTTCGAGTCGGTACAGCCGCAGGTTCCAAACATAGGCAGATCAAGATAGTTGGAAATGTCAGCCAATCCGGCCATCATCAGGTCGAATTCAGGCGAACCATAAGCAAATATCGTTGTCTGCATGTCCATTACTGTAAAAACACCACCCATAATGAATGGGCTTCCTTCAGATGTTACCTGGTTCAGGACCAGGCCGCTGAGGCTCTCGGCAAGTCCGTTAGTCATTGCCCCGGCCAAAGTTGCCGGTACGGTCCCACCAGCCATAATACATGGGGTGTAAACAACCGGTAAACCTTTTTTAGCAGCAAGCATCAGTTTGCGGGCAGAGTCATTAGGATGCTGCAAAGGTGAAATTGGCTCAGCATAAAGGGTAAGGAAGGGGTTCTTTCTAAGCTCTTCCTCTCCTCCGGCAATTATTTCACACATTTGAATTATATCTGAATATCCTGGTTCGTCAATAGCTGTAATGACAATCGGTTTGGATGTATTTAATACCATAGACTCGAACTGGTAACGATCGTAAACCAGTTGATGGACATCCTGAACTATACCAAGAGACATAACGAAATCGAGGTTCGGCAGGGCGTCAATTACCTTGGCAGCCATCTGCACAGTTTTACGGCTGGCCTTTATTCTTTCCTGTGTGTATGGATCGATGAAGTTCGGTGTATCCGAACCGGTACCGAAATAAGCATTTCCACCTTCCATCTCCATAACTCTTTTGCCAGTTCTGCTGTTGCATAAGGAAACTTTGCGCGGAACAGAATTAAGCGCCCGTTCAACCAGGCGGAAGGGAATACGGACCCTTTGACCATCTACATAGCACCCGGCTTTTTTCATTCTGTCTACTGCTTCATCATCTAAATAGGTAACCCCGGTTCTTTCCAGAACCTCCATTGCCGCAGCAATAAGCCTTCGGCACTGGTCGTCTGAAAGAACCTGCAGGAAGTTTGATCCTTGCGTTTGATAACTGCTTTTCATTTTCCCAAACTCTCCTTTCTCCACTTGGTTTAAGGTTAACCGGTATTAACCGGCCAGTTTCAGAGCCAGATCTTTGGCTGAAGCAGCATCGGGTGCCCAGCCGTCTGCACCAATTTCATCGGCAAAGTCCTGGGTAACCGGCGCTCCACCAACTAGCACCTTGACTGAATC
>JAABTH010000026.1 GCA_011389985.1 Bacillota bacterium
CGATGGTGTTTTCCGTGTTGATATTGCCGAATCAACTCCGGGTGCTGTAAACTAATCTAACTATAATTAAAACAGGGCGGCAGTTTATTCTGCCGCCCCTGAGGTATAAATATGTATGCAGTTCAGATGAAAAACATAACAAAACGTTTTGGCACCGTGGTTGCTAACGACAGTGTTAATTTTGACCTCAGAGAAGGTGAAATTCACGCCTTACTCGGTGAGAACGGTGCGGGTAAAACCACCTTAATGCGAATTCTCTACGGGCTCTACCGCGCGGATGACGGTGAGATATATATCGATGAAAAACCGGTCCAGATAGCCTCACCAAGAGATGCAATTAAGTATGGTATTGGCATGGTTACCCAGCATTTTACGCTTGTGCCACCTTTAACAGTTGCTGAAAATATTGTTTTGGGTGTTCTTGAAGGTTTTAAGCTTAACCCAAAGGAAATTGAGAAAAATGTAGCTGAAGCTTCAGAAAAATACGGCATACCTGTTAAACCTGAGGCCCTGGTGAAGAACCTTTCAGTAGGTGAATGTCAGAGAGTAGAAATTCTTAAAGCCCTTTACCGTAACGCAAAAGTATTAATTATGGATGAACCGACAGCTGTTCTTGTTCCACAGGAAGTGGAAGCTCTTTTTGAATCGCTCAACCGGCTGGTTGAAAAAGGTTTGTCAGTTATCTTCATAAGCCATAAACTAAATGAAGTTATGGCTATATGCGGCCGCATCACTGTTCTCAGGGCAGGAAAACTTGCCGGAACCGTTGAACGTGCCAACATAACAGAAAAAGAACTTGCCAAGATGATGGTAGGCAGGGAAACTTTTGGTGTCAAACGGCAGAGCGACAGGGAAGCAGGAGAACCAATTCTAACCATTGATAAGTTGAACCTTGTAGATGGACAGGGAATTAAACGCCTGAAAGATATATCTCTTGAACTTCGCCGTGGTGAAATATTGAGCGTTGCGGGTGTATCTGGAAATGGACAGTCTGAACTCGTTAAAATATTGACGGGATTGCAAAAACCGACCAGTGGGAAAATAATTATGAATCAAAACGATATAACAGGAGCATCTCCGGCGGATATTACTCTGGCAGGAATGGGTCGTACACCAGAAGACAGGCATGCCGGAGTGGTCGGTGAACTTACAGTTGCAGAAAACCTGGCTTTAGAAAGCCTTGAAAACTATATTAACCGGGGCATGCTGGATAAGCGACGAATTCGCAAGCACGCGCAGAAACTTATTGATGAGTACAATATCAAGGCAACACCTGAAGATAAAGTGCGTACTCTGTCAGGTGGCAATATGCAAAAGGTTGTCATGGCTCGCTCACTCTCGCGGAAACCATGTTGCGTGTTGGCGGCGCAGCCTACCCGTGGACTCGATGTAGGGGCCACAGAATATGTTCGGGGCAAGCTGTTGGAAGAGAGAGCGCGTGGTGCCGGAGTGTTACTTGTTTCAGAAGATCTGGAAGAAGTCATGGAACTGTCCGATCGTATTGCTGTTATTTATGAAGGAAGAATTATGGATATTATTCCTGCCTCTGAAGCAAATGAAGAATTACTAGGTTTGTTAATGGCCGGGGTAGAGGATAATGATCGAGAAAAGATTTTCTAAGAAGCCGGAGGTTTGGATGTGTCGAAGCTGAGATTGGAAAAAGCGCCTGCTCCCGCCTGGGTGCGCCCGGTTATACCTTTGCTGGCAATTATTGTAACATTTTTAATTACGATAATTTTTATTATCTGGGTTCAGGCTAATCCACTACACACTTACTACTACTTTTTAATTGCACCTTTTACCAGTACGGTGACTATAGTTGAACTACTGGTTAAGGCAACGCCGCTTTTTCTTACAGGTGCTGCGGTAGCATTTGCTTTCAAGGCAGGATATTATAATATTGGTGCTGAAGGTCAACTTACTGCCGGTGCGATAATGGGAGCCTGGCTCGGTGTGCTCCTTGAAGGCACTTCAGCCTGGATAGCTTTGCCTGTAATGATTGTTGGAGGATTCATCGGCGGGACAACCTGGGCGCTAATACCGGCCCTTTTAAGAGTTAAACTTAAGGTCGACGAAGTTGTTACAACCTTGCTGATGAACTCCGTGATTGTTTTTATTGTCAGTTATCTGCTTAACGGTCCCTGGAGAGATCCTGTTTCATTCTGGCCGCAATCTCCGGATATTGCTGAAAGTGCAATGTTTTTCAGACTTATACCCGGGACAAGATTACATTTTGGATTTATCCTCGGAATTATTATTATTGTGTCGATCTGGTTAGTTATCAGTCGGACTCCGTTTGGTTTAAAAATGCGGGCTGCCGGCAGTAATGCTGAAGCGTCAAGATTTGCAGGTGTTAATGTAGAGAAAACCATACTTGTTACAGCTCTAGTCAGTGGTGGTATCGCCGGACTGGCGGGTGTCGGTGAAGTTGCCGGGATTCATTTTCACCTGATTCAGGGACTTTCTTCAAATCTTGGTTACACCGGCATTATTGTGGCCACTTTAGGGGCTTTGAATCCCTTTGGTGTAGGTATCGCCGCCCTCTTTATAGGTTTGATCGATACCGGGTCTCTAACAGTGAGCAGGGCGCTCGGAGTTCCCGTATATCTGGGGCAGGTTGTACAGGCTACACTACTCCTGGTTACACTGGGAATGTTCATTCTTACCAGCTATCGGCTGAAAAGGGAGGGATAAAAAATAGAAGTCTTCCTGATCGGTTTAATCGCTGCTACTTTACGTGTTGCTACCCCTCTCATTTTTGGCACGCTGGGTGAACTTTTCTCAGAGCGTGCCGGTATTCTTAACCTGGGTATCGAAGGTACAATGTTACTAGGGGCTTTTGTAGGATTTGCCACTACTTACCATACCGGCTCACTGTGGCTGGGAGTGATTGCAGCATGTCTGGCAGGTATTGTTGCTGGCCTGTTGATGGCGCTGATGACTGTTTACATTGGGGTTAATCAACATGTATCAGGCCTTGGCATCACTCTTTTTTGTACCGGCCTTTCATACTATGCTTTCAGGGTTATATTTGGTACACCTTCAAACCCGCCGCAAATTCAACCATTTGGACAGGCTGATATACTAAGCAATGTTCCTGTTTTAGGGCAAATTTTGAATCAGTACCCTTTAACTTATTATGCAATTTTACTGATTCCTGTAGTTTGGTGGGTTCTGTACCGTACGAACTTTGGTCTTAAGATAAGAGCTGTGGGTGAAAACCCCGAAGCGGCAGATGCCGCAGGGATTAATGTTTACGGGGTAAGAACTGTAGCGTTAATGATTGCCGGCGGGTTTATGGGTATTGGCGGTGCCTTTTTGACCTTATCTACTCTCGGATTTTTTACATTTGATCTAATTGCCGGGCGGGGATGGGTTTGTATTGCCCTGGTTATATTTGCCAATTGGAATCCAATACGAGTACTGTGGGGTTCCTTTATTTTTGCTGGAGTTTCTGCTCTTCAGTTGCGGTTACAGCTTACAGGGGTAAATATTCCCTACGAACTGTTCCTATCGCTGCCATATATAGCCACTATAGTTGCTTTAACAATTGCAAACAGAAATGCCGCATATCCGGCTGCTTTGCTTAAACCTTATAAAAGAGAGTAATCTGTTTGCCTGGTTTTACATTGCTCAAATTAAACTCCTGCATAAACTAAAAGTTATATTATGCAGGGGTTTAATTTATGGATTACTTTTATCCTGTAGCTTTTTCTGGGCCAATTTAGCAGCATCCCAAATAAATTCATAACCGGTACAACGACAAATATGTTTTTCGAGGACCTCTTTTATTTCCTCATCAGTAGCATTGAGGTTCGAGTTGAACAAAGCGTAGAGGCTCATTACAAAACCGGGAGTACAGTAGCCGCATTGAATAGCGCCTGCCTCTATGAATGCTTCCTGAATGGGATGGAGATCAAATCCTTCAGAAATACCTTCGATTGTAAGAACAACTTTTTCATTATATTTATCAGGTTTAACGATACAGCTTCGTACAGCTTCGTTGTTCATTACAACTGTGCAGGCTCCACAGGCCCCATAAGCACATGCATTTTTTGTGCCGGTCAGGTGCAACCTGTCTCTTAGAATTTCCATGAGTGTTTCTTTTTCATCCACTGTTAATTCATGTTGAATTCCATTGACAGTAAGTTTAACATTAATTTTTGCCATTGTGGTTACCTCCTGTTTTAGCCAACAGATCTTTTGGTTTTACAGGTATTTCAAAAAGATCAACACCTGTTGCATCCTGAATTGCATTCAGAATAGCAGGAGGAATTGATATGGCCGGATGTTCAGCAATGCAGCGGGCTCCAAATGGTCCTGTTTCATCGGGGGTTTCTATAAATTTAACAGTCAGTTTTTCCGGAATGTGAGATAGTTTGGGAACTTTGTACTTATTATAATTCGGGTTTTTCATAATCCCTTTATCATTGAACAAAACCTCTTCCATAAGTGCAGCCCCATAACCCATCATCATTCCACCAACCATTTGTCCTCTTGCACCCATCGGGTTAATCAGCCTACCCAGATCAATGGCAATAGCCATGTGTAAGACAGTCACTTCTCCTGTTTTTTTACTTACTTTTACTTCTGCTCCTTCACAGCCAAATGTCCAGCTTCCGCAGCAATCTCCACCGCCGGTGACAGGGGCGGGAAATTTAACACCCGGTATGTAATAGTGTCCTGTCGTTTCGATCGGTTCGCCTACACCATGGCCGTCAGGTGAAAGGTAGCTCAGCGCGAGTAATTTAGTTTCAAATTCAAAATTTTTGTCACTTTTTGATCGAACCCATTCTCCTTCATACTTAAGATCTTCTACAGGCTTGTGGGCAATCATCGCGACAGATTCTTTAATCTTTTGAATTGCCCGATCTGCTGCCTGCAATATTGCATTACCCGCCCGTAAAGTAGTAATGGAGCCTACAGTCTGCCATTCGTAAGGCGAAAACTGGGTATCAACTTCTTTAGAGATTCTAATTTTTTCAGCAGAGATCTTCAAAGCCTCGGCAGCAATCTGGGTCATTGCTGTCTGGCAACCCTGTCCCATTTCAATTCCACTTATGCTGACATTATATGTTCCATCTTCACACATTTTAATTATAGCTCCCGAAGAAGCGTTGGGTAACATCATCGGAGTTTTCATGAATCCGGCTATTCCCCGGCCATAGTAATAATCATCATTCTCTTGCGGTTTTGATGAAGTGAAAAGCGCTTTTTCAACCTCATCAAGGCACTGATAAATATCCCCGTTGCCTTTTCTGATAACCTGTCCTACGGCATTTGTTTTACCGTCGCAAAGAAAATTCTTTTTCATGAGCGCTGCCTGGGTCATGCCCAGTTTCCTAGCTAAAATATTCATTACCCTTTCACTCATCAGGTGAGCTTCGGGATGTCCATAACCTCTGTAAGCGCCAACGGGCGGAGTATTAGTATACAAGCCGTAACAGTCAATGTCACAGTGTTCATACTCATATGGGCCAGTTGCCACAAAACCGGAAGCTGTAACTACATTACAACCTGTATCGCCGTAGGCTCCGTCGGAATAATATAATGCCGCTTTGAGGGCTACCAGTTGACCGTCTTTTTTAGCCCCCACCTTGATTGTGCCTTTCATACCCCGGCCCAGGAGACTGCTTGTGAATACTTCTTTCCTGGTTAGAATAAGCCTTACAGGGTGGTGGGGAACAAATCTGGAAATGTATGCAACCATTGGTTCAATGCTTACATCAGATTTTCCACCGAATCCGCCTCCGAGGTACGGAACTTGAACTTTTATATTGGACAAGGGTATTTCAAACATCTGACCTACTATTTCCCTAACAATAAATGGAGCCTGGGTGCCGGCCCATATTCGGACAGAATTTTCACTATCCCAGCAGGCAATGCATCCATGGGGTTCCATCTGAACGTGACTGAGGAGAGGGTAGTAAAATTCTTCCTCCACGATAACCTCTGAATCCTTAAAACCTTTTTCTGTATCACCTTTAGTCTGTTTATAGTGGTGAAAAATATTCGTACCTTCCTTGGGATTAAACCCTGGAACACGGCAGTATTCGAGATTTTGATCATGAATGATTGGAGCATCTTCCTTAAAAGCTTCAAGTGGGTCCGTGACAAAAGGCAGAGGGTCATATTCAACTTTAATTTTTTTTGCAGCATCTTCGGCTTGTCTTTCAGTTTCGGCAATAACGGCAGCTACCCCTTCACCTGCATGCCTCACTTTATCAATAGCTAAAGGGGGTTGATCTTTTATGCAGGCTCCGAATAATATTTTACAATCTTTACCGGTGACAACTTTTCTTACCCCCGTCATAATTTCTGCTTCACTTGTATCAATGGATATTATTTTAGCATGAGCATATTCGGAACGTAGAATTTTCGCATAAAGCATACCTGGTAATTTTATGTCCCCTACGTAAGTTGCTTTGCCTTTTACTTTTTCTAAAGCATCAGTTCTTGGCAGAGATTTCCTGATCTGATTGAACTCCATTAGGCTCACCTCAGTTTCTAAATTAACTCGTTGCTGGAAGATTAAACATAAGCAAGTGTAGCTTTATTTACTGAGGCAATAATAACATGTTTTTCAATTCTAAATCAAGATCAGCATTGGTTTCGTGACGCTTTTCGGACTAATAAATAACGGCTTTATCCAAAACCTATCTTCAGTTGTCTGATATTTAAATCAGGTTTAAAAAAATGCTATCAGTTTTATTCAAAATAAATTTATAAACAAATATTTTAGCAAGAATAATACTTTGGATATAACCTTTAGTATGATAAAATAGGGGTAATGAAGTATAAGATAGAGTGAATTTGTGATGCAGACTGGGCTAATATGATTAATATTTGGGTCTGTGAAAATTTTAAAAAGGTGGAGATTTATTAAATGGCATTAGCAAAAATTGTTGTGGCGCTGGGTGGTAACGCCCTGCAGAGAAAAGGTACCCCTGCTACAGCTGAAGCTCAGCTCGAAGTGGTTAAAGAAACAGTGGAATATATTGCCGAGATGAGCTGCCGGGATTATGAACTGGCTATAGTTCATGGTAATGGTCCCCAGGTAGGAAGTATAGTACTGGCCAGTGAAACTGCGGCGGATGTTGTTCCGACAATGCCTTTCGATGTTTGTGGGGCTATGAGCCAGGGATATATTGGTTATCACATTCAGCAGGCACTTCGTTTTGCTCTTCAGAAACGCGATCGGAATATTCCGGTTGCTACAATTGTTACGCAAGTGGTTGTTGATAAAGATGATCCTGCATTTCAGAATCCGACCAAGCCGATTGGCGCCTTTTACGGTGAAGAAGAAGCAAAACGTGTTGCTAAAGAAAAAGGTTATGCTGTTAAAGAAGATGCCGGAAGAGGCTGGAGAAGGGTAGTAGCCTCCCCGATGCCCATGCGCATTGTTGAGTTTTCCGCTTTAAAAGAACTTTGGGACACAACAATTGTAATAACAGCCGGCGGCGGCGGTATTCCCGTAATAGAAAAGGAAGATGGATCATTAGAGGGAATTGCTGCTGTAATTGATAAGGATTTGGCCGCTGCGCGTCTTGCTGATGATATCGAAGCAGATATACTGATGATTCTTACAGAAGTTGAGAAAGTGTCCTTGAACTTCAATAAGCCCGATCAGAAAGATCTTGACAATATTACTGTTGCGGAAGCCGAAAAATATATTGCTGAAGGGCATTTTGCTCCGGGCAGCATGCTTCCCAAAATACAGGCAGCTGTGAATTATGTTAAAGGGAATCCGGGTAAAAAAGCTATTATAACCTCACTGTTCAAGTCGCTGGATGCTCTGGATGGTAAAACCGGAACAACGATCAGTTAGGAGTTTTATTCATAATATTACAGAGCAGTAACAAATATTGCGCCGGCTGGATATTTTTTAGGACGGCGCTTTAATATTAAGGAAATATTTGCAACTATTTTGTCTGCAGGTATTCTAAACCATACAATGCAGTTTCAATGCAAATTCTTTCCCGGGGCAGGCTCATAAAGTTATTGCCGAGGAGCGATTCCAGTGTTTTGATCCTCGAATAAATAGATTGGCGGGAAACATGCAGGCTTTTTGCTGCTTCAATTTTATTATATTGGTTATCGCGAAGGGCGATTAAGGTTTTTATAAGTATTTGATCTATGTCCGAATTTTTATTTAAAAGAGGGCTTAAATATTTCTCTATAAAGGCATTAAGATCACCTGATTTTTCCAGTGCAATTATAACCCTATAGATCTGAAGGTCATCATAGAATAATAAACTTGGACTGCTAAATTTATTTTGTACATAGAATGTGTCCTGTGCATTCTTATAACTTAACTCCAATTTATCCAGCTCGGGATAAATCTCTCCTAAACTTACTAATATATTTCCCTTTGATTCAAGAAAAGATCCTGCGGATAATTCTTTTATCAACTCGTTAAGGGCAGAGATTAGATTTACTTTCCACAATTCTTTTCTGGCAAGGCCTGTTAAGACAAAAACAACAGAATGTTTTTCAATTAAGCTGAGCAGTTTGAATCCTTTTTGTTCTAAAAACGAACGGGCTATCCCGGTCAGCCTGTGCATCTTTTCGACCTGTTTTCCCTTTTGTGTAAAGGATTGAGGGAAATTAACAAGACAGGCTATACAACCGGTTGGGTTGTAGTAGGGTTCATCTTCATGTAACTTCTCTTCGATTGCCGGTATGCTCATCTGACCTTTGATCCATTTTTTTACCCACTGCTCACGGTTGCGCCTTTCTTTCTCCTGAACCAGCATATTCTCAAACGAAATCTTGGCCAGGTTTAAAGCGCATTTGTCAAGGATTAAATGTTCAAAGCTGGTTAGTCTGCGTTGATCGCTATATATGGCTATCAGGGCCGGGTCTGGTTTATGTGTATTGACATCCCGGCAGGCAATACTCAAGTTGCCCTGTTGCAGATCTGAAATACTGACCTGGCGCATTTTTTGAATCAACTCAGAGATTTTGTCCTGTTCTGATGATGTCTGTTTGGGAATAAAAATAGGTTTTCTGTGATTATCTATATAGACCACGCTTAAATCCAAGTAGCTGTGTAGGTAACTTAGAATGTCGTGTATGTCGTGAACATTTAACATAATCTGGTGCAGTTTGTCCAGGAACTGTTCCTGGTTTAAAAACTGCTTGTATTCCTGGTTGATAATTACTGAATGAATATCATGTATTAAATCTATAAAGCGGCAATCGTAGTGTTCAGGAAATACAATTAACGGAAAATCGCTTGCCTCTGCCTTTTCAATCAAAGTTTTGGGAACATCTTCATAGGTCTTGTATTTATTGTATTTAGAGCCAAGCTGAATGCATAAAGCGCTGACATTTTTTTCAATAAGCTGTTCTAAAAAAATAGATGGGTCTCTGTTGTTTTTCCATAGTGCGCCGGTAGTCAGGACCAGTTCATGTCCGTTAACAAAGTCTTTTGTATAAACGTGTTCTAATATGTGTACCCATTCTATTGTTCTGCTTAAACCACCTTTGCCTGTAATTAAAAGAGCGTGTTCAAATTGGGGAAGTTTGAGCATTTCTTCAACTGTAAATTCGGAAATTTGGCTCATCATATGCTCCTGATTTTGTTCATTCTACCAATACGAAAAGACGCGTAAATCATAACAGAGAAGGAAGAAGTATTAATGTAGTTATTTAAGTGTATTATACCAGCCTGGTATACATAGTGTAAAGTAGAAAGTTTATAATCTTTACGTGATGCAAATTGCGGCAATTTGTCCATTAAATATAATTGAAGTTACAGGTGTTAATCTGAATGCTTCAGAATTATTTAGATAGGTTTCATAATTACAGATAAATAAAAATAAGGTTAATATTTATCTTTGAAGGTTTTCATCTATGGTATTGTGTAACTAAGTAATTGTATAATAAGTTCGGCGCTGGTATTTACTGAAAAGCCCTGCCTGAATAGGTTAAATTCGTTTTATTGAAAAGGAGGTTGTTGGTTGTGACAACCCGTAGTCTTTCGCTTTTGACAATATTGGCAGAAGCAGACCTCCCTAGAATTCATGATGCTTCGGTTAGAGTGCTTGAGGAGACCGGTATGGCCTTTCATAGTGAACAGGTACTGGATAATTTCAAGAAGCACGGAGCCAGAATATCCGGTAAGATAGTTTATCTGACCCGCAAAATGATAGATGACGCACTGGCCTGTTGCCCAAAAACTTTCATGTGGCAGGCAAGAAACCCGGATAAAACCATCACAATTGGTGAGGGCCTACATTTTCAGGCCGGAGGCGGATCGACCAATATTGAAGATATTGATCAGGGACGTCGACCGAGTAAATTAGAAGATTTTATAAATATTCAAAAGCTATATCAGAGCAGTAAAGTCATTGATGTGGTTGGCTTTACACCGGTAGATGCCGGTGATGTTGATCCCCGGTTTAAACATTTATACATGCAGCGAGAAATACTTAAGCATACGGACAAACCGGTTCATGGTCATGTATGCGGAGGAAAACAGGCCGGGCAGATGCTGGATATGATTGAGGTTGCCTTTGGTGAGGAAGGTTTGCTGAAGAAAGCCCACCTGATGGGATTGTCGATCAATACAATTTCGCCTCTCGGTTTCGGAGAAGATCAGCTTGACACACTGGTCGAGTATGTCAAACGAAACCAGATTATTATTGCTGCACCGATGGCTATAGGCGGGGCAACTGCTCCAATGAGCCACATTGGAATGACTGTGTTGGTTAATGCAGAGATTTTAGCCATGATTGTTTTGATCCAACTGCTTAACCCCGGTAATCCGGTAATCATCGCACCTTCATCATCTTTTGCCGATATGAGAACCGGGGCTTATTCTGCCGGTATACCTGATGGCATGCTTCATTTGGTTACTCAGATACAACTCAGTCGGGAGCTATATGGTCTTCCAACCCGTGTTCTTTCCGGTGCCTGTGATGCCAAGGTAGTTGATGCCCAGGCAGGTTTTGAAACCATGCAAAATATGATGGTAAGTATTTTAGCCGGCGCAGATATGGTTGCTCATGCCTGCGGAGTATTGGATGGGATTATGACAATTTCTTATGAAAAAATGATCATTGATGAAGAACTGATGCGCAGAGCATCTTACTTCAGAAATCGTAATATTGATCTTTCGGAACAAGCTCTTTCGGCTCAGATTATCAATGATATAGGGCCTGAAGGAACATTTTTAATGCATCAGTCTGTATATGACAATTGTCGCGACTTTTTCCAGACAGATGTATCAGATTGGTCGAATTATTCTGAGTGGAAACGTGCCGGAAGCCAGGATATTGTTCAGAAAGCAAACAGAATATTCAAGGAAAGGCTGGCCTCCTCTCCAGAGTATATACTTGATCAAGAAACCCGGAAAATGCTAGATCTTTATGTGAATAAGATAATTGGCCAATAATTGGTCGGCAGAAGATATTAGCTTATTACACTATGTCCAATATATGGCGAAAATTGTGTACATGATGTCAGTTGTAACATTTTAGATAATCAGTAAAATTGGAATTGATAATCTTTTCAAATTGAGTATTCTTTTAGCATCTATCTATTTCACCAAAGCATATCAGGGTTACCCATCACCATTTGTTCCTTAAACAGAGAGAGGGTGATTACTGATTCATGATCAAATCCAGTAATTTTGATATTTAATATTTCCCAGAAACATTACTGCATATCTCAGGGTATAATCAATCAGAATCATATTTAAGTAGCTTGTACAGAAAAACCTTTCTTCTCCTTTTGAGTTATCCAATTTACAGAGATCAAAGGGGTGGAAAGGAACGATGCGATCTTCTTATAACTATCCATACAAGTCGGTATTTGAAAACTGTTTAACCTGAAGCAGGTAAGCATAGATTTGAAAGATGCGTATAACTAAGATTTGCGGGGATTTTTTAAGCGTGCAAAATATTTAGGCTGTAATGATCAAAGGTAGTAGAAAACAGAAAGGTGGTGACGAAAATGGTAGGATAAATAAGTTACCTGTATTCCTCATAAAAAATACTAGCAAAAGGAATTATTAATTTGAAATAGAATATAGCAGTTATTCAAAAAAATAGCTTAAGATGGGATGAACAATGATTCAATTAATTGATGTATACAAAACGTTTAACGGTAATGACATGGTTGTTGAAGATCTTAGCCTTGAAATCGAAGAGGGTGAGTTGGTTGTTTTGGTTGGAGAGAGTGGATGCGGCAAAACCACGACAATGAAGATGATCAATCGCCTTGAGGAGGTGTCGAGCGGAACTATAATGATTAACGGTAAGGATATCAAAGAATCCGATCCCATTAAGTTACGGCGCAATATAGGCTACGTTATTCAGCAAGTTGGTCTTTTCCCTCATTTAACTGTGGGGCAAAATATAGGCGTTGTACCGAGGCTTACTAAAAACGATCCTGCAAAGATCGCAAAAAGAACGATTGAGCTATTGGAAATGACCGGTTTGAAGCACGAAGATTATTTGAACCGTTATCCGAATGAGCTTTCGGGCGGGCAGCAGCAACGCATCGGTGTAGCAAGGGCACTGGCGAACAACCCGGATGTCGTTTTGATGGACGAGCCTTTCTCCGCGCTCGACCCGATAACGAGGTGCCAACTGCAGGACGAGCTTTTGAACCTTCAGGAAGAGCTGCATAAAACTTTCGTGTTCGTAACACACGATGTCGACGAGGCAATTAAAATCGGTGACAGGATAGCTGTGATGCAAGATGGAAGAATAATGCAGTACAATACTCCGGAAAACATACTAAAAAATCCTGCTAACCAGTTTATAGAAAACTTCGTTGGGCAGGATCGTCTGTGGAAAACGCCCAATATGCTACGTGCAAAGGATATTATGGATAAAAATTATGAAAACATGAAAGACATTAAGATTACGGATATCGTCATCGTGCAGCCCGACACATCTTTGCACGAGGTGCTACAGCTTCGTGAAAAACACGAACTGCAAATTATACCAGTCGTGGAAGAAGGTGTAACGGTAGGTATCATTACCGAGTCCAGCATCTTGAGCTTAATGGCAGAAATCATACCAGGAAACGAGGGTTTAAAATGTCCGCATACATATTGTACGTAACAAATAGTTGGGAACAGATACTGAGCAGATCGGGTGAGCACGTATACCTTGCATTTACTGCGGTCGGGCTGGCCTGTTTGGTTGGAATACCGATCGGTTTGCTGATCAACAGGAATAAAAAGTTAGCGAATATAGTGATGAATGGCGCTAACATTTTGCAGACAATTCCAAGCCTTGCGATGTTTGCTCTGCTTATACCGTTAGTTGGTATACGTGATAAGAATGCCATTTTAGCGCTCTTCCTCTATGGGCTGCTGCCGATAATCAAGAACACATATACAGGTATCAGAAATGTGGATCCTGCCATCACCGAGGCGGCAAAAGGTATGGGCATGTCTAGCATGCAAATGCTCTATAAGGTCCAGGCGCCGCTTGCCATTCCCGTTATCATGGCTGGCGTACGCATTGCCACTGTCACCGGTATCGGGGTAGCAACCATCGCTACATTGATCGGCTCAGGCGGCTTAGGTACGCTTATATACCAGGGAATCGGAATGATGAACTACCCGATGATGATATCGGGCGCAATAGCGGCCGCGCTGCTTGCGTTACTGACCGATTATATTCTTGGGCTGCTGGAAAAAATGATGACGTCCAAAGGAATCACCTCAAAATAATACATTTATTCTTCGCCAGCAAATTCATACCCTTTGAGCCATAATGCATATGGTTTTTTTCTAAATTCATTTTTTACCCATACTTGATCCGAAAAAGTAAAAAATAAAATTTTAGGCTACAAATAAACCAAAAAATGATGAGGAAATGATGAAAAATTATAATTGTCTATGTAAGGTAGGCTGGGATAAGATCACCGATGAATTAAATGTAAACCTTAAAACAAAGCTTTTATTAAATGAAAATAACAGTGGTTCCAAGGAGTTCGTTGTAACATATTCTGAGTTGGAACCCGGCAACAGTTTTCCCATGCATATCCACGAAAACGCCCATAGCGATTATTTTATATCCGGCAGGGTCTGGGCGCAATTTGGATGTCGAAAGGTTGAGTTAGAGGTTGACAGTGCAACTTATTTCCCAGCTGGTATTCCCCACGCCTATGAAGCTGTGGGGAATGAAATGTTACGATTTTATTCCATATATGCCTGTGAGAGGAAGGGACAGCCAGTCCAGACAATTGCGGTTGATCTTAAAGTTGCACAAGAAATAGATCGGCCCAACATGGATAAAACCAGGTGGGCCGTAGCAGAAAGTTTTGAAGCTCTGAATTATTGGGAGCCTTCAAAAGGTCCAAAGGGTTTGAAATGGACAAGCCTGTTTGATGTTAAACGCGGAGGTCATAAAGAAATGATTGTGGGAACGCTATACCTTCCTCCTGGAGCCAGATACAGCAAGCATTATCATGATCAGCCAGAGGTGTTTATTGGATTGGAAGGCAGGGGCATTTTATTTTGCGGTGACGAAGAGATTAAAATGGAACCAGGTGTTGTTGCATATGTGGGAAAAAATATAATTCATGGGGCCCAGACAATAGGACCAAGAAACATGAAGATGATCTGGGTTTATGGTACAGAACTAGCAGGGGACCATTGGAGTTGGACTCCAGCGGAAGATATTTACTTAGGAGAACAGCCTTTCTTGAAGTAATCGAATGTGACGAAGAGTGGAAACAGTAAAAGCCGGAAAGCATGAGCTCTCCGGCTTTTACGTTGCGGCTAGTCTATTAATCCTTTATCCCTAAGTGCCTGTTCGGCAACTTCTCTTGGATCGCCACCTTCATCCACCATAAGATTGTACTTCTGCGCATCTTCGTCCGTGAACTTTCCTTTTAGAAGCATTAATGCCTCGACAACAGCCGGATTCGCGTCCGCATAATCCTGCTTTAGTATCGGCGCGACATAATATGGAGGGAAGTAGTTCTTGTCGTCAGTTAGGTTCACAAGATTGAACTTCGCGATCCTGCCGTCTGTGCTGAACGAAACGTTGACGTCGATCTCTCCTTCTCTCAAGGCGGCGTAGGTCAGACCCTGATCCATCGGCAATTCATCCTTGAAAGTGATACCATATGTTTCCTTTAAGCCCGGCAGCCCGTCCGCACGCCCAAGGAATTCGTTATCGCATCCCATCGTCATATCGCTCGCATAGGGAACGAGTTCCGAAACTGTTGAAATGCCAAGTTCTTCCGCGGTTTCGGCCGTGACCGAAAGTACGTATGTGTTATTCCAGCCCAGTTCGCCGAGCCACGTTATGCCATACTTTTCCTCAAAAGCATCTTTTACGTAATCGTACGTTTCCTGCGGGCCCAATATGTCAGCCTGTTCAAGTATCGCGCCGTAGGCCGTACCGGTGAACTCAGGATACATATCAATCTCATCGCTATCCAGTGCTTCAAAACAAATCATCGTACCGCCGAATTCGATCACTTCAGTGGGATAATCGGTCTTTGCTTCTATCAAAGCCGCAAGCATCTGTCCCGAAAGACGTTGTTCTGTATAGTTCTTGTGTCCTATCCTCACCACTTCCATGGTAGCTGGTTCCTCATCGTTATCCACATCCATATCCGTATCTGTTGCGCCCTCATCTGGTTGACAGCCAACCATCATAAAAAATATTAATAACAATAGTAAACTTAATGCCAGTAATTTAGAATACCTCAACATAAGTGAAGCCTCCTTTTTGTTTTAAAGAATTGCCCTCCTGTATTCGTCACCTTCCATGCTTATTTCTTTCGAATAGCTGTTTTCACCTCCAGTATCTCTATTCTTCGAGGCTACGTGATCTAATGCTTGCTTCATCATGAAGTAAGGGAACAATATTAAATATAAGAATTGCTGGATTTGATCATGAATCAGTAATTACCCTCTCTCTGTTAAAAAAACAAATGGTGATGGGTAACCCTCATATGCTTTGATGAAATAGATTGATGCTAAATGAATACTCAATTTGAAAAGATTATTAATTTCAATTTTACTGATTATCTAAAATATTACAACTGACACCATGTACACAAATTTCGCTATATATTGGACATAGTGTAAAAAGCTAATATTTTCTACGGTTAGCACTTTGTTCGAAGTGATTTTCTGTTAAGGTTTACATTTTGTTTATTTAGAGAGATTAATAATTGCAGTATGGCAGTTGTTAAAATTTCGATATCCCTTATAATAATTATAATCAGATAATCAAAAAATAATAAGGATATGAAAGGGTGGTTTATCAGATGATTGATTGGGATGAAGTTGTTCGCAGGCAAGCTTTTTTTGCGTCAAATAAGGAAAGATTTAACATTAACGGCAATGAACCATCAATGAAAGCTGTAGTTACTACCGGTAATGGAGGATTAGATAAGCTTGATTATCGTGATGTCCCCATTCCAAAGCTTGAACCGGGAGAAGTACTCTTACAGGTTTTAGCAGCTGGGGTGAACAATACCGAAATCAATACCAGAGTTGGCTGGTATTCATCATCAGTGACAACCAGCACTGAAGGTTGGTCAAATGCCCAGGAGAAAGAAGCTGTGGATAAAGCTGATGGTGGCTGGAGTGATCCGACACCTTTCCCATTTATTCAGGGGACTGATTGTTGTGGACGAGTAATTGAATTATCTGAGGGTGTAGATAATCTTCATATTGGCGAACGTGTACTGGTTAGATCATGCATGCGACCGTACGGTTTTAATTTTTATGAAAATATTTGGATCGCATCTGATTTCGATGGAGCCTTTGCTCAGTTTGTAAAAGTGCCTTCTTCTGAAGTTTTTAGAATAAATTGCAGTTGGAGTGATGCGGAACTAGGAACAATTCCATGTTCTTACGGGGCAGCTGAAAACATGGTTAATCGTGCCGATGTGGCTGCAGGCGAAAAAGTCCTGGTGACTGGTACCTCAGGTGGAGTGGGCTCAGCAGCAGTCCAGTTGGCCAGCCGCCGGGGAGCTACAGTAATCGCCGAAGACAGTTACCATTTTTCAAGGATCAAAACGGATAGTGAGCGTTTTAAAAAAGAACTCGATCTACTAAAATCAATCGGAGCTCAAAAAGTAATTCACGAAGGCAGTATTCTTGATCATCTGGAAGAAAAATCTGTCGATGTAGTTGTTGATAATGTCGGAGGCCCTGCATTTGGTGACCTTCTGTTGGTTTTAAAAAGAGGTGGGCGATACGTTTCTTCCGGCGCAATAGGTGGTCCTCTGGTTACTCTCGATAAACGTATTTTTTATCTTCAAGATTTAACTTTAATTGGCTGCACGGCCTGGGATGAACCTGTTTTCCCTAATATAGTTTCGTACATTGAAAAAGGTGAGATAAAACCATTATTAGCCAAAACATTTCCTCTTTCTAAAATTAGGGAAGCACAGGCTGAATTTCTTGAAAAGAAACATTTTGGTAAGTTTGTATTGATTCCGCCCGATGGCGATGGTAAATAGCATTTTTGTTGAAAACCAGTAGGAAAAAACCGTAGGCCGAAGACCATTCTATAGCTTTTAGTGAACCTGGTTCAATACCAAAAAGAGGGCCGGAAATCTAGTAAATTGGTTCAATTACAGCCCAGTAGATCAGGCTTGAACCGATTCCAGCGTAAAAAGCATAGCAATTCGACTGAAAGTCGAGAATTCGGGCCCTCTTTGGCATCTTTCAAAACAATTTCCTTAAAAATATTTTTATTCTGTGCTTAATTTCACATTATAATGCTCTTCAGCCTCGTTAACGATTGACCGCATTTTTTTAACAACGTCTTCAGGTAGAGCCTTTACTTTGAAATTATCAAAGACCTCCTTAGCTTCTTCGTAGGCTCTCGTTGTGATATCCTTGGAGCCTGCATGTTGCCAGGCATCGCGTGTTCCACGGTAAATCAATTTGTTCTGTGAAGCTAAATCCCTGAAGTGGGTGTAGGTATGTTCATGGCTTACATATTCACCAGCGGCACCTACCGACTGGATCACTTCTAAAGCCAAATCATTACTGTTCACCGTTATGCCCCCAACAACTTCCTTAATCATTCTGGCTATTTCGTTGTCGATGAGCAGTTGTGCGTAGTCAAAAGTTATACCCTGTGCCAGCATCCCTAACCCGTAGATGATATTGATACCGGCTAACGCTGAGGTCAGTCCGGTTAATGTGGTCTCATGTGAGGCCTGGGCATCGGGAATATGGCTATCTGACTAACCACCGGCCGCCCAACTGGGCAGCAGATAATACTGGGCTAATTTAGCTGTAGCAGCGCTAAATAGGGCTAATTGCGGTGAGCCTACCGGCGATGTGGTATGTTTCAAATCAAATCCGAGAGAGGATGTGCCATAGATAACAGGGTGTCCTTTCCGGGTCAGCTGTGTCAGTACAATACTGGCTAACAGCTCTGAATTTTGCATGACCATTGCTCCCGCCATGGTAATCGGCGCTGTTGCTCCCGACATGCACATATCGACAAAGAGGCATGGAGCCCCCCCTCTGGCTGCTTCAATAATTACACCAGTGACATCCGGATTAAGTAAAAGTGGGCTGTTTGGGCATATAGTTGCACTGTAGATCGGCTTTTCCATGAACTCTTCTTTGCTACCGGCAACTGTATAAGCCAGTTCTAAAATCTTGTGGCAATTGTAATCATTACCGGAGCCGATAAAGCTGTGTTTTGTCGTATTGTTGAATATCGCTTCAGCATTGTGAATTACCTGCACTGCTCCAGGTACATCATTAGCTCCTACCGGTCGTTCAAGGAAGCTTACCTGATCCATGGCTGTACACATGCGGGTTATATCAATAACATCTTGTTTAGTTGTTTGCCTCCTTTTCCTGGTCTCGAGGTCAATAATTTCAACACCTTCGCCAAAATTGGTAAAGGAGATGGTGCTACCTGCACGGAGCATGAAATCTTCTTCCGGATCAATCCCGCCAACCACAAAAGTGCTTGGAGCAGATCGAATTGCGTCTTCAACAACATGTGGCGGTATTTTAACAATGTTACTTTCCTTATCAACACGGCAACCGCCGCCGTCAAAGATATCCTGGGCATCTTTGGCTAAAACCCTGACACCAGTTTCATTTAAAACCTGTAGGGTTGCACAATGAATTTCGAATAACTCATCGTCCGAAAATAGATTTAACGACATACCTTCAATAGATTTGTAGCCAGCTCGTTGTCCAATATTCATAAAACTTCACTCCTATCTGTCAATAAGCAAAAATGTTGCCCGCAAGCAGAACATAAAAGCTTAATTAACATAATTTTTGGGCCAGATCTTTGGCTGATGCTGCATCAGGCGCCCAACCGTCGGCCCCAATCTCGTCGGCAAAGTCCTTAGTTAGCTCGCCGGCCTTCGCCGCGTTACATTCAATTATGGCTTCCGCCAATGCTTCAAAATCTGCTATCTTTTAATCCTCCTTTAATACGATAAAGCATCCTTAATTCTTAAAGCGTCGACCCCCTTTATTTTGATATATTGGGCAGCATAACCCAAATAATTATATTA
>JAABTH010000027.1 GCA_011389985.1 Bacillota bacterium
GATGAACCTTTTCCATTGGGATTGTTGGCAAAAATCGGACGCTTTAATAGCACTCTTTTAGGTAGTTTTAAGGAAACAGTAAAACCGAAAAAGCCTATTTGGAAGCGCTGGTGGGCATGGGCTGCGGTTATCATCATATTTATTGCTATTGTAGCTGCAGGCAGCGGCAATAATGAAGAGCCTGCTGCTGAACCAGAAGCAGTAGTGCAAGTGCCAGAAGAAGTTGCTGCAGAAGCACCAGAAGAAGCTCCAAAGACTACTGAAACTATCCCAGAAGTAACAGACAGCTCTACATTAGGCGAAAAGAATGCATTAAACAGTGCATTAAACTACTTAAGTTTCACGGCTTTTTCTTACAGTGGGTTAGTCAAGCAATTAGAATTCGAGGGGTTTTCACATGAAGAAGCTATATTTGGAGTAGATAATTGCGGAGCTGACTGGAATGAGCAAGCATTAAAAAGTGCATTAAATTACTTAAGCCTCACGGCTTTTTCTTACAGTGGGTTAGTCAAACAATTAGAATTCGAGGGATTTACAAATGAACAAGCTGTTTATGGAGTAGATAATTGCGGAGCTGACTGGAATGAGCAAGCAGCATTAAAAGCTCAAGATTACTTAGATTATTCGTCATTTTCACGAGATGGATTAATTGATCAACTCAAATTCGAAGGATTTACAAGTGAGCAGGCTGAATATGGTGCAAAAGCTGTTGGGTATTAAGTGGATATAGATCTTACGCTTTGTTAATCCAAGGTATACAGCGTGGCAGAAATCACCGAAATAACAGAATTTACAAAAGCAACGCTTTACAGAAGGATTAAAGAAAAAGTTTCTTGAATAATAATGCAACATTAACACTGTAGAGCAGGGTGGATGGCCATGAAAACGTTAACGACAGCTGAAGCAGCACAGAAGGCTGGGGTTGGGGAACTAAAAATCAAAGAGTGGATGGATCGCGGCATTTTGGACTATAGTAGGGTAGATAATTCTATTTTCATTGACAGCCGGGACCTGCAAAAAATACAAACTGGTTTCGAGCAAGCAGGCTTGCATCGTTAAGTGCCCACAAGTAAATGAACATACCATCTATTGTGTCACCCCAACCATTAGTCCCTATAGTCTTTTCTCCACTGACCCCATATGTACGCTTTTGATAAATATGTGCGACTATATTTTAACAGTGTTATAATTATGTAAAGAAGAGAAGCGGATATTTTTTACTGGGAGCGATGAAACGTTGGATAGCCCGGCTAAAGCGGTAAACACCGAGCATAAATGGTTAAACTTGCCACAGGCAATTCCGGCTGCGCTGTTATTATCTGCTGGTTTCTATTTCTTAAGCATGCACAACTATCTACTTTATCATGCCATGGTCGAACTCTTTGCGGTGGTGGTAGCCTTCACCATCTTTAGCATCGGTTGGAATACCCGTAAATATTCACAAACTAATATTCTTATTTTACTGGCTGTTGGTTATCTGCTGGTTGGGATAACCGATGTTCTTCACACCCTGGCTTTTAAGGGCATGGGAGTTTTTACCGGTTACGATTCTAACCTGCCGACTCAACTCTGGATCGCCGGTCGTTATCTGGAAGCCTTGACCATACTTAGCGCTGCGTTCTACCTGGGGAGGAAAAACCTGCTTCATGCCCGTTACCTGCTGGCCCTGGCGCTGGTAGTTGGTTCAGCTTTGATAATCGCTATCTTTACCGGATTTTTTCCCGACTGTTTTATAGAAGGCCAGGGTTTAACTCCTTTTAAAGTAATCAGTGAATATGTGATATCTTTATTGCTTCTCTGCGCTGCCATACTGCTCTACAAAAAGAGAAGATATCTTTCCTTAAATATTCTGAAACTGCTACTGGTGGCGATCGGATTGACCATACTATCTGAGATGAGTTTTACCCTATATGTTGACGTATATGGTTTTTTAAATTACCTTGGCCATATTTTTAAGCTCTTCTCGGTGGTACTAATTTATAAAGCACTAATTGATGAATCTCTAAATAATCCCTTCCAGCTGTTATTTAAAGAGCTTAATGATACAAAGGAACAGCTGCAGGCTGAATTACTTAAGACAAAAGCTTCAGAGGAAGAACTCGAGCAGCGAGTACACGATAGAACTGCAGAGCTCGAAGCATCAAATAAAGAACTTGAATCCTTTGCTTATTCTATATCGCATGATCTGCGAGCGCCGCTTCGGGCTATTAACGGCTTTTCTTCAGAACTTGTTAAAGATTATTATGAGCAGTTCAATGATCGGGGCAGGCACTATCTTGATCGCATCATAAAAGCATCGGCAAGAATGGGACAGCTGATAGATGACCTGCTTCAGCTTTCCAGGATCACCCGTGTAACCATTAATCGTGAGCTGGTTAATTTAAGCGATATGGCAGAACAAATATCTGAAAAACTAAAAGCTCTTGAACCAGACAGAATGATTAACTGGAAAATAGCGGAAAATATAACTATCCGGGGAGACAGGGAACTTTTGTGGCTGGTGATGGAAATACTGCTGCATAATGCCTGGAAATTCACCGGGCAACGTAACAGGTCAGAAATTGAAATAGGTTTTTTGATTAAAAATAAGCAAAAGGTAGTTTTTGTCCGGGATAATGGAGCAGGTTTTGATATGCTTTATGCAGGAAAGCTTTTTGGACCATTTCAACGCCTGCACGGAACAGATGAGTTTCCCGGCACCGGGATTGGCCTTGCGACAGTGCAGCGGATTATTAAGCGACACGGCGGAGAGATCTGGGCGGAAGCAGCCGTGGGCCGGGGTGCAACATTTTATTTTACTATGGGGAGGGAACTCTAATGAAAGGCAAGTATATTTTATTGGTGGAAGATAACCCTGATGATGAAGAGCTGACCTTGATGGGGTTGGAGAAGAGCGGGGTTATGAATGAAGTTATCGTTGTACGGGATGGCGAAGAGGCTTCGCACTTTCTTTTCGCCGAGGGCAAATATAGTGAACGTGATCCGGCCAAGTTGCCTGCAGTAATTCTGCTTGATCTAAAACTGCCCAAGTTGAACGGTTTGGAAGTGCTTGAGAGAATTAAGGCCAATCCGATTACCAAGTTTATCCCAGTGGTTATTCTTACCTCTTCCAGCGAAGAAGAGGATCTGATCGCCAGCTATAAGCTGGGCGCAAACAGCTTTGTGCGTAAGCCGGTTGAATTTAGCCGTTTTGCCGAAGCAGTAAGTCAGCTTGGTCTTTACTGGCTGTTGCTCAATGAACCGCCGGTAATCAGTGAATAGCAGCTTTCATAAGGCTAATTATTGATTTCTATTGTTTAATTAAATGGGTGAAATCGTCATCGACTGCAGATAAATACCGTAAAGAGCTGCAATCTACCGGGGTAGCGTTTGTATTTGCCTATAATGAAATGATTTAACCCGCAGTTAGTAAGCCTTGCCCTGGAGTTACTTAATGAAGTAGATTGGTGTGGTGCTTAGTAGTCTTGTTTTATTACATATATCTTTTAAAAACGGGAGGGCGTTATGCATATAAAAACCTCGACTCAGGAGAAAATTAATCTCGGTTTTGGGGATTATACGTGCAACTGGGGAACCCACATCTGCGGTTTTTACGAAAACGATGCTGACCGGGAAGATATGTCACTTGGCTTTTTACACCAGGGTGATCTGGAAGGTGATCTGCAGTTTTATTGCCCCGCAGAAAAACCCAAAGAAGATTTTTTAGCTACATATCAAAGGAATTACCCGGATTGCGCTGAACATACCCAAGATCCTGGTCGCTTCCAAGTACTTGAGGCAAAAGAACTCTATTATCCGGACGGAACTTTTTCACCTTCAAGTATGGACAAGGGTTTGAATGAGTTTTATCAGGTTTCGCAGCAGCACGGCAGACGCAATGTTAGAGCAACAGCGGAAATGGTTTGGGCCCTTGAGGCTATTCCAGGTGTTGAGCACCTCATGGTCTATGAATCACGGCTCAATTATTTTATCCCCGGGAAGCCGTGGGTTAGCATCTGTCTTTATAATATTAATCGTTTTTCCGGTGCAATGATTATGAAAGTGTTGCAAACGCATCCTTATGCCATATCTTGTGGAGTTATTACAAAGAATCCTTATTATCAGGATCCGGATCAATGGCTTAGAACCAATGCCCCAGAATTTATAGTTTAGAAGAGGGTGCCATGAACAAAGTAAACGATATATTTTTGTTATTGTTAAATCTATCGCAGCTTCATGATAGAGATATCATTATGCGGCGATATTTGGAGAGTGTCAATACACTCTTTTCTCCCCTTATTTTTAATTATAAAAAGGTCGAAATAAGTAGCAAAATGGGCGAATACGCAATCGCTACCCGTAACAATACTTATGGTGAATTGAAACAAGTAAACGATGGTTTGCTCAACGAAGAAGATAGTATTCTCTTCCACAATTCTCTTCAGATGCTTGCAATTATTTTAGAGCGGGTAACTCTTGAAAAAAAACTTGAGGACGAGTGCGTTTTTTTAGATTCAAAAGCACAGGAAAGATTAAACAACCTGCAGGAAAGCTATGTATTACTGCAAATTGCCGGTGAAACAGCAAAATTTGGTGGTTGGAGTATAGATTTAAATACTAAAAGGGTTACTTGGTCAGATCAGGTAGCTAAAATTCATCAAATGCCGATCGGTTACTCCCCTCTGGTTGATGAAGGAATTAACTTTTATGCCCCGGAATGGCGCGAAAAAATTACCGCTGCTTTTACTGCCTGCGCTAATAAAGGTGTTTCCTACGATGAAGAAATGGAGATCATTACGGCTAAGGGGCACAGGTGTTGGGTGAGGACAGTTGGGCAAGCGGTTAAAGATGAAAACGGTAATATTGTTAAAATTCAAGGGGCATTCCAGGATATAGATAAATATAAAAAGAATGAGATAGCTGTAATCGAAAGTGAGCGGCAAATGAAAACTTTGTTAGCCAACCTACCGGGGATGGCTTACCGGTGTAAAATAGATCAAAAATGGACAATGGAATTTGTCTCACAGGGTTGCCTTACATTAACCGGTTATGCTTCGTCGGATCTGATCAATAATAAGAGGCTTTCTTATGAAGATTTAATTCATCCTGATGATCGTAAAATGGTTAGAAATGTGATTTTAGAAGCGGTTAACAGGCATGAAAAATTCATCCTTGAATATAGAATTCGTGATGCGACAGGTAAAGAGAAGTGGGTATGGGAAAAAGGACAAGTTGTTCCCCGTGGTAGAAAAGATGAGCAAATGCTTGAAGGTTTTATAACAGATATTACGGCTCGCAAGTTGGCAGAAGCCAAAGCCTGTATACTTAAAGAAGAACTAGAGCAGCGAGTGAAAGAACGAACTATTGAGCTTGAAGCAGTCAATAAAGAGTTGGAAGCTTTTGCCTACTCGGTTTCTCATGACTTTCGAACCCCCTTAAGAGCGCTTGACGGCTTTAGTGAATACCTGGTTGACAGTTACACCGATCAGCTGGATGAAAAGGGTAAGCACTACCTGAAGCGCATCCGCAAGGCTGCCCTCTATATGAGTGATCTGATTGATGATCTGCTTAAACTTTCCCGGGTTACCCGGTCAGATCTTAATAAGGAGTGTGTTGATTTAAGTCATATTGCTGCTGATGTGTTGGCCGCGTTACAGGAATCAGAGCCGGAACGTCAGGTTGAAGCGATAATAGCACCAAATCTTACTATAATCGGGGATCCACACCTTATGCGGCTCATGCTGGAAAACATTCTTGCTAACGCTTGGAAGTTTAGCGCCAGGGAGCAGCAGGCAATTATTGAAGTGGGCCAGACTAAGATCAATGAAGAAAAAGCTTTCTTTGTGCGCGATAATGGAGTAGGTTTTTGCATGACCTATGTAAATAAATTATTTGGCGCTTTCCAGCGTTTGCATGGATCAGACGAGTTTCCAGGGACAGGAATTGGCCTGGCCACGGTGCAGCGGATTATCAACCGTCACGGTGGCAGGATCTGGGCGGAGAGTGAAGTAGGTAAGGGAGCTAGTTTTTTCTTTACTTTAGGGATGAAAAAATAATGAAAGACCGCTTTATCCTGCTGGTGGAAGATAACCCCGATGATGAAGAACTGGCCCCGGTCGGTTTGAAGAAAAGCGGTTTGCTGAGCGAGGTAAAAGTTGTGTGTGACGGCGAGGAGGCTTTAGGATATCTCTTATGAACGAGCTGCTGCGTTTGCTGATTGTTGAAGATTCTCCCGATGATGCCGAACTGATGGTTATGCGCCTGGAAGAAGAGGGTTTCAAGCCTGAATGGAAAAGGGTAGAGAATGAAGTAGATTTTCTAAAAGCGTTAGAAGATAAGCCAGATTTTATTTTGGCCGATTGGGCGTTGCCCCAGTTCAGCGGCCTGCGCGCTCTGGAGTTGATCAATGAGCGGGGTGTGGATATGCCCTTAATCCTGGTATCCGGTTCAATTGGTGAAGAGGCAGCGATCAAGGCCCTGCACCTTGGCGCCAGCGACTATATCCTTAAAGGTCGCTCTAAACGCCTGGGGCAGGCAGTACGCCGCACGCTTGATTTAAGACGCTATCAGCAGGAAAAAAAAGTGGCCGAAGCCGAGTTAAAAAGGCGTCTGGCAGAGCTGGAAGTGCTTTATAAAATATCCTCTTCCCTGCGCTACTTAGAAAGCCTCGAGGCCCTGTTAAAATCGCTTTTGAGGCAAACCCTTTCCGCCCTCAATGCAGACACGGGGGCAATCTGGTTGACAGATTTAAAAGACAGCAAGCTGCAGATGTTATCAGCCAGCGGTTGGTTTACTGACCTCGATTCTCTGGTATTTGAGCCGGGAGAAGGATTGGTCGGCAGTACCTACCTGCGTGACGAGCCAAACATTAGTCCCGAGTTTGTTAGTGATCCCAGGCTGAACAAAAAAGTCCTTGCCCAGGTTCCCGCCGGTTGGGGAGGGGTTTTGGTGCCCATCCACAGTCACGAAGAAAATATCGGAGTTATCGTTGTTGCTGCGCCCCTGCCGCGAGAGTTCACCGATAAAGAACTTAAGTTGCTGAATTCCATTGCCGAGATGGCCGGCATTGCTGTCCACCGGATCAGGCTTTTTGAAGATCTGCAGGCGGCGAGCGAAGACCTGGTCGTGGCCTACCATGAAACAATTGAAGGGTGGTCTGGTGCTCTTGAACTGCGCGATCAGGAAACGGAAGGTCATAGCAAACGAGTGACGGCCTTGACCCTGGAATTGGCTAAAAATATGGGCATAGCCGATGACCAGCTGATTCAAATTTATCGCGGCTCGCTTTTACATGATATTGGCAAAATGGGTGTTTCTGATACCATTTTGCTAAAACCAGGGCCTTTAAACGACCGCGAGTGGGAAATTATGCGCCACCATCCACGGTACGCTTACGAACTGCTGGCTCGAATCGATTACCTGACGCCGGCTTTAAACATACCCTACTGTCACCACGAGAAATTTAACGGTAGCGGTTATCCACGCGGCCTGAAAGGCGAGGAGATTCCTTTAGAGGCGCGAATATTTGCTGTGGTTGATGTCTACGATGCTCTAATTAGCGACCGTCCTTACCGCCTGGCCTGGAGCAGAGAAGATGCTTTAGAACATATCAAGAAAGAAAGCGGTACTCATTTTGATCCCCAGGTAGTGGAACTGTTTCTGGATTTGATTAGTAAAACAGAATAATTGGAGTGTTCCGAAGAAACTGGCTGCCCTAACGCACCGTAGAAAACGTAATTGAGGGCGTTGCTTACCTTTGTCGATATTACCGAAGTAAAGGTTGCCCATGAAGCTCTGCGTAAAAAGGAAGCAAGACAGCGCCAGGAGTTTTCAGGTAAATAATAAGGGTGATTAGAATGTCGCTGGTGCTTAAAGCAAATACCCGGTTGAAAGTGGGGGGCTAAGTATGAAGAAAAAAGATAAGGGTGTGGGCGAAAATTCAGGACTACCGTTGAAAGCTGATCAGCAGGCTCAGGAATTGCGTCGCCAGGCGGAACAGGTTATACGGCAGCAGGATGCCCTGCCTCCCGTAGATATGGAAAGTTTAACACTCGAAAAGAGTCAAAAACTGCTGCAAGAGCTACAGGTGCACCAGGTTGAGCTAGCCATGCAGAACGAAGAGCTCCGCGCTAGCCAGATGGAACTTGAAAAGAACCGGTCGCGTTATTTAGAGCTTTATGACCTGGCTCCGGTGGGCTATCTAACCGTAAGTGAGCAGGGTTTCATTACACTGGCCAACCTCACTTTTGCCACGCTGCTGGGGGTTGAGCGCAACGCACTCATAAATAAGCCTCTTTCCCGTTATATCCTTAAAGAAGATCAGGATGTTTACTACATTCATCGCAAAAAACTTTTTGAAAGCGGCGAGGACCAGCAGTGTGAGTTGCGGATGGTTAAAGCCGACGGCACAGCATTCTGGGCTAAGCTGCGGGGAAACTTTGTGCCGGCAGAAGATGATGGTGTACCTTTTTGCCGTCTGACCCTGAGCGACATTACCGAAAGCAATAAATCTGAAGAAGCTCTGCGTGAAAGCGAGCAGCGAGCCAAACGTCAAAGGGCAGCAATAACAGATCTATTTTTTGAAGATACCATTACTGCCGGTGAAATTGTGCCGGCGGTAAAAAAAATAACAGAGGTTATCAGTAATTCAGTTAAGGTTGAGAGAGTAAGCATCTGGGTTATTGATGAAAAAAGTGAACAACTGCAATGCCTTGATCTCTATGAATCGAGCACAGGCAAACACAGTAGCGGAGACATTCTTCATATAAAAACATTTCCCAGTTATTTTGAAGCAATACTTAAAGATAGCAGAATTTCGGTTGCGAATGCTCAGGAAGATCCAAGATCAAGGGAATTGAATGAAGGATATTTTAAACTATTGGGCATAACTTCGCTGCTGGATGCAGGCATAGTTGTCGATGGAAATCTAAAAGGTGTTGTTAGCTTCGAGCATGTAGGTGGGCAGAGGAGAGTCTGGCATGCAGATGAAGAAGCTTTTGCATCTACTATTGCTTCGATGGTAGGCCAGCTATTTATTAGTGTTGAGCGCAACAAAGCCGAAGCAGAGATTCACACCCTTAACGCAGAGCTTGAACAGCGGGTTAATGAGCGCACCACTGAATTAGAAACAGTGAACAAAGAACTTGCTTCCTTTGCCTATTCTGTTTCGCACGATTTCCGCGCCCCGTTAAGGGCCCTAAATGCTTTCAGTGCAAGCTTAACTGAAAAGTATAACGATCAGCTGGACGAGCAGGGGTTGCATTACCTAACACGCATCCGCAAGGCTGCCCTATATATGAGTGATTTAATTGATGACCTGCTTAAACTTTCCAACATTACCCGCACTGAAGTAAAAGAGCAAGAAGCAGATATTAGTCACCTGTCAGAAGAAATACTCAAAGAGCTGCAGGAAGCAGATCCTGAGCGCCGGGTTCAAGTGGAGGTTACTCCAGGTTTATCAACAAAAGGCGATATTGCATTGCTGAAAGCCGCACTTGAGAATCTAATCGGCAACGCCTGGAAGTTTAGCTCACTAGAGCCTCAGGCAGAGATCAAAGTAGGCCAGACTGTGATCGATGGCGAAAAGGTCTTCTTCGTCCGCGACAACGGGGTCGGTTTTAACATGGCTTACTCTGGTAAACTCTTCAGCGCCTTCCAGCGCCTGCATGGGGTGGACGAGTTTCCTGGCACCGGCATCGGCCTGGCTACGGCGCAGCGGATTATCAACCGCCATAGCGGCCGGATCTGGGCGGAGAGCGAAGTGGGCAAAGGCGCTACCTTCTACTTTACTCTGCAAGGGTAAAAAAGGCTGCCCGGTAGGCTTTAATAGTAAAGTGAAAAATTATGAACAGAGTAGATTAAGCATAGTTGGTATCTCTTTTAACGGAGTTGATGGTAGTGGAACTTAATAACAACATATACCGTAAACTGTTCGCAAAAATGCCCGATGCTTTTGCCTATCACCAGGTTATTTACGATCAGGAAGGCAACCCGGTGGATTACCAGTTTCTTGAAATCAATGGTGCTTTTGAGCAGCTTACCGGGCTGAAGCGGGAACCCCTCGTGCACAGCGAATTGAAGGAGGAAGAAGGAGAACTCACTACAGCAGAGCGGGAAACTATCCAGCGCCATCTGAAGGTTGGCTACCGCGCTTCTCATTATACATACGATTATCAGCATCATGATAAGTTTCTTCAAGAGGTTGAGTATTATCCATGCTTATGGCTAAACCCATAGAAACACTCAGTGTTGGTCCTTTATTTGCTTCATTGTGCTCTGCAATCATGTTGTAAATTCTTTTTATAATCGTTTTTCCAGCCTGCTCATCAGTTCGTGGCAAAACCATGGCAAACTCATCACCACCAACTCTTGCCAGTAGATCATATCAACGCAGTGCTTCCTTTAATACGGTAGTAATATGCTGCAGATAAAGATCACCTTCACCGTGACCAAAGGTATCATTAATCTTTTTTAGCCCATTCAGGTCAGCTACTATGATTGCAATCGGATACTCACGAGAACCTTCCAAGCGATTCATTTCATTAACAAAATAATGGCGATTGTACAGGCCTCTAAGTTGATCGTGAAAGCTCAGATATTGCAGCGACTCAACATTCCTGCTATTCCTAAGAGCTACAGCAGCAATATCCCCAAGTGATGCAGTAAAATCCAAATCTCGTTTAATAAAACCACCTTTTTTGTTGGCTAGCCCGATTAGACCTACAGCCTTATGATCAATAATAAGGGGAGCAAACATAACATTTTCTAGCTGCATGTGCCCTTCCGGTAAAAACTGCACCCAGTGACTATCATCAAAACTATTGTGGTAAACCCCTTTCTGAGAACGATATGCTGTTTCCCTTAAGCCCCTAATAGGCATCGGAAGATTTTCATCTACAGTACAGGGAAGGCCGCCTGAATCTAAAAAAAGCACTTCATTTTCTGACCCATCAGGGTTTAAAAGTGCTACATAACCTGAAGTAGCGCCAGTTACTTTTTTGCAAAAAGAAAATATTTCCTTAGCAGATTGTTCAAATTCTTGGTATTTCAAGATAGCCCTGGCGCTATTTAACAGTGCTTCATGTTCACTGATTAGTGTTTTAAGCTCTGATTTTACTTCTTGGCCAGACATATCGTCTATCTGTTCATAATTCAATAACCTCACCCCTTATTGTTCACACTGCCGGCAGGAATAAACATGGTGAGCATGTTTAACCTGCTTAAACTGGAACGGCTTAATTCAAACTGCTCTTTGAAAAGCCGGAGGTCTTCTCTTGGCTGAGCAATATTCTGTTCCTGCCGGGCACATTTTGCCTGCAGATCTTCATAGCTTTTGCTGTTTCAATCGTAGTAATATCTTTGCCAAAAGATGTGAGAAACCTTATTTTATAGAGTTTTTAGACTAAATTATTACCCTGGCTTTTACCTTCAGATGGCTCAAGTGTCATTCAAAAGGCAGGCCGTCAATGGATTTACGACCCAGTCGGCTTGCCCTGTATTCATTAAAATACCTCCTTCCGGTTATGGGTGTTTGAAATTATTGTCCCATGGGAAGAGGATAAAGACTATGTGGTGGATTTGAGACGCTTACGACTGACCAGCAACTTCCGACAACAACTCTATTATGTAAAAAGCGGTTTTTGCACCAGGGGTAAGTAAAGTGGCTACTTAAATTTTGGCCTTTTTCCTACAAGGGCATTGTTTGATAACATAGTTTTTGTAATGCTTTAATCATGCTGACCATCCTGGGTGCAGTGGCTGAAATGGAGCGCGAGCAATATCGATAATTTATCTAACGTATTGACATGCTGCTATGTAGTGATATAATGTCATTAGTGTTACTATGATTATAGTTGAGAGGTGAGATTAATGTGTGATGCAAATCAATGCGATTGTGATAACCAGGGTTTGAAAATTGAAGGTTTTATTGTCCCCTGTATCCTCTTTTTATTAAGGGATCAGCCATCGCATGGCTATGAGATCATGGAAAAGCTTGGCACCCTCGATTTCGTTGATATAATCCCTGATCCCAGTGTGGTTTACCGCCACCTGCGGAGAATGGAGGCAGAGGGCAAGGTGAATTCACAACTAAAGCCAGGTAGCGGAGGACCGGCCCGGAAAGTATATTCAATTACCTCTGAAGGTGAAGATTACCTGCACATGTGGGCGATGAAAATTCGCCGGCGTAAAGAAGCTTTAAACAAATTTATCGCTGCTTACGAAGATGCCTATAATGAAAGCCAAAGTGAATAATAAAATTAAAAATTTAACGGAGGGTTCACTATGCAGCATTTAGATTTGGATAAACTAAAAGAGTTCGCTGCTAAAGGTTTGGTTAAAAAAGAGCTGGTGGTTACCGATAATTTTAAACTGCTTTTAATTTGCTTTGAACCTGGTCAGGCGGTGGAACCTTGCGTGATGAGCCGCAGTACTGCCTTTTATATCGTAGAAGGTACAGGTGTGGTTATCGAAGCAGGTGAAGCAGTTCAGGTTTCTAATGGTTCGCTAGTGTTGATTAAACCGGAGTTAGAAAGACAAATAAAAGCCGAGAGTAAAATGGTTGTTTTAGCCATACAATACAGCTGAAAAATTTTTAATTAGAAGGGATTATTATGACAACTTTAATTGTAATTTACAGTCTTTTGGCCGTTTGCCTGGCCTGGTCTCTGCTGAAAAGCCGGCAGAAGACAAAGCAGTCATTTAAAGTTGCCGCCAAGGCGCTCTGGAAGATGGCTCCGGGTTTGCTGGCCATCGTTGGGGTGGTAGGGTTAATTTTAGGCGTGTTGCCGCCTGAAACTATCACAAAGCTTGTCGGCGAAGAAGCCGGATTTCTGGCCACGGCCATTGCTGCCGTGTTGGGAGCGGTTACTTTGATACCTGCTTTAATCTCGTTTCCCCTTGCAGCATCGCTGCTTAGATCGGGGGCAACGGTAACAACAATAGCCGCATTTATCACCACCCTGGTGATGGTTGGCTTTGTCACTGCACCGATGGAAATTAAAGCCCTGGGTAGAAAGTTTACTCTGCTGCGAAATGGCTTAAGTTTTGTGGCCGCCCTGATTATAGCCGGACTGATGGGAGTGATTTTAGGATGAACCTGATCAAAAAGTTCAAAGCGCCGTTGCTGTTGGTTCTCGTTTACCTGGCCCTGGCGATCTGGTGGCCTGAAATTTCCGGTCGTTCCACAAAAGTTGCTTTTGACTATCTGCGCGAGATGGTCTTGATCATTCCCCCGGTATTTGTGCTGATGGGCCTGCTCGAGGTGTGGGTGCCTAAAGAAAAAATCAAAAAGTTGATCGGTGCAGGTTCAGGCTTAAAAGGATTTTTCTTTTCCTTTTTGATGGGTACTTTACCCACCGGTCCGCTCTACATTGCCTTTCCCATGGCCGGCACTCTGCTGCAAAAAGGGGCGAAAGTTTCAAATGTAGTAGTATTTCTGGGGGCCTGGGCGGCAATAAAAATTCCCCAGCTATTAGTGGAAACAGAATTTCTTGGTCTCCCTTTCACAGCGCTGCGTTTTGCATTAACATTAACCGCAGTGTTTGTCATCGGCCTGATTCTGGAAAAAATAATTAAACCGGAAGATATGCCACAACTACAAGATTAGAGGAGAAAAAGTAAAATGATTGAACAGGTTTATAAAATGACTTTAGGAGATAAAAAAGCTGTAGAAAAAATAATTTTTGATGAGAATGTGCACTACCTGCACATGGTTTTCAACGAGAGTGAAGGATTGCCCGAACATTATTCAAATTCTACGGTTTATATGACCGTTTTAAGAGGAATACTATCGATTCAACTTGACGAACAGGATAATCATGAATACGAGGCAGGCACCGTCTTGAAGATCCCCTTTAAGACAAAAATGAATGTCCGCAACTTGCATCCGGATACCCTGGAATTAATTGTAGTCAAAGCTCCTGCGCCAAAGCAGTAATTGCTGCAAGGGAGGAGGCAGGTAGCTAACCTATCTAGCTGTTACCTCTTCTCTAAGGGTTTTTAGAGGCAACATCCATGCTTGAAAGGAGGCTTAAATACATATTGCTTATAAGACTCAAAACTTTGTTTCTCACACCCCTGATAAAAATCATTATCAGGTATCCTGGAATAATGGAATCCAAGTTATTTTTAAAAGCGATGGCGGTATTTCCAGCCAAAGTAAGTAATGCTTACGACCGTAAAATAGCTGAAAGTGGTATTGAATACAAGGCAGCATTAAAAGAAGGGTTGGCTCGTGTGCCTGGTAAACCGCACCGCATCCTTGATTTATGCACCGGAACCGGCTTTGCCGCCTTCAAAGCGGCAAAAGTTTTTTCTTCAGCCCAGATTGATGCTTTAGACCAGGCTTCAGAAATGATCGAGATTGCAAAAAACAAAGCGAAGGAAATAAAACCAAACACAATTAACTTTAGGAAAGGTGATGCTACCAACCTAAATTATGACGATAACCGGTTTGATTTAATTATTACATCCAACGCTCCAATTTATTTGAACGAAGCAGTGAGAGTGCTAAAAAAAGATGGTTTTATGCTGGTAGCTTTTTCTTTTGGCGGAATGGCTTTTATTAAGGCCAGAAAACAGATCGTCGACTTCCTTGGTAATCATGGCTTGAAGCTGATTGAGTTAAACAGTGCAGGTAACGGAGCATATATCATAGGGCAAAAGCAATAAAATGTAAGCGATTGTATTGATTAAGCTGCATCGGAAGTAAACATAAATTAGGCGGTGAACGAATAATGATTGAGAATACAGATAATCAAAAGCAGACAATGTTAGCTGTTCTTGCTGCTGTTACAGGTCTTATTCTCATCTTTATAGTTCCCGATCAAGTTATGCTTCCGATAAATATTGCATTCGCAGAATTTCACCAGAATGCGAGTGCTATCAATAGTGCACATTCTCTATCTTTAGGACTGCTGCAATTCCTCTATCCCTTATTAAGCGCACTGGTAATGATAGCCGGGGCAGCATTAGTATTGTTGGCATTACCTATCTATTACGAAAACTTTTGGGCGCGGCCGCTGGCAATAGGTATGCTTGCCCTTCCGGCAATTGGCGGCGCTTTTATAATTGAAACGGTCCCTTTGTTTTCAGGTGAATTGGTTATTAACGGTATTGTTTTGTTCTTCATCTCCACTATTCCCTATATATTTCTCCTGCTATGGGGAAAAGCTCCTAAAACTGCTAAACTACTTAAATTCCTAATGTTTTTCCTTATAATCTTGGCCACCGCCGCCAATCTTTTTAGCGCATCAGAAGCTTTTCTACAGGTAAACACTGCTTTAAGGGCAGGATCTGCAACGCTTCGCTATACATATCTTTTAGGAGTATACACTAATTCAACAGGAGCTCTGCTAGTAATCTTAGGAATTCCACTATTAGCGGGAAGAGCGCAAATAGGGCAATGGCTTGTTTCATTAGGCATATCAGCTATGACCATCGGCTCCGGAAGGTTGTCTGTTTTAGGGCATCCTCATATGATATTATATTTGCCAGCCTCAATCATAGCAGCAATTACCTTGATACTTTTATTCATATGGGTGGGGCTAGAGAGATAAACAACGCAAACGGCAAGCAACTTCAGCGATAACAGCATATTATATAAGAGGCGGTTTTTGCGCCTCAATTTTTACTGGCGCGGGGCGTTAAGCAGACATAGTCATCTTCATTACGTGTGCTCATTTAAATCTCTTTACATGGAAACGTAACACTGCTATACTTTAGATATAAATAATTCTTTAGATTTCAAGTATTGAAGGAGGTTATACGAATGAATTTAGCTAAAATATCAACAAATGGGCAAATTACTATCCCCATAGAAATTCGCCGTAAACTAAAACTGGAATCAGGAGACAAAATCCTTTTTATCGAACGCAATAATGGAGAAATAGTGTTAAGCAATGCTTCATTGTCTGCGCTGTTTCAGGCACAGGATGCATTTCAAAATGTTGCTGAAGCAGCAGATCTTAAAGAGGAATATCAAGTGCAGGCTGAAATAGATAGAATTCGCTACAGTAAGGATTGAGAAATTGAAAATATTAGTCGACAGTAACGTCATTATATCCGCACTGTTATGGCCAAATTCAAATCCAGCGAAAGCTTTAATGATTGTTTTACAGAAGCATGAGCTATACCTATGTGACCAAATTCTAAATGAACTTAACGAAGTTATTAACAGAAAAGCACCACACTTATTAGCTGCATTGACTACTTTTTTAAACGATTTAGACTTTGTCAAAGCATCCGAGGTAGATTCAGATTGCAGGATTATGAGCGACAAAAAAGATCAACCCATACTTAATGCCTCAATAGCGGCAGAAGTAGACGTTATAATTACAGGAGACAAACACTTTTTAAAATTAAAAGTCGACAAACCGATAATTGTTAACCCATCTTGCTTCTTACAGCAGTATAAATAAAAATAACTGCTACTTAGAGGGGAAAATAGCTATGAAAAGGAATCAAGAGCACTTTAATTCGACTGATGTAGTTGATAACTAAAAAAGAGCTGTTTATGTTTCCCGCCAGGTATCTGCACGACATCTTTCATACAACGCACAAGCGTTATAGAAACTCTCAGCCCTGAAAGATAATGAGGAGATGAAAGACTGGTCCATGGAAGATCGCAGGAGGTTGTTACTGAAGATGCGGATCTTTCAACTTGGGCTTTCGGCCATGGTGGCCAATGGACATGTACCATCGTGGCTCGATGACCAGGAGTCTGAAAAATTGTTAATGGAAACTGGAGACCAATTATTGCTGGCAGAGCAGATAAAAAGAAAGGAAGATAAGCAATGAAAAAGATTTTAATTATTGGCGGGGGCGTTGCCGGTTTAAGTGCAGGTACTTTTGCCCAAAAAAATGGTTTTGAAAGCACTATCCTGGAGAAGCATCACACTTCAGGAGGAGAATGCACCGGCTGGGAACGCCTTGGTTATCACATTGATGGTTGCATTCACTGGCTGGTGGGAACGAAAGAAGGAACTCCTATCCGGGAATTGTGGAATACAGTAGGTGCCCTTGACGGAGTAGAAATTCATGAACCTGAAAGTTTTATGGCTGTTGAACATGAAGGGGTGACGGTACACTTTTACCGTGATATAGACTGGTTAAAGTCGAGCTGGCTGGAGATATCACCGGAGGATAAGGAAGCAATTGAAGAGTTTTGTGGTGATATTAGGAAGCTGCATACATTTACTTTTCCTGTCGGAAAACCGATCGATATGATGAGCCTTATTGAGAAGGTTAAATATATGTTTTCCATGAAAGATGTCGGACCGATCATGCAGAAATACAGTAAGCTCAGTGTGCAGGACCTGGCCGGTAAGTTTAAGCATCCGGCCCTGAAAGCAGCCCTGGCCTCGTTTATGCCCGAAGGTGATTACAGCGCTACATCGGTAATTTTTCCGCTCGGAACCTTTACCGGGGGCCAGTCTTCTATTCCCTTGGGGGGCTCAAGGGCCCTGGCCAGGCGGATGGAAGAAAAGTATCTTGCCCTCGGCGGAAATATTGAAACTTCCTGTGAAGCAGTGGAGCTGGAGATTGAAAAAAATTCGGTGCAGAGGGTAGTCTGCAAAAACGGCAAATCCTTTGAGGCCGATTACTTTATTGCAGCCTGTGATGCTAATGTGCTTTACGAAAAGCTGCTTAAGGGGCAGTACCCCGATCCGGAATTTCAAAAGAGATTCAGTGATCCTGAAACTTACCCCCTGGCTTCAAACATTTATGTGGGTATCGGGTACGAGGGCAGTATAGAGGATATTCCCCGAACCCTAAAATTCCCTGTTGATGCCCTGACGATAGAGCAGAACCGGAAGCCGACAGAATATTTGCAGATGACTCATTACGGATACGAACCGGATTTTGCCCCGGAAGGTCATACTGCGGTTACCTTTGCCATTAACCAGTTTCAGCCAGAGCTGGAGAAGTGGGAGGAGCTGGTAGAAGATAGGGAAGCCTATAACAAGGAAAAGAATCGCATTGGTGAAGAGGTAATCAGGGCCATGGAAACTCGTTTTCCAGAGATGGCTGGCAGGCTCAAGCTGCTTGACGTAGCCAGCCCGCAAACCTATGAACGGTACTGTAACGCTTATCGCGGCGCTTTTATGGCTTTTTGGCCTACACTGAAAGGTAAGGAGCTGGTCCACAGCGGTCAAATTAAGGGTCTTGATAATCTTGTTTTAAGCGGCCAGTGGTTACAGCCTCCGGGAGGTCTGCCCGTTGCGCTGATTACCGGTAAGGATACAATCATGCGGCTATGCAGGAAAGTAAAAAAGGAGTTTGTAACTGCATCAGGCGAGGCTAGCAAACCGGGGGAGGGGCACGTCGAGAAACCATAGGTCATATTGAGAAGCACAAGTACAATCTTTCTCTAATCCTTGCCTATAAGATTTCCAGGGCTCTAAACAGCACCATTGAAGAAGTGTTTACTTTTGAAGAGGCAAACTAAAATTATAAGATTTTTGAACTATCCAATGTTAACCAGTAAAAAAACAAGGGGACATTTCTCATGTCCTTTTTTGCAAGATGAGTACAATCTGTAATTATGATTTACAAATTGTACTGTTTGTGTTAAGGTTTAACTATGATTACCCGTATAATGCAGGAAAAACTAATTGATTTAGCTGGTAAATACCCGGTAGTTTCAGTGATCGGGCCACGTCAATCTGGTAAGACTACGCTGGTCAGGGCTACTTTTCCTGAGAAAAGATATCTTTCACTGGAGGATCCTGATACCCGAGAGTTTGCGCAAAGCGATCCGCGGGGCTTTTTAACTACTCATTCAGATAGTGTGATCCTTGATGAAGTGCAAAGAGTTCCTCAACTTTTTTCTTATATCCAAACAATTGTTGACCGAGGACAGCAAAGCGGTCAATTCGTATTGACCGGTTCTAACAACTACTTGCTTCAGGAAAACCTTTCCCAGACGCTGGCCGGTCGTGTGGCGATTTTAAAACTTCTACCTTTGAGTATTGAGGAAATCGTAAATGCCGGATACCAGACCAATAACTATGAAGAATATATTTTTAAAGGTTTGTACCCCAGGATTTACGATCATTTATTGAATCCCGAAATATGGTATGCAAACTATATACAGACTTACATTGAAAGAGATGTGCGGTTAATAAAAAACATCTCCGACATTGGCGCTTTTCAGCGATTTATAAAACTTTGTGCCGGTAGGATCGGTCAACTGCTTAACCTGAGCTCGTTGGGCAATGATTGTGGCATCAGCCATAACACAGCAAAGTCATGGCTTTCAATTCTTGAATCAAGCTTTATAGTGTTTTTACTGCAACCTCATTATGAAAACTTCAGTAAGCGGCTGGTGAAGCAACCTAAAATCTATTTTTATGATCCGGGTTTGGCTGCATCC
>JAABTH010000028.1 GCA_011389985.1 Bacillota bacterium
GACGCACACGACTCAAAATCGTGCGCCCTCCGGGCATGTGGGTTCAACTCCCACCTTCGGCACCAGTAAATATATTAATTTAAAAAAGGCTGCAGAGATTCTTGTGCAGCCTTTTTCCTTAATATTTAAAATTAGGGATAAATTAAGAGGGTTTCCATCCGACTCTCGTAATAATTGATACAGTTTTTCTGCCATCCATAATATACGGCCTACTATCTTCTGAATAATCTTTTGGAGCAATAATAGCACATATTTAAAAAGCAAATCAAGATTAAGTCCCTTGAGAATCTTATTAATGGAACAGTTTGACATAATAAAAAAAGTGCTGCTATACTTAATCTGGCGTACTTTAAGGGGGGCATAATAATCGAGGAAATACTGCTGTATAAACCTGAAGAGGTTCCACCTCCTGAGAAAACTGCTATATACAGCTTCCAGTGGGTTATATTCTCACTAACCGTCTGCGCTGTTATACCCGGAGTTGTAGGCACCGGTCTTGGTCTCAGCACTGAGGAAATCAGCAGTTTTATTCAAAGAACCTTTTTCTTTTGCGGCTTTTTTTCAATCATCCAACTCTATTTTGGGCACCGTCTTCCAATATTTGAAGGCATCGGCGGTATGTGGTACAACATTTTGATCATTATGGGAGTAATTGCCCCTCAGATAGGAAAATCCCTGGCCGAACTGCGCGGCAATATCGTTTTGGGCATGCTTATTGTCGGATTAATCTACATAGTTATTGGCCTATTTGGTTTTATCAACAAAATAATGGTCGTCTTTACACCGGCTGTTAAGGGAACCTTTTTCCTGCTGATGGGTTTACAGATAAGCGGCTCGATCATGCGCGGCATGCTCGGCATCTATCCGCTAGGTGGAACCGTAAATATTACCGGAGCAATCCTTTTTATTGCTATTGTTGCTGTAATTATATGGATATCGCTCAGGCAAAGAGGCTTTTTACAAAGCATCGGTATTTTTATCGGTGCAATGGCAGGATGGGTTGTCGCATTTTTTATCGGTATTGCCGAACGACCTCAATTTTCCAGTTCAGCCATTTCACTTCCTGATCTCTGGCCATGGGGCATGCCCCAATTCGACTTCGGTATTACTGTCATATTGCTCATAGTAGGGTTTTTTACCCTTTCAAACCTTGTAGCAAGCATAGCAACTTTTTCCGAATTAATCGACAAGAAAGCTGTAAATAAAGATTACAGCAGGGCTACAATTATTACCGGGCTGGGCAATCTTTTAGCTGGTTTTTTTGCCTTAATCGGCTTCGTTCCCTTTGCCTCGTCCATAGGTTTCGCCCGGGTAACCGGAGTTGCCTCACGCAGGCCTTTCTTTATCGGCGCTCTTTTAATTATGCTTCTGGGTCTGTTTCCCTTGGTTGGTTCTCTTTTTGTGGCCATACCGTCTCAGGTAGGTTTTGCTGTAATTCTTATCATGTTTTGTCAGCTGCTCAGCGTCGCTTTCATGGAATACAGAAAGATATATTTTGACAACCGGATCGGTTTTATTGTGGGAGTTTCATTATTACTTGGAGTGGGCACAATGTTTATTCCACCGGAATCGATGGAATTAATGCCGCTCTTTGTAAAAAGCTTTGTTGGTAACGGCCTTACGGTTGGCCTGCTTATCTGCGTTCTTCTTGAACAGGTTTTACTGCCCAAAAAATAATAAATGATCACTTAGCTTACTATTAAATAAATTATCATTGCTATCGGTAAAATCAAACCGATATTTGAAATGTTTGAAGAAACTAAAGCATCGAGGGCTTCCTGTGTATCCCTGTTGTAATTCTTTTTGTGATTCGGTTTATGCATTCTATAAATTTCAATAAAAGATGCAAACTCACTCATCGAAGATACTAGACCCAGAATCCAGCCAATTGCCCAGGCTGGAATATTTAATTGCATAACAAGTAACCCGGTGCTTGCACTCATAAAACTCCCTGATAGCATAATTACCCCCAAACCAATTATCAGAAACATAAAACCTTTCCAGAGTGAACCATTTTCTATCTCCGGAGGTATAGGTGCAGGCTTAGCTGACTTATTAATAAGCCCATCTATAATTCTGTAGATGATGAAGAACCCAAATAAGAGAAGAGCACTGGTTACACTGCTTTTTATCTGAAAAAAAAGAACCAACAGAGGGATAACTACAGATAACAGACCAAATGTTATCTCATCAACAAACTTTTTATTTCTAAGATCAAGTTGCTGACGAAATAGAAAGATAGTTAGTATAAATAAAAGCCAGTTAATGATATTTGATGAAGCAATGTTCCAAAGGCCGGCATCAAAAACACCGGCAAAGACACCTGCAACCAGTACTGTGAATTCAGGGATGCTCGTAGCGAGGCCTGTCATTTGGCCCCTCGCTTTACATGAAACATTTAAACTAATACCTATATTGACAATTCCGGGCATTAACAAATATTTTACTGCCCCGATAACCACAGTTCCAGAGCCAATCAGTATTATAAAATTAGTGATCATATCAATAAGTTACCTTCCACTTTATTTCTCGCCGGCAAGTCTTAAAATATCGTCAGCAAACGCTTTGAAATAAGGGCATTTCTGATAAACGATCTCTGGGTTCAAACGAGAAAATAATCTATTTCCTTCGGTTACTTTCTTATAATTCTTATTCATTTTTTGCAAATATATTTCCTCAAGATATTTTGCCGGGGTCCGGTTGAAATTAACTTTTTCAGGGGCAGCTGAAACCTCTTCAATAAGCGTTGCAACCTGGGGCGGGAAAATTGCCGGATCACTTAAAAGCCATGCTTCAAGTTCATGAACAACAAAGTAGTGCCTGAATCTTGGGTTGTTAACCCTCTTCTCTAGATGTGCTTTGCCCCAGTTATAACGATCTGCAGCTGTTAAAATGTTATCTGGATAAAAGGTAGGCCCATACAAATCAAGGAGGCTTATAACGGCAATAATATCAGCCTCCCTCGGACCATTTAGATACAGTATTGCTCTTTGTGAATAATCCTTGTAAAGGTTGGCATATCCTTTAAAATTTACGGTTTTAATCCCAATTTGTTCAGAAATTTTTGGCTTCAACCATCTTCCCAGAAAAGCTGACAATACTCGATCTTCAGTATCACCTTCAACAAATATTATAAAATGCCGCATTACATATCCTCCAGCTCCCCCGAGGTAAAGAGTGAACCGAGAGAATAACTTTGCAACCAGTAATCAAGCTCTTCACCATCGAGTACTTTAAAGCGGGTTTGACCATTAGACCAACTGGCTACAGTTGTAACCGGCTTTGTATTGTAAAATGCATCCAGGAATTGTGATGAATGGGTTGTAAATACCACTTGTGTTCTTTGTGCCGCTTCGACAGCATGTTCGGCAATAATAGGAAGCATTGAAGGGTGCAAGCCTGTTTCCGGCTCATCTATGGCGATCAGGGCAGGCTGGTTTGGGTTGTTTAATATTGTCATCAATAATAAAAAGTAGAGCGTTCCATCTGATAAATCTGTCGCAGTTTGCTCATGTTTGAGTGAACTCCACCTGATTCGAAGCTGAACACGTTGATCGGCTGCCGGGGGAAATATGAGTTCCTCAAAATCATTGCCGAAAGCAGCTCTGATAGCACTATCAATACTCTGCTTGAACTCCCTGCTTCCAGCATATAAAGTATGCAGTACAGATATTAAGTTTTGACCATCCGGCGCTACCCTGGTTTCATACCTTGAAATAACCGGCTGCCGTATTTTTGCGTCCTGATGGACAATCATATCATGATAAATCATCCATGAGGCCAGCTGCTTCTGGAAATAGCTAATCTGTTTACTGCCTGCAAAAGGGCTGGCAGCAACAGCAAGCAATAATTCATCATCCAATATAGCATCTGCAGGCATGATAAGCTCTTTTTGATTTGAATCATAGATAAAACCCTCTTGTTTTTTTCTCTGCAAATAACTGTGCAGCTCATTCCCATTATTGTTATCACAATCAGCAGCGCTTAAAAGTTCATTTTCAACCCGGTAATCACTTCCGGAGCCAATCTGACGAAACAGCGCTTCATAAATCATGCTTTCCCCGCATATTCCAGCCTCTTCAGCCGCTGTTTCAGAAAACGATGTCTCCAGTCGGCAGCTGATGTGATCTGTCTGGCCATCCCATAATAGAGGTTTAATACCCCCGGCAGTCTGAATATATCTGGCCAGACGCCCTTTTGCAGCAGCTGATAACATTTCCAAAAAGCGCAGTAAGTTTGATTTGCCGGTACCGTTAGGCCCGATAATCACATTTAACCTACCCGGGTTCCAGTCAACATTTTTAAGTGATCGAAACCCTTCGATATTAATGCTCTTTATCTTCATCTCTCACCACTCCTTAGCATGCCGCTTTTTATGGCGCTTTTTACTGTTCATACTTTATCACAGATTGACCTTCTCCTTATTATTTTACTATAATATATAGCAGGGAGTTGAGAAAATGTACATCTCGGACAGTTTAAAACCATTTGGAATCATTATCGGAGTTACCTTAATGATATTAGGAGTTGTTTTCCTGGCCGCACCTGATAGAGTAGCTGAATTCATTGCTATTTTTATAGGCGCCTTAATATCAGTGATCGGTTTATTCAGGATTATCACTGTTCTTGCCGGCTGGCGCTACTTACTTAATCGTGTTCTAATCTTAATCTTTGCTATTCTTTTACTGGCTGCAGGGCTCTTTATGCTCTTCAATCCCAATGTTACAATTGTATTTGTCGGAGTTATCATTGGCATTTTTGCTATTTTGATGGCTTTTGACAGGTTCGTAACAGCAAATCGCCTGAAAAAAGAAATGAATGTCTTGCCTACAGTTATTTCCGGTTTGATCCATCTGCTTTTCGGTCTGGCAATGATTTACTCTTCCATCCTTGTTTTTTCAATAATCATTATCATAGCAGGCATCTATCTGCTTATTGCCGGAATCATGTTCACCCTGTCAACTTTCTATTTTCGCGATTATTAATAATAACTTCTTTTTATCTTATTAATCACGATCTTTTAATGGAACATAGGCGTGGCGATCAGAAATTGCTTTGTAAGCAGGTCTGATAATTTTGTTTGCATTGATCATCTCTTCCAACCGGTGCGCAGACCAACCGGTAATACGGGCGATAGCAAACAGCGGAGTATATAATTGTTGCGGCAAGTCTAACATGTTATAGACAAAGCCGCTGTAGAAATCGACATTTGCACTGACACCCTTATAAATTTTACGTTTATTTCCTATTATTTCCGGACCCAGTCTTTCTACTAAAGAGTAAAGCTCAAATTCTTCACTACGATTTTTCTCTTTTGAAAGATTTTCTACGAACTTCTTGAAAACATTCGCACGGGGATCTGAGAGGGAATATACTGCATGCCCCATGCCGTATATCAATCCTGTACGGTCAAAGGCTTCCTTGTTTAATAATTTCACAAGGTAATCAGCCACACTAGATTCATCTTTCCAATCCTTAATATTTGCTTTCATATCCTCAAACATCTGAATAACCTTAATATTGGCGCCGCCATGCCTTGGGCCTTTAAGCGACCCGAGCGCAGCTGCAATAACTGAATAAGTATCTGTGCCGCTTGAGGTAACCACATGTGTTGTAAAAGTTGAATTGTTGCCACCACCGTGTTCGGCATGCAAAATAAGAGCAACATCAAGAATTTTTGCTTCTAGCGGAGTGTATTTTTTATTCGGGCGGAGCATTCGTAAAATATTTTCAGCTGTAGAAAGTTCAGGTTTGGGGGAATGAATATAGAGGCTTTTATGATCATGGTAGTGACGATACGCCTGGTAACCGTAAACAGAAAGCAAAGGAAATAATGCCGTAAGTTGTAATAACTGGCGCAATGCATTTGGCAACGAAGTATCATTGGCAGAGTTATCATAGGAATACATCGTTAAAACACTGCGGGCAAGGGTATTCATCATATCCTGACTGGGAGCTTTCATAATAATATCACGTACAAATCCCGTCGGAAGCGTGCGATATTCAGCTAAAATATCACAAAATCTTTTCAGCTCACTGACACCGGGCAGCTGACCAAAGAGTAACAAGTAAGCCACCTCTTCAAACCCGAAACGGCTTTCTCTTGTCAACCCATTTACAATTTCTTCAACATCAATGCCACGATAAAAAAGTTTGCCATCACAAGGATATTCTTTTCCATTTTCTTTTCTAGATGATACAATTTCAGATATTTCAGTTAAACCTGCTAAAACTCCTTTACCGCTAATATCACGAAGTCCCCGTTTTACATCATACTTTTCATATAATGTAGGATTAATATTACTATTAGCTTCACATAAGGCAGAAAGTTTGGCTATTTCAGGACTTATCTCTGAGATCTTGTTATTCATCTTTGGCGTTCACACCTTTCAATATTAACTCTATCGTCTGCGTATATTTTCATTCAGAGTAAATAAATAAGACAGTTGACTTTATACATTATATATTAACATGATATAATTATATCGAAAATAAATATTTTAATCGGAGCACCTATTGATATGGACTCATCAAGTTGGTATTCAAAACTTAAAAAACCAAAGTGGTCACCACCGGGCTGGTTGTTCGGTCCTGTATGGTCAGTCCTCTATATAATCATCTTTATTTCATTCGGAGTAGTTTTTTACCGCGCACTTACAAATGATCTTCCCCTTTTTCTGGCATTTCCCTTTGCCCTAAACCTAATCTTTAATTTCGCCTTTACTCCCCTGCAATTTGGTTTAAAGAGCAACCCACTGGCAGCAATAGACATTCTTCTTGTTCTTGGCACACTCGCCTGGGCGCTTGTTGGCATCTGCCCTTACCTGCCCTGGGTAGCATACGTAAATATCCCTTATCTGCTCTGGGTATTATTTGCCTCTGTTCTTCAGTTAACAATTACATTTTTAAATATCAATAAAGAAGGTGCAATAAATGGCAACACTATCAGTCCCGACTAAAGTATCTTTGGTTAAAAATGACAACCGGCGTGATGCTCTGCGGCAAAGCATCAGGCTGCTTGATATTAATCCCGTAAATGGTAAAAAAGTTATCGTTAAACCAAACTTCAACACTGCCGATCCGTACCCCGGCTCTACTCACCCCGATACATTAAGAGAATTAATTATTCATCTACAGCAAATGGGCGCTAAAAATATTATTATTGGTGAAAGAAGCGGTCCTGCAAACAGCGCTGAAGTTTTGGACATGCTGGGAGTGCACCACATGGCAAAAGAACTGGGAGTCGAAGTTATAAATTTTGATGAACTGCCCGCTGAAGAGCTTGTCAAAATAGACCCTCCCGGCAGCCACTGGAAAAACGGTTTCATGGTTCCTAAAATGCTTCAAGAGGCAGAATGCATTGTAGCCACGCCGTGTCTTAAAACTCACCAGTTTGGTGGAATATTTACAATGGCTTTGAAGCTGGCTGTTGGCATAGTGCCAAAAACTGGCAATAGATATATGAATGAACTGCATGGTTCTAGATATATGAAGAAAATGATAGCTGAAATAAATACCGGCTACCGTCCCGACCTTTATGTTTTGGATGCCATGGAAGCTTTTGTCGAAGGTGGCCCCATGACAGGTAAAACTAAAGAACCCGGCCTTTTCCTTGCCGGCACAGACCCTGTTGCTATCGATGCTGTGGGAATAGCTATTCTTAAAGAACTTGGATCAACCCCGGAGATTATGAATATTGATATCTTTAAACAGGAGCAAATCGAAAGAGCAATTGAATTGGAACTGGGTATTGATTCCCCCAAAAATATCGAAATTTTAACTGGTGATCCTCAAAGTGCTGCCTATGCAGAAAATATCCGCAGCCACTTAAATTAAATTGTTGAAGCTAACGGCAATCTTAATTTGCAATTAATACTCGACCCTAAGGAGCAAAATAATGTCGGAACAGATTGTTAAACTTTTAATAAGTTATGAAAGAACAATTGCAAAGCTCTATTCAGTATGTGCATCAAAATATCCCGAACACGCTAGTTTTTGGAACACCTTATCACAGGAAGAAGAGAATCATGCACGCATCATCGAAAAACTTTACCAGCAAATAGATGGTCATACCGTCTTTCTGGAAAACAATCGCTTCAAAGTGCGCCCGCTTGAAATATCAATCGAATATTCTGAAGAAGTAATAGAGAGAGCTGAACAGGGCATGCTTACTCTGTTGGAAGCCCTCTCTATTTCGCACTCAATTGAAACTTCAGTTATTGAATCATACTATTACACACTCTTTGGGGGCAAATCATCAAATTTAAATTTATACTTGAATAAACTGCATGAAGAATCTAAGGATCATCGTAACAGGTTAAAAGATCTACTGGAAAAAGAACGCAGCATAAAGACCTAAATAAAATTTACTTTTCGAAGCTTTATTCAATCTATATATATGGCTAATACTTGAAATATGCTTAAATACCCACCCGATAATCAGCAGTGATAAGCTCGAATGCCAGCTGACAGATCAGTTAAAAGGTATTGCCGATTATATTGTAAAAAACTTTGGCTCTTCTGACTGTAACTGTAACGGCCATCTATATTATTTTCATGGCAACCCGCTTCATATCCTTACTTCGCTGATTTGATTCAATATTACCGAATCTTTCACTTTTGCCGAAGCAACAATTATCGCATCAGTATAGTTAAATATGTTTAAAAATTATTGGTTAGCCAATCAAAATTAGGCCATATACCGCACCCATTGGCAGATCTGAAGTTTTGTTGTCTCCAATATAGGCGTTATCATTCCACCCGGCGATATCCTTAAGCCTGGAAACGTTAACGCCAAATCCGGACATTGAGGGTCTCGACCGGCCCGGGTTACGGCACTCGCCATTCCTATCCAAAACATTACAATCAGTAAATTTTGTGCAGAAGAGCTCTTTACACGAGCCCCCGGCAAAACCTCTAGCATTCTTATAGCCCGACTCAACCGCCGCTATCTCGATATCAGCCACTATCTCATGGAGCAATTTCATAATCTCGCGGTACTCGAATGAAAGCAGGTTTTCCATGGGCACTTCAATTTTTATAAATATAGCCCGCTCTGTTTCATTCAGCCATTTTCTAAATTCGAAAGGACCGGCAACATTCGGCGGGCAGCCTGGCGAAGCACCGTAATTGGGACAACCCGGGTCCTGACAAATTTCAGCCAGTTTATCTATAACCTCTATATCCTCTGCAGGTATAATTACTGCATCTATCGCCCCTCTGCCTTCCCTGAGGGCCAGTTCAATTAATGCATCTGTCATCTCCTATTACCTCTGCTATCTTAAATGTTAAATTAAACTTACTGTCATTCATTTTCAAAATAATCGTTATAACTTCTGGTATATTTCCAATCCTATTGCAGTACAGCGGTAGGAGTTACAGGCACTTTCCTCTACCGAGCAGGCAGTAACAGCCACAATTAGATCAGCCTGCGCCTCCAGAATGATATAGTCTCCCGCCACCGATAGTGGCTCTTTAACCTCTACCGAACCATCAGAAGCAACTCTTGTATTCATAAAAATATTAAAAGGGGTAGTAATAAGGCTTTCATCAATACCGTATTCTTTTAAAGACTCAACAAAGTTCATGTAACAACTGGGGTGATTGTCCCTGATGTTGTATTGAAAACGGTACATCTCGGGGCTACATGGAGGGTGCAGCAGATCGTGCCCTTCTACGGTATCTTCAACAATTAATAAAAGCGGATTGTACCTGTTCGAGTAGATCAGATCGCCTTTTTTTAGATAAAGAGAACCGTTATTGTCAATTGTTACTCCCGTTGACAGCTTCTCTTCAGGTTCACCCTGCCTGAAAGCCAACAGATCAGCCACCTGTCCCCCTTCCAGGTCGATAACTTTTACTCTTTCCCCTTTATAAAGTTCAAAAGCTGTGCCCTTCTGAGGCGAAATAGTTATTTCACGCTTCATCAGCAAAACTCACTTCCTGAAAATATTTTTACCTGATCAGCTATAATGATAGTTTATAGTTTAGCTTAAGCTTCCTTTTTATCTAATGTAAGCATGGTTTGCAGTATAACGTTGGCTCCTTTCCAGCAATGTTCAAGCGAGGTATGTTCTTCTTCACAGTGGCTAAAACCGGTATCACTTGGTACGAAAACCATGCTGGCCGGCACCATATCTGCAATATATTGAGCATCATGACCGGCACCACTGTACATCAACTTGTAAGTATACCCCAGTGCTTTAACGCTTTCCTCTACCGCGCTGATCATCTCCGTCTTAAAATCAATAGTGTTTCGAGCCCATTGTTCACGGTAGCTAACAGAACATCCTCGTATTTCTGCCGGTAATGATTTAATCACTTTAACTACCTGCTCAATCACTTCCGGATCTCTATGCCTGGCATCGAGGGTAATGCGCACATTATCGGGTATTACTGTATGCACATTGGGACCACCGCTGAATTCACCGGTAGTATATACCAGCGCAGGATCAAGTTTACCCAGTTCATCATGAAGATACTGGATTATGGCAACCATTGCATAAAGGGCATCTTTACGCATGAACATAGGGGTTGTTCCGGCATGATTGGCCTGACCACGAGTCTTGATCTCGTAATTGACCATGCCCAAAACACCCTCCACTACTCCGATATCTTTATCTTCAGCCTCCAAAACGGGACCCTGTTCAACATGCAGCTCAAGGAAAGCACTGTAGTGTTCAGGACTAAAGCGATTCACTGCATCACCCCTGTAACCACTTGCTTTCAGTGCTTCTTCAAAGGTTACCCCCTCTTCATCCTTTACATTCAACATGGCGTCCTGATCAAATTTATCTGCTATAACGCCGGAAGACATCATCGCCGGTCTGAAACGTGACCCTTCTTCATTAGTCCATACCACCACAGTAATTGGGTGCCTTGTTTCAATCTTTTCTGTTATGATCGTTTCCACCGCTTCCAGAGCGGTGAGCACCCCTAAAACCCCATCATAATTGCCGCCTTTGACCACAGAATCCAGGTGAGAACCGGCAGCAATAGCCGGCAAATTTTCCTTTCCCTCCTTAGTGACATAAATATTGCCCATATCGTCAGTTTTAATCTTCATATTTAGAGTTTCACAGCGTCTGCAGAATTCTGCCCTTGCCTGCAAATTGGGTTCTGTAAAGCAAAGCCTGGTGATACCGCCATTACCGGTATCGCCGAAATTGCTGAAGGTTTTAATCTTATCTTCTAATCTTTTCTTGCTGCAGTTGATCATCTAAGTTTAAACCCCTTTACTGTAAATTAAGAGTTCCTTTCCAATGATAATTCTCTATCTATCTTCAATTTTCCTTTAGCATATGTGTGGCATGCGCATCTAGCAAAAGCATGTAGCAGGGAGACGTGTAGCAGGAGGACGGGATGTTACTACATGCGCTGCAACATACCATTGATTTGGAGATGATATAATAGAGGTTAATTATGCACATAAATGAAAGGCGTTGAAATAATGGCTAAAACATTAGTGCTGGCGGAAAAGCCATCTGTGGGCAGAGATCTGGCCCGGGTTTTGGGCTGCCAGGGCAGAGATAAGGGCTACCTGGAAAATGATAAATATATTGTCACCTGGGCTTTGGGGCACCTTGTTACCCTTGCCGAACCCGAAACCTACAATGATAAATATAAGAGCTGGCGTCTAGAAGATTTACCTATGCTGCCCGATCGTTTGAAGCTGGTAGTAATTAAGCAGACAGCCCGCCAATACAACCTGGTTAAAAAACTGCTGCAACAAAGTGACGTTAAAGAAATTGTTATTGCCACCGATGCCGGTCGCGAAGGAGAGCTTGTTGCCCGCTGGATCCTCGAAAAAACAAATGTCAGAAAGAAGCTGAAAAGGCTCTGGATTTCTTCGGTAACCGATAAAGCAATTAAAACCGGTTTCAGCAATCTGCGCAGCGGAAACGACTATGAAAACCTTTACGCCTCGGCAGTAGCCCGGGCTGAAGCAGACTGGCTGGTAGGCATTAATGCCACTCGGGCTCTCACCTGCAAATTTAATGCCCAGCTCTCCTGCGGCAGGGTGCAAACTCCCACCCTGGCAATCATTGCTGTCAGGGAAGAGGAAATTAAAAACTTTAAACCGCAAAATTATTACGGCATAACCGCCGAAGCTGAAGGCTTCAATTTAACCTGGCAGGACAAAAAGACAAAAAATAACCGCACCTTTGATAAAACCAGATGTGATCAAATATTAGCCGGGCTCACAGAAAAAGAAGCGCTTATTACTGAAGTAAAAAAGAGTCTTAAGAAAAAGCCTGCCCCGCAGCTCTACAACTTAACTGAACTGCAGCGAGACGCCAACCGCCTCTTCTCTTTCTCAGCAAAAGAAACCCTTTCAATTATTCAGGGGCTATACGAGAACCATAAAGTGCTTACTTATCCCCGCACCGACTCGCGCTATATTACAACCGACATGGTTGATACCTTAAAAGAAAGAGTGCGCGCTTGTGCTACCGAATCATACCGCAGTTTGACCCGCCCCCTGATCAATAAAGCAGTTACCGCTTCCAAAACCTTTGTTGATGATAACAAGGTATCTGATCACCACGCGATCATCCCCACCGAGCAGCCTGCCCCATGGCGCGATCTAAATTTTAAGGAAAAGCAAATCTACGATCTTGTTGTTAAACGCTTCCTGGCTGTTTTATATCCACCTTTTGAGTATGAACAAACAACAGTAACCGCCATTATCGGAGGTGAAAACTTTACTGCCAGGGGTAAAGTAGTGCTTAAACAAGGCTGGAAAGAAGTTTATGCCAATAATTTTGAAGATGATGAAGATACTGCTGAAGATGAGCGTCAGGCTGAACAAACTCTGCCCCCGCTTAATAAAGGCGATCGGGTTAAAATATTAAATATTAAGCAAACCCGCGGTGAAACAACACCCCCTCCCCGCTTCAATGAAGGAAGTCTACTGGCCGCCATGGAAAACCCGGTTAAATATATGACCGGCGAAAATAAAAGTTTAATCAAAAGTATAAGCAAAAGCGGCGGCTTAGGTACTGTTGCCACCAGGGCTGATATCATCGAAAAACTCTTTAACACCTTTCTAATCGAAAAAAACGGCAGTAATATTCACCTTACCTCTAAGGGCAAACAGCTGCTTGAATTAGTTCCCGCTGATCTTAAATCACCGGCTCTTACTGCCGAATGGGAAATGAAGCTGGAAGCAATCTCAAGAGGTGAATTAAAGAAAGAGTCTTTCGTCGGTGACATGAGACAGTATGCCAAAAAAGTGGTCGGCGAGATTAAAAACAGCGTTCAGGAATTCAAACACGATAACCTGACCAGAACTAAATGCCCGCAGTGTGAAAAATACCTGCTGGAAGTAAAAGCAAAAAAGGGCAAAATGCTCGTCTGCCCCGACCGCGACTGCGGCTACCGAAACCTAACCTCACAGATTACCAATGCCCGCTGCCCCCAGTGCCGCAAGAAGCTTGAACTACATGGCAGTGGTGATAGCCGCATTTTTATCTGTCGCTGTGGCTACCGCGAAAAACTTTCAGCATTCGAAGCAAGACGAAAAAAAGGTGGTGACAAAGTCTCGAAGAAAGAAGTTTCGAAATTTTTGAAACAGCAGAAACAGGAAAGCGCCAGCCCGCTTAACACTGCCCTGGCTGACGCTTTAAACAAACTTAAAAAATAAGACTCGCATAATAATTACCAACTACTCCATTGTAATGAGTTGGAATATATTTTATAATAGGAATGTCTCTTAAATAACATAGAAGTAACTAAGCTGGTTAAAAGTGAAAGTAGCTTTATAAGATTATCTTAAAGGAGGTCTATCTGTGAGCGAAGAAAAAAAATGTCCGGTAACTGGAATGACAAAAAGAAGAATTGCTGGTGGTGGCACTACAAACAGGGACTGGTGGCCAAACCAGTTGAATCTTAGGATGCTTCACCAAAACCCCGAAAATAGAAATCCCATGGGTAAAAATTTCAACTATGCTGAAGAATTTAAGAAACTTGACCTGGAAGCTGTAAAAAAAGATTTACATGCCCTGATGACCGACTCTCAGGATTGGTGGCCTGCTGATTACGGCCACTACGGAGGATTAATGATCCGTATGGCATGGCACAGCGCCGGCACCTACCGTATGGGTGATGGTCGCGGGGGAGCAGGTTCGGGTTCTCAAAGGTTTGCCCCATTAAATAGTTGGCCCGATAATATTAATCTTGACAAATCCCGCCGTTTGCTATGGCCGATCAAGAAAAAATACGGTAGTAAAATTTCCTGGGCCGACCTGATAGTTTTGGCAGGAAATGTTGCCTTGGAGTCGATGGGCTTTAAAACCTTTGGGTTTGCCGGTGGCCGCGAAGATATCTGGGAACCTGAGGAAGATGTTTACTGGGGTTCTGAGGATGAATGGCTGGGAGGAGATGAACGCTATTCCGGTAAACGGGATCTCGAAAACCCCCTGGCTGCTGTACAAATGGGCCTCATTTATGTAAACCCTGAAGGACCAGATGGAGAACCAAATGCTCTTGCATCAGCTAAAGACATTCGCGAAACCTTTGCCCGTATGGCTATGAACGACGAAGAGACAGTTGCCCTGGTCGCCGGGGGACATACCTTTGGCCGGTGTCACGGTGCAGGCAGCCCGGAACATGTAGGACCGGAGCCTGAAGCTGCCGGCATTGAAGAACAGGGCCTCGGCTGGAAAAACAGTATGGGCAGCGGCAAAGGCGAAGATACGATATCCAGCGGTGTTGACGGAGCCTGGACCCCCACCCCTACAAAATGGGATAACACCTACCTGGAAGTTCTCTTTAAATACGACTGGAATCTCGTTAAAAGCCCTGCCGGCGCCTGGCAGTGGGAACCGGTCAGCCCTGATGAGGAAGACTTAGCTCCCGGTGTGCAGGATCCTGCTAAAAGAGTGACTACAATGATGACTACGGCTGATCTTGCCCTGAAAATGGACCCCACCTACAGAGCGATTGCCAAACACTTCCTGGAGAATCCGGATGAGTTTGCCGATGCCTTTGCCCGCGCCTGGTTTAAACTGACCCACCGCGATATGGGTCCGCGTGCGCGCTATCTCGGACCTGAAGTTCCCGAGGAAGTGCTGATTTGGCAGGATCCCGTTCCAACTGTCGATCATGAATTGATCGATGAACAGGATATCGCTGATCTGAAAAGCAAAGTGCTTGATTCAGGGCTATCAATACCTGAAATGGTCTCAACCGCCTGGAATTCGGCTTCCACTTTCCGCAGTTCCGATAAACGGGGCGGCGCCAATGGGGCGCGTATCCGTCTGGAACCTCAGAAAAACTGGGTGGCCAGCGAACCGAAATTACTGGAAAAAGTCTTGCACACCCTTGAAAGTATTCAGTCAGATTTTAACAACACCCAACAATCAGGCAACAAAAAAGTATCCCTTGCCGACCTGATCGTCCTGTCCGGCAACGCAGCTGTCGAACAGGCAGCGAAGAACGCCGGTCACGAAATCACTGTGCCATTTGCACCGGGACGCACAGATGCCGCACAGGAACAGACAGATGCAGAAGCATTTGCAGTTCTGGAACCGAAAGCAGATGGCTTCCGCAACTTCAGCAAGGCCAAATATGCAATTACTGCCGAGGAAATGCTGGTAGACCGGGCTCAATTGCTGGGTTTAACCGCCCCTGAGATGACTGTTCTTGTCGGCGGCATGCGAGCTTTAAATGCCAATTACAATAAATCTCCACACGGAGTGTTCACCAAGAATCCCGAAAACCTTACCAACGACTTTTTTGTCAACCTGCTCAAGATGGGCACTGTTTGGCAGCCGACCAAAGAAGACGCAGATCTCTTCGAAGGCCGTGACCGTGAAACAGGCGAATTAAAATGGACAGGTACCCGTATTGACCTGCTCTTCGGATCTAACTCTGAGCTTCGGCCTATTGCGGAGGTCTACGCAAGCGACGACGCCAATGAAAAGTTTGTTCATGATTTTGTAAAAGCATGGAATAAGGTGATGAAGGCAGACCGTTTCGATCTTGAATAAAATGCAGTAAATCAGATTTTGTTTATGCAGCAGGGGACGGGGTTGTTGCTACGCTTTTTGTAGTAGGCACCCCGTCCTCTTTTTACATTCGAAATATATCTACATTTGATTAACGTAGCACAGAAAAAAAGAATGGACAAGAAAAACTTGCCTTTGTCTATTTTGCAATTATTTCTGTTTCACCCTGTTGTAAAAATTATAACTTTCGTATAACGTACGCTTTTGCCTCAACTTTTCTAATCTGTTCCCGATCTAAAAACATGGTAAAGGGCAGACTTCTCATCAGCCTGAAATGGTTGTTTTCCACCCAAATGCTAATCTCTTCCTGACTGTGCCGATACATTGTCACTGGTTCATCTGTATGTGTATGTTCCGGACCTACAACAATTTCAGCTGGTTCATTTTCAGCTCGATCACCGACTACAAAGGCAAAAAGTCCTCCTGCCTTCAATAAGCGAGCTCCTTCTTTAAAAATTACGGATAAGTCGCGATAAAAATTCATAACACCTGTACAGACTGCATGGTCATAACTAAATGACTTATAGGGATATGGAGATATCCTTAAATCGTGCAACTGTAATGATTTTATTCCTTTGCTAAGACAAGCTTCAAGCATTTGCTGCGAATTATCCATGCCGTGAATTTCAAGGCCAGCTTTTCGAAACAGATCAGAACCCAACCCGGTGCCGATACCAATATCAAGCATTAAATCATTGCTTTGTACGTAAGCATAGGATAATCCAAACACAACTTCCGGGCCGAACCAACCTGTTGCCTCAGCCTCTTCTTCATAGGCCGCCAAGAGCGTTTTTACTTGATTATCATCTCTTGCCATTATTTTTTAAGACCACCCTTCTCTTACAGTTTAGAAAAGTTATTTTTCCTTTTTAAGCTTTTTTTATAATATTTCTGATCTTTAGGGCTTGATTAATTTATATTACTCCGAGCTCGAATTTGCAAGAAGATTATCGCTGTGGCAAGGCGGAGAAAAACATCCCCTTGTATTTGAGCGTTTTTATAAACCTTGACGAATATACCTCTTTCGCATACAGTGAAATTGTATTAATAAAGATATCATGAGGTATTACTGTGAAAATATGTTTGATTTTAATACACAAGACGCTTCTTCAAACACGTTTGATCAATGGGAGTTTTATTCAAAAGAATTAGCAAAAAGCAGCCAGGATAAAGCCAGGCTAATATCTTTTTTGCCAAAGGAAATATCACCTAATTAACTTATCTAATGCTTTATCTGAAGTTGTTCTTAATTTGGGGACAGACACAACTCCACGGAGCAGAATGACTACCTGTTTTTAAAGAAATACGGATAGAATAAGATCGAAAATGAAATAGTTAAGTAATACTGGCATGGAATTTTGATGGTATTTTAGGAGGAGCATATTATGAAAACGGAAACAAGCAGCGCACTTCACACCGACCTGTACCAACTAACCATGATGCAGACCTATGTAAACAGAGGTCTGCAGGATAAAATAGCGGTTTTCGATATGTTCTTTCGGAAGCTACCTTTTGGTAACGGGTATGCGATTTATGCCGGGTTAGAGCAAATAATTTCTCACTTAACCGGTCTCAAGTTTAACGAAGATGATTTGAAATACTTAGAAACTCTCGGTTTTAATAGCGTCTTTATTGATTTTTTAAAAGATTTCAGGTTCAGCGGTGATGTCTATTCGATGCATGAAGGAGAAGTAATATTTCCTAACGAGCCTGTCTTAACAGTAGAAGCGAGAATAGTCGAAGCACTATTAATCGAAACAGCTTTACTCAATATATTTAACCACGAAACGCTGATTGCTACTAAAGCCTCCCGGATTAAACAGGTTGTCGTTGATAAAAAACTGGCTGAATTCGGAGCCAGAAGGGGGCATGGTTTAGGGGCCTCATTATATGGTGCAAGAGCAGCTTATATTGCCGGTTTTGATGGAACCTCTCTGGTAGAAGCCGGAAAGCAGTTCGCTATACCGGTTGTAGGAACAATGTCCCATGCTTTTGTGCAGAGCTTTGAAAACGAAATTAGTGCTTTCAGAGCTTATGCAGAAGAAAATATCGGCAACATTATCCTGCTTGTTGATACTTACAACACCCTTAAAAGCGGTGTACCAAATGCAATTAAGGTCGCAAAGGAATTAAAAAAACGGAACATACCAGTTGATGGTATCAGGTTAGACAGTGGCGATCTGGCTTATCTCTCTAAACAAGCCCGTCTTATGCTTGATGAAAGCGGTTTTCCGGACATAAAGATTGTAGCCTCAAGTGATCTTGACGAATATGTTATCTCTGAGCTCGAGATGCAAAATGCCGCAATTGATATCTATGCTGTAGGGACCAGGGTAATTACAGCTTATGATCAACCTTCTTTAGGCGGTGTCTATAAGCTGGTAGAGGTTATCGAGCAAAATGAAAGAATACCTAAAATAAAAGTTTCCGATAACCCTGAAAAAAATGTTTTGCCTGGCCGAAAAAGTCTTTACAGGATTATAAACAGAAAAACAAAAAAAGCGGAAGCCGACTATCTAGCCCGTTATGAAGAAAAACTGCCTCAGGTAGGAAAAGACCTGCTTTTATTTGATCCGGTAACACCATCGAAAAAGAAGATAGTTAAAGATTACGAGGCTATCGAATTGCAGCATAAAGTAATCAGCGGTGGAGAAAGATGCTATCCTTCACCCGACATAAAACAAATCAGAAGTTATAGGCAAAAAACCCTGGACCTTTTCTGGGAAGAGCATAAAAGAAAAAGCAACCCCCAGGAATATTATGTAGACCTTTCCCTCGATTTATGGCAATTAAAGAACAAAATGATTGAAGAAAAAAGATTAGAATACAATAGCTAAAAACCATCCTAAGCTTTATTAAAACCGAGCTTTTATAGTTGATGGATCTCGCTGTACAATTGCCACCTCAACAAATAATCTCTACCCTTTTAGTTATCTGTCAATCTTAGGAGATATCTTCCAGAGAGTGGGAAATATCATCCATTCTTATTGGCCAAAATTCAACCTTTTTATTTTACCATTCATATAATAATTGAGCGCATTCATGCTATTTTCGCTTTGCAAAGAAAAAAGCAGCGCCCTCGATTAATACCCCGTAGATAATTCCGGCGATGAAACCGACGGGATCGCCAAAACCGATGGAACTATAGAAAGCAAAAGAAACAATTAAGCCAATTACCGCCCCACGGGCCAGCAAATAAGTAAGAGCTTTTTGCCCATCAACCATGCCGATCA
>JAABTH010000029.1 GCA_011389985.1 Bacillota bacterium
ACTGGCAAAAACGCTGGGTAATGCCGTAAAAGACAGAAGCAGAAAAATCAAGTTTTATTTCGCCAAGCCCGAACCAGATGACGAATAATAGAAAATACTTATAAGGGATGACTTGTAAGCAATTTTTTACAGAGCAAAACCCCGGCATCAGCTTCATTTACCCAGTAATCTGTACCTCGGTTTCGCCGCTTATTAATAAATAAGGCATTTGTGAACTTTAACTCATTAAGAGAACCATCAGGGCTTTTTCAGTATGCATCCTGTTTTCGGCCTGGTCATAAATAACTGAATGCGGACCGTCCATAACTTCATCTGTTACTTCAACACCCCGCATTGCCGGCAGACAGTGTTCAAATATAACGTTTTTATCGCATTTAGCAAGTATTTCTGCCGTAACCTGATAAGGAGCAAAAAGTTTCTTGCGTTCATCCTCCTCTGCTTCCTGGCCTATCCACCACCATACGTCGGTATAAATAAGATGCGCGCCCTTGCAAGCTTCATCTATATTATCCGTGTGCTGGTATGTGCCACCTGAGATCAGGTTATTGCGGGCGTAAATATCAGTATAATCTGGTAATATTGCATACTTTTCAGGGCAGCAGTGGACAAAATTCAAACCAAGCTTTGAACAGATTAAACCTAATGAATGAGCCGGCTGGGTGCGATCTCCAAAAAACACTACCTTCTTCCCACCGATAGGATCAAACCGTTCCATCATCGTATAGATATCAGCCAGAGCCTGGCAGGGGTGATTCTTTTCGGTCATGCCGTTAATGACCGGAACTGTTGCTGCATCGGCCAGCTCTTTCATTTCATCATAATTATTCCAGCGGATCATAATTGCATCAAAGAACCTGCTTAACACCTTCGCAGTATCATAAATACTTTCTTTTTTGCCAAGGTGAATCTCGCCGGGCTTGAGATATGTAACGTAACCGCCAAGCTGTTGGATACCCAGTTCAAATGATATCCTTGTCCGGGTTGAAGGCTGATCAAAGATACAGCCAAGCGATTTGTGCTTCAGATAGGGATGAAAATATCCTCTCTTTAATTCAAGCTTCAATTCTTTAGTTGTTTCAAGGATCAATAAAATCTCTTCACGGGAATAATCATCCAAATCCATAAAATTTCTTCCGGTTAATCGTGTCATTAAAACCACTCTCCCTTTTTAAGCTAAATAAGTAGTTTGGCTACAGCATCTAATTTAACAGTTTAAATCACACCTGTAGACTAACATTTCAGGGTGAATCAGAATTATAATGAGAAACAATCCAATCAGGTTTTTGGTTGCTGCTGGGTAATGCAGTGAATGTTCCCGCCCCCCAAAAGTATTTCCCTTGCGAATACGCCCACAATTTCGCGTTCAGGGAATAATTCTCTCATTTTATCCATAGCTGGCTGATCCTGCGGATCTCCAAAGAGAGGCATTACTAGACCTCCATTGGCAATATAAAAATTCACGTATGAAGCAGCGAGTCGATCTCCTACCTGCCGGGGAATGCTTCCTTCTACCAGATCAACTCCCTGGCATTCTTCAGCGCTTATTATCACCGGTTTCGGTTGATGCAATTTATGTACCTTTAAATTTCTTCCCCTTACATCAGAAGCATCCCTCAAAATTTCAAAAGCTTCCTTAGAGATTGGAAATTGAGGATCGTCCTGATCATCAGTCCAGTTCAAAATTACTTCACCAGGTCGGCTAAAACAGCAAAGGTTATCAACATGACCATCAGTTTCATCGTTATAACAGCCACGGGGCAACCAGATAATTTTTTTCAGGTTAAGATACCTTTTAAGATGATCCTCAATCTGTTCCCTTGATAAATCTGGATTACGGTTAGGATTAAGCAAACATTCTTCAGTTGTGATTAATGTGCCTTCGCCGTCAACATGAATTGAACCACCTTCCATAACTAGAGGAGCTTTGTAACGGTCTACGCCCGTTATTTCTGCAATTTTCCGGGGAATCAGATCATCCTGGTCCCAGGGGAAGTAAAGACCTTCGTCTAAACCTCCCCAGGCATTAAAATTCCAGTCAACCAGCCTCATCCTGCCTTGATCATTAATGACAAAAGTTGGCCCAACATCTCTCATCCAGGAATCATTATTCGACATTTCTATTACCCTGACCTGTTCCGGAAGTCTGTTGCGGGCATTGACAAACTGTCTGCCTGATACACACATGGTGACCATTTCAAACCTGCTGATGGCTTCAGCAACTGCAGTAAAGGCTTTTTCAGCAAGCTTGGCACCCATTCGCCAGTTATCGGTACGTTCCGGCCAGATCATCCAACACCCATCATGGTCTTCAAACTCACCGGGCATCCTGTAGCCGTCATCAGCCGGACAGCGACTTAAAATTAAAGTCATTTGCAAACCTCCCTGAATTTAAGATTATAACCTGCTACAAATCTATTGTAATCTATTAGTAACAATAGTTCTTTTGATTTTTTCGTTAGCATGTAAAATTCTCTTATTATCCCTGTTTTTCCTTGTTTTCTTTAATTTACCGACAAAAAATAAATTTAACCTGACACATTAAGAGCTGTACACTCTAGCTGATTAAATTAATGATATAATATTTATTGCTGTAAATAACAGATAGCTATTGTTTAATTGGAGGAAGAAAACTTGAACACTGCTATAATTGCCTGCAAAACTCTTGAAGACGAAGTAAACCAGGTTGTTGAGAAAACCGGCATACCTTACCGGATAACCTGGATTGAATCGGGTCTTCACAATTATCCGGACAGGCTTAGAGATACCCTTCAACAAAGGATCGACAGTATAACAGATCATGATTATATTATTATGCTTTTTGGATTATGTGGAAACGCCCTGCTGGGACTTAAATCGTCGAAGGCAACTATGGTCGTGCCAAAAGTTGATGACTGCATCTCTCTTTTTCTGGGCGGTAACGAACAAAGACGCAGAATGGAAAACAGTTCAAAATCGTATTACCTGACAAAAGGCTGGCTTAGATATGAAAATAATATCTGGCAGGAGTACCAACGAAGTATAGAAAAATATGGCCTCGAAAAAACCCGCTCAATATTCAGGATTATGCTGAAACACTATACCCATCTGGTTGTGATTGATACAGGGGCATATGATGCCAAAGAATTTATGAAAGAAACGAAAGGCATCGCCGCTGAACTGGGACTGGAACTGAAGATTATTCCTGCAGATCTAAGTATAATGACTGAAGCATTGAATCATAACTGGGATAAAGGGTTTGCACTTTTTAAGCCGGGACAGAAAATAATGATGCAAGACATGGGATGTTGTAGCGATAGCAGCGGGCAGGGATTGCAATTATAGAATGCGCCCGTCAGCGGTAAAAAATATTATTTATACAAAAGGCCCGGCGAACCGGGCTTTTTGTATAAATGTTCATACTGACAGGATCTTAATTTACCAGGCCTGCTTATATACTGCCAACACTTCTTCAGCATCCATAACCATCCGCGGGTTATAGACTATAGCCCCGTCAGAAAGGGACAGCTCTGCAGCGGCTGCCAGCCCATCTTCAGGAACACCAACATCACGGAGCTTTTGCGGCAAACCTATTTTTTTTGTTAGTTCCCACACTGCTTCAGCTGCCTTTCTACCGGCCTCAAGATCTGGCAAATCACGGACATCAAGCCCCATTGCTTCAGCCACCAGGGCATATCGGTCAGGGCATTCCTCCAGGTTAAAAAGCATCACATGGGGAAGCAGAATACCATTGGCAAGACCATGCGGAGATTTGAACAGAGCTCCTGCCGAATGAGCCATGGCGTGCACCAGGCCAACCTGGGCATTGCTGAAAGCAACGCCGGCCATAACTGCAGCTATCTGCTGCTGACCGCGGGCAACCAAGTCATCTCCATCTTCGATACAACGAGGCAAATACTTTGTTGTCAACCGGATAGAATGTAAGGCCATAGCATCTGTAATAGGCTGGCGCTGCAAAGCATGAAGACCTTCCACGGCATGGGTGAAAGCATCCATGCCTGTGCCGGCAGTAAGCAATGGCGGCAGACCGGTAATCATGGTCGGATCGAGCACAGCAATATTAGGGATAATAAAATAATCACAAAAAAGCTCCTTCACATTATTATCCCAATCCTTGATCACTGCAGCCCAGGTTACCTCACTGCCTGTGCCTGCAGTAGTGGGAACAACAACATGGGGGGTTTGCGGCCGCGACAGCACCTGCATACCGGAATAATCCTGCAGGCGCCCCCCCTCTTTCATTACGATAGCCATCCCTTTGGCTGTATCAATTACGCTTCCTCCGCCGACACTAACCAGGCAGTCGGCCCCTTTATCAAGAGCATAAGCAGCACCCTCATTAACAAGGTGCAGATCCGAATCCTGTTTACAGCTGTCATATGTACCAGCATAACGCCTGCCTAAAGCTTTTTCCACCCGCTCAGCCAGACCGGCCCCGACAATACCCTTATCAGTTACAATCAGTGCCTTTGAACAGCCTAAATGATCAACCTCAAGTCCGATTTCTTTGACGCTGTTTTCTCCAAATATAATTTTTGTCGGGTTGTTATACTCAAAAGATAGGTCACGATCATATTCCAAGACTGTTTCCTCCTTGCTAAAAACCGAATGTGGCTCGCAGGTCACTGAATGATTTCATATATTTTTCACGCTCTTGTTTATCCATTTCAGGGGGAAAGACAGTGTCTACCTGGGCGGCAAGGTCAACTAAGCGAATTGAAGCTTTTACAAACCTTACAATCGTCGGCAACGAACCTTTTAACTTAACCTTACCCTGCATCATTGCTTTAACTACGTCAAGTTCTTTTTTCATTACCGATTGCCACCGTTCCAGTTCCCCGGTAAGAACAAAGTTGGCGCTTTCACCTGCTTCCTTTGGTACTAACCTGACTGAACGACAGTCACCATGCCAGAGATCCATCAGCATATAAATATCATCATCAAGGCCGCTTTCAGGATTGGCCAGGATATGAATTACAACTGTTCCTTCCCAGGTTTTGGCAACCTCTTTGTAGCGATCATCTTCCTGAATTAATTTTTCAAAAGCACCGACCCACTCAGGCGATCCCATCACATAAGGTTTACTTACACTTGCCATTCTTTCACTGGTCATCTCATTGTAAGCTGTTTCCCACTGATCAGTTCCATAGACATAAGCCATTTGATCATTCCTCCCAATTATTGATTAACGAACCGGGTAAGAGTACAGTAAATTATCTCCTTTCTGCAGATAATCTTTAATAAGTTTAAGCTATTTGTTGTTATTATAACTTTTTTCACAGTCGTTTGAAAGTAAACAATTCATTTTAAATAATATTTTATTTATAATATCTGCCAGAAAAAGTTGAATTTTTACGCTTAACACTGTATATTTGAATTAATAATAGCGAAATTGCCATAGATTAAATATTTCCGAATATTAATTTATTATACGGGGGTGTTATGATGTCCGGTTGTCATGGAAAAATACTGCGAGTAAATTTAACAAACGGTAATATTTCAGAAGAAACAGTTCCTGAAGAACTTCATAAAAAATATTTAGGAGGCGCAGGGTTAGCAACAAAGTACCTATGGGATGAAGTGCCTGCCGGTGCAGATCCGCTTGGCCCTGACAACAGGTTGATTTTTATGGCCGGCAGTTTAACCGGCATAGTGGCGCCCAGTACCGGCCGCTATAGCGTAGTAGCAAAGTCTCCTCAAACTGGAATATGGGGGCAGGCTAATTCAGGTGGGCGCTGGGGAGTGGATTTTAAAAAATGTGGCTACGACGGAATTATATTCGAGGGAGCATCGCCTAAACCGGTCGTCCTGATTGTAGAAGACAATAAGGCCGAGCTAAAGGATGCAGAACATCTCTGGGGTAAAAATGTTCCCGAAACCACAGGCATGCTCAAAGAAGAATTAGGTAAAAAGTTTAACGTTGCCTGCATCGGCCCTGCAGGTGAAAAACTGGTCAAATATGCAGCAGTAATGAATGATTTGGGTCGTGCAGCCGGGCGCTGCGGCCTTGGCGCAGTGATGGGATCAAAAAATCTAAAAGCGATCGCTGTCAAAGGCAGCATTAAAACACCCGTCTCCAAACCCGATGAACTTAAAACCCATTCTAAAAAGCAATATGAGCTGCTGGATGAAGCGATGATGAAGATGGCCATGCAGTCTTTCGGAACCAGTGTAGTCCTGGATTTGGTCAGCGTTCGCGGTGGATTCCCAACCCGAAACTGGCAGAGCGGAGTTTTCGATCAGTCCGATGAAATAAACGGTCCATCTATTACAGACAAAATCCTCACTAAAAATGTGACCTGCTTTGCCTGCCCGATTGAATGCGGACGCGGTACAGAAATCAGGGAAGGGAAATATGCCGGTCATAAAGGTGAAGGGCCCGAGTATGAAACCGTTGGCACATTTGGCGGCATGTGCTTTGTCAATGACCTCGAAGCAATCACCATGGCTGGTTATCTCTGTAACGATTACGGGCTTGATACAATTTCAGCGGGAAGTACAATTGCTTTCGCCATGGAATGCTTCGAAAAAGGGATCCTGACCGAAGCTGATACTGGCGGTATAAAGATTAATTTTGGCGATTCCGACATCATAGTCGACCTGGTACACCTGATTGCCCGGCGCGAAGGCATCGGTGATCTGCTGGCCGAGGGGACAAAGCGGATGGCCGAAAAATTGGGCCAGGGTAGTGAGCATTTTGCCATGCATGTCAAGGGTCTCGAACTACCGGCTTACGACAGCAGAGCTGTTCAGATGACCGGTTTAACTTATGCCACAGCAAACCGTGGAGGCGACCATGTAACCGCCTATGTCCAGGGCCCAACATTTACAGATATTCCTTTTCTGATTGTCGATGAAAGTGAAATCAAAGACCCCTTTATTGCCGATCCCGAAGAAGTAAAAGTAGCCGTTGACCTCGAAGAAATGCTTGCAACTTTTGATTGTGTAGGCGCCTGCAAGTTTATGGGCATGTGCCTTAATGCCGACGACTGGGTTCATTTGGTTAACCTTGTGACCGGATGGGATCTCAGCACAGCTGAATATAAGCAGGCCGGTGAACGGGTATATAACCTGGCCCGCGCCTTCAGTAACCGCGAAGGGCTTACTGCAGCCGGTGATACACTGCCGAAGCGACTGCTGGAAGATCCCATGCCGGAGGGTCCGGCTGAAGGGCATGTGAACGAACTGCCTGTTCTTCTCGATAAATACTATACTTTACGCAATTGGGATAAAGAAACTGGTAAACCAACCCCTGAAAAACTGCGTGAACTTGGCCTTGAAGATATTATAGAGGAAATCTGGAGCTGATAAAAGGAGGTCTCATCTGTGACTAATTTGGAAGATAAAAGGCCATGGTTAAAAAGTTATAAGATCGGACCCTTTAAGCTGGAACACAGTCTGGAACCGTATCCTGAGCTTCCACTTTTTTCAATGCTTGATTATTCAGCAGAAAAACACCCACGTTCTGCAGCTATTGACTATTTTGGACTGCGTATAACCTACAGTGAGTTAAAGCAATATGCCGATAGCCTGGCCTGCGCCCTTGACAATTTTGGCGTAAAGAAGGGCGACAAGGTCGCGACCATTTTACCGACCTGCCCCCAGTATGTGATCTCAAATTATGCCATTCTCAAAACTGGGGGCGTTCACGTTCCCTGCAGTATCCTGCACAAAGAGCGGGAACTGGAATATGAAATTGGAGAATCAGGAGCAGAAACAGTTATCTGCCTTGCAGAACAGCTTCAAAAGGTGCAGGCAATCAGATCGAAAACAAAGATTAAGCAAATAATTGTCACTTCCCTGCTTGACTATACTCCCAAGGAAGAGGCAAAATGGTCCGCACCGGCAGAAACTTATAACTATAAAGAATTAATTAATGCTCATGAACCTCATCCTCCCTCAGTAGAAATTAATCCCCGGGAAGATTTAGCATACCTGGCTTTTACCGGCGGCGCAACCGGTATGCCAAAAGGGGTTATGCTGACCCACTTTAACCGCTATGTCAATGTTATGCAGGCCATGCCCTGGGCTATGTCCCGTCTCGAAAAATCAATCCGTGGTAAAGCCTCAATTTTAATTGGTGTACCCCTGTTTCACTCGTACGGGGATGCCTCTGCCCTATTCGGTATTTACTGGGGTTTGCGCATGATTTTAGTCCAGGACTCGCGCGATATTGATTACATAGCCAGAATGCTGATCGAAAATCGTCCTTTCATGACTGCACTTGTGCCTACTCAACTCATGAAACTGCGGGAAAAGGAGCTGCCACGCCTGCCCATTCAAATTCTCTCTGGAGCATCACATTTACCACAGCATGTTAGAGAGAGCATCTCGGAGAAAATCAAAATGCCGCTTTCTGAGGGCTATGGCCTCACAGAAACCAGCCCGCTGACGCACATCGACCTGACAGGCTTTTCTAAGATCATGGGTTTTGTTGCCAAGCAGAAATACAGCATCGGCTTGCCTGTACCCGATACCGACATTAAGTTGGTTGACGAAGAAAGCGGCGAAGAAAGCTCTCCCGGCGAACCGGGTCACATGTATATTAAAGGCCCCCAGGTAATGAAAGGTTACTGGCCTGAAACAGGCAGCGGACTGGTTGACGGTTGGCTGCCCACCGGTGATATTGCCCGCATGGACGAAGACGGTTATTTTTATATTGTCGACCGAATCAAAGATATGGCTAACATTTCCGGTTATAAAGTCTACACCAGCACAATTGACGACATCCTGCACCAGCACCCCGCTGTCATAATGGCGGCGGCGATTGGCATTCCGGATCCCAAGCGGGAAGGGAGCGAAAGAATCAAAGCATTTGTCGTTCTTAAGAAAGAATACTGCAACAAAGTGACTGCTGAAGATATTATTGAGTTCTGTCGGGATAAATGCGCTTCTTATGCAGTGCCCCGCTTTGTTGAATTCCGTGACGACTTACCCTTTACAGTAACAGAGAAGATTTTTAAAAAACAGCTGAGGGAAGAAGAAATCGGCAAATCTGTTTAGAAAGACTTCATCTTACGCTGAAGAAGTGAAGGAATCAGGGGTGCTCTAATGAAGATTGTGGTAAAACCGTATATCTTTCTGCGACAGCTTATGGGTTTTAAAGAAATAATAATTGATCTTAGCGAAAGCACTACTGTTGATGGGTTACTTAAATTATTGCGCCAAAACTACGGCCTGCCTGATCAGATTAAGGCAGGCCGTCAAATTCTCAGGCTTCTTGACAGAAACGAACCGGTTGGTTTGATTATTCTTATCGACGGGCGAAATATTAAACAACTGCAGGGAACTGCAACAAAATTGCATGAAGGTGCAGTTGTAGCGCTATTTCCCCCGGCAGCAGGTGGCTGAATTATAAACTTTTTAATTGAAGAACAATTTTATAGTTCTTCAATTAACTCTTCAACTTCTTCATAACCTTCCTTGTAAAAACCTTCTTCTTCAGGATCAAGCTCTTTAAGAAGTCTTAAAAATTCACCGGCATGAACACGCTCCTCATCGGCAATATCTTTTAGAACTTCACGGGCCAATTTATGATCAGTAGATTCAGCCAACTGCATATACAACTGGATTGCTTCGTATTCAGCGGCTATCATGAAACGTATTGCCCTGACCAACTCTTCATGGCTCAGTTTACGATCTGAAGCCATTCCGGAAAAAGCATGACCAAAATCTGGCATATTTACGCCTCCTCTCCTTATTTATTAAAATTATAACAAGATTCAACTGAACAGGCAAAGGGATAATTGATATTGTTTAAGTTTATTAAAGGTATTACAGTAATTGATCCAGAAGGGATATAACCAACTAATTTTTTGGAGGTTTTTTTATGAGCGTTATGGAAAAAGCAAGAGAACTTGGTAACGAAATTCGCAATACAGCAGAATATAAAGAACTGGAAAGGGTTACCGGCAATGTTAAAGAAGATGCAGATGCCAATAAAATGATCCAGGATATTCAGGAGCTGCAACAGCAGATGCAATTTGCTCAACAGTCGGGAGTAGAACCAAGCCAGGATCAAATCAACCAATTTAACGATTTAAAAACTAAAATGGATTCAAACCTGACAATTCAGGCTTACGCCAAGGCCCAAAATGAATTCAGTCAGTTCATGGAGACTGTGAATAATGCAATCGGTGAGGGGATAAACCCCAAAAACGATGTGAACTAATAATATCGGTAAAACATGTCAACGAAAGTGCATCAGATAGCTTTTGATCAGCTTACAAATAAATAACTCAAGATAGTGTCAGACACTATCTTGAGTTATTTGTATTATTTTTACATTTTTATTCTTCGTTAATCTTTCTAAGTTCTTCAAGGGGCACATCAAACACACTACCACTGACAGGCAGCGGTTCATCTGTCATAAATTCAGGCAGGCGATCCTGGGCAGGGCTCAGGCCTGCGCGGCGGTTAAAGTCACGCTCTACATTCAGCGCATTTTCAGCCGCTTTCAGCAGCTCTTCACCGCTTACTTTAATCCCGCTGTACAGTTCATAGATACGGGCAAGCTTATCAAGATGAGCACCCAGTGCAGGCATAACAAAAAGACACAGACCCATACTGTCGGCAATCATCGACATGGGCTGGGCTTTTTTCGAAAGCGCCGGCTGTGGTTTCGGGTCGGTGTGGTCTACTTCTGCCCTGATCGTATTGCCGGCAGTATGGTCGGCTCCCATCGGCGAGGTGGCATAGGTTACACCCAAACCTTTTACTCCCCGGGGATCATAAGCGGGCATAGCCTGCCCTTTAGCCACCGGGATACGTCTTGAACCAAGCACACGCCCGGTGATAAGGGCTCCGTGGCCAAGCACTTTGCCTAAAATTGTATCTTCGGCTACTTCTGCCAGCAGGTCTGCTGCTGCTTCAGCATCACCAAAGGGGATTAAACCCTGATCCATGGCCACTCCAATGGTGGCGCCCATTTCGATTGTATCAAGGCCCAAATCATTGCAGATGTAGTTTAGACGGGCAATGGCATCAAGGTTGCCGATACCAAGGTTAGAGCCCATCAGGCCGATTGTTTCATATTCCAGCGGAGCTACGACTTCTTTTCCGTCGCTGGCGGCATAGATGTTGGAACACTTAATCACACAGCCGGGCATACAGGCATGAGTGGTTTCGCCTGCTCCTCCCCTGGTAGTTATAAGATGGTAAAGGTATTCTCCGTCTATCCTGTTTGCGCATTCAAAGCTGCCGGCTGAAAAGTTCCGGGTCGGCAGGGCATTAATCGCATTGGTTCGGGTAGCCATGGCAGCAGTGCCATATTTGGGATATGCTTCTCCGGTGGCCGGGTTGTCTTTTAATAACTTTACCAGTTCTTTATTAAGCTCCTGGAATGCTTTACGGTCATGGTAGTTGATCGCTTCTGCGCCTGTCGGATCTAACACTATGGCTTTAAGGCCTTTTACGCCCATTACTGCGCCGAGGCCTCCGCGACCCATGAAGCGGCTGGGACGTCCCTGCGCGTCAGTGTTGGTTATACCTGCTGCGCTGTATCCTCTTTCTCCGCCGGGGCCAATTAGTATTTGCGATATTTTATCGCCGTAACGCTCATAAAGTAGTTTTGCCGCTCTGTACACTCCAAGTCCTGCCATTTCTGCGGGGCGCAGTTCGATTTTTTCTTTGTCGATATAGAGGTACTGGTTATATCCTTTTTCACTTTCACCTTCAATGATCAATGCCTTAATGCCAAGTTTGCTTAACGCTGCTGCGGCTGTGCCGCCGGCATTGGCTTCTTTTATACCTCCGGTCAGAGGGCTTTTGCCTCCTGCAGATATGCGCGATGAGCTGGAAAGAAAACTGCCGCCTAAAAGTCCAGGGGCAAATACAAGCTTATTACGTTTGCCCAAAGGTTCGCAGCCCGGGTCTACTTCATCAAGAAGTATTTGTGAGGTCAGGGCCCTGCCGCCTAGCTGCCGGTATTTTTCAGCAACCGGTTCTGAAGTTATTGTTCCTGCTGTTAGGTTAACTCGGATGATTTTATCCATTGTTCTCCTCCATTCTGATTTATTAACCGCCGGATAGGGGAGAAAAAAGCTCAACCCTGTCTTCTTCGCAAAGTTTGAATTGATAATTTACCTGTCTGCCATTTACAATTATCAAACCGACAAGTTCATGCTTAAGGCCGAGGCTAATGACAAGATCATTTACGGTTGATCCTTCCGGAAGTTGTCGCTCTGTTATTCCCTTTTCAGAAACTTTTTCAGTTTTAATTTTATCTTTTAATATATCATGCAAACGTATTTTAACCAGCATCTGGTCTCCTGTCATACTAAGGTTAACTAAACAAACGCTCAGCGTAAGAAACTAAACATTGCTTACGCGGGGCACAACAATAGATCCCTGTGGTATTATGACAGTATCAGCAGCTTTATCCTCATCGTAAACTATTCCTACAGCCTCTTCAAGGGATGTTACCGGGATAAAACCAATGCGGGCTGCCACTTGCGGATCAAGATCAGAGACAAGGTATACTTTACCCTGCCGCAGCAGTTTAGATACTGTATATGCCTTGTGCCCACCCAATACAAATTCACGCCGGAGATTTTCTTCCATCTCTTCACAAGATCTATATTTATAGGCCCATTCTTCAAAAGCCGCAGAGCCGATCCCTTCGGTACATTCAGCCAGCAAAATCATCTGCCCGTCCGGTTTCAGCGCCTGCATAGCGTTATCAAGCGTTTTATGGGACTGGTACATATTGATATCTTTCGGATAACCTCCACAGGATGCTATGACAACATCTGCAGGTTTTTCCAATCGAACACCATTAACTTTCTCAACCAGTTCACAGGCAGCAAGATGGGCTTTAACCATATCCCCGGCAAAAACACCAAGTATCTCTTTTTTCTCATTAAGAACGGTATTAAGAAGAAAATCGCAGCCGATCATTTGCGCCGCCTCAAGTAAATCTTCGTGAACGGGATTTCCTTTCAACACTCCGGTACGGGCATTTTGATCAAGCAGCAAACTGTGGTTTCTTCTGATTGTTTCCCAACCGGCCACCCCGGGAATAAGAGCTTTGCGCCCGCCACCAAAACCGGCAAAGAAATGATGGACCACACTTCCGGTTAAAATACGCCGGTCCGCTTCCGCTACCATTTTATTTACATAAACAGGAGTGCCAAAGGATGTTTTACCCCTGTGAACAAGGTTTGCATCATCTTGACCATCATGGTTGTAAAGCCTGATGCAGGAAGCAACATTACTGCCTACCAGTGCAGTCATCTCCGGTTTACTCATAGCACGGTGACTGCCATTGGCAAAAACTATAAAAATATCTTTTTCCCTTATACCTGCGTCCTTTAACTCGTTTACCAGGTAGGGCAGGAAAAATTCACTGCGGGCTACCCGGGTTGAGTCGTTAACTAAAATAGAAACAGTATCCCCTGCGCTAACTTTTTCTTTTAAGGGTGCAGATGCGACAGGACATTGTATTGCATCTTGAAGAACTTTTTCCGGTTGCTCCAGAGGATTAGAAGCCTGCGGCTTTAAAACCCTGGCGTTTACACCGAATGGCAGTTTTAATATTAAACTCTTGCACCCAAATTTAAGTTCCATCTATTTCCTCCAAATTTAACTTTCACTATTTCTTTCATAAGTTTCTGCCAGATCAGATCCGTAAGACTGGCTGAAACGAGTAGAACTGTACTTTTCAAGTTTCCAGGAAGGAACCCGGCAGGTGCGACAGGGCTCGTAATTCCATTTATTTCTTAAAAAGCGGGCAGCTCGGCTGTTTTTTGAATTATAGGCAGTAAATGTTTCGTTACAATGAGTTGTAATAATAGCCTTGTTGCCTATAATTTTCATTGATTTTATACCATGCAGAATCCTCTTTCGCGAAGGCCAAAGCTTCATTTTCATAAGCAGCCTGAAAAAATCAACCCTTTTGCGATAATATCTTTTTTTATTTTCCATTCCCCTTAACATCCTTTCCTAATCAGAAAAAATACAATCAGGTCAGTGCTGTAAGAAGCATTACTGCTGTACCGATCTGAAGAGGATCATGAATTAACCTATCGGATGCTACAGCCAAAGCTTCGGAATCGAGTCCAAGAGGTATACCAGGAGCAGCGATCATAGTCTCATCATTGATCATTGCAGCCCTGATTATATTTTCCCCTGGCGATGCATCAAAAATCAGCGGATATCTTTTCAGCGCTTCGCCCAGGGCTAAGCCTTCTATTGCTTTTACTCCATACATTGTTCTTACTGTTTCAGCCAGGAGAATCTCTCTTTTTTTATCCAAATCATAAATGATCAGCTCCGCTCCGGTCTTGGCGAGAAATCGGGCTGCCGCCCTGCCAAGAGGTCCGGCACCAATCAGAAGGACCTCTTTGCCATTTAATCCACCAGCCATATTCGCCAGCGCAGCACAGTAACCGGAAGCTGTTGCTTGATCATTTTCTGCAACATGACGGGTGATTAAATTTATTGCCACATATTTATTATCATCAGCGAGTAAAGCCAGATCAGCCTTGCGCTCGTAAGCCTCGACAAGCCCGCTTACATCAGACGACGAGGTAATAAATGCAGAAAAACCAAGGTGACCGGCAATTGCCCATATTGCTTCTGAAAAGCCTTCAATTGTTCCCAATCCTGCAGTAACAGGGATAACAGCTACTTTATACAGTTTGGTATCAAGCTGTTGTTCATCTTTAATTCCTGCCGCTACTGCAGCAATTTCTTTAAGATTAAAACCTGTCTTTGTTTTTAGTTCATCATCGTAGTAATTTAGCGCTTCCGGAATCGACCGGATCTGTTCACTGATTAACCTGGTCAAGGCCTTGCTCCTTCCATATCTTTAAAATCCTGATCGGAAGGGATCGGATCAAGATATCGATCAATGTAATGCTTTCTGCAAATCTGCCCGATTATCTCACTTCTTTTTATAAATGCTTCTTTTCTGTCTTTCCCCTTAATAATTAAAGTAGCCATCCAGTTTTTTTTGTCCGGTCTGTAATTTGTAAGAGCTTCGTCTGCTCCATAGAAATCTTCTTTGTAATCAAGCGGGCCAGCTTTTGCAACTACATGTTCACCACTAACTTCAAGTCTTCCAGGTGATACGGCAATGTGTTCATAAATTACATAGTGTTTTTCTTTAATTTCGATAGACTCGGGTAAACGGCCTTTTATAAAAGTTTCTGCCAGCAATGTCAGCATATTTACTCCGCTCGAATGGTAAACTGCTGTCGGCGTTTGGCTTGGCAGGCGGGCATCTATCTCCAATACTTTTAGCTGATTGTTGTGCAAGATTACTTCTACATCCATAATTCCGTTTAATTCCAGCTCTGCAGCTATTTTCACGGCGATTGCGGCAAATTGTTCCCGCTGAGAAGGTGAAAGATCTGAAGGGGCCAAAACCCGTTTGCAATCATAAACAGCATCCATATCCAAATCGGTAACCTGCAACGGCAGGTATTGCCTCATGCAACCAAAAACTTCTATAGAGTACGACAGCCCCTGCAGATATTCCTGGATAACCCAGTTGTCAAAATCTTTTCCAACAACCTGTCTGAACTTCTTCAAATCGCTCTCATCGGTAAGACGGATAACCCCTTCGCTACCGCTTGATTCGGAAGGTTTGGCAATAAGTGGGTAGATACAGTCAGGATAATACCCGGGAGCCGGGATGCCAATTTCGGCAAAAAGGCGATCTGATCGCCACTTTGATGAAGAAATGTTATACGCTTTTAAATCGAATGCAAATGGTATCTTCAGTTTTTCTGCTAGAGCAGCCAGAATGTGCAAGACCCTGTCATTTTCCAAAGCAGGAAGGATAAGATCAACATTTTTAAACAGAGCTGTAGTCTTTTTTTTATCTTCAACATCCATACAAATAAAACTATCAGCCATATTTAAAGCCGGAATATCGTCACTTTTGTCTATAAGTAAAACCTGCATACCCGCCTTTTTTGCCAGGTATACAGCCTCCAAGCCCTGCAGCCTTCCACCGATTACTGCAACCCTCATCAATAATCGCTCCGATCCAACCTGATCTTCTTAAACCATTTATATTATAATTAATGTAACTATACAGATGAATATAATTTTCTTCTCTCTATGACCCAGTTTTTATAATCACTTGTTGAACCAGGAGTTAAACCCAATTCTTTAATTATAGGTATAGTTCCGGCTACGGATCTTCCACCTTCCTGAATGTCAAGAGTACTCTGTGATACACCCATCAGGCCCGTATCGGGTGGAATAATTGACGTAATTACATTAGCACCCGCGTTAAGCCTCTGTTTTAAACCGGCAATTCCATCAACATCAAGCGATGCCGGGATTAACCTGTCCGGGTAAAGTAAACGCATGACAGCTATAACCAGCATCTCCCTTAAACGCGGCATCACCTGCAGCGTTTCAAGAGGTGTCCCTTCCTGTGGAACAAAGCTCATTACCCTGATTTGATCGGCAGAAAGCTCGTTCATCACTTCAAATGAATGAGCTAAATCTTCTGTTGTTTCACCTATCCCTGCCAATAAACCTTCTTCGGTAAGCATACCAAGTTCATGGGCATAATATTTAAGATTCAATCTCTCATCATAATCCTGATCCAGTCTCATTTTTGCATAGAGTTCCCGGCTATGCGTTTCCTGGTAACAGGCATACCAGTCAACGCCTATTTTGCTGAATTCCTTTAAAATATCCCGAGGGACAGCACCGGGAGAAATCATCACCGGAAGGCCGCTTCGTTCTTTTACTGCCGCAGTAATCTGAAGCAGCTCTTCAAAATGCCCATCATTATAATAAAAAGGATCTTCTCCCATGGTCAGATCAAGTAGATGAACACCTGATGCAGTAAGTTGATCTGCCGTTTCTAAAATTTCATCATTAGTCTTACGGTATCTGGAACTGACTTTGTTCGACCGCCGGTAAAAACAGAAGGAACAGTCATTACGGCAGTAGGTCGTAAAATAAACAAAGCCATACAAAATAACCTTGTTGCCAAAATAAATACTTCGTGCCTCCCTGGCTGCATTAAATATTTTCTCGGTATTCTTTTCTTCAATCTGTTCCAGCAGAAATATAACTTCCATTTTATTAAGTTTAACGCCACTGGCAGCTTTTTCTAATATCTCATCTACATTTAATCTGGGCACTGCAGTTTCCATCTATTCCACCCGCTTTTCTAAGCTCATCTATAACACCAGGTTCTTAGAACGTTATTATCAAAGATTAAGTCTTACACCATTTAAATAAGTCAAACTTCTGCCTGCTTTCTGCACGTTAGAGTATCCTTCCCTGGTCATGACCAGACGCTCCAGACCAAATCCGATTCCAACCCAGGGTACGGTTATGTCCCAGCTTTGGTCCAGAACATGCGGACCAATGGCGCCTGAACCAAGTTCAATGTCGCCTGATACCACATCAACAGTCTCTCCATAAACTTCAGAACTCTCTTTTTCCAGGTTATAATGATCAATACCGGATGCATCCATAATAATATCAGCCAGTTCTTTCAACCTGGCGGAACAGTCTTTTTCAGGCAAACCCATTTCAACCAGGTTGAGCATAGTAAACTCCTGCATATGATTGCCACCCTGTGTATCCTTACGAAAACAGGGGCCAATTTCAAATATACTAACCGGATGTGGCCAGATTCTAAGCAAATCTTTAAGAATGAAATATAAATTAGGTGCAAGCATTGGCCTAAGGCACTTGCGGGAATCAACCCAAAACACCTGATCAAAAAGAGGATGATCGGCTGTTATAGTCATTTTTGCCAATAAACCTTTTGAAAGCAGGATAGGAGTTGTCACCTGGCAGAAACCGACGCCAGTAAGTGCTTCGATTAAACAGCTTTCCAGCAAACAGAGTTGTGGTCTTTTAACTGTTTCTTTGAATTGAATTAATTGTTCTTTACCGTGGCCGACCAATTCATATTCAATTTGCTGATAAGCGCTATTCCGCTCACCAGTACTTTGAAAGGTCATGCCAACCTGTTCATGATCCGCTCCCAACTCAAGAAGCCGTTGCCTCTGCACCGATGTCCATCCGATCAATACTATCATACCGCCTTCCACTGCACAGTCGCGGTGCAAATTTTACCTGGTTATAATTTGGCGGGGAGTCCGGGAGCTCCACCCGGCTATACAGATTTAGAGTCTGCACGATCATTCCGATCCACCCCCCGCAAATTCAACTTGATTAACCGGCCAGTTTCAGAGCCAGATCTTTGGCTGAAGCAGCATCAGGCGCCCAGCCGTCTGCACCAATTTCATCGGCAAAGTCCTGGGTAACCGGTGCTCCACCAACTAGCAC
>JAABTH010000030.1 GCA_011389985.1 Bacillota bacterium
GGTCCACAAGAACATTCACCCCTGAAAAATAATATGCCGGTGCTTTTTCATATAATTTAAACTGTAATAATTTTGTACTTCTTTTTACTTTACTAAACTCCTGCAATGACCGTATCTTTTGAAGATTGATAAGCGCAAGATTGATAAGCGCAGTTTGACGAAATTTACAAATAGGTCTATGATCTTGAGAAGTTTAACAGGGGAGGCCCTTAATAATTGTTTATTAGTAGAATTAAGTTAAGTGAATTGGCGGCGTCAGTTGGAATTACTGAAATTGGGGTTACCACTGCCGACCCGCTATTTTATATGCGAGAACGTCTTGAAAAAAGAGCGGCTGAAAACAGGCTGACCACTTTCGAAGAGATAAACCCTGATAAGCGGATCTCGGCGGCAGCGCTTCTTGATGGTTGCCGCAGTATTATTACTATCGCTATACCTTATAACACTGCCGGGCTTGTAACTTCTTATACCGTTGAACAACCTCTCGGGCTGGTTGCCCGCTGCGCTCGTTCTGTCGATTATCACAAAGTGGTTGAAAAGTATGCAGATATGCTGGTAATGGCGATTAGCAGGGAAAGGGGCAGCAATTTTAGCTACCGTATTCTCAGCGACCGCAGTCCCCTGCTTGAAAGGGAATTGGCTTTAAACAGCGGGCTCGGTTTGATCGGTGAAAACTGTACCCTTATTAACTCTCGCTACGGCTCCTATGTTGCCCTGGGTACAATACTTGTTGACCAGCCGCTAGAACCCGACACGCCTTCTGATCCACAGGTTTGCTGCAGCTGTGGCAGGTGTCTGAAAGAATGCCCGACTGGAGCCTTAACTGAGCCTTTTATTATTGATCCACAGCGATGCCTTTCATATCTGACCCAGTCTTCCGGAGTTTTTCCACGTGAATTTCGCACTCTTTTAGGCAATAGGATCTACGGGTGCGACTGCTGCCAGGAAGTTTGCCTGTATAATGACTGTATTGAAAGTTCTCCTTATCCGGAAACAGCTTTTCAGCTTTTTCCGGACAAACCGTTGCTTATTCCCTTACTTAAGATCAGTCAAAAGGAATTTGAGATGACAATAGGCCTTACCTCTGCAGGATGGCGGGGAAAAACCACCCTGCAAAGAAATGTTGTCATTGCCCTTGGTAACAGCAAAAGTAAAGAAGCAATAAAGCCGCTTACCCGCCTGCTTGAAAATGACCCGCGTCCTGTAATCAGGCTGCATGCCGCCTGGGCATTAGGTCGTATTGGCGGGGCAAAAGCAAAGTTTGCACTGGAAAAGTCGCGTCAAAGCGACTCCGAAAAAACTGTAAGAGAAGAAGCAATGCTAATGCTTAACGAGTATTAATATGATGTGGTAGTTTGCTACTTATTTTTGCTACCGTGGAAAAGAGTCCAGAGAGCTACGGCAATGACTGCAACTCCCCCGCCAATTGCCGGTAAAGCAACCCGGATAAACTGCCCATGCTGCATTGCCCAGCGCTGAGGGCTGTTGATCAAGCCATGTTCCAGGAATACCGGGACACTGAAGTATAAAAGAATAACCGACAGTATAACCGGCAGCCATCGCAATGTGCCAAGTTCTTCCGGGTCAGACATTCCCAGAAATTCCGAAAAAAGCCCGGATAGATTACCAGTGCGCAGGTCGTAAAGTGTAATCATTAAAAAGACCAGACCCATAACCATAATAACCAGGTGGCTCATTCCATAATAGCTTAGAAACAGCAGCAAAGTAAGAAGTACCGCAAGATCGAGTGTGATAAAAATAGCAACGTTCCGTGGTGTCATTAAATATTGTCCGGCTCCCTTCCCATTCATTATTCCCCCCGCAACTGGTATAATAAAGTTTAATCAAAACTATTATACTATAAGAGGCAACTGAAAGGAGTTCACTGCTTATGAACAGTTCATTTCGAATAATGCAAATCAAGGGTATCCCTGTAGAGGTAAATATAAGCTGGTTATTGATATTCTTTCTTTTCAGTCTGACCCTGGCCCAATCATATTTCCCCTCGGTAGTTGCAGGGCTAACCTCTCAAACTTATTGGATCTCAGCTATTATTACCACCTTAATTTTATTTACCTCGGTTTTGGTCCATGAATTTGGCCATTCCCTGGTTGCAATAAATGAAGGTATCCCTATTAAAAAAATCACTCTCTTTATATTCGGCGGTGTCTCTCAAATGGAATCTGAACCGATGAGCCCGGGAACAGAATTTAAGGTGACTGCAGCCGGGCCTCTGACAAGCCTTTTAATCGCCCTGTGCTTAGGCGGTTTTTACTACCTAATACTTACACCCGGCAATATTATCAGTGAAGCGATCTTTTTCGTCGCCCAATTGAACCTGATCATTGCTGTTTTTAACCTTATTCCTGCTTTCCCTTTAGATGGCGGACGAATCTTTCGCTCAATTGTGTGGTATTTCAACAAGAATATGCTCAAGGCGACCCGTATTGCAGTAGGCCTGGGCAGTATTCTTTCATACCTGGCGATGGGAATCGGTTTTTTACAAGTGTTTTTACAGGGAAACCTCTATGGCCTCTGGCTCATTTTTCTTGGTTGGATGATTAACCAGGCCGGGCAATCAAGCTACTCACAGCTTGTATTCAAAGAAACATTTTCTGGCATGAAGGTTTCTGAATTAATGAGCACAAGCCTGCAAACTGTCTCACCTGACGATAACCTGGATGAATTGGCAGAATGCTTTCTGCATTACAAGTTTGGCGCTTTTCCCGTTGTTTATGGCTCTACCACTCACGGGCTGGTTACCCTGCAGAACATGAAAGATATACCCCGTGAAAAATGGGCTGAAACCAGAGTTTCGCGTATTTTGACGCCGCTTAAAGAAGTCATGGTGCTTACTCCGGATACAGATGCTGCCGAAGTAATGATGAAAATGGCCACTCAAAATACAGGACGCGCGCTGGTTATGGAGAACGGCGATCTTGTCGGCCTGCTCAGCCGCACCGATATGATGCGTTTTATGCAGATGCACATGGTTTTAGGATCAGACTAACCCCACCAAATTACATTGCAATTAAGGAGACCTACTCATGACAGCGCTCGTAGAACCGGTAAAAAAAGGATTAATTAAAAGCATAAAGCTGCTATGGTTCCTCACCAAAATTATTGTTCCGGTATCATGCCTGGTAGCAGTACTGGACTACTTCGGTATAATCGAAACAATTGCCGGTTACTTTTCTCCGGCCATGGCTTTCTTCGGCCTGCCCGGTGAAGCAACTATCGCCCTGCTGCTAAGCTTTTTCGTTAATTTCTACGCCGCTCTCGGAGTTATTACAACTATGACCCTCAACACTCAACAGATCACAATTCTTGCTGTAATGATAGGCATTTGTCATGAACTACCCATAGAAACAGTTGTCTGCAGCTACACCGGGCTGCGCGTACCTGTATCTGCGGTGCTGCGCATTACCTCCGCCCTGGCAGCAGGCCTGCTGCTAAACCTTATTTATAGCATAGTATCCGGAGGTTAAGCTCATGGAATTATTACTGCTGGTTCTAGACACAATAGCCTCCACCCTTTTAAACATCGGTCGTTTAGCTTTAATCTTGATACCGGTTGTCATCCTGATTGAGCTTGCCAGGCATTACAGGATTATTGAAAAAATCACCGGCAGTGTAAGAGGCCCTCTTAAATTTTTAACCCTCCCCCCGGAAGCCGCTTTTCCCCTGCTGGGTGGTATGTTTTTTGGAATAGTTTTAGGTTCAGCTTTAATCATCGACTATGCCAGGGAAGGTTATCTTAAGAAGCGCGATCTTCTGTTGATCGGTATATTTTTAAGCATATCTCATTCAATTATAGAAGATACCTTTATCTTTACCGTTTTCGGAGCCAACCCGCTGATTCTGCTTGGAACAAGAACTATCCTGGCCATTTTGATAACCAGGATAGCTGCCTATTTCATTGATAATTTTTCTGCCAAAAAAGTCTAAAGGTTATATGCCTGAAATTCACTAAAAATTTCGGCCACTTCAAGCGACCATGATACCAGCAATTCATCACCCATATATGGTCCGATTAACTGCAAGCTCAGTGGCAGCCCATTAGAAGCCCTGCCTGCCGGTAAGGAAAGCGAGGGCAGCCCGGAATTTGTCCAGGGCATATTCATAGCCGGGTTACCGGTTGCTGATATTCCTTCAGGGGCGGGTCCGGGAGCTGCCGGCGTAATCCAAAGGTCAATACCGGCATCTCGCATTTGTGTTTCCAGTCTTTCACGCAGTTCTTTCTGGCGCCTGCGTGCTTCTATAAGATCTTTTTTCGGGATCAGCTTACCCTCTTCAATTATTTCAGCAGTTTTCTTTCTGTATGAATTACTGAACCGTGAATAAAGATCAGCGTGTTCAATAGCAATTTCAGCTGCAATGAGTTTGCGATGCCAGGTAGCGATCTCTTCAATATTATCAAGAGAATTGACCTCTTTAATGACATAACCGGCATCTTTAAGCCTTTCCAGCTGCCCGTTAAACACTTTAAGGGCTTCTTCGGAAGTCTGCTCAAGGTATCTTCCCCTGGGCACACCCAGCACAGGCTTGTAACTCACGCTAATTTCCAGCCAACCGTGACAGAGGACAGAGGCTGCAAGAATTGCCCCTTCAACATCCTGGGTAAAATAACCGACGTGATCAGCCGATCTTGAAAAATAGAGCAGACCTCCGGATGGAATCCTGTTATAACTTGGTTTAAAACCAACTATGCCGCAGAATGCTGCCGGGCGGTTTACCGAACCTATAGTCTGGGTTCCCAGTGTAAGGGGGCTTAAGCCGGCTGCCACAGCGGCGGCGGAACCGCTGCTTGAGCCACCCGGAGTGTGCTCTAAATTGTGAGGATTGCGGGTCGGACCCGGTTCAAAATAGGCAAATTCTGTTGTTACAGTTTTTCCTAAAACCAAAGCGCCGGCCTGGCGAAGCAATCTTACACAATCAGCTTCAGTTCCAGCCAGAACTTCCGGATCAAGATTAGAGCCACCTTTTGTCGGGAAGCCATCAACACGGTAAACATCTTTAACCCCTATCAATACTCCAAATAAAGGGGGCCTTTTGGCAGGATCAGGATAATTCTGTTTAAGGTTTTCAGCCTCTTTCAGAAGGCGTTCCCGCCGACCTTCTTCCGGCAAAAAAGCTTCAACTGCAGGATCGACTTGATCGAGGCGATTACAAACCATATTTACATAATCTTTTAATTCAAGGCTTCCGCTGGATAATTCCCGGGCTGTTTTTGCCAGGGGAGCCGGATAAAGATACATTGAATTTCCTCCTCTCGATTATCTCAAATATAATTAATGTTATTAAAACCGACAAAACGGTTAATCCTTAAGGGAAGTAAGATATGACTTAAATTCTTCTGAAAGTTCCTTTCTTCTCAATGCATACTCAACGGTTGCTTCCAGGAAACCAAGTTTATCCCCCACATCATATCTTCGGCCTTCAAATGTATAGGCCCAAACCGGTTGGCGGGAGGCAAGAATATTTAAGGCATCCGTGAGCTGAATCTCCCCTCCGGCACCTGGCTTTGTCGTTTCAATAATTTCAAATATTTCAGGATCAATAATGTAGCGTCCCAGCACGGCAAGATCTGAACCTGCTTCAGACCGCTCGGGTTTTTCCGTAAGCCTTTTCACTTTAACCACAGACGCTTCCGGATCATCAGTATCAACAACCCCATATTTATGCACATTTTCCCAGCCGACTCTCTGGCAACCGACGACTGTGTTTTTCTTCTCGTCATAAACTGCCGCCAGCTGCCCGATAACAGGTTCATCAGCGTAAACAATATCATCACCAAGTAGTACCGCAAAGGGTTCATTTCCAACAAACTGACGGGCGCAGAGAACAGCATGCCCCAGCCCCAGGGGTTCCTTCTGGCGAATATAAAATATGTTGGCCAGGGAGCTGATTTTTAGTACCTCTTCCAGTTCTTCATCTTTGCCTTTATCTCTAAGCAGATTTTCGAGCTCTATGCTCTTATCAAAATGATCTTCAATTGCACCTTTACCGCGTCCGGTAATGATCAATATATCTTCAATGCCAGCTTCAACGATTTCTTCAACAACTAACTGAAGCGTAGGTTTATCAACAATCGGCAGCATTTCTTTAGGCATTGCTTTCGTTGCGGGCAAAAACCGGGTTCCCATTCCGGCTGCCGGTATTACAGCTTTCTTTATTTTCATTTTTTAAGATCACCGCCATAACTTAAATTTAATTATATTTAAAAAGATTTCTACAAACGATGGCTCTTTCCTTCCTGCAACTGTAATTAAGATTTATTGAGATTTATTGATTACCTAGTCACCGGAGGAAAAGGGTTATAACTTTAAATCCTCGAATAAATAAGAGACAGGAGGTTTTTATTTTGGAAACGATGAAAGCAGCGCGTCTTGTTGAGACAGGAAAGCCACTGAAGCTGGAAAATGTTCCGGTGCCCCACCCCGGAAAAGATGAACTGTTGATTAAAGTGAAGGCAACAGGCATATGCAGCTCTGATATTCACTACCAGGACGGACGAAGCAGGGTAACAAAACTGCCGATCACCCTGGGCCACGAAATATCGGGGGAAGTTGAAAAGTGCGGTGAAGAGGTTCAGGGGTTTTCACCCGGTGATAGGGTCTGCCTTTTCTACCTGGTAACCTGCGGAGATTGTATGATGTGTAACAGCAGCAAGGATAATTATTGCAGCAACGCTAAAATGCTCGGAAAAAATCTGGACGGCGGCTTTGCCGAATATGTTGCCGTTCCGGCACGCAATGCTTTTGCTATTCCCGATAATATTCCCTTTTCGCAGGCCGCTTTAATTACCGATGCTGTTGCCACTCCTTTTCATGCCCTGAAAAGAGCGGCAGTACAGGTAGGTGATTCGGTATTGATAACGGGCATTGGTGGCCTGGGAATACATGCTGTTCAAATTGCCAGTATTATGGGGGCTTCACAGGTAATCGCAATGGATCTTGATGGGCAAAAACTCGAACTGGCCAAGAAACTTGGCGCAACAGCAGTGATTAATCCTAAAACTGACGATTTAGCAGAAAACATTGCAAGGCTGACCAAGGGCAACGGTGTTAATGTTGCTGTAGAACTAATCGGCCTGACAAAAACAATTCGCCAATCCATTGAGGCCACAGGCCTCGGAGGCAAAACAGTGATAGTTGGCATCTGCCCTGAAGAAATCGGTTTGAACCCATATCATGATCTTCTATTAAAAGAAAGGACTATTTTAGGCAGCGCTGACCAATGCCGTGAGGATTTTCCAGTGATCATAGATCTGGCTGCCCGGGGCAGGTTGAATTTAGGTCACTCAGTCACTCACGAACTGCCTCTTGAAAAAATAAATGACGGGTTGGAAATGCTGAAAAACAAAAATGAAAATCCTGTGCGGATAGTCGTGGTTTTTTCATAAAAACTTATGAACACCTTTCAGAGAACCGGAATTCTTAAGCAATTAGAACTATCTCCGGAAATTTATTGTAGATTAATTCCTCAATTTGTGAGGGTATGTATGATTTAATCTGCCTGTTTAGTATCTCGAGGACAACACTCTCAGCCCGGTTCCAGCTATCTTTGGCTCCGGCATCAATCCATCCTTGATATGGCTGACGATCGCTCGCCTGTGGAGAATAAGTTTCTGAAATCATATGCTTCACGGTATGTTCGTCACTGAGATAATGACCTCCCGGGCCAACTCTGGAGATAACATCAAATGCCAGTGAATCGCTGTTTATTTCAATACCCTGCAGTGTGCGCAAACAGCTGCCGATTATATCGTTATCAATTACATACTGGGCATAAGAAGCAGTCAGGGCGCCGTCAAGCATGCCAAATGCTTCATGAATAAAATTTCCACCGGCTAAACCAGCGAGCATGGCTGTAGTTGCACTTTCATGCGCGGCCTGAGCATCGGGGAGTTTGGAATCAGTTGCCCCGACGGTAATATAACAGGGCACCCTGTAATAATGAGCCATCTGCGTAATAGCCGCATTCATCAAACCTGATTCAATGCTGCCCATTAAAAATGACATTGTCCGCATATCCATTGTAACCGGCACAGCGCTGTAAAAAACCGGTGTTCCCGGGTTAACCAGTTGCGCCAGGATAATGCCCATCAGGGCTTCGGCATTCTGCTGAACAAGGGTGCCGGCAAGTGTAACCGGCGAAGTAGCACCTGCCGCAGGAGCTGTTGAGGTTGCCAGCGGTAACCGGTAACCTGCAACCTTCATAATAAGTTCAACCTGTTCGCTGCTTATTTTCAACGGACTGGTTATCGATGCTATAAAGCCTATAAATGGCCGCCTCATCAGATTTTCTAATCCTCCGGCAAGAAAAGAAGCCATCTGCACAACATTTTCAACACCGTCAGGATTAAGGCTTCCGCCCATAACTGGCTTGCCGGTACATCTTAAGGCATGATAAAAGCTGTTTAAATCTATATTATCCATGTTGATATCGTGAGGATAGACAGGAATAATAAAGAAATCAACATACTCAAGATTATCTGCCAGACGGGCGAGATCTGAGAGGTCTTTTATGGTCGAATTCCTTTTATTCCTTTCAAGGTCAAGAACAAATATTGCCAGGCCTCCAGTACCAAAGTGAACTTTTTTACCGCCAACAGTTATCTCCTGGCCGGGTTCGAGCCCGTAATATACAAATTCAGACGGCGCGCTCTTTATACACCGTGAAATAAGATCGCGAGTAGGGTAAACCCTGTTTATCTCCCAATCTACCCTTGCTCCGCTATTTTCCAAAAGTTGAAGAGCAGGAGGATAATAAATTTCAAAACCTACCTGGGTCAAAACTTTCATTGTTGTTTCATGGATATCCGCTATTTCCCGATCAGATAAAACTTTGTAACCTCCGCCTTCGTATTGCACTTTTCCCATTACAACATCTCCTGTGCAGCAATTAATCAGGGGCAGACATAAACAAATCCTGCCTGCCCCGTGTAAATCCGGTTATTTTCCTTAAGACATTTTCTGATTTGCACAATACATTATTTTAAAATCTTTTACAAGCTATTTATTAATAATTCTTTCAGCCCTTCATCTAAATATTTAAGCTGATCATATTTTAGCGATATCAGTACCATCCACCATATTCACTTCTATTTCTGGCCACTACCGGTCATCGGAAAATCCGGATCGGTTACAGTAACCAGTTCAGGGAACCTATCCCTGACTTGTTTATCTATTTCGACGGGAATAATAGCTTTAGACGGCTCACTGATCATTTGTAACGCTACTTCTTCTGCTCTTTTCCAGCTATCCTTACTTCCTGCGTCAATCCAGCGCTGATACTGCTGACGATCGCTTGTTTTTGGTGCATAGATTTCAGTACGCATGTATTTAACAGTATGTTCTTCACTTAGATAATTACCGCCTGGTCCTACTTTTTCGATTATATCGTATGCCAGTGTATCTTCATTAATTTCAATTCCGCGTAAAGTACGCAAACAACTGCCAACGATATCATTATCGATTACATACTGGGCATAGGATACAGTCATTGCCCCTTCAAGCATACCAAATGCCTCATGAATAAAGTTTCCGCCGGCCAGGGCGGCCAGCATAGCAGCTGAAGCGCTTTCATGCGCTGCCTGGGCATCGGGAAGCTTGGAATCTGTCACACCTACGGTAATATAACATGGCAGGCGGTAAAAATGGGCCATCTGGGTAATGGCAGCATTCATCAGGCCCGACTCTATACTGCCCATTAAAAATGACATTGTTCGCATGTCCATTGTAACCGGCACTGCGCTGTATAAAACCGGCGTTCCCGGATTGACCAGCTGCGTGAGAACTACACCCATAAGAGCCTCTGCATTTTGTTGAACCAGTGTTCCGGCCAGGGTAACAGGCGCAGTAGCACCGGCAGCCGGCGCAGTTGAAGTAGCCAGCGGTAAACCGTAACGAGCCACCTCCATAATATATTCAGTGTGGTCTGCGCTAATTTTCAGCGGGCTGGTTATAGAAGATATAAACCCAACAAATGGTCTGCGTTGAAGGTTTTCAAGGCCGCCAGCAATCATTGAAGCTATCTCTATTGTATCATCCAGCCCCTGCCTGTTGAAGATGCCGCCCATGACCGGTTTACCGGTATTTAACATAGCCTGATACTTGGTATTAATATCAACAGTATCTATATTGATATCGTGAGGATAAACCGGAATTATGAAAAAATCAAGATTTTCCAGCCTGTCTGCCAAGCGGGCCAGGTTGGCTACATCCCTGATTGTACCAGGCCGTTTTTCACGATCAAGATCTAAAACATAAAGCGCCAGACCCCCGGTGCCAAAATGAACTCTTTTTCCACCGATTGTAATATCCTTGCCTTCTTCGCGGCCGTAAAAAACAAATTCTGAAGGAGCCTGCTTAATACTGCGTGTAACCAGCTCCCTGGGGAGATATACCCTGTGCATCTCATGATCGACCCGCGCTCCGTTTTTTTCAAAAAGTTCAAGCGCAGGGGGGTATTTAATTTCAAATCCTACTGTTTCCAGCACCCTGATTGATGTTTCATGAATCTGGCTGATCTCTTTCTCCGACATAACATTATAACTTCCCCCTTCGTAGATCGGCCTCTCCATTAATAAACCCTCCAATGCTGCCTGCATAGCCTTGTCAAAAATTTATTATTTTTAATTGCTATTGTCAGACCAATTATTAACCAGAGTTTTAATTACATCCGCCCTGGTGATTATGCCTTTTAATTCACCATTATTATCCACTATGGGGATACGATTGATATTATGCTCGTACATCAGGCGCACAGCCTTTAAAAATGGGGTGTCTTCAAGCACATAGATAACATCTGTTGTCATTAACGTTTCCACCGTTGTCGCTGCAACCAGTTCAATAACTTCCACACCCCTGTGAGTTAAATCAATTTGCAGCACTTCCTGGCTCTTCGTAAAAACACGGTGAGGATCACGCAGCGGCTGCCCTATAATCTGCTGTGTGTAACGCAATATATCGGTTTCGGAAATAATACCTACGAGCTTATCATCATCATCAACAACCGGCATACCACTGAAGAAGTTTTCATCAAGTATTTCAGCAGCCCTCTTCAGTGGTGTATCGGTTTTTACCGATATTACAGGTGACGTCATTACATCTTTAGCCAGAATGGCCATATTAATCCCTCCAGTTATTTTGCCCTGTGAAAATATAATATTATTGTTTAATGTATAGTTCGGGCAGGCAGTTTTAACTCTGCCTGCCCGAAAAAATAAATCGGCTGTTTTCCCTTGCTTTACTTCTCTTCTTTTCTTTATTCGTCTAACAAATAATTAAGCTAACATGCTTAATTATTTTACTCAATAAAGCCCTGCTCTTTAAGCCATTCTTCTGCGACTTCACTTGGCAGGTATTCTTCGATGTCTACCAACCTATTCATGTTCGACATGGTTTCGGCATCAAGTGCTTGGGCAATCGGGTTGAGAATATCAGCTATTTGAGGCGCTGCTTCCAGAACCTCCTGACGCACTACCGGCGCACAGTTGTAGACCGGGTGGAACTGAAGATCATCAACCAGGTTGACCAGCTCAAATGCGGCGATACGGCCGTCAGTGGCAAAGCCCATCGCCACGGGCACATCGCCATCTCTTAACGCACCGTAAGTAATGCCGATATCCATAATCATAACATCATCAAATTCAAAACCATAAAGTTCTGCCAAAGCAGGATAACCATCATCCCTGATTGAGTACTCATGGTCGGTTGCAAATACCCAGCCGCCGGGTACAGGTGATTCTACGCCTTCATTGATAGCAGTAGCAAGATCACTGATAGACTCAATACCAAGAGCATCAGCATCGGCTTGACGCATCATTAAGGTGTAAGTATTGTTAAACTGTGTGTAATCCAGCCAGACCAGACCATTTTGCTCCAGGTCGTCAGCTTTAACTACGTTGTAGCATTCTTCCGGATCAGTAATCGCTTCATCGTATCCGAGGTGAGAAATCAGTGCTGTTCCGGTGTATTCCCAATAGAGATCAACATCGCCTCTTTCCTGGGCTTCACGGACAACTACTGTTCCGCCAAGGCCGGTTTCATCAACCGTTGAAAAACCGTTATATTCAAGCGCCAGTATAGTAATCTGGCCGAGAATAAGCTGTTCTGTAAATTCTTTAGATCCTACAACAACCTCAACATCAACTGCCGGCTCATCGCTATCGGGATCGGCAGCAGGTTCATCTGCCTGGCAGCCAATCACAAAGACCGAACCGGCCAGTAATGCCACTAACATCAGTATCGTTAACATTTTCTTTATACTCATAAACTAATTACCCCCTTATATTAAAAGCATCGGGAAAACAGCCAAAATTTATTACCACTTGACCAGTTTGTTTTCTACCTGACCGATTATATAATCGAACAGAATTGCAGTTAGCGCAGCGATACTGGCACCGGTAAAGATAACCATGTCGCGCCGCACTGAAAGACCGGTAACAATTAAATCGCCAAAACCGCCACCACCGATAAATGTGGCCAGAACTGCCGCGCCAACGTTGATTACTACAGCGGTTCTGATCCCGGCAATAATAATCGGGTAAGCTATAGGCAGCTCAATTTTTTTCAAAATTCTAAAAGGACTCATACCCATACCTTTGGCAGATTCAATAATGCTGTCATCTACACTAGTAATTCCGGCAAAGGTATTACGCAAAATCGGTAGGATCGAATAGAGAAAAAGGGCAAAGACCGCCACCCTGAAACCAAGCCCCAATATTGTGAAAAAGAGAGCTAGAATGGCAAGACTGGGTATAGTTTGACCCACATTTACAATATTCTCTACCCCCCGACCAAGATAATACAGCTTAGGACGGGAAAGCATGATGCCAATCGAAATGCCTACAACTATCGCTCCACCCATAGATACAAACATCAACATTAAATGCTCATTCAGAGCTTTAAAAACATTTGAGTAGGTCAGGCTTCTGGCAACCAAAGAATCAGTGGGGTTGTTTACTGAATATACAACAATAACAGCACCAAGCGCTACAATTAGTAACGGAACAACAACCCATTTAAAAAGAGTACGCAACATGATTAACTGTCCTCCTTAACCACATTCAACAGATCGCCCAAGGTTATAGTGCCTTCATACTGATCATCTTCATTGACAATAGCAACATAACCTTCACCACATTCGAGCATAACCGAAAGTGCATCATTAAGAGTAGCATCACTTGTTACTGATTCAGCAATATCTTCCATGTAATCAGTGGCAACTTTTCCAGTTTTCTTTTTCAAATCATTAATTCCAATGACTCCTGTCAGTTTGTTGTTACGGTCAACAACCATTATTGAGCGAATATTGCTTTCTTCAATCCTTTGTTTAATATCATCAATAGACATATCTTCTGTTGCCGGTTTAGCCCGGCCAACTTCATCTAAGATTTCACGGATCCGAATCAAGTGCAAACGCTTGATCGAACGGTTACGGCCAACAAGGCTGGCAACAAATTCATCCGCAGGAGAGCTCAAAAGATCGCCTGGTGTTGCATGCTGTATAAGCTGTCCTTCACGCATTACCGCAATAGTATCGCCCATCTTGATCGCTTCATCAATATCGTGGGTAACAAATACAATTGTTTTGCCCATACGCTCCTGGATTCTTAAAAACTCGTTCTGCAGGCGGGCCCTGGTAATCGGGTCAACCGCACCGAAAGGTTCATCCATCAGCATAATTGGCGGATCTGAAACCATAGCCCGGGCAACACCTACACGCTGTCGCTGACCACCACTTAGTTCTACAGGATAACGGTTACTGTATATTTTAGGATCAAGCCCAACGAGCGTCAGCACATCTTCAACTTTCTTAGTAGTTTTATCTTTCGGCCATTTCTTTTCATTAGGCACGGTAGCAACGTTTTCTTCAATTGTCATGTGCGGGAAAAGACCGATTTCCTGAATAACATAACCAATATCAAGACGCAGCTTGATCGGATTCATTTTAAGAGCATTTTCACCTTGTATGTAGATCGTTCCACTTGTCGGTTCATGAATACGATTGATCATTTTCATCGTTGTCGTTTTACCACAACCGGAAGGGCCAACCAACACACAGACATCGCCCTCTTTTACTTCCAGGTTAAGGTCTTTAACTGCCGGTATTTTCATACCCGGAAATTTTTTAGTAACATTTTCAAGTTTTATCATTACTGGTTACCTCCTAGTTTCCCTACTGCGGCAAATCGCCGTTCACCCCAGGACAGGAGAAAATCAAATGCCAGTGCAATGATCGAAACACCAAGTGCTCCGGCAATAATCATCGACTCATTCGATCTGGATATGCCCTGGAAAATAAGTTCACCTAAACCTCCGGCCCCGACATAAGCTGCAATAGCGGCAATACCTACGATCATTACCGTTGCAGTTCGTATACCGGCCATTATAACAGGCCTTGCCAAAGGCAGTTTGATCTTGGTCAGAATCCGCCACTCGGTCATACCCATGCCCCTGGCTGATTCAACAATAGCCTGATCCAATTCGTTTATGCCGGTGTAGGTGTTGCGAACAATAGGCAAAAGGCTGTATAGAATCAGGGCTACCACCCCGGTAGTAAAACCGATTCCAAACAGCGGGACCATAAACCCGAGCATGGCCAAGCTTGGTATGGTCATCAGAATCTGGCAGATTGTTAATACGGTCGTTGCAGCACTTGTATAATAGCTAATTGTTATTCCGACAATTACAGATACTACAATGGCGATCGTAATAGAAATAATAACAAGCCAGAGATGCTCAAGCAGCAGTTCCCAGACTAGATCACCTCTACGGATGAGATATCTTACTGTGTCGGAAACCAACGATGCAATCCCGTTTTGTCCGGCGTATAAGCTAACTCTGCAGCCTGTGAAAATTTGATTGGCTATCATACCCATTAATTGGTACATAGACAAATGTTCACCATTCCTTTCCCTTTATAATCTAAAATAAATGAAAATCAAAATGTGCAGCCTGGATCATTTTACAGCCAAAGTAATCATTAAAAGGTATTAAATACGAACACAAAAATGAAGCAGACTGATTTTTTAGTAGTTTTGTGCAGTTAATTTGAAATTTATTTGATTTTGGATACTTTATAACATGACATCTTATTTATACAATAATTATTTCATATCCATAAATTAGACACAAACAACGTGCATAGCCGTAATTGGGCAATATACAGACTTTTTTTGAGTATTTGCGCCTTCAGGCTGCATTTCAGCATTATAGTGAGCGCTAGCAGCCGCTAAAGAATATAAATCCATATGTTTCAGCGTTTCGGACCTTTTACTTATTAACTCTGATCACGGAGACAAATCCATGGCCAAGGCCTTCACCTTTCTGCATACTCATTTCGAGGCTGCGAAGAGCATAGCCAAGTTGCGCTTCCACAAGATCTGCCCTGATATCGCCAAAAAGACCCTTACTTCCTTCAAGGGTTTGCCTCATAACCCTGTAAGCCCGCTCAAGCGGTTTAACGTCTGTCTGGGGCGGATAGGGCAATAAATCTTCCGCCTTATCAATATTTTCCATCAGAAACATGGTGTAATCAATTAGGGCATTCCAACTATCAGCAAGTGTCTGAAAAGCCCGGTTTTGCTCATCAAAACCTACTTTTGGTTTGTAGCTGACCTTTAAATCAGGAAAGTAGGTTCGCAATCCGCGCTCAAAGAGCGAAGATACCATGAGCCTTAATGGCTGAGCATTTCCATTATATGTGCCTGTTTCAATATGCCTACCGACAAATAGAGACCGGTCAAAGTACTTCAAAACCTCCAGTTTAACACCGGCCTTTTGAGCGGCGCTTTCAAGAATAGGGTTTAACTCCTGCGGGGCCATTAGGCGTAATGGGAATGAAGACACTTCAACCTTGTCGCGATCTTCTTCGGCATAGAGATAGTTAATCAGGTAATCAATATAGGGCTGCTCTTTCGGTTCATGAGTCCAGAGATCCTGCCATTCATAAGAATAACGTCCTATAAAATCGCCGAGAATCAGACTTCCGTTATGGGCGTGTTTTGCGATGTCGATAAATAGCCTTTCAAGCTCTTCGTCGTTACAGTGCGACAATGTGCCGTACGAGGTAAAGTAAAGATCATACGATTCTTCACCGTCTTCAAGAGGTAAGCCATCAGAAAAATTTCCCTTGCAAAAATCGACGTGATCATAATGTCCAAGCAAATTTCGAGCTTCTTTTAGAAGTGCAACGTTTAAATCAATACCCTTATAATGTTCAACCATCTCATCCGGAATAAGCCGTGTATCAAATTTAGACAGCTTTGTTTCTCCTGCCATCTTACTAAGCAGCTCATAACCATCACCGGTTCCGCAACCAAGATCATAAAAACGCAAACCTTCAGACTTTTCGCCATTTGTTTTGTTTTCAACGATTTCTTCGAGATAAGGCCTGAGGTAATACGCTGTGATAAAATCTTCAAA
>JAABTH010000031.1 GCA_011389985.1 Bacillota bacterium
CATACTTTTTAACCTGAGTGGTCACGGCCTGCTTGATCTGAGCGGTTACGATGCCTACATGAGTGGAAAACTGACAGATTACAGTCTGCCCCAGGAAGATATAGATCAGAACCTTGCAGCCTTAAGTTCTTACCCGAAGCCAAAATAAAAGGCTTTATGACCACCGGGTATCAGAAGTTAAAGCGTAAATTTACTATCCTTTCAGCAAAAAGCAGCTCCCAAACTAAGTGGGGGCTGCTTTTAATTCGTGTTCAATAAGTTTTCTGCTCCTACCTGCGGTTGAAAAACTGCAACGGGTTTACCTGCTGATGCTGGTAGTAAGAACCCCACTTACGTGAGCCGTCATCTGCCCTGACCTCAAAATGAAGATGAGGCCCGGTGGAACGTCCCGTCGATCCGACTTTTGCAATAACCTGGCCCTTTTTAACCCTGTCTCCCGCTGATACAAGGTTTGCGCTGTTGTGCAGGTACAGGGTCCAGTGAGCGCCGTGGTGAATAATCAGGTAATTGCCCTGAGTGCTGCCCCATCCCGAAAAGGTTACTGTACCACTGTCGGCGGCCAAAACATTTGTACCGCTGGCAATATGAATATCTATAGCTAAGTGGCCCGCTTTATATCCATTGTATATCGTGCCCTGGCCCTGGACAGGCCAGACAAAAGAACCGCTTCCGGAAGCAGCCACCGGTTTCTGTCCTGCCTGTTGAACCTGTTTAACCGGTTCAACGGGCTTCTGACCAACCTTTTCAACCTGGTTTACCGGTTCAACAAGGATTTCTTCTTCAAGTTCAAGCCGTTCAACCTCTAACCCGTTTTCACGGGTGATCTGATATAGCACTTCCTTCTCCCCGTTGACCCCTTCAGTAATAATTTCACTCTGGTTAACATACAAGTCGTTGTCTTCAATATTTTCCACCTTAAATGGTATCGTTTCAATTACAGTTATCTCTTCCACCGTCTTGACGTGTATTTGCAGATCCGCCAATGTCTGATCGCTAATTCCTTTGTCAGTGTTGTCTGCAGCAAGATTGTTAATATTTAGATTGTCATAATCACGGTCATAAGAAAATCGGCTGTCCAGGATGCCGCGTTGAACCGTGTCATCCGCAAAAGCAAGAAGCTCAGTTTTTTCTTCAGCATCCTCAGAGACATTTTCCCTTTCAGAAAGCAAAACAATAATCTCGTCTGCAGAGTAAAGACTTTCAGGAGATACTGAACAAACCTCGAGATCTAAATCTTCAACAATTGACACTTCCTTGAGATTAACCGCTGCTTCCCCGCCTGCATAAAGGCTTTTCAGTGAATTTATCAGCTCCGGCAGCGCATCCTCAGAAGCCAGGGGAACCAATGGTTTTCCGTTAATATGAAGCAAATATGCTGTAGTAATAAATGATGCTCTGTCCCGAATAGCCTTCTGCACCGATTCAGAATCGGGTTCACTGTCAGTCCTGTACTGTTTGATCAGCTCAATTTTTTTATCAAGCTGAAGCTCTAGACCATATAATTCTCCGCAGCGAACAACCAGTTCATCAACAAAAGTTTCGACATCCCTTGTTTCAGCAACTACACCTAATTCAACTCCATCCATGTAGACTACATAAACCTGGCTTGTCGAGTAGTGATGAAAACCGAGCGCAATTGTAAGCAGAATTAGCGAACCTGCCGTAAAGAGAAAAACACGAAGGTCTTTTGATTTCAGTTGTTCTATGATCGTGGTGAAAATATGATTAATGCTTTTACCCTTAAAGAAGAGTTTCATCAGCATTATCCTTTCATCCTAATAATATGATTCTTTCAACCGTTCTCAGGTAATAATACCCCCGGGCGCCTCTACCACATTATGATATTGTGCCTTATCTGTAGTTATAAGTTCGACAACATTAAGATATCTCCTGCCCTGCTAGACCAAAGGCAGAACTTCTGTAATTATAACAGGTTATTCTGCCACCTTGTTAATTATCATGATCATACGCCACCTATGGATAGCAGGGTGCTAAAGTCACAGAAACAAGTTGAATCTTTTAGAAATATTCCTTGTACAGGGCGCGACCGATCAGCAGGCGCTGGATCTGGGCGGTGCCTTCATAAATCTGAAAAACCTTGGCATCACGCATCAGTTTTTCAACCGGGTAATCTTTAATATAGCCATAGCCTCCCAAGACCTGGGCAGCATCGGTAGTAACCCGCATCACCATATCACCGCAGAATACCTTGGCTATAGCCGCCTCCTTCGAGTTGTCCAACCCCTGCGTTCCCTTCCAGGCCGCCTGCCAGGCCAGCAGCCTTCCTGCTTCAATATCTTTGGCCATATCAGCAAGCATAAACATTACTGCCTGGTGCATCAAGATGGGTAACCCGAACTGTTCGCGTTCACCGGCATATTTAATGGCATATTCCATGGCCGCCCGCGCTACACCTACAGCCGAAGCGCCTACACCCGGCCTTGAATGATTAAAGGTCTGCATAATGATCTTAAAACCATGACCCTCTTCTCCAATACGGTTTTCGGCGGGAACATAGGCATTATCAAAGATTACATCAGTTGTATTTGCAGCGCGCTGTCCCATTTTATCTTCCTTCTTGCCAACCGATACCCCTTCGGTTTCACGCGGCACCAGGAAAGCGGTTATACCTCTGTGCCCAAGAGCACGATCGATTGAAGCAAAAACCACGTAGTAATCGGCAACCCCGCCGTTTGTTATAAATGTCTTGTTTCCGCAGATGCTATAACCATCTTTTTCTGCCCTGGCAGTTGTACAGATTGCCGAAACATCTGAACCTGCTCCGGGCTCGGTTACACAGAGGGCCATTTTTTTATCTTCACTGCATATTTTTGCCAGGTGGGTTTCTTTCTGTTTTCTGCTGCCGAAATAAACCAGGGGAATTGCTGCCAGGCTGTTTATCGCTATACAACTGCCGATACCTGCGCATGCTGCAGAAAGTTCTTCCGCTATTAACAGTTGGTCAAGAGCATCAAGCCCTTCACCGCCATACTCTTCCGGTACAGGTCCGTAAACAAGTCCTGTTTCGAAGGCCTTTTTAACGATATCTTCAGGATACTCCCCGCTGCGGTCATATTCTGCCGCCTTAGGCAATATCTCTGCCTGGGCAAACTCGCGGGCCATCTGCTGTATGGCCTGCTGTTCTTCACTGAGAGAAAAATCGATCACAACCGCCCACCTCCGCTTTTCTTTTACTCTTTCAACTATTAAATCATTATCCTGACTATATTGTAAAGTCAAAATATTAGCTGCCTGCACCAATCAAGCAGGCAATAACTCAAATATGTGTCTGACCCCTTGTTGAGTTATTTTAGTTTTGGGCAAAAAAACCCCCTGCCTCAATTGACAGGGGGTTCATCTATAGCCACTCGGCACTAGGCCGAAGATTGGCTGGTATTACATCATCGGCATTCCGCCGCCCATTCCACCGGGCATTCCGCCGCCCATGCCGCCGCCGTTATCTTTCTCAGGTAGGTCGGTTACTACAGCTTCTGTCGTCAGGAAGAGAGCTGAAATGCTGGCTGCGTTCTGGATAGCAGAGCGGGCCACTTTGGTCGGATCAACAATACCGGCTTTCATCATATTTTCAAACTTGCCGGTTGCAGCGTTAAAGCCGGTGCCTTTTTCCATCGACTTCAATTTTTCGACAACAACGGAACCTTCGGCTCCGGCGTTGTCAGCAATAACCCGGACCGGATCTTCAAGCGCACGCTTAACAATCAACATGCCTGTTGCTTCATCGCCTTCAAGATCTGCTTCCAGTTGTCCAAAATCGGTGCTTACGTTCAGATAAGCAATTCCGCCACCGGGGACAATACCTTCTTCAACAGCCGCACGTGTAGCCGAAAGGGCATCCTCAATGCGCAGTTTTTTCTCTTTCATTTCAGTTTCAGTTGCAGCGCCAACTTCAATTACCGCAACCCCGCCTGCTAGCTTGGCCAGGCGTTCCTGCAGTTTTTCACGATCAAAATCGCTGGTTGTATCTTCAATCTGAACCCGAAGCTGTGAAATACGCTTTTTAATTTCATCGGTGTTACCTGCGCCGTCAACAATTACTGTTTCTTCCTTGCTGATGCGTACCTGGCGGGCACGTCCGAGCATATCAATTTCAACATTCTTCATTTCAATGCCGAGATCTTCAGAAACAACTTTACCGCCGGTTAAAACAGCGATATCTTCAAGCATTGCCTTGCGGCGATCGCCAAAACCGGGAGCTTTTACAGCAACACAGGTAAATGTACCGCGCAGCTTGTTGACAACCAGGGTTGCCAGCGCTTCGCCTTCAACATCTTCGCCAATAAGCAGGAGCTGTTTACCCTTCTGAACGATTTTCTCCAGCAGGGGCAGTAAGTCGTGAATATTGCTTACCTTGCGATCGGTTAAAAGAATATAGGGTTCTTCAAGTACCGCTTCCATTTTCTCGGTGTCTGTAACCATGTAAGGTGAAATGTAACCACGGTCGAACTGCATTCCTTCAACAACCTTGAGGTCGGTAGTAAAACCTTTTGATTCCTCGACAGTAATAACTCCGTCTTTACCCACTTTTTCCATAGCTTCGGCAATAAGATCGCCAATATCATTATCGCTTGCAGAAATAGCAGCTACCTGGGAAATATCTTCTTTTGTTTCAACAGGTTTGCTCATTTCCTCAAGTTCCTTAAGAGCTAGAACAACTGCTTTCTCAATGCCGCGCTTCATGATCATCGGGTTGGCTCCGGCAGCAACGTTTTTCAATCCGTCACGAATAATCGCCTGGGCCAAGAGGGTAGCTGTAGTAGTACCGTCTCCGGCAATATCGTTAGTTTTTGTTGCCACCTCTTTTACAAGCTGGGCACCCATATTCTCAAAAGGATCTTCTAATTCAATTTCGCGGGCGATAGTTACACCATCATTGGTAATCTGGGGAGAACCGAATTTCTTATCTAAGACTACATTGCGGCCTTTGGGGCCTAATGTTGCGGTAACTGTATTTGCCAGGGCATTTACGCCTCTTTCCAGCGCTCGCCGGGCTTCTTCTTTGTAAATAATCTGTTTTGCCATAACGAAAAACCTCCTTCTTTCCTCTTATAACTTAGTTAGTTAGTTAACCAGCGCCAAGATGTCATCCTGACGTAAAATCAGGTACTCATCGCCTTTAACTTTTACTTCGGCACCGGCGTAGCGGGAAAAGATTATTTTGTCCCCTACTTTTACTTCCATATCTACCTTGTTTCCGTTGTCAAGCACCTTGCCTGTTCCAACCGCTACTACTTCGCCTTCCTGCGGCTTTTCTTTGGCTTTGTCGGGAATGACAATACCGCTGGCGGTCTTTTCTTCCGCTTCCAAAACCTTAACAACTACTCTGTCTGCTAATGGTTTGAGGTTCATATAACCTGCCTCCTTATATAATAAAAAACTTTTTAGCAGCACTCTCAATAAGTGAGTGCTAACGATGCCACTTCTAATATTACTTTAAACCCGGTAGACGAGCAAATAGAAAAGCAGGCCATTTACAGACCTGCTGGGTTGCTATCGCCGATTTTATTCATTTACCTCACTATATCTCTGTTTTACACCTTCTATCGTTTATATACAACCTAAAGTTATTTTCGGCTTTCTTTTCGTTTAAAACAGCTGCTTTCTGACAGAGTTAAAAACAACCTAGCTGGCAGCCAACAATTTTAATTCCTATTTCATTACATATTATACCTACTTCTCCTACAGACACTTTTACCTCTGAAGCGATCGCAAACGCTTTACTGCAGGGTAATTTGAGTTCTTCGGCTTCAAACAAGATCCGCTCATGAAGTTCATTTTTCTTTTCAATGTCAATAGCCATTTTTGTAACCTCCTTACCTTTTTGATTCTAATAATTAAATAACGGGAAAAACTGTGATTCTCCCTCAGATGTAGATAATCTCACCGCTAATATCCTCCCCTGTAATTATTAAGCGGCCGATTGAAGACCGGGATGTTCTGCGGGGATCAACAGCCGACCCGGGGTTGAAATATAGGGTACCGTCATCATACTCGTTTAGCGGCTCATGCAGGTGTCCGAAAACAATCGCCTGAGGCTGAAGGGGGTTAAATAGTTTTCGCACCTGATTAAACTTAACCTTGCGCCCTGCAATATCGCCGTGCAGCAAACCAATAGTTATGCTGCCAATTCTAATCAGTTTTAAATTTCCAAGTTTTCGCTTAAGCTTATAAGAATCCATATTCCCTGCTACCGCCTCAACAGGAGCCAGAGCAGAAAGCTCATCAATCACCTTCTCTTCAACAAGATCGCCGGCATGAAGAATTAGCTGAACCTTGTTAAATTCCCTGAATACAGCCTGCGGAAGATAGCCGGCTCTGGCCGGGATGTGAGTGTCGGATATAACCCCTATTTCAGTAATTTTGCTGTCGTAATCTACTGTAATTATTTTTTCCATTAAGCTATTATCACCCACTACTTATATCATATCACTTTTCAACAGTTTATAAAGGGCCAAACTTGATTTAAGGTCGAAATATGGTAAATTGATAAACAAATTTTTATGGTCGGCAAAGATTTCTAAAGGAAGAGTGGCTGTTGTGGAGAATTTAGAGGGAGTTGCGCTATTAATAATTTCAGAAAAAGATAAAGAGGAACTCTGATATGATCTTGAGCATTTTGAAGGGAATATTTATCGGAACAGCCCTTGTTCTGCCTGGCCTGAGTGCAGGCACTGTTATTTTAATTTTGGGCTTCTACCGTAAGTTTATTGAAGATCTCTCAAGCCTGCGCTTCAAACCTTACCTGCCGATCTTCGCCGGCGCGGTAATCGGGGTTCTATTCTCAGTATATGCCGTAAGCTACCTGCTCGAATATTTTAACAGCCAAATAATGGCTGTTATTCTCGGTATGCTTGTTGCCTCAATACCGGCGGTTATTAATTACCATAAGGGTGACAAGATTAAAGCCCTGCCTTTTCTTTTTGCAGCGGCCGGTTTTCTCATTACCTGGTATGTGGTGTGCGATCCAAGCAATACCTTTACGGTGCTTCCCCCAGGCGGTCATTTTCACTTCTTACTCGGAGGTGTGCTCTCCAGCGCAACAATGCTCCTCCCTGGCGTATCGGGCAGCGCTGTTTTGATCATCATGAATTTATATGATGATGTAATTTTTGCTTTTAGTAACCTAGAGTGGGTTAAGCTCTTCTTTTTAAGCATCGGTTTTATAATTGGTCTATTTGGCTTGGCTCGGGTTCTTTCTGCACTCTACAGGCGTTATCAAACCGAAATTTCTTTTTTGCTTGGCGGCCTCGTCTTAGGTTCAACCCGCGCTTTACTGCCTGTTTCACTGAGCATCAGTTTTATCATCTTCGCCCTGGCCGGAGCAGCTTTTGTTTTCTTCCTGACCCGCAGGAGAATCGGTATTACCGACTAATTAATTTGGCCGGCCGGAAAACCATTCGACCATTTTCTGCAGCCCGTCTTCAAGTGTGGTTTGCGGCTTAAAACCAAGTTCCCTCCGGGCGCGCCCGCTATCGGCATAAGTATGCGGCGGATCGCCCGCCTGCACCGGTTCGTAACGAACCATTATTTCATTTTTAAGCAGGGTCCTAAGAATTTCAAGCACTCCGTTAATGCTGATGCGACTACCCCCGCCAATATTATAAACCCGACCTTCAACACCCTTTGCTGTTGCAGCCGCATAGTTAGCCCTGACAATATCGTCAATATAGGTAAAATCGCGGGTCTGCTCACCGCTTCCGTATATTACCAGTTCCTCGCCAGCCCTGACAGCCCGGATAAAACGGTTAAAAGCCATATCAGGCCTTTGTCCGGGGCCGTAAACGGTAAAATAGCGCAAGCTGATTGCGGGAACTTTAAAGTTGTGGTGGTAGAGGTTGCAGAGATGCTCGGCAGCCAGCTTCGTCACACCGTACGGCGAGATTGGTTTAGGCAGGTCATCCTCATGCATGGGCAGTTTATCAGTATTGCCGTAAACTGAAGAAGATGAAGCATAAACAAATTTTTCCGGTTTAACCCGCTTTGCCCACTCAAGCATCCGCTGGGTTCCGAGCACATTGTGGTGAGTGTAATAAGCAAAATCGCTCCCCCAGCTTGCCCTCACCCCCGCCTGGGCTGCCTGGTGAAAAACCAGATCGACTCCTATATCTTCCAGTCTAAGTTTATCAATATCAACTATGTCTGCTTCTATCATTTTAAAGAGAGGATGCGCAGATAATCCCTCAATATTCTTTTCCTTCAGCTTACGGTCGTAATAATCTGTAAAACAATCGAGCCCTATTACCTGGTTGCCCCCATTTAAAAGAGAGCGAGTAAGATGCGAGCCGATAAAACCAGCCGCCCCCGTAACCAGGCAGACTTTTTTTCCCTTAACAAATATCGTATCACTCAATTTATTGATCCCCCTGCATCACTGTTAAACTTTCAATAATCTCGCTCTTCGAATTTTGATCCAGATTCAGATAATAAGTTTCGCCATCATCAATAGTAAAATATTCTCCCTGGAGGGAATAATCACGGATAGCATCGCTCTCTAGGCGTTCACCGGCAAAAAGGGCAAGCGCTGCCACCTGGTTAAAGCTCAGATCAGTATCTATATGTTCACGGTAAGCAGCATAAGTCGGCACAACATAGCTAAAGAGGCCCATTTCCTGAAAATATTTGAAGGTGGCCAGCAGCAGTTCCTTCTGTCTCTTCATCCTGTTTAAGTCATCGCGGGTATCAGGCTCACGGTAGGTTAAATACGTTACGTAACCCTGTCCGTCAAGCAGCTGCGGACCTTTATCGAGCGATTCCTGGGGTGTAAAACCAATCATCGGTTCTTCAACTTCGAAATATACCCCCCCCATAGAATCGATCAGCTGTTTCAACCCCTCGATATCCATGGCAATGTAGTAATGAAGCTCGAGACCTTCCAGCAAATTTGAAATAGTTTCTAAAGCGCAGAGCATGCCTGCTTCTTCTCTTTCAGACTGGTCAGCCAGGTTATAGCCGTAACTGTACGATTGTCGTATTCTATCTAAACTGCCGCTGCATGAAATTTCCACGTATGAATCCCGTGGAACCGAAAGCAGGCTTAATGTATCGCGATCAAAGTTAATCGAAGCAATTAAGATGGTATCAACGTAATAAATTTCACCAAATGTATTGTCTTCATTGCGATTGTGCATCCCTAAAACCACTACGTTTATAATCCGTTCTTCAAAAAAATCTTCCACACTTTCAGCATCGGTGAAATTACGGCTGAACAAAGTTGCCGGCGCAAAATATACCTGATAAACACCATAAAAAATAATTGAAAAAGAAAAAAGGATTATGAAAAACACAATCCCCAGCGACACATAAACCCGAGCTTTCTGAGACAGGTTTTCCATCTTAAATCATCCTCAGCCTGATCAGATTTTAAATCTCAGCTGTCCGGTCCTGTAGATACAACCAAATTTATAACTGAACCGGGAGCCAGCGGAATACCGGGTAATGGCTGGCTGTAAATTACATGATTGGTTTCAATTAAGTTGTTTTCGCGCTCAATTATTTCACCTAAAACAAAACCTTTATCTTCAAGCAATATCCGGGCATTTTCCACAGTCATGCCGTGCATATCGGGAACAAACACGGGTTGTTCAAAAATAGTTTCCATTAATTCTTCATCGTCTTCATTCTCATCTGTCCCGGGCACTGCGCTGGACTCATCGTCTACTATTCCAATTTCTTCTTCACGACGCTTTCGTTCCTGTTCTTCCAGGTATTCAGGACTGTCAACCAAAACAATTGGCGGCCAGGGCTGGGCATCTATGCCAAAAACTTCTTTTATGATCTGCACCCTCTGGTTCTGGAAAAATACCTGGTACCAGATACCATCTTTCATCTGGCCATCGCCCGACAGAGTAAAAAATTTCAGGTTTTCACCTTCAATATCAAAATCGCGGGCATAATAGGCCAGCGCCGCAATCTGCTTGTAAGTTAAATCAGTTTCAACGTAGTCTTTATAGATCCGGTAGGTTGTAGGAATATCTGTAATTGTCCCCTGCTCACGAAGATAAATAAAAGTCTCTTTAAGCAGGTTCATCTGCCGGTCAATCCGGCCGTAGTCCTGGTTGGTTTCATTATCGCGGTACTGCAGATAGCGCAAATAAGTTTTACCGTCCATGATCTGGGGCCCCTTTGGCACCAGTACCCGGCCTACTTCCCAGTGCTTATCTATAATTTCCTGCTCCGATTCATAATAAATACCACCCATGGCATCAACAAGTTCAACAATGGAATACATATCAACTGAAACATAATAATGAATAGGTATTCCGCCCAGCACATTACTTACGGTTTGCAGGGTGCTGCGAATACCATCAGCATGGGCATCATCGCTGTTGCCCGAACTGTAACCATAATAGTAAGAGTGATTGATCTTGTCATGAAAACCGCCCTTTTCATAAATGGGCACGTAAGAGTCGCGGGGAATACGCACTACCGCGATTGTATCTTCCACCAGGTTAAGCGACATAACAGCAATCATATCGGGTCGGAAAAGGTATTGCCCCAGTGATTCCCTGTTCCAACCGCGGTCAAAACCGAGCAAGGCAATATTAACAATATGTTCGGGGAATTCTTCCCCCACATCAAACTCTTCTTCAAAAACCACATCATCAAGCAGCACCCGCTGGGTTTCCTGGACCTGGTTAAAAAATGCCAGCACGTATGTGCCCAGAGCCAGGACCAGCAGCAGCACTGCTGCGCCAACAATGAGCAGGGTTTTTTTCGTTTTACTCATCGGAGCCTTCATTGTAAAATCGCCTTCCTTTTTAAGGCACTTAATCTTAATTCCTCTAAATAATTATATCACACCAGGTAAGCTTTCAACGCTTTTACCACTCAGAAAGCTTTGATCACTCCACAGGTAATCCCAGAGGCCAAACCGTCCCACCGGCAGAATACCGAGGCCTCTCATATGTTCAAGGACAAAATCGCGCCTGGCTGTCATACCCCGGTCAAAAACCACATTCGCGTATGGCAGCACCCGGCAATCCCTGACGGAAATATCGGCAGGCGAGGCCAGCCCCATTCTACCGACAGCTTCTATCACATGCTCCGTTAACTCTTCAGGAGTTTTTTTCAAGGGAGAGTAGCGTGAAAAATATATTTCAAATTGCAGCGAACTAAAACCAGCCGGAACATTATCAGGTGATTTGCGGTAAGGGGCGTGAACCCTGGCCGGCCTGATGTCGTGATCATAAATATAGAACCAGAGGTAATCACCCGCCTGCGGGCAATTAAACCCAAGTGACACGAGCGCCACAGAAGTAGCCCAGAGAGTTGCTGCAGCCTCTTTTACTGCTTTTGGAGTTCCTTCTGTCATCTCCGCCAGTTCCGGCAGGGGAATACTGCTGACCAGGTGTTCGAAATACTCAACTGAACCGTCGCTAAAATCAATTGAACGCCTTAATGGATCAATGCGTACTGCTTTTTTACCGGTTCGAATATCAAGCCCGTCAACGAGAGGGTTGAGAAAAGAGCGAAAACCGCCCTGTTTCGGGTAAAACATTTCCTGCAGGTAGTAAGTTAAGGGGGTTCTATCGGTCATTGCCCCGAATAGCACTTCGTCAAGCGTTGGCCGGTATAAACGGTTGCCGATCCAGTGCGTGCTTAGCCTCTCAGCAGGCACAGTCCAGTATTTTTCTGTATAGCGGGCAGGAAAACGCCCGGCAATTACTTCGCCGAATTGCTGGCCCAGCCATTCCCGGTAGTTCGGATCTTCAGTCTGTTCGGGACGTTCTATAAAGCTCTTGATTGCCTTTACTTTATCTTCGGCCGGCAGGGGGTAGAGGTTGTTCTGAACCGGGTGTTTCAGCCAGCGTCCCTGTTCATAATTATACGGTTCAGGCTTATGGGTGAAGTGGTCGGTTAATTCGAGTACTTTACGGTATTCTTCATTACTGCTGAAGGCAAAATGGACGGCGTTGTCAAAACGGAACCCGTCAACTGTAAAATGATCCAGCAGCCCCCCCCAGCGATCCTTAGCTTCGAAAATTACCGCCTTACTGCCGGCATTACGGGCATACCAGGCAGCCGATATCCCGGCTATTCCTCCACCTAATACCATTATCTCAGCCATTTTTACCTCCCCTTTATAAACTCTCTTTATCAGCTACCTGCCGTCTGACACCTTTAGTCGCCTCTTTATTAAAAAGGGTCGGCACAGTTAAGATCAAAATCCTTAAATCAAGCAAAAGAGAATAATCTGATAGATAATAAAGATCATAACGCAGTTTATCATGCGTATTTGTCGCGTAGTAACCAGCTACCTGGGCCAGGCCGGTAATGCCCGGCTTGACCAGGTGCCTGAGGCTGTATTCAGGCATCTCCCGCTCAAACTTTTCAACAAAATAAGGACGTTCAGGTCTCGGGCCGACAATGCTTATATCGCCGCGCAGCACGTTGTAAAGCTGCGGCAGTTCATCCAACCGGGTTGCCCTTAAAAAACGGCCTATTTTTGTGACCCGATCGTCCGCTTCGGTGGAAAAGACTGGCCCACTTGAATCTTCGGCATCAGCAATCATTGTTCTCAGTTTGTAAAGAGTGAATCTGTGGCCCCTTAATCCCACTCTCTCCTGGCTGTAAATTATTGGCCCTGACGAGCTGAGACGCACAAAAAGAGTCGTTAAAGCCAGCAGAAGCAAAGCGGGCGCCATTAATAACAGCGTCAATAGGAGATCAAAAATCCGTTTAAAAAAGATCTGGGAAAATGTCAGTTGAAGGTCGCGGCATTCGACAACAGGCGTATCATGAACCTGGGTCATGGCCGCTTTGGTCAGGATTATTTCGTACAGTTCAGGAACAATAAATACTTCCCTGTTCATGTTGAAACATTCCCGAATAATCCGGTTCTTTACTTCCATTTCCAGCGGACCTGCTATCATTACGGCATCAATTGCAGGAAGCCAATTGGTAAACTGATCTGCTTTCTGCGGGTCAAGAACCCTGACTACATCAAATAAGCCCGCTGGAAGGTACATCAGCTTCTCCAGGGCATGATCAACATCCTCGCGGCTGCCAATGATCAAAAGTTTCTGCTGTCCGTGAATCCATAACTCAAGACGCCAGAAGAGAATACGCCAGCCAAGGAGCAGTAAAAACTGCAGCAGGGGAGCAACAAGAAAAACCATACGCTGGAAAAGAAAGACTCTTGTCATGAATGCAAAAATTATTGTAAATAGAAACAGACCCAGAACTCCTGTGATCAGGGCACGCACAACGGGGGTGAGCCCGCTGCGCTGGCGTGAATAAAGGCCTAGACTGCTAAAAAGTAAAACAGTAACAACAGAAATTGCTGGAAGTAATATCACCAGGGGGCCGATCTGAAAACCCTGAAGCTCACCGGTAAAAATAAAAAAACTGAAGTATATCCCAAGGTTTGCCAGGGATATATCAACCAGAGCTACCAGCCATTTGGGGATACCGGCCGCTTTAACACTTTTGCCATTCATTTCAAGCGTCATTTATGCATCTCCGCCAGTTGTAATCAGCACTTTATCCAGATTTCTTGAATAGTAGCTTCTTTTCCTGCTCAACCCGTCCATTATACCACCCTGTTGATCGGGCTTCAATTGTCAGTTGTCAGTGCTCCGGAATTTTCCTGTAGACAGGTTCAAATCGCTGGTAGCGACCCAGACCGCGAAACATCTGCAGGACATTGCCAAGATAGACAAAATAGAAATACCATCGTTTAGTTAAGCCTATCCACAGAAAAATAGCCAGGTTAAGAATTAGAGGCAGCAGGGGTTGAATAAACCAGAGTGGCACTGCTATTAGCAGGCCGGCCAGGACTATAAAGGGGTGAGGATAGCAGCGAATGAATGAGCATAAACCGCCTTCTTTAAAACGTGCTGTGACTACCTGACCCAAACCGTAAAGCTTTTTTCCTCTCCAGCGGGGCAGAAAGTTAAGTTTCAGCCGTTCTGTTAAAGTTAAAACAGGGGTATAGTGATCAACCATGGGCAGATCCACAGCCCTTAAAGTTCCTCCCAAAGAGCGAACCCGGCTTAAAAGGTCAATCTCTTCCAGTTGGTAAACAGCAGGATTCCAGTTACCGGCGCGTTCAACATAATTTTTACGGTAGAGCACAGCGCCGCCATGATAACAGGCAGGCCTGCCCCAGCTCTCCGCTGAACCCATTTCACCTTTTGACAGCACAACATAATCACGCTCACCAACGCCCTCGCCCTCTTCGTTTAGCAGGCGGTTAATAGTTCTGCCTGTAAAAGCGGCTGTGTCAGCTGGCAAGCCATTCTGATCATTTTTCAATTCTGCCTTAAGTTTCTCTATGAAGGGTAAAAATTCTTCCCTGAAGATCATATCGCCATCCAGGTATAAAACCCAGTCACCTTCGGCTTCTTTTGTCCCTACATAACGGCCTGTTCCCGGCGCATAGACAAAACCCGGTTCTATCCTGTAAACAGCGGCCCCGCAATCAAGGGCAATCTCAACACTGTTATCGGCTGAGCCTGAATCTACGTATATCCACTCAATGTCCTCTGCTTTTGGCAGTGAAGCAAACAGGGCAGGCAGACGCGCACTTTCATTTCGACCGATTATCACGATCGAAAGCCATATAGCCTC
>JAABTH010000032.1 GCA_011389985.1 Bacillota bacterium
TACCTTTACGCATATTACCAACCTCCTGTTTATTGTATTATAAATTATAGATTCTCTTAATTAGCACGGGTGAAACCGATAGTCTTCTTTCTGTTACTCAAATCTCTCTCGCTCCATGGCAATGTTAATTATCTGGCCCATTTTATTTTGCGGCGGGGTATAGATAGTTTCCCGCCGGATCATGGTAAGAGCATCAGCCGGACAAACGGCAGCACAGACTCCACAGCCGATACATTTTGCATCATCAAGAACCGGTTCGGCTGCTTCAGTAGATTTCAAAGCATCTATCTGGCAGGCATCAACACAGGAATCACAGCTTAAGCATGCCGCCGGATCTATAGTTGGCCTGAAATTACTTGGCTGAACAGAGTTTACTCCATGCTCTTTAATCGAATTAAGCACTCCACAGCAACAGCCGCAGCAATGGCAGATATAAGCCGGCTCATCAATTACATTATCGCAGGTTAAAACCAGCCCCAGTCTGTAGCTTCGCTCAAGATTCTGCAATAATTCATCAACAGTTGCTCTCCTGCCGAAGCCCCGCCTGATTATCCACTCGGCCGGCCGTCCCAGCGAAGTGCAGATATCTTCCATGGGAAACCGACATGGGTGGCCAAGGTGATAACTTTTATGGCGACAGGCACAAATAGAAAGAGCACCGCCTCCCGATTCGCGAATTACTTTTTCTGCCTGTTCGAAATCAAGCACTTCAGTTTTAATTAGTTCAGGAATATAGCGCTCGTAGACAAGGGCCCTGAACATTTTAGTACCTGAACCAAATATCTCTTCGGCTACTTCTTTGTTATGAAAATATTGTTCATAAAGTGCGGCCAGCTCTTTGATATTTGCCCTTTCAGCACGCATTAAGCTGTATTCAAAAAAACCAACAACTACGGGCGATAGCATGTAGTAAGTTGTCTCTTTACGCGGAATATCCACCACAAGACCTTTGTCAGACATACCATCCAAAATAGCAGTCACTTCTTTTTCCGGTAACCCTGTCAAATCAACTATCTCAGAGAGCGGTCTCGGTTTTACCGGAAATTTGCTGCCGATCTCTGCTTCCTTGCCAGTATAAAGCAGCTTTAGAATTTCCATCAGGGTATCATTAATGACCACGCCTACTGGAAAACGGCTTAAGCGTTCAGCCAGGGCATGATAAGCTTCTTCTTTACCACCTGCCAGATGTCCCAAATTTATTACCTCCAGTGCTTGATCTATGCACAACTGTATGTTTACAATATTCGGCAGTAGCTTTACAATTCCTTCGCATTTTAGGTGGTATTTGTCTGCCAGGTAGGATAATATTTATTAACGGCGAATATACTTGTCGTATAACAAACTTATGTTTAAGGCGGGAACCATATATGTCAAACCTGGACAAACTACTGCAGCAATGGAAAGATAACCCTGCATTTATGAGCAGCGTCACCCGCTGGGAAGTTGTTCCGGCAAGGGAAGGACGCTACCGGGAATTCCCGGATTATCTGGAACCTCAACTTGCGGAAGCCCTGGGCAAGCGGCGTATTGACAAGCTCTATAGTCATCAGTATGAAGCAATTGATGCCGTTAACCGCGGAGACAATGTGGTAGTGGTCACTCCGACAGCTTCGGGCAAAACACTGTGCTACAACCTGCCGGTGGTCAGCTCAATGATTAAAGATCCTGCAAGCCGGGCTCTTTACCTTTTTCCGACAAAAGCGCTCTCTCAAGACCAGCTTACTGAACTGCGTGATCTAACCGCCGGTTTAGATACTACACTTAACTGCCACACCTATGACGGCGATACCGAACCGGGTCTTCGCCAGGGAATCCGCCGCAGCGGCCATCTAGTAGTTACTAATCCGGATATGCTTCACTCGGCTATTCTGCCCCATCATACCAAGTGGGTACAGCTTTTTCAAAACCTTAAATATATAGTGATCGATGAATTGCATCAATACCGCGGTGTTTTCGGCAGCCACGTCGCAAACGTTATCCGCCGCCTGAAGAGAATATGTGCTTTTTACGGCTCAAACCCTCAATTTATTCTCTGCTCGGCAACAATTGCCAACCCGGGTGAACTGGCCGGTTTACTGGTAGAAGAACCACTAACCGTAATTACTGCTAATGGCGCTCCCCAGGCTGAAAAGCATTTTATTCTCTACAACCCACCCCTGGTTAATCCCGAGCTTGGTATTCGCCGCAGTTCTTTACTTGATGCCAGACGCATAGCGGCAGAGTTAATCGGCAGCAGAATTCAAACCATTATTTTTACCCGCAGTCGTCTCGGAGTAGAGGTTCTTTTAACTTACCTGCGTCAGGGCATGAAACTGCGGCCTGGAGACGATAGCGGCATCCGCGGTTACCGCGGCGGTTACCTGCCGCGTGAACGGCGGGCTATTGAAGAAGGCCTGCGCAATGGAGAAATAAAAGGGGTGGTAAGCACAAATGCTCTTGAACTGGGTATTGACATAGGCGCACTCGATGCCTGCGTAATGACCGGGTACCCCGGCAGCATCGCCAGCACCTGGCAGCAGGCGGGGCGCTCAGGCCGCCGCAGCGGAAAATCTCTGGCAGTGCTGGTCGCAAACAGCGAACCGCTTAACCAGTATATCATCTCCAACCCGGATTATTTTTTCGGACGCAGTCCGGAACGGGCCCTGGCCGACCCCGACAACCTGATCATATTAACTAACCATGTGCGCTGTGCTGCTTTTGAGCTGCCCTTTGAAAAAAAAGAAACTTTCGGCTCAGCCGAGGTTGCACCGGTGCTGGAATTTCTGGAAAGCGAGAACGTGCTCTATGAAAGCGACGGGCGTTATCACTGGATGGATGACAGCTACCCGGCTGAAGAAATCAGCCTGCGTAGCGCTACACGCGAAAACGTGGTTATTATCGATACTACCGGTACCCAAACCCGGGTAATAGGCGAAGTGGACCGCTTTAGCGCTCCCATGCTCGTTCATGAAGAGGCAATTTACATGCACGGCGGTCGGCAGTTCCAGGTTGAAAAACTAGACTTCACAGAGAAGAAAGCTTATGTCAGCCAGGTAGATGTTAATTATTTTACCGATGCCAACCTTTCAGTTGACCTGAAAGTGCTTAACATAACTGAGCAGGAAGAAGGTCAGGTAAACAGGGCCTGGGGCGATGTACGCATAAATGCCCTGGTTTCTATGTTTAAAAAAATACGTTTCAATACCCACGAGAACCTGGGAGCCGGTCCCGTTGACCTGCCGGAAACTGAAATGCACACATCTGCCTTCTGGCTCGCCTTCAGGCCCGAATCCCTGGGCGGAATGCTGCCTTCAGCGATCCAGGCCGGTCTACTCGGCCTTTCACACCTGGTACCAGAAGTTGCCTCCCTGCACCTCATGGGTGACCCACGCGATTTAAGGGCTGTAAGCCAGATTAAAGCCCCTTTTACAGAACTGCCAACTCTCTTTCTCTATGACAATTTTCCCGGTGGGGTGGGATACAGTGAGGAAATATATAGGATTTACCGAAACATCTTCTTGGCAGCAAAAAAAGTAATCACCCAATGTCCCTGCATTGAGGGCTGTCCCTCGTGTATCGGACCCGCCTACCAGGGAGGAGAAGCAGTAAAACAGCCTGCATTGCAGCTGCTCGAGGTGATCTTGAAATGAAAGGCGATCTAATAACGCGTTTGGGTGAGCTAAAGCGAAGCGGCGAAATTAAAACCGGGCATCAGCTTGCTGAACATTTAAGCCACCGGGCTGAAGACAAACTTTTCCCCGGTGAAGGACGCGAAGAAGAAACCCCTTTCGGGCGCTGTTACATGCGTGAGCTCTCTTTTCCCCTGGAATACCGTCACGGCAGCGGAATCTTAAAAAGTATTTTAAGCTGCAGCGGGCCTCAGCTTGCTCTTCCCGCCCGTGACAACAGGATCGAAAGATTTAGTCCGCACCACTCACTATTTCTTGACATCGAAACAACCGGCCTTTCCGGAGGCACCGGCACCTGGGCCTTCCTGATCGGGCTGGGTTGGTTAGATAAAGAGCAATTTATTTTGCGCCAGTATTTTTTACGCCGCCCGGCCGAAGAACGCTCAATCCTGAGCCATTTTGCCGCTGAGGCCGAAAAATACCCAACTATGATTACCTTTAACGGCAAGATGTTCGACCTACCCCTTATTCAGACCCGACAGATGCTGTCCGGGTTCAGACAAACCAGACCCGATCTTCATCTCGACCTGCTGCAATGCGCCCGGGCTCTCTGGAAAAAGCGCCTGGCCTCGCGTTCGCTTCGTTCAATAGAAGAAAGTCTGCTCGGCCTGCGCCGCTACGACGATATTCCCGGCGCTGAAATACCTGCCGTTTATTTCGATTACCTACGCCGCGGCAAAACAGCGCGCCTAAAACAGGTTTTTCATCACAACGTGCTCGATATTCTCTCCATGGTTACCCTGCTCGAAAGAATAGCCTGCCTTGGCGCCGGCCAAAACATTGAGCATCCGGCAGAAGCGCTGGCCCTTGGCCGGCTCTGCCTGGGAGCTGGGCGAACTGAAGACGGTGTCAGCTTTCTCTGCGAAGCGGCAAAAGGAAACGGTGAAGTGGCCACTGAAGCAGCACTTGAATTAGCTTTATACTATAAGCGGAAAGACAACTGGGCCGAAGCCATAAAAATCTGGCAGTTTCTTGCTGAAAAAGATGAGCCCAATCCGGCAGCAATGATCGAATTGGCTAAATACCTGGAACACCGGGAAAAAAATTTTTCCGCCGCCCTCGATTTGGCAGAGCAAGCGCTTTCTTTAGTAATACAGGCACCGTACTGCTATACTATCCAGCTCAACCCCGATGCCCTTCAGTACCGCCAAGCCCGCCTAAAAAAGCGCCTGGCAGAACAAGACCGCTCATAGATAATTATGCAAGATAAACATTATCTCAGTATAGAAAAACTTGATTTCAATGCATTAGTAAAAAGCCGAATGAAAAAGCTGTTATCGAACCGGCAATAGAGAACATTATGTATAGGAAAAACCGCTTATATGCTTTCATATGCAGCAAACTAACCGCCTCTATACTAAAGGTGGAAAAAGTTGTAAATGCACCAAAAAACCCAACACCTAGACAAAGATAAGTAGTACAGGAATAGAAATTGTAAGTGAGAGTTTCATAACTATAACCCAGGAATAAACCCAGGCCACCAGCACCAATAATATTAACGGCTAGGATAGCCACCGGCATCTTGTTGCGACTTCTTTTGCTGTCAACTAAGCTACCCAGCAGATAACGCGATATGGCTCCCAGGCCGCCACCAAAAGCAATTAAGATGGTATTCAATTAAGAGGGCCCTCCCAATTTTCAGTTTTGTTACGAGCACCGAGCATATTCCCAATGGCAAAACCAATAAACGCCAGCGCCAGCCCTCCAAACAATGATAAGGATAGATACTTAAGCGCATCAAACACTGAAACCAATGTAAAAATTGAAAAAGTATCTGCGGCCAGGGTAGACATAGTTGTAAAACTGCCGAGCAGCCCTACTCCTAAGCCCAATCTAAGCCACTCAGGAAGCATTTTATGAAATAACCAGCCGACCAGGCATCCTAAACAAAAGCTGCCAACCAGATTTTCAATAATTGTTGCATTAGGCACATAATTATAAAAGAGATTAATATTAAGGTTGTATCTTAACAATGTTCCTAATGCCCCGCCTATTGCGATAGCTGAGAAATTATAGACTTTATTCGGCATCAACTAGCGCCTCCAAAATGAATTGTGGTATTGTTATTTCACATAAAAATAGCTCTGCCGGAAGCAGGAGCCATTAGCAAAGCAGTTCGGGTGGCAATCCCCGGGTGAGCCCCATCACCAAATACTTTATTCTTTCCAAAATATATATAACATATAAGTATCTGTCAAGATGACTTAATGCTCACAAATTGGCTGAGAAGCACCTTTTCTATAACTCATATTTCGACTATAATCAATATACCAAACCTGAACGGGGGCAATTGATGATTACCGGAATATTTTTGATCAGGCACGGGGAAACCAAGTGGAACAGTGAAGGTGTGTTCAGGGGACGAAGCGATATACCCTTAAACAAAAATGGGTTGAAGCAGGCAAAGGCTACCGGTGATTACCTGCAAAAAATAGATTTTGCTGCAGTTTACTGCTCACCTCTGTCCAGAGCCCGGCAAACTGCAGCAGCGCTGTGCCTGAAAAGGAGCATAAAACCGCAATTACGGGACGCATTAACTGATATCAGCTTTGGCCCCTGGGAGGGGAAAAGATATGATGAATTGGCCAGCCTATACCCGGAAGAGATCAAAACCTGGCGAGAGCAACCTCAACGGCACAATCTGAGCGGTGCAGAAACCTTGGCTGAAGCTGGACAGAGAGCATTTTCCGAAATGAAAATATTAGCTGAAGCAAACCAGGGTAAAATTATCGCCCTGGTCAGCCACCGGGTTATCCTTAAGCTATTGATCCTGCAGGCAATTAACTTGGGCAGCGAAGCTTTCTGGAAAATCAAGCAGGACACCTGCTGTATTAATATGCTTGAATATAATCCGGAAAGTGGTTTTGTCATTGTCAGGCTGAACGATACCTGCCATTTAAAACCAATCACCGCTTTATTCGAGCAGCAAGACTTTTAAAGCAGGGATATTAAAATATTTGCGGAATAATATAAATTATCCATATACATAATATATTATGTACAGAACAGAAAGGTGCAACTGAGAAATTATGGATCAACCTCTAAGCGTTCTCATTGTTGAAGATATCCCTGACGATGCCGAGTTGATGGCTATGCGGCTGGAAGAAGAAGGTTTTAACCTCAAGTGGCAGCGGGTAGAAACAGAAAATGAATTCATAGCAGCTCTTGAAAATGCTCCCGACCTGATTCTAGCCGATTGGACGCTGCCCCGGTTCAGCGGCATGCAAGCCCTGGAGCTGTTAAATAAACGCAACCTTCGTATTCCTTTTATTTTAGTCTCAGGGTCAATCGGCGAAGAGGCGGCCATCAATGCCCTGCACCGGGGCGCAAGCGATTACATCTTGAAAGACCGCTCAAAGCGTTTGGGGCAGGCAGTGCGGCGTACGCTTGACTCAAAACGCTACCTGCAGGAAAAAGAACAAGCCGAAACAGAATTAAAAAAACGTTTAACAGAATTGGAGTCTCTTTATTTTATTTCAACTGCCTTGCGTAATGCCAATACCTCGATCGAGCTTTTAAATATTCTTCTTGACGAAACCCTTAAAGCATTAAGTACTGATGCGGGCGCAATCTGGTATTTCGATCAATCGGACAATAAACTATGTATAGCTGTTGCCAGAGGCTGGTTTCTATCGCTTCAAGAAAACTGTTTAAAGCCTAATGAAGGAATCGTCGGCAAAGTATTTGCCTCGGGAAAACCTCATATTACCAGTGAATATGCATGTGACAAACAGGCAATTACGAAAATTTTACCGGAATTACCAAAAGGATGGGGCGGGGCGTGCCTGCCAATCTATTCTGCCGATTCTGTTGTGGGAGTAATTGATATATCTGTTCCCCTGCCACGTGAAATAAACCCTGAAGAATATAAGCTGCTTAATTCAATTTGTGAAATGGCCGGCATAGCCGTGCAGCGGATTAGTCTTTTTGAAGAGCTACAGGCTTCCGAAGCAGACTTGGCTTCAGCCTATGACGAAACAATCAGAGGCTGGGCAGATGCGCTTGAACTTCGCGACCATGAAACAGAGGGGCACAGTGAAAGGGTGACAGAATTAACGATAACCCTTGCCAGGAAAATGGGCATACCCGAAGATAAGATTGTGAATATTTATCGTGGCTCTCTTCTGCACGACATCGGTAAGATGGGTGTTTCTGATACTATTCTGCTTAAACCCGGACCTTTAACCGATCGCGAATGGGAGACCATGCATCATCATCCACTTTATGCTTACGAAATGTTAGCCCCAATTGCGTACCTTAAGCCGGCCTTGATTATTCCTTACTGCCATCACGAAAAATATGACGGCACAGGCTACCCCCGGGGCTTAAAAGGGGAAGAAATACCTCTTGAAGCGCGGATTTTTGCTGTAGTTGATGTCTTCGATGCGTTAATCAGTGATCGTCCTTACCGTCTAGCCTGGAGCCGGAAAGACGCGCTGGATCATATCAAAAAGGAAAGCGGTACCCATTTTGACCCGCAGGTAGTTGCCCTGTTCCTGGAATTAATCAACGATAATAAGAAATTTACTTAAACCGTCAAATAATAATACAGACTGCTTAATAGATCACCCTGCCCACAAACTTTTAGACAAGCTAAAAGGAGGTGGCTTGCTATCTATAACAATAAATATAAAAATTTTATTTCTTATTTAGCCCTGGCGGCTTTGCTTACATTTTCTGTCTTAATCTGGCAGTTTTACGAGAACTATTCTTTACAGCGAGAAGAACGCCGCTACGATGAGCTTGTAGACGGCATTGTCAATGACATAGTTGATAAAATATACAGGTATGAAATGGTTCTTCAGGGCGGCGCAGGAGTTTTTGCCGCTTCTGAGGAAGTGACAAGGGAAGAGTGGCAGGCCTACTGCGAATATCAGCAAACCGTTACTCTATACCCGGGTGTTCAGGGGGTAGGGTTCACAAAGGTTCTTCAACCTTCTGAGCTAGAAAATCATTTAGAAAAGATCAGGGCGGAAGGATTCCCCGATTATAAGGTTTGGCCTGAAGGCAGCCGCGAGATCTATACAACCATTATCTATTTGGAACCTTTTGATGAACGTAACCAGCGTGCATTTGGTTATGACATGTTTACAGAACCGGTGCGGCGTTCTGCCATGGAACATGCACGCGACAGTGGTAATGCATCAATATCAGGCATGGTTACACTGGTTCAGGAGACTGGAGAAGAAATTCAACCAGGTTTTCTGATGTACCTTCCAGTCTACAAGAAGAATACACCTCTTGGCAGCCTTGAGCAACGCAGAGCAGCGATCGATGGTTATATTTACGCGCCTTTTCGTGTGCATGATCTAATGAGTAGTATCTTTCCTGACCCTATTCACTTAATTGATTTTGAAATCTATGATGGTAACAATACTTCTTCTCAAACCCTGATGTTTGATAGTCATAGTTCCCCTGATGATATGGTTAAAGAAAGAAAGCCGATCTTTTCCAGCCAGAAAACCCTCGACTTATACGGTCATCAGTGGACCCTGGCTTTTCACTCTATGCCCGCATTTGAGACGTATGCTTATGGCAGTTATACCCCTAAAGGCATTCTTACCCTTGCAGCCGGCCTGCTGCTCAGTTTTATGATTTTTTTCTACCTCAGGACCCTGGAAAAAACCAGTGCCCATATTCATAACATTAACCTTGCTTTGCAGGAGAGTGAAAAAAAATATCGTTTTCTGGCTGAAAACATTGCCGATGTGATCTGGACGGTTGACTTAAATGGCAACATTACCTATATTAGCCCGGCTATCGAAAAAATGATTGGTTTTACACCGGAAGAAGTCATCTCCATGCCTATGGAGCAGTATATTGTTCAGGAAGATTTTGATGACCTGATCGCAAGATTGACTAAAGCGCTTGCCAAACCCCAGTCAGAGCGAGATCCTAACATAGCAGCACCGGTGCGCCATATAGCAAAAAACAACCGGATAATACATGTCGAAATCAGTGCTTCTTGGCTTTTGGACGAAAATCATGAAGTTATTGGTGTTCAGGGTGCTTCCAGGGATATTACTGAACGTAAAAAAGCGGAAGAAGAGATTCGCAAGCTAAATAAAGAGCTCGAACAGCGCGTAAAAGAAAGAACAATAAAACTTAAAGCAGTAAACAAGGAGCTTGAATCCTTTGCCTACTCCGTTTCGCATGATTTACGCGCCCCGCTGCGCGCGCTGGACGGCTTCAGCGCTCAGCTTAAAACCAAGTACGGCGATCAGTTAGATGACCAGGCAAAACATTACCTGGACCGCATCCATAAAGCAGTTTCCTTCATGGGCGAATTAATTGATGATCTGCTCAGACTTTCCAAAGTTACACGCTCTGAATTTAAGCAAAAGCAGGTTGATATCAGCCAAATGGCCCATGAGATTATTGCCAGGCTGCGGGAGTCAAACCCACAGAGGCAGGTGGAAGTAGAGATACCTTCAGGCCTAACTGCCCAGGGCGATCCTCACCTGCTTAAGATTGCTATGGAAAACCTGCTTAACAACGCCTGGAAATTTAGCGAGAATAATCCCCAGGCCAAAATTGAGTTGGGTCTGACCAATGAAAAGAGTGAACCTATTTTTTTCATTAAGGACAACGGCGCCGGCTTTGATATGGACTACTCCGACAAACTTTTCGGTGCTTTCCAGCGTTTGCATGGAAAAAAAGAGTTTTCAGGCACCGGAATAGGCCTGGCCACGGTGCAGCGGATTATAAACCGCCACGGTGGCAGAATTTGGGCTGAGTCCATAGAGGGTGAGGGGGCAACTTTCTATTTTACATTACCCTCTTAAAGATTATACTAAATATACCAATTCTATTTTGAAAGGCAAATTGAGATGAAACCTTTTGCAGATAAGTATAAACGTTTGATAGAAAATTTTCCCGATGCTTTCGCCTACCATCAACTAATTACTGATGAACGCGGAAACCCGGTAGACTATGTATTTATCGAGATTAACAAAGCTTTCGAAACTATGACCGGTCTTAAACGGGATCATGTAATCGGTAAAAAGGTATCTGAAGTGCATCCTGATATCAGTGATTCAGCTTTTGATTGGATTGGCGTATACGGGCAGGTAGCCCAAGAGGGGGAAAGTATACGCTTTGAACAGTACTTTGAACCTGCAGATCGCTGGTACGACGTGAGCGCCTTCAGCTGGGAGCCTGGCTATTTCACAGTTACTTTCCGCGAGGTAACTTCTCAGAAAAACGAAAATCTGGCCCTGACAAAACTGGCCGAGCTTGCCCAGGGCATTCTGCAAAGTCCAACTCTTGATGTGGACTATAATGTTTTTACTGATGGTCTTTTAGAACTGTCCGGCGCCAAATTTGCAGCAATCAATATCTACTCTGAAGATGGCAAAAAAACAGTCACAAAAGCTATTTCCGGGATTCAGAAAAGTATTCGTAAAATCTGTGATCTGCTTGGTTTCGAACTTACCGGCAAAGAATGGGATATAATACCTGAAAGGTTAAAGGCAATTAAAAAAGGCAAAGTGCTGCGTTTCCAAAACCTTTATGATTCAGCCTCGGGTGCAATACCAAAAAATGTTTCTCTAGTATTGGAGAAAGCCTTTGGAATCGGTGAAGTATTTGTAATGGAAATTGATTGTAAAGACGAAACAATTGGTGACTTGATCATTTTTATGCCGCGGCATAAAACTCTCGAAAACCCGGAAGTGGTTGAACTTTATACAACGCAGATAGGTTTTGCGCTAATGCGCAGCAAGGCCGATCAGGCTTTAAGAGAAAGCCGTGATCAATACCAATCACTGGTCGATAATCTTCCAGGAACCAGTTACCGCTGTCTCTATGATCAAAACTGGACCATGGTTTACATGAGCAGTGATATAGACAATATCTCCGGATATCCTTCCAGCGATTTTATCAATAACAAGGTAAGGTCATATGCAAGTGTAATTTGCGCAGATGACAATAATAATGATGAAATCATTCAAGCGGCCATTGAAGCCGGTAAAACCTGGGATATTGAATACCGGATCATTCATCGTGATGGCGGAATCCGTTGGGTTCATGAAAAGGGGCATGGTGTAACAGACGAAGAAGGAAACGTAGTATATATCGACGGATTAGTCCTTGATATAACCGATCGCAAGCAAGTTGAAAATACGCTAAAAGAAAGTGAAATGCGCAGCCGGGCCCTAATTGACGCTATTCCCGACCTGCTTTTCCGCTACAGCAGCGAAGGAATTTATCTTGATGCCGTAGTGAAAGATTTAAATCTGCTGCATGAAAAAGCACAAAGGTTATATAAAAACAAAGAGCTAACCGGCAAAACTATTGAAGAAGTCTTACCTGATGATATCGCTCTAACTATGATGAACGGAATTAAAAAAGCCCTCACCAGCGGTGAGGTTCAGGTGATCGAATACAGTTACCCTGTAAAAGACTTTAAATACTATTTTGAAGCACGTTTTGCCCCGATCGGCAATACAGAAGTTGTATCGATTGTCCGAAATGTCACTGAAAGGAAAAACTACATGGCAAAGCTGGAGCATATCAGCTTGCACGACCAGTTAACCGGCCTTTACAACCGGCATTATTTTGAAAATGAGCTCCACCGTCTCAGCCAATCGCGAGATTATCCGATTACCATGATATCAGCTGACTTAGACGGGTTAAAACTGATCAACGATACCCTCGGACATGCCGAGGGCGATAACTACCTGCAGGCCGGAGCGAAAATGTTAAAAAACTCCCTGCGTGCATCAGATATTTTAGCCCGGGTTGGCGGAGATGAGTTTGCTATAATATTGCCCAGCACT
>JAABTH010000004.1 GCA_011389985.1 Bacillota bacterium
ACGGCAGCAATAGCGTGGTTGGTTTCAGGAGCGCAAATGATTCCTTCACTGCGTGCAAAGATCAAACCGGCTTCGTAAGATTTAAGCTGGTGGTATGCTCTCGGTTCAACCAGTTTATCCAGAATTAGCTGACTGACCAGCGGAGCTAAGCCGTGGTACCTGAGCCCGCCGGCATGCAGGGGAGCAGGAATAAAATTGTGTCCCAGTGTATGCATTGGCACTAACGGAGTAGTAGCAGCGCCATCTCCGAAGTCATAAAGAAATGGGGCACGAGTCATCGTAGGGCAGGCTGTAGGTTCTACCCCCAGCACGGTAACATCCTTGCCGTTGATCTTGTCCCTGACAAAGGGGAAAGACAATCCGGCGAAATTACTGCCGCCGCCGACGCAACCAATGACCACATCAGGGTAATCGCCAAACTCTTTCATTTGCTTCTGGGCTTCCAGCCCGATAATAGTCTGGTGCAGCATAACATGATTCAAGACACTACCAAGTGAATATTTAGTATTCACTTTTGATGTAACAGCATCTTCTACGGCTTCACTGATTGCTATACCGAGGCTTCCGGGTGTATCCGGTATTTCTTCCAGCAGTTTACGCCCGTAATTTGTATCCGGGCTGGGGCTGGCCACACATTCTGCGCCCCAGGTGTTCATCAATAATTTGCGGTAAGGTTTCTGGTCAAAGCTGATTCTGACCATATAGACTTTTAAGGGCATATTAAATAAAGCGCAGGCGAAACTAAGGGCGCTGCCCCACTGTCCGGCACCGGTTTCCGTGGTCATTCTTTCAATTCCAGCGATCTTGTTATAATAAACCTGGGCTACAGCCGTATTAGGTTTGTGGCTTCCAGCCGGGCTTACTGATTCATTTTTAAAATATATTTTAGCGGTTGTTTTAAGATGTTTTTCAAGGCCATAAGCCCTGGTAAGAGGGGTCGGCCTCCAGATATACAGTTTTTCAAGAACTTCATCGGGAATATCAATCCAGGGATCTGTACTGAATTCCTGTTCAATGAGAGTCATCGGAAATAAAGGGGCCCAATCATCTGGAACTGTCGGCTTTCCTGTTCCCGGGTGTAAATAAGGCTGCACCGGATTAGGCAGATCGGCCTGGATGTTATACCATTGACGCGGCATTTCCTTCTGGTTTAAATTGATCGTGCGTGTTTTCATTTTGTTACCTCCTTTGAATTTAAAAAGATATAATTGACAAATAAAAAAACTCCCGTCCGGGGACGAGAGTTATTCGCGGTACCACCCTGGTTACCTGTTTACACAGGTCGCTTTGTCAGATGCGAAAAAAGATTTCTATCCTTTTCCAGACCTGCTTTCTTTTAACGGTGAAAGTTCCGACCGGGTCTACTTGCGTTTTACCGCTTTCAGCCGGTACCTCCAGGACCCATTCACCAGGTGCATCGACGCCGAAATTTCAGCTCTGGAAGCTTTGCTTCCTCCATCCGGCTCTCTTGGTCGACCCTATCCGGGTTACTAGTTCCTGTCATCGGCAAAGAGTATTATCTTTGATTCAAAACATTAACACAGCTTGACATAGCTGTCAAGCAGAAATTAAAAAAATATTTCAAGAATAACTCAAATAGGTATCTGACACTAAGTTGAGTTATTTTTTAACGATCGAAGTAGATGCTTTTCCCAGTGGCGGAAAGCGGCACTCCGATGGCCAGTTCTCCATCAATCAACTTTGCCCGCAAAGCGGCAACTCCAATACGGTACATAATTCGATTATCAGCATTGAAAAGTGATGCTGTTTTAACTGCCGACCCGAGAGCTATGCCAAGATCGACAACCCGCCAGGTGCACAGCGGTCCGCTGAATTCAGGACCTTTTTTAAGATTTTTATCCATTTCAGCGCAGGTTTCAAAGCCGCATGCTCCGCAGTTTAATCCCAGGTAGAGAGGTTCTTTCAGCGAAAGAAGGAAAACAGCTTCCGAATTGCGCACATTCAGTCCGTCACGGTCATAATTAGTTTTTTTGCTTTCCTCGCCATACTTGATCATTTCGTCTGCAAGGTGGGCAATTTCTGATCCGGTTATGATTTTAATGTCAATAAAATCCTTCCCGATCGCTTTTGGCGCTGTTCTGGCTGCCAGGGCCATCATGCCTGCAACTGTTTTAAGGTACTCTTCCATCAAAGACACCTCCATATTTATTTATATTATGGTATCATATCCAGGGAGGCTATGGATATTTTTAGTTATAAAGATATTTTATTTTATGGAAGGAAAATTTTAAGGGTGCGGCGAAAATAAAATATTGAGAGATTTAAATTAACGGCAGATTACATAAATGCGCCGGCTAATCTAAGTTTGCTTTTTTAGCTTTGTTTCAGGGAGAAAACCAAATACATTAAATCGTTAAAAGAATATTTTAACGAGGGAAAGTGCGCCTAGGGTTCCGTGCAGAGATGGAGTTAACAGTATCTAGATACTGGACCATCGTGCAGGCTGGTCCGAGTGGCGCAGGCATCCACTGCTGCCTTCATTGCTTCAGGGTGTCACACCGAAGGGATAAAAGCCCAGGCGGGTAGGTTTCGCTCGATACCTATCTGTCCGGGCTTAATTTTATTCCGGGAGGTGAAACTCACAACGCAGTTAAACCGGACAGATATTCCAAGCGCTTCATAATTTATTACTATTCCTGATTTTAACCAAGGAGGATAAAATGGAGAAAATTTTTAAGTTCGAAGAACACAATACAAATGTAAAAACTGAAGTGACTGCGGGTATTACCACTTTCATGACTATGGCCTATATTATTTTTGTTAACCCCTTCATCCTCAGTGCAGCCGGTATGGATTTTGGCGCAGTTATGACCGCAACTATTATCGCCGCAGGTGTTACCACAATTCTGATGGGGCTACTAACAAACTATCCCTTTGCCCTGGCCAGCGGAATGGGTTTAAATGCCTTTTTCGCATTCGTGGTTGCAGCGCAGTTCGGCTGGCAGGCCGCTCTCGGCGCTGTTTTTATTTCCGGGATTGTTTTCTTTATTCTTTCAGTTACCGGGGCGATTTCACATATTGATGCTGCCGTGCCAACCAGTCTTAAGAGCGCTGTTGCTGCAGGTATCGGCCTATTTATTGCCTATATCGGTCTTCAGAATGCCGGAATTATTGTTGGTTCTGAAGCTACACAGGTAACTCTTGGCGATTTAACAACCCAGGGACCGATTCTTTCATTAATCGGAATCCTGATCATCGCAGTTTTGATGGCCCGCAAAATAAGAGGCGCTATTTTAATCGGTATTCTGCTCACAACAATCGTTAGTTTTATTATGGGCTTTCAACCGCTGCCTACAGGTTTAGGCGCTATTTTTGGACCGCCGGCCAGTCTGTCGCCGATTTTATTCCAGCTCGATCTCAGGGCCGCGCTGGCGATACCTTTCTTTGTAATATTCTCCTTTGTTTTTGTTGATGTATTCGATACTATGGGGACACTACTCGGCACCGGGGCAAGAGCAGGTTTTCTTGACGAGGAGGGCCGCCTGCCTAAAGTGAACAAGGCGATGCTGGTCGATTCAATTGGAACCATGGGTGGAGCTCTGCTTGGAACAAGTACTGTTACCACTTACATCGAATCGACTGCCGGTATTTCGGAAGGTGGCCGGACCGGCTTTACTTCGATTGTTACAGGGATTCTGTTCTTCCTGACCCTTTTCCTGGCTCCGCTGGCCGGTTTGGTTCCGGCTGAGGCTACCGCACCGGCGCTGATAATTGTCGGGGTTCTGATGGTCGGAGCAGTAACAAAGATCGATTTTGAAGATTTCACCGAAGCATTTCCCGCTTTTATGACCATTATCTTTATGCCTCTTGCTTACAGCATTGCCGATGGTATTGCCTTCGGTTTTATTGCATTTCCCCTGGTTAAAGTTGTTTCGGGAAAAGGCAAAGAGGTTCACTGGCTGCTCTATGTTTTGGCGGCTATTTCGCTGATTCACTTCTTCTGGAAGTAGGAGAAAGAATCAGCACCTTGAAGTAAATATTGATGTAAAGCAATATTGTTAATTAGGATTACAAAAGATCGAACTATAAGTAAGCAGAACTGCTGCGGGGTATTCTCTCAATCAGGCAATAACGGTGAATACCCCGCGGCGGCTAACAATAGGAGTTGATAAAAATGTCTGAGGTTCTGGTTGGAATTGTGATGGGTAGCGATTCGGATCTGCCAATAATGCAGAAGTGCGCCGATGCCCTGGAAGAATTCGGCATTGGTTATGAAATGGTAGTTTCAAGTGCGCATCGCCATCCCGAGAAGACGGCTCGTTATGCCAGGGGCGCTGCGGAAGCAGGTTTAAAGGTTATTATTGCCGGGGCCGGTGGAGCCGCCCATTTGCCGGGAGTAATTGCTTCAATGACTCTTATTCCTGTTATAGGCGTACCGGTTGCAATTGAGCCTTTGCATGGTATCGATTCGCTCTATTCTATCGTGCAGATGCCGCCGGGAATTCCCGTTGCCACGGTGACAATAAACGGCGCCTATAATGCCGGACTTTTAGCAGTGCAGATCCTGGCTGTTCATGATGAAAGATTACAGCTGAAATTGAAAAGTTACAGGCAAAGCCTGGCAGCAAAGGTTGAAGAGAAAGATTGCAAGCTTCGCGATAAACTGGCTCAGTGCAAACGTCCGGATGCCGGTGATAACCAATGATTGATCGCTATACCGGGGCGGCAATGGGCAAAATTTGGAGCATGGAAAACCGCTATCAGAAATTTTTGGAAGTTGAAATCCTGGCATCGCAGGCCTGGGCTGAATTAGGTATTGTGCCACGGGAAGCGGCAGAATTGATTGCTGCAAACGCTAAATTTGATGTAAAGAGAATTGAAGAGCTTGAGGCAGAAACCAGGCATGATGTGGTTGCCTTTACACGCTGTGTTGCTGAATCACTCGGTGGAGAAAGCCGCTATTTCCATTATGGCCTGACTTCCTACGATATTGTTGATACGGCTCTTTCAGTAATGCTTGGTGAAGCAGCCGCTATATTGAAAGAAGGGTTGGGTAAGCTTGAATCAGTTTTAAAAGATAAAGCTATTGAGCATAAGTATACCCCCTGTGTAGGCCGTACTCACGGTGTGCATGCAGAACCTACCAGCCTTGGCTTAAAATTTGCGTTATGGCTGGCCGAAACCAGGCGCAACCTTGAGAGACTTGAAAGGGCAGCAGATGCCGTACGGGTCGGTAAGCTTTCCGGCGCTGTGGGAAACTTTGCCCATATAGACCCCTTTATTGAAGAGTACGTTTGTGGCAAATTAAACCTTCAGCCTGCTCCTGTTTCAACCCAGGTGCTTCAGCGTGATCGTCACGGTGAATTTGTCTCAGTGCTGGCCCTGATCGGGGCGACCCTTGAAAAAATTGCTCTTGAGGTGCGCAGCCTGCAGCGAACAGAAGCAAGAGAGCTTGAAGAGCCTTTTTACAGGGGGCAAAAAGGGTCATCGGCCATGCCTCATAAAAGGAATCCGGTAACGTGTGAAAAAGTTTGCGGCCTGGCCCGTCTGCTGCGCGGATACGCTACGGCAGCCCTGGAAAATGTTGCTCTCTGGCATGAACGCGATATTTCTCATTCTTCAGTTGAGAGAGTGATATTACCCGATAGTACAATTGCCCTGGATCATATGCTGCAGCAAATGATCAGAGTTGTTGGTGAGTTGAATATTTACCCGGAACATATGAACCGCAATCTTGAACTGACCGGCGGTCTGATCTATTCCCAGAGAGTATTGCTGGAACTGGTTGAAAGCGGATTATCGCGCGAAGAAGCTTATGATCTTGTGCAGCGCTGTGCTATGACAGCCTGGGATAAGGGAAAATCGCTGGAAGAAGTTTTAGCCGCAGAAGAGAGAGTTCTTGAACGTCTGGGCAGGGAGAAGTTGAGCAAGTGTTTTGATCCGGATTACTACCTGCAGCGTGTCGATTATATTTTTGAGAGATTGGGAATTTCTTAAAGCTTAAACTAATATTATTTTTTAAGAATCAGAAAAAATTAAACGAGGTGAGATTATGGAAAAGGGTAAGATGATCTATGAGGGTAAGGCTAAAAAAGTTTTTAAAACTGATGATCCCCAGCAGTTCCTGGTTGAATTTAAGGATGATGCTACCGCATTTGACGGAGTGAAAAAAGACAAACTTGAAGACAAGGGGATCCTTAACAATCGTCTCTCGGCGATATTTTTCGGTCTTCTGGAGACTGAAGGAGTAGAAACCCACTACGTTAAAACAGTCAGTGAAAGGGAAATGCTGGTTAAGTCTCTCGAGATTATACCGGTTGAAGTTATTGTGCGTAATATCGCAGCAGGCAGTATGTCAAAACGGTTGGGTCTTCCGGAGGGTGAGGCCCTTAATAAAACGGTGATTGAGTTTTCGCTTAAAGATGACGAACTGCATGACCCGATGATCAATCACTACCATATTTATGCAATGGATCTGGCGAAAGCTGAAGAAATGGCGACAATCGAGGCGTCAGCTCTGAAAATTAACGATATCTTAACTGCATACCTTAAAGATAAGGGAATAACCCTTGTTGATTTCAAACTTGAGTTTGGTCGTCATCAGGGAAGGGTAATTCTTGGGGACGAAATCTCGCCAGATACCTGTCGTTTCTGGGACAGCAGCAGTGGTGAAAAACTCGACAAGGATCGTTTCCGCCGTGATCTTGGTGGTGTAATTGAAGCATATCGCGAAGTGCTTCGCCGTCTTGAAGGGAGCGAATAAGCTTGAAGTGGCTGGCAAAAGTTGAGGTAACCCTGAAGCAAGCTGTTTTAGACCCTCAGGGTGTTGCGGTTGAAAGTTCTCTTACGACCATGGGCTATGAGAATGTAAAACGGGTCAGGGTAGGTAAATATTTAGAATTGGTTCTTGAGGCTGCAGACAGGGATAAGGCTTCGGCCCAGGTTGAAGAGATGTCGCGGCGCTTGCTGAGCAACCCTGTTATTGAAGACTTCAGTTATAGTATACAGGAGGCCGGGGTATGAAATTTGCAGTAATTGTTTTTCCCGGTTCAAACTGTGATCTTGATGCGTATCATCTTGTGCAGGATATTTTAAATGAACCGGTGGAATATATCCGTCATGATACAGATTCGATTGGCGATGCTGATCTGGTGATTATTCCGGGAGGTTTTTCTTACGGAGATTACCTGCGCTCGGGGGCAATTGCGCGCTTTAGCCGAATAATGCCCGCTGTGACCGAATTTGCCCAATCAGGCGGTTTGGTGCTGGGCATTTGTAATGGTTTCCAGGTGCTGACTGAAGCAGGACTGCTTCCGGGCGCATTGATCAGGAACAGGCATCTCCAGTTTCGCTGTGGCCAGGTTTACCTGCGCGTTGAAAATAATTCAACCCCCTTTACATTTACTGCAACCCGCAGTGATATTTTAAAAATTCCTATTGCCCATGGTGACGGCAGTTATTATGTGCCGCCGGAAAAATTACAGGAAATTGAAGATAATGGACAGGTCTTATTTCGTTACGTTAACAGCAGTGGAGAGGTTACAGATGAAGCTAATCCTAACGGCTCAATCAATAATATTGCCGGGGTATGCAACAAATCAGGTAATGTAGCCGGTTTAATGCCTCATCCCGAAAGGGCTGGTGAAAGAATTCTGGGTTCAGAAGACGGCCTGGTAATCTTCAAATCAGTAATTAATTACTTCGGAAAAAAGGGGGTGGGTGCCGGTGACTGAAAATAGCTGGAGGCAGCTTGGTCTTACTGACAGCGAATATGAAAAGATAGTAAACCAGATGGGTCGTGAACCAAACCTGGTTGAACTTAACATGTACAGCGTGATGTGGTCGGAGCACTGCAGTTACAAGCATTCCCGCTCTTCTTTACGCCTTTTCCCGACTGACGGACCACGTGTGGTCCAGGGGCCGGGTGAAAACGCCGGTGTTGTCGATATCGGTGACGGTTGGGCTGCTGTATTTAAAATTGAAAGCCATAACCACCCGTCGGCAGTTGAACCATACCAGGGCGCGGCAACCGGGGTGGGAGGAATCTTAAGGGATATCTTTACCATGGGCGCAAGGCCGGTAGCCTTTTTAAACTCTTTGCGATTCGGAAATCTTGAAGATGCCCGCGGTCGTTATCTTTTTGACGGGGTAGTTGCGGGTATAGGCGGTTATGGTAACTGTGTCGGTATACCCACCGTGGCCGGTGAGATATATTTCGAGCCGTGTTACCAGGGTAACCCCCTGGTTAATGCCATGTGTGTAGGGGTGATGCCGCTTGAGCGCCTGGTGCTCGGCAAGGCTAGCGGAGAAGGCAACCTGCTCTTGCTGGTTGGAGCCCGCACAGGCCGTGATGGTATCCACGGGGTTACATTTGCTTCTGAAGAACTTTCGGAAGCTTCAGAGGAGAGACGTCCTGCCGTGCAGGTGGGCGATCCATTTATGGGGAAACTCTTACTTGAAGCTACCCTTGAAACAATAGAAAAAAACCTGGTAGCAGGAGTTCAGGATCTGGGCGGGGCCGGTCTTACCTGTGCTTTGACAGAAACTGCTTCACGTGCCGGTTCCGGCGTGGAAATCGACTTAGAAAAGGTGCCGCTGCGTGAGGAAGGGATGCATCCCTTTGAAATTCTTACTTCTGAATCACAGGAACGGATGCTGCTTATTGTTGAACCTGATAAGCTTGAAGCGGTAGAAGAGGTATTTAAACGCTGGGAGCTTAAACCGGCGGTTTTGGGAAGAGTAACAGGTGATGGAATGGTTGTGGCCAAGTATCGTGGTGAAGAGGTTGTAAGAGTCCCTGCGGCCAGTGTTGCCGGCGGTTCTCCCCTCTACGAACCGGAAGCGAAAGAACCGGAATATTATGCAAGGTTGTCCCGCTTTGATCCTTCATCGCTTTTGGTTTCAGATGATTATGGCGATATACTGTTAAAGCTGCTTTCAGCCCCGGATATTGCTTCGAAAGAATGGGTCTGGAGGCGCTATGATTACATGGTGCGAACATGTACTGTGCAGGGTCCCGGGGGTGATTCAGCTGTAATCAGGCTCAGGGAGACGGGAAAAGGATTGGCGATGACTGTAGACGGTAACGGCAGGTATTGTTACCTTGATCCATATCTGGGGGGTATGCTTGCAGTAGCCGAAGCTACCCGCAATTTAAGCTGTACAGGAGCCGAGCCTGTTGGCATAACCGATTGCCTTAATTTCGGAAACCCTGAAAAACCTGGTATTTTCTGGCAGTTTCGTCGATGCGTGGAAGGAATGGCCGAGGCCTGCCGGGTATTGGAAGCGCCTGTTGTGGGCGGTAATGTAAGCTTCTATAATGAGGTGGAAGGTGAAGCAATATATCCAACTCCGGTGGTTGGGGCTGTCGGGCTGCTTGAAGACTACAAAAAGCAGGGAGCAGCTTTCTTCAGCAGCGAAGAAGATATTATCTGCCTTCTTGGTTCAGATCAAATATCCTTAGGTGGCAGCCAGTACTTAAAAACCATGCATAGTAAAACAGCCGGAAAACCTGCTAATATTGATTTACTGTTTGAAAAACGCCTCCAGGTTATGCTGCGCCGTCTAATCAGTGAGAACCTGATAAATTCGGCGCATGATCTTTCCGACGGCGGATTGGCAGTAGCTCTCGCTGAATGCTGCATGCCCGGTAATTATGGGGCTGAAATTGAACTGGAACTGCAGAAAGATCCCGTCAATGAGCTTTTCGGCGAAGGGCCCTCAAGGGTTTTGCTTTCGGTTTCGGCGAATCTTTATGGTGAAGTTGAAAATCTTTGTAGTGAGGCTGCATTACCACTGCAAAAATTGGGCAAAACAGGCGGCCAAGCTTTGATAATCAATTCAGGCGATGATATAATTATAAAGTTAACTCTTTCTGAAATGAGCAAGGCTTACAAGGAGGTTTTTACATGTATTATGGAGTAGCCGATCCTGCAGTCGGAAAACTACATGATGCCTGTGGAGTATGTGGTGGCTATGCTGAAGATCAGCCGCTGGCTTTTCTGACCTGTTTTGCTTTATATGCTCTTCAGCACCGCGGCCAGGAGAGCGCCGGCATTGCCGCAGGACCCGGTGATGGTCGTAAAATATGGCTTAAACGCGGCCTGGGACTGGTTTCAGAAGTGTTTCCGGACAGCGCCGATTTAAAAGGGATTGTCTGTAAGCTGGCTGTTGGTCATGTGCGCTATTCGTATGGTCAGGAAGGGCGCAACCCTGAGAATAACCAGCCGCTTAAGCTTAAGTACCGGCATGGTGAGCTGACTATTGCTCATAACGGACATCTTTTAAATGCCGGAGAATTGCACGAAGAGCTGGAGGAGCAGGGCGCCATATTTCAGACTGATACCGACAGTGAACTTCTTGCTCACATGATTGCCAGGCAGGGCAGTAGTTGTCTTGAAGATGCCCTGGCCGAGGTAGCGCCACGCTTAAGGGGAGCTTATGCTTTTGTTATATCTGACGGGCATAAGGTAATAGGATTACGTGACGGACAGGGTTTCAGACCTTTGTCACTTGCCTCTCTTGAAGGCGGCGGGTATTACCTGGCTTCGGAAACATGTGCTTTCGATACAATTGGCGCAACTTTCGTCCGTGATTTGTTACCGGGTGAAATGGTTATTCTGGATGAAAATGGCCAGAGGAGCATCCAGGTGATTGATCCGGCCTGCTCCAATCTCTGTGTTTTTGAATATATTTATTTTGCCCGTCCTGACAGTAACCTGCAGGGTCAGAATGTGCATTTGGTCAGGCGTGAACTTGGCCGACGTCTTGCCCGCCAGCACCCGGTTGAGGCAGATATTGTATCAGGTGTGCCTGATTCAAGTATTGCCGCCGCTTCCGGTTTTGCCGAGGAGGCAGGCCTGCCTTACGAAATGGCGCTGGTTAAAAATCGCTACATCGGCCGCACATTTATCAAACCGACTCAGAAGATGCGTGAAGAAGGGGTCGACCTGAAGTTAAATGCCGTGCAAAAAATTGTTGAAGGTAAGCGTGTTGTTCTGGTCGATGATTCAATTGTTCGCGGCACAACCAGTTTGAAGCTGATCAAGATCATGCGACGGGCGGGAGCAGCCGAGGTGCATTTACGAATCAGTTCTCCGCCGGTAACCGGTTCATGTTTTTATGGTATAGATATTCCGGATCCTCATGATCTGCTTGCTTACGGGAAATCTGCTGATGATATTCCAGCCCGCATAGGAGCGGATTCAGTCGGATACCTGAGCATGGATGAAGTGGTTGAAGCTGTGGGGCTGCCGACAGATGACCTCTGCAAGGGCTGCTTTACGGGAGATTACCCGGTTAGATAGGTTCATAATTCAGGATTTAAAAAATAATAGTAAATGCTCAGGCTGATTTTCTCAGCCATGATATTGTGCCGAAGCAGTTAAAAACAATAACAGAAATTATATTCAGGAGGTAGAAAGATATGGATCTATTAATGTACGCCGCACCGGTTTCTGCTCTGGCTGCTCTTGTTTTTGCCCTAATACTTTGGTTTAAGCTGAGCAAAGCCGATGCGGGAAATGATCGCATGAAAGAGATTGCCGCTGCTATTCATGAAGGGGCGATGGCTTTCATGAAGCGCGAATATACTTACCTGGCTATTTTTGTAGTGGTGTTAACAGTAGTATTAGCCCTGGTAATTAATGCGCTGACAGCGGTTAGTTTTGTTGTAGGCGCTCTCTTTTCAGCAACTGCCGGTTATGTGGGAATGACTGTGGCTACCATGGCAAATGTACGCACAGCCCATGCCGCCCGTTCGGGGATTAACCCGGCTCTTTCGATCGCTTTTTCGAGTGGGACTATCATGGGTATGATGGTAGCCGGCCTTGGCCTTTTCGGTCTCGGCTCACTGTACCTGTTTATCCGTGATCCGGCAATTATAAACGGTTACGCTTTGGGCGCCAGCTCAATTGCGCTGTTTGCCCGTGTTGGCGGAGGTATTTATACTAAGGCAGCAGATGTGGGAGCAGATTTGGTAGGCAAAGTTGAAGCCGGTATTCCCGAAGATGATCCGCGCAATGCCGGGGTTATTGCCGATAACGTTGGCGATAATGTCGGTGATGTTGCCGGCATGGGCGCCGACCTCTTTGAATCATATGTTGGCTCGATGATTGCCACCATGACTCTCGGCGTAGTTTTATACGGGATTGGCGGAACTTTGCTGCCTATGCTGGTAGCTTCTGTAGGAATTCTGGCCTCTATTTTTGCTTATTTCTTTGTTAAAGCGAAGGAAGGCTCAAGGCTTGGCGCAGTTCTGGAAAGAGGGATCTGGATCAGCGCCCTGGTAGTTCTGGTGGTGGCATTTTTCATAGTTCGTTCTTTTATTGCCCAGGGTGTTTTCACTGATTTTGGGCCTTTCTTTGCCGTTGTCGCCGGACTGCTGGCCGGAGTAATCATCGGCAGGGTTACAGAATATTATACTTCTGATCACTATAAACCGGTACAGGATATTGCTCACGCTTCACTGACAGGTCCGGCCACAAACATTATCAGTGGACTTGCTGTTGGAATGAAAAGTACCGTTTTCCCCATTCTTACTATTGTTGCAGCAATACTTGTTTCTTACGAGGTTGCCGGTATTTATGGTATTGCCATTTCTGCTGTTGGTATGCTTTCAACTGTTGGCATGACTGTAGCCGTTGATGCTTACGGTCCGGTAGCAGACAATGCCGGCGGTATTGCTGAAATGGCTGAGCTTGAACCTGAAGTGCGCAAGATTACTGACCAGCTCGATTCTCTGGGCAACACTACGGCAGCGATCGGTAAAGGTTTTGCCATTGGTTCGGCAGCCCTTACTGCTCTTGCACTTTTTACGGCATATGCCCAGGTAGCAGAGTTAAGTGTAATTGATATTACCAGTCCCCGGGTTATTGCCGGATTACTGATTGGCGGTATGCTTACCTACTTCTTTACATCAAGAACAATGGAAGCTGTTGGCAATGCCGCCTTTTCCCTTATTGAGGAGATTCGCCGCCAGTTCAAAGAAATTCCCGGTTTAATGGAAGGAAAGGCAAAACCTGAATACGCCCGCTGTGTTGATATCAGCACAAAAGCGGCCCTGAAGGAAATGGTTGTTCCCGGACTGATGGCTGTTATTGTTCCACTGGCTGTAGGCTTGATTCCCTTCCTCGGGAAAGAAGCCTTAGGCGGGTTATTGGCAGGCGCGCTGGTAACAGGGGTTTTACAGGCAATTAATATGGCAAATGCCGGTGGTGCCTGGGATAACGCCAAGAAATATATCGAAGCAGGACATCACGGCGGGAAAGGCAGCGATCCGCACAAGGCGGCAGTTGTCGGTGACACGGTCGGAGATCCTTTCAAGGATACGGCCGGGCCCTCCCTGAACATCCTGATCAAGCTGATGAGCATCGTCGCACTGGTATTTGCGCCGCTCTTCTTCTAAAAAGCGACCCGGCGCTTATATTAAGCGCCGGGTTTTTTAGACCCGAAAGGGGTGTTGTCAATGGGTGATGGTCTTGATTATCGCACAGCCGGGGTTAACATTGACGCCGGTGAAGAAGCTGTAGAGAGAATTAAGGGGCTGGCTCGCTCGACCTTCAGACCGGAGGTATTGCAGGGCCTGGGTGGTTTCGGAGGCCTCTTTGCTCCAAAATTCAGCAGCATGAAGGAACCGGTTCTTGTTGCCGGTTGCGACGGCGTGGGCACGAAATTAAAGATTGCTTTTGCTGTAGGTAAACACGACACCGTTGGAATAGACTGTGTAGCCATGTGTGTTAATGATATCCTGGTGCAGGGCGCTGAGCCTTTATTTTTCCTTGATTATCTTGCAGTAGGAAAGCTGGAACCTGCCCAGGTTGAATCGGTGCTTGCAGGGGTAGCTGAAGGCTGCCGCCAGGCGGGCTGCGCACTGCTGGGTGGAGAGATGGCTGAAATGCCCGGTTTTTATCCACCGGGAGAGTACGATATTGCCGGTTTTGCAGTAGGTATGGTCGATAAAAAGTCAATTATTGACGGTGCGGCTGTCAGGATAGATGATGCTGTAATCGGTCTGGCTTCGACAGGTATTCACAGTAACGGTTTATCGCTTGCGCGTAAGGTTTTGCTTGAAGAAGCCGGCCTGGTCATGACCGAATTTCAGTCGGCATTCGGCGTAACTGTGGCTGAAGAGCTCTTAAAACCGACAAAGATTTACGTAAAACCTGTGCTGGGTGCGTTAAAAAAATTTAATATTAAGGGTATGGCTCATATCACAGGTGGGGGCATGCCGGGCAATCTGCCAAGAATACTTCCGGACGGGCTTGCCGTTGAAATTGATTCATCAACATGGTCTGTGCCTTCTATCTTTAAAGTGATTCAAGAACTTGGCCCTGTAAATATTGATGAGATGTTTAGGGTTTTTAACATGGGCATCGGTTATGTCATGATTATTTCAGAAGCTGAATCTGAAGACCTGATTACCTACCTCAATAATAGCGGAACCAAAGCCAGCAGGATAGGAACTGTTCGTAAAGGGAAAAATGAGGTGAATATTTTATAGCACAAGGATTTATTACGGGTCGGGTAGAATTAATAAAGTGACATAGAAGACAACCGGGAGGAGCCATTAGATGAAGCGTATAGTCGTACTCGCTTCCGGGCAGGGATCAAACCTGGAAGCAATTCTTAAGGCTGTTGAAAGAGGTGAAGTGGCCGGCCGGGTTGTTATGGTGATCAGTGATAACCCTAATGCACCGGCTCTTGAACGAGCCAGGAAGCGCAAAATAAATGCGCTTTTTCTTGATCCGAAAGGTTATGCCGACCGGTTGGATTATGACCGGGCTGTGATAGAAGAAATAAAGGCTCTGCAGGCTGATCTCGTAGTTCTGGCTGGTTTTATGCGCCTATTGTCGCCCCTGTTTATCAAGTCATTTCCGATGCAAATTATGAATATTCACCCATCCATATTGCCTGCATTCCCCGGTAAAGACGGGGTTGAGCAGGCCTTAAATTATGGAGCAAAAGTTACAGGATGCACAGTTCATTTTGTCGACGAAGGACTCGACAGCGGTCCGGTAATTTTGCAGGAAACCGTGCCGGTAATTCAGCAGGATACATTGAGCACTCTGCATCAGCGGATTCATGCTTCCGAACACAGAATTTACCCTACGGCGATAGACCTGTTCTGCCGTGACAAGCTAAAAGTTGAAGGAAGAAGGTGTTTTATAGTTGACTAAAATCCGCAGGGCTCTTATTTCAGTATCCGATAAACGAGGCATCGTAAAGCTTGCCCGTGAACTGATTGCTCTTGAATATGAGATAGTTTCAACCGGAGGCACGGCCAGGGTTTTGAAAGAAGCAGTTCTTCCCGTTACAGAGGCTGCTGATGTAACCGGTTTTTCCGAGATTCTGGGGGGAAGGGTCAAAACACTTCATCCTTATCTTCATGGGGCCATCCTCGCCCGCCTTGACCTGAAAGAGCAGGTTGAAGAACTTGACAAACGCGGAATTATCCCGATCGAACTTGTTGTGGTTAACCTGTATCCTTTTGAAGAAACGATATCCCGCGAAGATGTCACATTACCCGAGGCAGTTGAAAATATCGATATCGGCGGACCGACCATGGTCAGGGCGGCGGCAAAAAACCATGCTCACGTTGCTGTTGTGGTTAATCCCGATCACTATGATAAAATTGTGGAAGAACTGAAAAGTAAGGGTGAAATAAGTATTCATACCCGCCGTAACCTTGCCGCAGAGGCTTTTGCACATACTGCATCTTATGATGCCATAATTTCTTCATACTTTAATAATTTGCCCGATCTGAAAAGAGAATTATATCCACAAAAACTGAGTTTGCCCATGCATAAGCAGGAAGATCTGAGATATGGTGAAAATCCGCAGCAAAGCGCCGCATTTTACAAAAGTCCGGGGAAGCCGGTCGGCTTGGCTGCGGCAGAGCAACTGCAGGGCAGAGAACTTTCTTTTAATAATTTAAATGATTTAAATGCTGCCTGGGAGCTGGTGACGGAATTTGCCAAGCCAACTGCAGTTGCAGTAAAACATGCCAACCCCTGTGGCGTTGCTTCGGCTTTAACACCGGCAGATGCATACAGGCTTGCTTTTGAAGCAGATCCTGTCTCAATATTCGGCGGTGTGCTTGCCCTGAATCGGCCGGTAGACAAAGATACGGCAGTTGAAATGGTCAAAATCTTTTTAGAGGTTGTTGCCGCTCCGCATTTTACCGAGGATGCCCTGAAAATATTTTCAGCCAAGAAGGATGTGCGTCTGCTTTTAATGCCTGGGATAATTAAGCCAAATCACAGTTTTGACCTGAAGAAGGTTACAGGTGGTTTCCTTATCCAAAGCATTGATCGGGAAACTGTTGATGTCAGCCAGGGCAAAGTTGTAACGAAAAGGAAGCCTACGCTTGATGAATGGCGCGATCTAAACTTTGCCCAGACCGTGGTCAAACATGTAAGATCAAATGCAATAGTTCTGGCCAAAGGTGAACAGTCTGTAGGCGTGGGAGCCGGACAAATGAGCCGGATCGGCGCAGCCCGTATTGCTTTAAGTCAGGCCGGACCAAAAGCTTCGGCTGCTGTCCTTGGTTCTGATGCTTTTTTCCCCTTCCCCGATACGGTTGAGGAAGCGGCAAAAGCCGGTATAAGCGCGATAGTCCAGCCGGGTGGTTCACTAAAAGATAACGAGTCAATCGAAGTGTGCAATCATTACAACATGGCCATGGTATTAACAGGCCGCCGGTATTTTAAACATTAGCGATTTAGAACTGAGGAAATTGGAGGCGGTAAATTTGAAAGTACTGCTAGTCGGTGGAGGCGGCCGGGAACATACCCTGGCCTGGAAACTGGCTCAGAGTTCGCTTTTAGACAAACTTTACTGTGCGCCGGGTAATCCCGGTATTGCAGAAGTGGCTGAATTGGTTGAATTGGCGGCTGACGATATCGAGGGGCTGAAAAACTGGGCCTTAGAGAATACAATTGATCTGACAGTAGTAGGGCCTGAGGCGCCTTTGGTTTTGGGGTTGGCTGATAGTTTCCGTGAAGCCGGTTTAAAGGTTTTTGGCCCCGGCCATTCCGGAGCACTGCTTGAAGGCAGCAAAGTATGGTCAAAGCGTAAAATGAAAAAGTGGGGTATACCCACTGCCGAGTTTGCCGTGTTTGATGATTTTGATGAAGCCCGCTATCATCTCGGCCGATTTTATGGCGGTGCTGTTGTAATTAAAGCTGACGGTCTTGCGGCAGGCAAGGGCGTTACCGTGGCAGCAGGACCAGCTGAAGCTGAGCAGGCTCTTTACGATATCATGGTGGAAAAAACTTTTGGTAATGCCGGGGACAGGGTTGTTATCGAGCAGTGTTTAAGTGGGGAAGAAGTATCTGTCCTGGCTTTATGTGACGGAAAAAGATTAATTCCACTCCCGTCAGCCCAGGACCACAAGGCTGTAGGAGAAGGAGATAAAGGAGCTAATACGGGAGGTATGGGCGCCTATTCGCCTGCTCCTGTTTACTCAGATGAACTGGCACGTAAAACAGAAGAAGCGGTATTCAAACCATTGCTAAAAGGTTTTAAGGATGAAGGCATTGATTTTCGCGGTGTTATTTACGCCGGGCTGATGGTTTCAGATGAAGATTTAAATGTTCTTGAGTTTAATGTTCGTTTCGGCGATCCTGAAACACAGGCGATCATACCCCGGCTAAAAACTGACCTTTTACCTTTGCTACTAAAAGCGGCAGAAGGTGATTTGAGTGGAAATGATGTAGAGTGGACCAGCAATCCGGCGGTTTGCGTTGTTCTTGCCTCTAAAGGTTATCCAGGAAGTTATGAGAAAGGGTTACCTATACATGGCATCGATAAAGCTGAAGAGAATGGAAAAGGCAGAATAGCTGTTTTCCATGCCGGAACAGCAATAAAAGAAAGGCACCTGGTTACCGCGGGAGGGCGGGTTCTGGGTGTAACCGCCTGGGACAGAGATCTAAAAAAGGCTGTAAATCGCGCTTACAAGGCAGCTGAACAAATTGAATTTGAAGGTTGCTACTATCGTAAAGACATTGCTCACAGGGCATTATAAACTTCTTTAGCGATTCCGGCAGCAGATGGATGTAACGAGGGAGCGCTGAATATATCACTTTAGCACCGTTTGCATAAATCAGAACAGATGAGGTGGCTTATGGGATCTACTGTCATACTCGGTTATGCCAGAACGCCCTTCGGGCGCTTCCTGGGAGCTCTTCATGAAATACCGGCAGTTGAACTCGGTGCTGTTGCAGTCAGGGAAGCACTGAAACGTGCCGGGGTTTCAGGTGAAGATGTAGACAATGTTATTCTTGGCATGGTGGTTCAGGCCGGGGCCGGTCAAATTCCATCAAGACAAGCAGCAGTAAGGGCCGGGTTACCTTACAGTGTGCCATCGGAGACAATTAACAAGGTTTGCGCATCAGGTTTAAGAGCGGTAAACATGGCCGCTATGATGATCAGAGCCGGCGAAGCTGAGTTAATAGTTGGCGGAGGCATGGAAAATATGAGCGCCGTTCCATATTTCATGCCGAAGGCGAGGACAGGTTTCAGGATGGGTGATTCGGCCCTCATTGACGGAATGGTGCATGATGGTCTCTGGTGCCCGTTTCATAATGTGCACATGGGAGTACACGGCAGCGCTGTACCGGCTGAGCATGGTATTACAAGATCTGATATGGATCGGTTTGCCCTGCGCAGTCACCGGCTTGCTGTTGAAGCAATCGACAGGGGTTATTTTAAAGATGAGATCACTCCGGTAGAAGTGCCTCAGCGCAGAAGTGATCCGCTTTATGTTGATACAGATGAACTGCCCCGCCGTGATTCAACTATTGAAAGGCTGGCTAAGCTGCCTCCGGCCTTTGAAAAAGAAGGCTTAGTTACTGCAGGCAACGCCCCGGCTATCAGTGACGGTGCAGCTGCGCTGGTTGTTTCATCAAAGGAAAAAGCCAAAGAACTTGGCCGGGAACCGCTGGCAGAAATAATTGCTCATGCCTCAGTATCGCTCGAACCGCGGTATATTGCAACCGTTCCTTATGAAGCCGCCGTAAAAGCTTTAGCCAGGGCCGGTTTAACAGCGAAAGATATGAAATTAATTGAGGTTAACGAAGCTTTTGCCGCTGTAGCTCTAACCTGTATAAAGCTTGGCGCCTGGGATGAGAATCTGGTTAATGTAAATGGTGGAGCCGTTGCTCTTGGACACCCTATCGGGGCAAGCGGTGCGCGAATATTGATCACTTTGATTGCAGAGCTCAGGCGTCGTGGAGGCGGATACGGCCTTGCGACGATCTGCAGCGGCGCTGCCCAGGGAGAGGCTACAATAGTTAAAGTATGATCAGGCCTAAATATGTAAAACTGTCCGCCTGGTTGATGAAGCGAGTCTTGCAAGAAAACCGATCTGCCAAGATTTAAGCAGTCAGCCCAGACTGAATGGAGAGTAATAGTTTTGAAACTGGTTTTATCTGCACATCACCTGGAAAAACAAAAAGAGTTCCGCCATTTTGCGGAAGAGGAAATGAATGGAAATGATCAGTTCCCACGCAAAAACCTGCTTAAAGCCGGTAAACGCGGTTATATGGGTCTGCCTATACCTGTAGAATTTGGGGGGCAGGGCGAAGATTTTCTTACCTATATACTGCTGATTGAAGAAATTTCACGGGTATGTGCCTCAACCGGTGTAATTATGGCAGTTCATACGTCGGTGGGCAGTTTTCCACTGCTATATTATGGAAATCACGAACAGAAAGAAAAATATCTAAACGGTCTGGCTTCAGGAAAATTACTCGGCGCATTTGCCCTTACCGAGGCTGGGGCCGGTTCTGACGCCGCTGCCCTTATGACCAGGGCGGCTGCGGTCGAAGGCGGATATAGAATTAATGGCTGCAAGCTATTTATAACCAGTGGGGGAGAGGCGGACATATATACCGTTTTTGCCAGAGATGACAAAGAAGCCGGCAGCAGAGGCATTACCGCATTTCTTGTTGAAAAAAAATCAGCAGGCTTAATTGCCGGTAAACCAGAAAAAAAGATGGGTTTAAAACTTTCAAGCACGACTGAACTGAGGATGGAAAATCTTTTTGTTCCTTTATCGAACAGGCTCGGTGCGGAAGGGGAAGGTTTTAAAATAGCCATGTCTCTGCTTGATGGCGGCAGAATCGGCATTGCTGCCCAGGGACTCGGTTTGGCCCGCGCCTCGATTGACTATACAACTAACTGCTACAGGGAAAAAGAGAAAAGAGGAATAAAAACAGGGCAGCAGAGCGCTTTCATTCTGGCCAATCTTGCTACCCGCCTGGAGGCTGCAAAACTGCTCACATACAGGGCGGCATTATTAAAAGAAGAAGGAAAACGCTGTTCCAAGGAGGCATCGATGGCAAAAATCTGTGCGACCGACCTGGCGATGGATGCGGCGATAAAATGCATTGATTTATGCGGTTTTGACAATAATCTTTCACAGTACTTTTGTGATGCAAAAGCAACCCAGATCTATGAAGGGTCTAATCAGATCCAGCGGATTGTTGTAGCGAGGGAAATGCTGAAAGAATAGATGAATTCAAACATAATTCAGGAGGATGAATAAATGAAATTTGTGTTGACCGAAGAACAGGAAATGACACGTCAGATGGTCCGTGATTTTGCTGAAAAAGAGCTCCGACCAGGGGCGGAAGAACGCGATGACCGTGAAGAGTTTTCGCGGGCTATTTTCGATAAAATGGGCAAGCTTGGTTTAACCGGCATTCCCTTTCCCGAAGAGTATGGCGGTGGCGGATGCGATTTTATAAATTATGTTATAGCTGTTGAAGAGCTTTCACGTGTTGATGCTTCAGCAGGAACAACTCTTTCTGCGCACACATCTCTGGCAGGCTGGCCGCTTTATAAATACGGCAGCGAGGAACAAAAGAAGAAGTATCTTGAGCCGCTGTGCCTTGGCGATAAGCTGGGCGCTTTTGGACTTACTGAGGCAACAGCCGGCACGGATGCTGCTGCGCAGCGAACATCTGCAGTGCTCGACGGTGACAGCTATATTCTAAACGGAAACAAGATCTTTATTACCAATGGCGGAGAAGCGGAAGTTTATATTATATTCGCTGTTACAGACAAAGAAAAGAAGGCCAGGGGTATCAGCGCTTTTATTTTAGATTCTGATACACCCGGTTTTTCCTGTGGCAAAAAGGAAAGAAAAATGGGGCTGCGTTCTTCGCCCACGCTTGAGTTAATCTTTGACAACTGCAGGGTGCCGAAAGAAAACCTGCTGGGCAGCGAAGGAGAAGGTTTCAAAATTGCAATGAGCACACTCGACGGCGGGCGTAATGGCATTGCCGCCCAGGCAGTAGGCATTGCCCAGGGCGCCATGGAAGAAGCTATTAACTATGCGAAGAGCCGTGAACAGTTTGGTCAGCCAATCTCAAATTTTCAGGCTGTTTCATTTATGCTGGCTGATATGGGCACTAAAATTGAAGCGGCACGCCTGTTAACCTACCAGGCGGCCTACCTTGAGAGTGAAGGGCTGCCTTATGGAAAAGCTTCAGCAATGGCCAAACTTTTTGCAGCCGAAGCAGCAATGGAGATAACCACAAATGCTGTACAGATTTTCGGCGGTTATGGTTACACCCGCGACTACCCAGTTGAAAGATACATGCGTGATGCAAAAATAACCCAGATTTACGAAGGGACAAGTGAAGTGCAGCGTCTGGTTATATCGCGCCATCTATTATCCTGATCGATAGAAGACAAATAATATTATGCTGGTTAATAGAAATATAAAAAATAATACTACTGGATCATTTTAGATTAGTGGAAGGAGTAAAGTTGCTATGGCAGAGAAAAAGCCGGGCCTGATCATGGTTTTTACGGGCGATGGCAAGGGAAAAACAACTGCAGCGGTCGGTCAGGCGGTCAGGGCGCTGGGGCATGGTTTTAAGGTTTACATGATTCATTTTATGAAAGGTCGAGATTATGGTGAATTCCTGGCAACAGCCAAGATGCCCAACTTAACTGTGGTTCGTGCAGGTAGGGATTGCTTTGTAAACCGTGATAAACCTGATCCCATTGATGTTGAACTGGCCCGTGACGGTTTCAAGAAAGCTGAAGAGGCATTGCTTGAGGGCAATTATGATATGGTTGTCCTGGACGAAATTAATGTTGCTGTTGATTACGGCCTGATTACAGTGGACGAACTTCTGGATTTGTTGAAGAAGAAACCGGCCGAAGTAACAGTAATACTTACGGGAAGAGGCGCGCCACAGGAACTGGTAAAAGCAGCTGATATGGTAAGCGAAATTTTGGCCATCAAACATCATTACGAAGAAGGCGCCGATTGCTGTCAGGGGATAGAATATTAAAAAGTAGAAGGTTACACCATGAATAAGTTTTATGCTTAATTATAAACATGAGATTAGCTCTCTCATGGCAATACGGGGTGTTTTAATGCACCAGTTGGTGAAAGATTTATTAAATGGTAACAGGCGGGCAGCGGCCCGGCTGATAACCATTGTTGAAAACGAAGACGATCAGAAAAGATCGCTTTTAAAAGAAATATACCCGCATACCGGCAATGCTTTTATTGTTGGAATAACCGGAGCTCCCGGGGCCGGTAAAAGTTCTTTGGTTGATCGACTGCTGCAGCAGATACGTTCAGATGGGCTTACGGCCGGGATCATTGCGGTAGATCCAACCAGCCCTTTCAGTGGCGGGGCTATACTGGGCGACAGGATTCGCATGCAGGATCATGCTCTCGATTCCGCTGTGTTTATTCGCAGCATGGGAACCAGGGGCAGCCTTGGAGGTCTGTCACGTTCGACGAGAGAGGCGATCCAGGTCCTTGATGCTTTTGGAAAAGATATTATTATTGTTGAAACTGTCGGTGTGGGACAATCTGAAGTCGATATAGTAAAAACAGCGGATTCAACCGTTGTTATGCTCACCCCTGCCGGAGGAGACAGTGTGCAGACTATCAAGGCGGGTATTATGGAAATAGCAGATGTTTTTGTAATCAACAAGGCAGATCTGCCCGGCTCCGATCGCTCCGCCACAGAGATCAACATGATGCTTGATATGAACGGTGAAAAACCCTGGCGACCGCCGGTGCTGTCAACTGTTTCAATAAATGGCGAGGGTGTAAATGAACTATGGTTGGCGCTTCAGGAACACAGACAATATCTTGAAGAAAGCGGAAAACTGCTGGAGGTGCGTAAACAGCGGGTCAGGCGGGAACTTACCGAACAGGTGGAATACCTGGTAAAAACAAGAATATGGGAAGATGTGAGGGATACGATAGAGTTGGATGATCTGGTTGAAAAAATTACAAAACGCTTGCAGGATCCCTACAGCGCTGCCGGTGAACTGCTGGAAAAGATTAATTTTTTCAAGGAAGACCAGGGAGAGGGTGTTTAAGTGTCTGCTAGCGATAGCCTTAAGAAATACCTGGTTAAGTGGCAACAAGATATGCATAATTTGGAAGAAAGAGAAGAAAAATTTACTACAATTTCCGGTGAACCGCTAAAAGCGCTATATACGCCGCTTGATACAAACAGCCTCGATTATGAAAATGATCTCGGTTTTCCGGGAAGCTATCCCTATACAAGGGGTGTTCAGCCGAATATGTACCGGGGGCGCCTTTGGACAATGCGCCAGTTTTCAGGTTTCGGTGATGCCTTCGATTCAAACAAGCGTTATCGCTATCTTCTCGGGCAGGGTCAGACTGGTTTAAGCGTTGCTTTTGATATGCCGACAATTATGGGTTACGATTCTGATCACGAGCGGTCTTTCGGAGAGGTAGGGCGCTGTGGTGTGGCGATTGATTCTTTAGAAGATATGGAAGTTCTTTTTAACAGGATTCCTCTTGACCAGGTAACGACTTCAATGACAATAAACGGGCCGGCAGCAATAATCTGGTGCATGTACCTGGCTAATGCCGAAAAACAGGGAATAAAGTTAAGTGATTTGGGCGGCACAATTCAAAATGATATTTTGAAAGAATATATAGCCCAGAAATCGTGGATATTCCCTCCCGAACCGTCTATGCGCCTGATCACCGATATATTTGACTTTGCGGCTGAAAATGTTCCCTGTTGGAATACAATCAGCATTAGCGGCTATCATATTCGCGAAGCAGGTTCGACAGCGGTGCAGGAACTTGCTTTTACACTGGCTGATGGTTTTGCCTATGTCGAAGCAGGAATTAAAGCTGGTCTTAAAGTAGATTCATTTGCTCCGCGCCTGTCATTTTTCTTCAATGCTCATATGGATTTCTTCGAGGAGGTTTGTAAATACCGCGCAGCGAGACGGATATGGGCCAGGCGGATGAAAGAAAAATACGGAGCTAAAGATCCCCGATCACTGAAATTGCGATTCCATACTCAGACAGCCGGCTGCAGTCTTACGGCGCAGGAGCCGGAAAACAATATAGTGCGCACAGCGCTCGAAGCGCTTTCGGCTGTGTTGGGCGGCACCCAGTCGCTTCACACCAATTCAATGGATGAAGTGCTGGCCCTGCCGACTGAAAAAGCAGTGAAGATAGCGTTGCGCACTCAGCAGGTTATAGCTCATGAAAGCGGAGTGGCCAACACGATTGATCCTCTTGCCGGTTCATATTTTGTAGAATCGCTGACGGCTAAAATGGAGGCGGAGGCAGAAGAATATTTTAACCGTATTGACCAGTTAGGCGGTGTACTTGCTGCAATCGACTGTGGATTTTTTCAGCAGGAAATCGCCGATGCAGCATATACTTACCAGAAAGCTGTAGACAGCTGTAAGCGGGTGGTGGTGGGTGAAAACCGCTATAACAGCGAGGAACCGGTGCAGATAGAACTGCTCAAAATAGACCCGGCTGTGGAAGAAAAACAGGTAGGCAGGCTGAAAGAGTTAAAGCAGAAGCGAGATAATAATGCCGTAAACCGCAGCCTGGTTGATCTGAAAAACACTGCAGCCAAAAAGGATAACATCATCCCTAAAATTTTCAGTGCCGTAAAATTATATGCCACAGAGGGCGAAATTGTTGCCGCCCTGAAAGAAGTATTTGGCGAATACAGGGAAAAACCGTTGTTTTAAGATTTGGCAGGAAAACATGATACTGATGAGATCATAAATATTTTTAGGTGCAGGTAATTTGGAGTGAGTAAAAATGAATGCAAACGCTAAAAAAATCAGGGTTCTGGTAGCGAAGCCGGGGCTTGATGGGCACGACCGGGGTGCAAGGGTGGTGGCGCGCGCTTTGAGGGATGCCGGGATGGAGGTAATCTACACCGGTCTTCATCAGACGCCTGAGCAGGTAGTTGAAACAGCCCTGCAGGAAGATGTTGATGTGGTTGGCCTCAGTATCTTATCGGGAGCCCATATGACCATTGCTCCAAGGATCAAAGAGATGCTTAAAGAGAAAGATATGGGCGATGTTCTCTTCTTGGTCGGTGGCATTATCCCAGGTGAAGATGCTGAAAAACTTTTAGCCGAAGGCAATGCAGATCAAATCTTTACCCCCGGAGATCCGCTCGATAAAATTATCAATTATATAAACGGCCGGGTTAACATCAACCGGAAGTCTTAACCCTACTGCGTTTTTTCAAGCGGAGTTTACGTGTATCTTTTAATTTTTCTAAAAGCACTGCATTATGGGTCTTGTTCCAATCCAGAAAGTCTGCAACAGTATCATTAAGCGGACGAGGCCGGTAACCAAGCTCACGACAGGCTTTTTGGGAGCTAAACGTCGAGTTATCAATCAGCGTTTGCAGGGAATAGTGGGTATAACGAGATTTGATTTTAAACCACTGGAAAAAATGCTGGACAAAAGATACGGCAAAAATTGCGATTTTTACCGGTATTATTAATTTGACCGAACGACTGCCAGTGACCTTCTGGGTCATGGAGTGCAGATTCTCTATTGTAACCTGGCTGCCGGATAATATATATACTTCCCCTGAAACCCCACTGTTACAGGCCTGAAGCATCCCATAGGCTACATCACGCACATCAACAAAATCATAAGCTCCTTCAATTAATATATCTAAATTTTTATTTGAAAAAGAGCGCAGGGTGTCGCCCATTTCAGATTGGAGATAGTCGTGCCTGCCTATTATACCAGTGGGGCAGACAATAACGGCATTCAGGCCTTTTTGAGCCAGATTGAGAATGGTCAGAGTTCCCTCTGCTTTGGTTCGATCATATGATCCCGGAGCGCTGTCAAGAGCAAGCGGGGTATTTTCATCGATTACAGTACCATGAGGCTCTCTGCGAAAGGCGTGGACAGAACTTACATGTATAAATTTATTAACTTTATTTTCGAGGGCGATTTCACCAACATTACGGGTTCCCTCAACATTTACCCGATGCATTAGATTTTCCATACCCGGTCTGATCGCAATAATGCCTGCCAGATGAAAAACAGTATCAATGCCCCGCATCGCTTTCTGCAGTGAGTCGCGATCAAGGGTATTACCATAAATAATTTCAACAGGAAGATTCTGAAGGGATTGCAGCGATTCGTTCGGCAAAACCAGTGTTCTGACACTTTCATTTTCTTTAAGCAATTCACGAACCAGAACATTGCCTAGATGACCCGTTGCTCCTGTAACCAGAATCATTTTAAATCCCCACCTTCTACTGTTTATATTATACTACTATTCTGAGTAATATAATACTTAACCTGCTTCGGTTAAGAATGGTCTAAAAGTGATATTTAGCTGAAGTAAAAGGTAAATGGCAAAAAAAAAAGAATAATTTTATATGTCTTGTAATAATGCGGCCAGGCAAAAAGGAGATTCGACATGAAAGAGACTGATTTTGCAGCAGCAAAAAAAAGAGTTGCAGTTTTGCATCGTGAAATCAATGAGCAGAATTACCGCTATCATGTGCTCGACCAACCCGAAATAGACGATCATGCCTTCGACATGTTAATGCAAGAACTAAAAGAGTTGGAAGAAACTTATCCTGAGTTAAGAGATCCCGATTCACCGACTCTAAGGGTTGGCGGTAAACCTTTAAAAGCATTTTCAACCCTGGAACACAGGCTGCCCATGCTGGGACTTGATAATGCATTTAGTGAAGAAGAAATAAACGAGTTTGATGCCAGGGTGCGCAAACTCAGTGGGCTTGAAGTTGTAGATTACTTCTGTGAATTAAAATTTGACGGTTTAGCTGTATCCCTCCAGTACGAAGAGGGTGTTTTCCAACGCGGTTCAACCCGGGGTGACGGTTATACCGGGGAAGATATAACGGGTAATTTACGGACTATACGCCAAATACCGTTAAAACTTGACCAGCCGCTAACGCTTGAACTGCGCGGTGAAGTTTATATCAACAAAAAAGATTTTGAAAAACTTAACAGGCAGAGAGAAGCTGAAGGTTTGATGAATTTTGCCAATCCGCGCAATGCTGCAGCAGGTTCAGTCCGCCAGCTTGATCCACGCCTGGCTGCAGCAAGGCCGCTGAAAATATTTATTTATGGCCTGGGTGAGCACAGTCTAAAACTTTCAACCCAATCGGAACTGCTCGATTACCTGGCAGAGTTACGTCTGCCGGTTAACAGCAATCGCACTATCTGCCGGGGGACTGAAGAAGTTTGGGATTACTGCCTTAAGTGGCAGGAGGAAAAAGAGAAATTGCCTTATGAAATAGATGGCGTTGTCATTAAAGTAAACGAGTTATCACTGCAGCGAGAGCTGGGTAATACTGCCAGGAGCCCCCGCTGGGCGATAGCTTTTAAATATCCACCTGAAGAGAAAATGACGAAAGTAGTTGATATTACTGTTAATGTAGGCCGGACGGGAGCAATTACACCTGTGGCCCTGTTGGAACCGGTGGCTTTAAGTGGAACCACTGTTCAGAGAGCAAGCCTCCATAATGAAGATCTGATCCAAGAAAAGGGGATCATGATTGGCGATACCGTAGTTGTCCGGAAGGCGGGAGAGATTATTCCCGAGGTAACCAGGGTTGTTGAAAACATGAGAACCGGGGATGAAAAGCTATTTGAAATGCCCCGCCAATGTCCTTCATGCGGGTCTGCTACCGTTCGTTTAAGCGGTGAAGCGGCTCTGAGGTGCCTTAATCCTTCCTGCCCTGCTCAACTGGTCGAGAAGCTGGTGCATTTTGCTTCCCGGAGAGCGATGGATGTAGACGGAATGGGTCCGGCACTGGCTGAACTGCTTTTTAACAATAAACTGGTGCGTGATGTAGGAGATTTATATTACCTGAAGGGTGAAGAGCTAAAAGAATTGCCGGGGATGGCCGAAAAATCGGCTGAAAAACTATTAAGTTCACTGGAAAAAAGCAAGAAAAACCCATTACGCCGGCTTTTATTTGGCCTTGGAATTCGTTTTGTGGGCGAGAAAGCGTCTCGCTTGCTGGCTGAACACTTTGGGGAACTTGATCAAATCGGTAAAGCAGAGATAGAAGAAATAACCAAAATAGAAGAAATAGGGCCGAAAATAGCCGAAGCTGTCACAAGTTTTTTTAATATGGCTGAAACAAAATCGGTTTTGGAAAAACTTAAAAAAGCTGAAGTTAATTTTACTGAACCAAAGGAAGAAAAAATTAATACTGATCTAGCCGGTAAAACTTTTGTTTTCAGCGGTGCCCTGGAAAACTATACACGTGAACAGGTTGCTTTAGTGGCTGAAGAACATGGCGGAAGGGTAAGCTCTTCTGTCAGCCGTAAAACTGATTACCTGGTAGCAGGTTCCGAGCCTGGCAGTAAACTTTTGAAGGCAGAAGAGCTCGGTGTTGAAGTAATCGACGAGGGTCAATTTACAAAAATGCTCAAAAACCAGACAAGGGAAAAGTGACTTGTCTGAGAGGGGGATTTGACATGGCCGGTAAAGAGGCTTTCACTCTTGTTTACAGCGATGAAAGCAGGCAGTTGTTGCAGGCAATCATTGATTCGCTTTCTGATGCTGTTTCTGTAGTTGATGAGAATGGAATAGGCATCATGATCAACCGCGCCTATACCAGGCTAACCGGTATGAATAAAGAACAGGTTCTGGAAAAACCGGCTACGGTTGATATTGCCGAGGGAGAAAGTGTGCATATGCGTGTTCTCCAGACGGGAAAGTCTATAAAAGGAGTGCGCATGAAGGTGGGCCCTTTGCGTCGTGAGGTTATTGTTAATTGTGCGCCACTTATTATTAAGGGCGAACTTAAGGGAAGTGTTGGCGTCATTCATGATATTTCTGAACTGCGAAGGGTTATGGAAGAGCTTGAACACACCCGCCGAATGATCAGAAGACTTGAGTCGAGATATACCTTTGATGACATTGTGGGCAGCAGCGATCAAATCAGGGAAATTGTTGAGCGGGCAAAACAGGCCGCAACCACACCGGCCTGCGTACTGCTAAGAGGGGAATGCGGTACAGGTAAAGAGCTTTTTGCTCATGCGATCCATCATGCCAGTGATCGCGCTGATAAGCCTTTGATCAGGGTTAACTGCGCTTCTCTAACCGACACTCTTCTTGAAAGCGAGCTTTTTGGTTATGCTGACGGAGCTTTCACCGGAGCAAGGAAGGGCGGCAGAAAAGGTTACTTTGAGGAAGCAAATGAAGGCACGCTTTTTCTTGATGAGATTGGCGCCATGAAAAAAGAAGCACAGGCAAGATTATTGCGGGCAATCCAGGAAGGTGAAATTATCCGGGTAGGTGAATCCCGCAGCAGAAGCGTCAATGTGCGACTTATTACCGCAACCAATGCAAATCTTGAAAAATTAACAGATGAAGGTCTCTTCCGAAAAGATCTTTACTATCGTCTGAATGTATTCCCGATCGACCTGCCTCCACTGCGTGAGATAAAAAGTGACATCCCCCTGTTGGTGAATCATTACCTCAAGCGCTATGCCAAGGAATATGGCCGTACTGTTGTCGAAACTGTACCTTCTGTTTACCGCCGCTTAAAAGAGTATGATTGGCCCGGAAATGTCCGGGAACTGCAGAATGTTATTGCCCGGGCTCTGATTAACCTCGGTCGTGAAGAAGAAATTATTGAAATCAGGCATCTCGTTATGCCCTTTATTACTGATGCTGAAAAGAGCGAAGATGCTTTCAATCTTCCTGAAGGAAGTTTAAAAGAAATGCACAGCAAGTGGGAAAAATCGATACTAGCGCAAGCGCTATTTGACAGTAAAGGAAATAAGGCTGAAGCTGCCCGCCGCCTTGATATATCAATTCGCAACCTCTACAATAAACTTCACCAGCACAAACTTCTATAATAAATCTATTTTATAAAAATAAAAGATGCAATTTCAGCAGGTTTTAATTATTGTATTTTTCCTTCGTGATCCTGCTTTTTTTATTGTTTATATTGGTATGAAAATTGCGAAATATATAACCAGAAGTCAGGAAAATGCAGGTGTGATCTTTTAAATAGTCAACTGATCATTAATAACATTGCAATATATTGCAGGCAAACAATTGCACCATGCAAAATGTTGCAGGAAGGAGAATCTATGAAAGAAGATATGCTTGAATTCAGGCTTCATGGCCGCGGTGGCCAGGGAATTGTAATTGCAGCGTCTATTTTTGCAGAGGCTGTTTTTCTGGATGGTCATTATGCCCGCGCTTTTTCATTATTTGGCGCTGAAAGACGCGGCGCGCCGGTGACTGCTTTTATAAGAACAGGCAGTGATCGACTAATGCCGCGCAGCCGCATTTACGAACCTGACTATGTCGTCGTGTTTGATTCAACGATTTCCGGCGATACTCTTTTAGCTGGATTAAAAAGGGAAGGGACAATAATAATCAACGCTGATTCCAGTTGGACTAAGCGCCTTCCTGTCGGTGAAATTGAGAAAGCAACGGCAAAGGTATTTATTGTTGATGCCAGGGAGATTGCCTGGAAACACAAACTGGCGATTGGCAGTTTCCCAATGGTAAATACGGTAATGCTTGGCGCAATGGCGAGAATAAGCGGGTTGGCTTCACTTGATAGTTTGTTTGTCTCAATAAAAAAAAGAGTAAGCGCCAGTATTGATGCAAACATAAATGCAGTAAAAGATGGTTTTCAGTGCGTGAAGGAGGTGAACAGCTTTGCCCCCAGTTATGATTAATCAGGATAAAGGTTACTCATTCGGCAATGAACCAATCTCTGTAAATAAAACAGGTGAATGGCGTTTTTTAACTCCGAAAAAAATCAAGAAACTTTCTCCATGCAGTCAGGGCTGCCTGCTTGATGGTGAAATACCCGATTGGATGGAAGCGGTAAAAAAAGAAGAATGGGCTGAAGCATGGAATATCATGAAACGAAACAATCCTTTTCCGGCCCTGACCGGATACGTATGCTTTCATCCCTGTTCAGAAAACTGCAATCGCGGGCAGTTGGACCAGGAACTTGATATCCAGGCTGTTGAAAAAAAAATCGGCCTCTGGAGACTTAATAATTACAAGCACGAGACCGAACCGTGTTCATTTAAAGGCAGGGTAGCTGTTGTAGGTTCCGGCCCAGCAGGTTTGAGCTGTGCTTTTTACCTCACTGAAGCCGGTTATGAAGTTACTGTTTACGAAAAGTCAGATCTTATCGGAGGAATGCTGGCCCTGGGTATTCCGGAATACAGGCTTCCACGCAAAGTTTTAGAACAGGAGCTTCAACTTTTGAAAAATAAAGGAATAATTTTTATAACTAATTCGGCTCTGGGCAGTGATTACAGTCTGGCTGATCTTTACAGTAAGTATGATCAGGTTTTCGTTGCTACCGGAGCCTGGGTAGCCCGAAAGGCCTTGATACCAGGAGAAGAAAATAAAGGCGTTTGGAATGCTCTTGAATTATTAAGTGCTTATAACAGAAGCAAAATACCGGATCTAAAAAATCCGGTTGTGGTTGTAGGCGGAGGTAATGCTGCTGTTGACAGCGCCCGCAGCGCTCTCCGGCTACCGGGAGTGAATCAAGTCAGCCTTGTTTACCGGCGTGGTAGGATCGAAATGCCGGCGGACCAGTCAGAAGTGGAAGCAGCCGAGAAGGAAGGGGTTGAGTTGATATTTAATGCCACACCCCGGAAGATTGAAACGGATCAGAATCAGCTTAGTGAAATAATCTTTGATTACAGCAAGACTAATTTAAATGGATTAATCATTGACTGCAACAAATCTTTTAAAAAAGAGTGCAAAACAGTAATAATGGCTGTTGGTCAAAATGCGGACCTTAGTGTGCTCGGACTTCTTGATGAAGCAAAAACATTCATAGCGGGAGGAGATATGATCAGTGGGCCGGCCACTGTAGCTGATGCAATCAGGGCAGGCCGGATTGCGGCTGAAACAATCAAATCTTTTTTGGAGGGTTTACCGGGTCCTTTAGATGATCCAAAAGAGGAGGTTCCGATCTTATTTGAAGAGTTGAATCTTGCAGCGAGGCTGAACATGCAGCCGCTTAAAAAACAGGTTGACCCCGTATCAGAGGCAGGACGCTGTCTGGGCTGCGGAACATGCAATTCCTGCGGTATATGTTATCTTTTCTGTCCTGATCTTGCCGTTGATAATGTCGGTGGACGTTATGAATTTAACCTTGATTATTGCAAGGGTTGCGGCATCTGTGTTAAAGAATGCCCGGCCAGAGCCCTGGTTATGGAAGGAGGAAGTGAATAATGCCATTTGAAGTAGTTAGCGGAAGCCAGGCTGCAGCTATAGCGGTTCAGCGGGTCGGGGTTGATCTTGTTGCCGCTTATCCGATAACGCCGCAAACAGCAATTGTGGAAACCCTGGCCAATTATGACGCCAAAGGAGAGCTCGGCTGCGATTTTGTCAGTGTTGAATCCGAATACTCTGCCCTTGCCTGTTGTAATGGGGCTGCTGCGGCTGGAGCAAGGGTGTTCACAGCCACGGCCTCACACGGGCTGGCCTATATGCATGAAATGATTCACTGGTGCAGCGGCGCCAGGCTGCCAATAGTAATGGTTAATGTAAACAGGGCTATCGGAGCGCCGTGGTGTCTTGATCCCGATCAGGGTGACAGCCTCAGTCAGAGGGATACGGGCTGGATGCAGATTTACTGTTCTGGGGCCCAGGAGGTTTTCGATACAGTTTTGCAGGCTTACCGTCTCAGTGAGGAATTGCTTTTGCCATGCATGGTAGTTTTCGACGGTTTTTATATATCACACACATATGAAGCAGTCGATATACCGGACAAAGAACAGGTCAGTAAGTTTATCGGGCCCTCAAACTTTAAAGCGCAGGTTGTCCCGGGCGAGCCGGGCAATATTCAGGGTATTATTCCCGGAGAAATACAGCATCAGCTTGTCAAGAAAAGATCTGAAACAATGATGTTTGCCCCAAGCTTGTTTGAGGAATTAAACAAAAGCTTCGAGAAAATATTTGGCCGGTGTTACAGGGCAGTAGAGGTAGTTGCTCCGATTGGGGCGAAAACAGCTATTTTCACTGCAGGGGCAACAGCTGAAACGGTTAGATGGTGTTTGCCTAAAATGGAAGGGACAGCAATGATTCAGCTAAGGATGTTTCGACCTTTTCCCGCAGAGCAAATCCGTTCAATTATAGAAAAAAATAATTTTGAAAGAATTGTGGTGATCGATCGGAACTGTTCAGTAGGCGTTGGGGGAATTTTGGCTCAGGAACTAAAGGCAGCTCTTTACGGTATGAGTAAGCTACCGGCTGTTCATGACCTGATTCTGGCTGGTGGAATTGATTTGACCGGAGAGATGTTGGGCCAAATGGTTGAAGAATCAGATGGAAATGTTAAAACCGGTTACAAGTGGGGAGATGAACTGCTATGAAAATAGAAGAGATGAACCGCGAAAACGAAATGATCTATTCAGGGCACAGTGCCTGCCCGGGTTGTGGGGCAGCCCTTGCTGTCCGTTTTCTAACCAAAACCCTGGGGCCCAACCTGGCCATAGCTCTTACAGCCTCCTGCTGGAGTATTATAGCCGGTGTTCCACCGCTGACGGCATTAAAATGCCCGATACTGCACTGTCCTTTTCCAAGTGCCGGTTCGGTTGGTAGTGGATTGCGTAGGGGTTTGAATGCAAAAGGTATGCTTGATACCACTGTTGTAGTGCTGGCCGGTGACGGCGGAACTTTTGATATTGGCCTGCAGGCGTTATCCGGTGCGGCCCAGCGGAATGAAGACTACATTTTTGTTTGCTACGACAACGAAGCGTACATGAATACGGGTATGCAGACAAGCTCGGCTACACCCTTTGGCGCCCGCACTAACACAGCGCCCTACCCGCTTTTTAAAGAGGGTCAGAAGAAAGATATTGTGCAGATTATGGCAGCTCACAGTATACCTTATGCTGCAACTGCAACTGTGGCATTTCCGGAAGATATGGAGAACAAATTTAAATTTGCCAAGGAATTAAAGGGGTTTCGTTTCATCCATATTCTTTCACCCTGCCCACCGGGCTGGGGAACTGAATCATCAGATACCATAGAACTTTCAAGGCTTGCTGTTTCCAGCGGTGCTTTCCCCTTATTTGAAGTTAAATATGGTATGGAGTGGAGGATGACTACGCCGCTTGAAGATAAGAGAACGCCCTTGGGCGACTATCTCGGAATACAGCGTCGCTTCAAGGATATAGATAGTGAGCGTCTCAAGATCTTACAAGAAGAAGTTAATTACGAATGGGAATTGCTGCAAGACAAAGTAAGAAGGTCTGAGATTTTAAAATAAATTTTAGAATTATAATAAATTTTATAATAAGCGGCAGGAATTTCATTCCCCAGGCAGAAAAACAATAATGTAATGATTAAATTTTAAGAATATCAGGGAGGTGTCGGTTTTGCGGGAACTTGCCGCGTCTACTATTTCCGAAAATGTGGCCGAGATGTGCCAGGAAGCAAACTTCTATCTGGGGGAAGATGTATTTGATGCATTGAAAAAATCCCTGGAAACAGAAGAATCGCCAACCGGTAAGGAAGTTCTGAAACAACTGATTGAGAATGTTGAAATTGCCAGGAGTGAGCAGATCCCCATCTGTCAGGATACGGGATTTGCTGTTTTTTTTGTTGAGTGGGGCCAGGAGGTGCATCTTACCGGAAGTACTCTCGAAGAAGCTATGCATGCGGGTGTAAGGAAGGGTTATGAAGAGGGTTACCTGCGCAAATCGATCGTAGATGATCCTTTATATGAGCGGAAGAATACCGGAGACAATACCCCGGCTGTAATATACACCGATATAGTGCCGGGCGACAAAGTAAAAATTGCCTTTGCTCCCAAAGGCGGGGGCAGCGAAAACATGAGTGCGATCAAAATGCTGAAGCCCTCTGATGGTGAAGAGGGCGTGGTAGACTTTGTTGTCAACCATGTCAAGGCAGCCGGACCAAACCCCTGCCCACCGATAGTAGTAGGTATCGGCATCGGGGGAACATTTGACAAGGTAGCAGTTAATGCCAAGAAAGCTCTTTTCCGCAAACTTGGTGAGCCGCACCCAGATGAAACCTTTGCAGCTCTGGAGAAGAAAATTCTTGACAAAATTAATGATTTAGGTGTTGGGCCCCAGGGTTTTGGCGGAAGAACATTTGCCCTGGCGGTGCATATTGAAACTTTCCCATCCCATATTGCGAGTATGGCTGCGGCAGTTAATATCAACTGCCACGCCTGCCGCCATCTGGAGAGGACTATTTAATAATTATTAAGTGAAAGGAGGCATACAATACTGCGATGGAACCGAAAAGAATTGAAGCTCCCCTAACGGATGAAGTGGTAATGTCGCTTAAAGCCGGCGATAATGTTCTGATCAACGGGGTTATCTATACAGCAAGGGATGCCGCCCATAAAAAGCTGGTGGAGTTAATGGATAAAGGAGAACCGCTTCCGATTGATCTGCAAGGTCAGTTTATCTATTATGTTGGCCCTACACCTGAGAAGCCGGGTAATGCAATCGGCTCAGCGGGCCCTACAACCAGTGGACGAATGGATGCCTACACGCCAAAAATGCTGGAACAGGGGATGAAAGCCTGTATCGGTAAAGGCCTGCGGAATCAGACTGTAAGAGATGCCCTGATTAAGTACAAGGGGTTATACCTGGCAGCTGTGGGAGGCGCAGGGGCATTACTTTCCAAGCGCATTACAAAAAGTGAAGTTGTAGCATACCCCGAGCTGGGCCCTGAAGCGATACGACGCCTTGAAGTGAAGGATTTTCCCGCTACAGTAATTAACGATGCTTACGGTAACGATCTTTATGTCGAAGGAGCAAAAGAGTACGCGAGATAAAAACGGGATTTCGCAGAAAGAAGCCAGGAAGCTTTAATAATAGAGATGTGACCGATGCATTATCAATTACCAGGTTTATTAAATAATTATAACGAGGAAAGTAGGGACAGGCAAATGACTATGAACAAGGAAGAACTGCTGGCCAAGGCGAAAAAGCCAGCTGCCGACGCAATGCGTCTGCATCCGTTTTACAAGGGAAAAATTGAAGTTAATTTAAAAAGTTGTGTTCGCGATATCGGCGACTTTGCAATCTGGTATACTCCCGGGGTGGCTGAGCCCTGCAAGGCGATTGCCCAGGATAAAGAAAAAGTATATGAGTATACCAACAAGGGCAATTTTTTGGCAGTAGTTTCAGACGGCACAAGAGTGCTCGGTCTGGGTGACATCGGGCCTGAAGCAAGTATGCCGGTTATGGAAGGCAAAGCGCTGTTATTTAAATACTTAGGTGGTGTTGATGCTTTTCCGGTTTGTGTTGATACCAAAGACCCGGAAGAGTTAATTAATTTTGTCAAGATGCTGCAGCCCTGTTTCGGAGGGATCAACCTGGAGGATATTTCCAGCCCGAAATGTTTCTATATTCTTGATCGCCTTCAGGAAGAATGTCATATCCCAGTTTGGCACGATGATCAGCAGGGAACAGCTATGGTCACCGTAGCCGGGCTGATCAATGCTCTTAAGATAGTCGGTAAGAAAATGAGTGAGGCAAAAATTGTGATGATCGGCGCCGGAGCGGCCAATATTTGTACTGTCCGCATGTTAAAAGCAGCCGGAGCTGATACCGGCAAGATCATTATGGTCGACAGCAAAGGTACATTGCATGAAGGGCGCACTGAACTAAAGGAAAAACATCCTGTTAAGTGGGAGTTGTGTAAAACCACTAATTCAGCCAATTTAAAGGGCGCTGCTGCTGAAGCCTGCGAGGGTGCGGATATTATGATCGCTTTATCAACACCGGGGCCCGATACTGTCAAGAAAGAATGGATTTCAAGCATGGCTAAGGATGCAATTGTCTTTGCCTGTGCTAATCCAATTCCGGAGATCTGGCCATGGGAAGCTCTCGAAGCGGGAGCAAAAATTGTCTCTACCGGACGATCTGATTTTCCAAACCAGGTCAATAACTCACTTGGATTCCCGGCTATTTTCCGCGGAGTTCTTGATGTTCAGGCTACCAAGATCACAGATTCCATGTGCATTGCAGCTGCCGAAGCGTTGGCCGACTGCGCACCCGATGGTGGCATGAATCCCGAGAAGATTTTGCCGACAATGGATATGTGGGAAGTATTTCCCCGTGTTGCCACTGCTACTGCTATGAAAGCGATAGAAGAAGGTGTAGCCAAGAAGAAGCTTAGCAGAGATGAGATATACAAGCTTGCTGAAGAATCGATCGGTAAAGCTCAGAGACAAACCAAACTGTTAATGGATGAGGGCTTCATACCGGCACCACCTGCCGAATAAGCCTGCAGCACATAAGGAGGTTAACATGAGCGACGAAATCAAAATGGTCGATATATTTATAATGGGCAAGCGCTACACTGTGCCTGAAACGCTTACGATCATGGATGGGATGGAATATGCGGGCTACCAGCTGAAGCGTGGCTGTGGTTGCCGTGCCGGTTTTTGCGGCGCCTGCGCCACGGTCTACCGCATGGCAGGCGACTATGAACTTAAAGTAGCGCTGGCCTGCCAGACCAAGGTCGAAGATGGTATGTACCTGGCCCAGATTCCATTTTTCCCAGGCCGGAAAGCTACTTTTGATCTTGAAAAGATTAAAGCTTCTACAGCACACATGGCCCAGCTATACCCGGAAGTCTTTCGCTGTCTGGGCTGTAGTTCCTGCACAAAGGTATGCCCGCAGGATATTGATGTTATGCAGTATATTGCTTATATACAGCGTGGTGATTTTGAAAAAGCAGCTGACCTGTCTTTTGACTGTGTCATGTGTGGTTTGTGCGTTTCACGCTGCCCGGCCAACATAGTTCACTACAACGCTGCACTTACTGCAAGGCGCATGTACAGCAGATATATTGCCAAACCCGATGCTTTTCTTGCTGAGAGAACAAAGGCGATCGAAGAAGGTAGTTGCGATGCCGAGATAGATGTGCTGATTAATTCAGATCAGGCAAAACTACAGGAAATGTACAATAACAGGGAAATTGAATAAAAGATCTGGAGAGGAGGAGCAAAATCATTGGCTTACACAGGTAAATTAGGTGAATTAGTCAAGAAAGTTGAAGAAAGCAGGACCTCCCGGGTCGGTGTACATTATCCGCGTATGTCTCAGGAGGAACGGCAGGACGTTCTGGAAAATTTTCACCCGGATTATAATAAAAACGGCTTTCGTAATGTTAAAGTAGGGGTGAATAAGGGCGCCCGTATGCCTGTAGAAATGGCCGACGTATTTGAATCATGGAGCCGTTTACGCGATGTGAATTTGGATCTTAATGCGGCACCTGATTATGATGTTGATGTTCTGATCATTGGTGGTGGTGGGGCCGGCGCTTCAGCTGCCCTCGAAGCACACGCAGCCGGTTCAGAGGTAATGATAGCAACCAAGCTGCGGTTTGGCGATGCCAATACAATGATGGCCCAGGGCGGAATTCAGGCCGCAGACAAGGAAAACGATACGCCGGCTATACATTATCTTGATGTTGTCGGCGGAGGACGTTTTGAAAATGTGCCGGAGCTTGCCCGTGCCCTCGTGATGGATGCTCCGCTTGTAATCAAATGGCTTGAAGATTTGGGCACAATGTTTGACAAAAAAGACGACGGAACGATGATTACAATTCATGGCGGTGGAACATCAAGAAAAAGGATGCATGCCGCTCGCGATTATACCGGCGCTGAAATTATGAGGACTTTAAGAGATGAGGTTCTCAACAAACAAATCACTGTTGTTGAGTTTTGTCCTGCTGTAGAAATACTGCTCGATAAAAAAGGGCAAGCTGCCGGAGCGGTGCTCTTTAACCTTGAGACCGAACAGTACCTGATTGCCAGGGCTAAGACAGTTATTATTGCAACCGGCGGATCAGGAAGGCTTCATTACAGGGGTTTCCCAACCAGTAATCACTATGGAGCCACGGCTGACGGTTTGATTATCGGCTACCGGGCCGGCGCTAAAACGATTTATGCTGATTCAATCCAATATCACCCGACCGGTGGAGCTTATCCCCCGCAGCTGCTGGGCCTGCTCGTTACCGAAAAGACCCGTGGGCTGGGCGCAACACCTCTAAATATCAAGGGTGAACAGTTTGTATATCACCTTGAGACGCGTGATGTGGAGTCTTCAGCAATTATTCGTGAATGCGATGAACGCGAGCTTGGGGTTCCCCTGCCGACGGGAATTACTGCAGTATGGCTTGACTCGCCTATTATTGAGTTAATCCATGGCGAAGGAACGATTGAACGACAATTACCGGCGATGATGCGTCAGTTCCAGCGTTTCGGAGTGGATATCCGCAAAGAGCCCATGCTCATTTACCCAACTCTGCATTACCAGAATGGTGGCCTGCTGATTGATGAAAAAGGTATGACGGCAGTTGAAAAGCTCTACGTGGCAGGAGAAGCTGCCGGAGGAATTCATGGCACTAACAGGCTTATGGGTAATTCACTGCTTGACATTATAGTCTTTGGAAGACGGGCAGGAAGACATGCAGCTGCAGTCAGCAAAGATTCTCCTGTGCCTGAGGGATTAAATCTTGAGCATGTGAACGTTTACCATCGTGAATTGGAGGAAACCGGGGCAGCTGACGAACGTGTCGGACCGATGTTACTGCCCCACTATACACACAGATAATGATCGAAACCGGCAATGAAAATCGCCTTCCACTTGAAGGGCTGCTTGTCATTGATCTGAGCAGGCTGCTGCCGGGACCCCTTTGCACGATGCTCCTGGGAGATTATGGAGCAGAAGTGATAAAAATAGAAGATGTCGAGGCCGGCGATCCGACCAGGTTTGTCGGCCCTCTTATTGACGGAACGGGTTCTTTTTTCCGCCAACTTAACCGTAATAAGAAAAGCCTTGCCTTGAATCTGAAAAGCTCTGAGGGCAGAAAAGTGTTAGAAAAACTGGCAAAGCGGGCAGATGTGCTGGTGGAAGGTTTTCGCCCGGGAGTGATGTCCCGGCTGGGGGTTGGTTACGACAGCATTAAGTCAATAAATCCTCGAATTGTCTATGTATCAATCAGCGGTTACGGGCAGCAGGGAGCGTACCGGGAGAGAGCAGGGCATGATATCAACTATACCGCCCTGTCAGGTCTGCTTGACCTCAGTGCCGCCAAAGATGGGGTCCCGATAATGCCGGCTGTTCAAATTGCCGATATCGCCGGGGGTTCATTAATGGCTGTTAACGGTATTATGTTTGCACTTTATGAGCGAAGTATCAGCGGCAAAGGCAGCTATGTTGATTTGGCTATGACCAGGGGGCTTTTACCCTGGCTTGTATATGCTGCGTCATCTTTGCAAGATGATGAACTGCCCCGACGAAAGCAGGGTCACATAACCGGCGCTTATGCCTGCTATAACATTTATGAAACTGCCGATCAGAAATATATGAGCTTAGGAGCGCTCGAACCTGTATTCTGGCAGCGCTTCTGCGAGTCGGTCGGAAAGCCGGAATGGACACCACTTCAGTTTGACAGTGAGAGCAGGGAAAAATTAATTTATGAAGTTAAGTTGATATTTAAGAGTAAATCAAGAAAATATTGGATAGAACACTTTACTGCTGTGGATGCCTGCTGTGAGCCTGTCCTTAACCTTAGTGAGGCAGTTAACCATGAAATAAGCAGGGAAGGGCGTTACTGGCTTGAAAATAATATTGGTGAAGATGAAAATGAATTACTGACCGGTTTTCCCATACTTTTTAATGGTTGTGCAGGCAGCATGCGTATGCAGCCGCCCTGTCATGGTCAACACACCAGAGATATCCTGAAAGAATTAGGTTACAGCGATGAAGTTATTGCAAAAATGGCTGAAAAAAGATCAATATTTATACCCCATTAAATATTATTCACATGTAACAGGAAGTTTAATTTAATCTTTACCACGATTCGCTCCCGATCTATAATAATGTATGTCGAAAAAGTCTTATCTAATAAAAATGGCTGATAGAGCGGAGCAAATAAGGATTAAACTGGCCGAACACTACCCCCGGGCTAAAACGAGCTTGGTTTTTGAAAACCCTTTTCAATTACTGGTTGCTACCGTATTATCTGCCCAGACTACTGATGAGCAGGTTAATAAAATAACCGCTCATTTATTTAAAGAAGTCAGATCAGCCCGTGAGATGTCGCTTATGGAGCCGTCAGAACTTGAACCTTACCTGAAAAGTTGTGGTCTTTATCGTCACAAGAGCCGCTATCTTATTGAAGCCAGCCGTATTATTATGGAGAAATATAACGGAGAGGTTCCGGACAGTTTTAATGAGCTGATTAAGCTGCCCGGTGTTGGCCGTAAAACGACAAATGTTATATTAAGCAGCGCTTTCGGTATACCGGCGCTTGCTGTTGATACACATGTTTATCGAGTTTCCAAAAGGCTTGGACTGGCTGATGGTAAAAATACTGAACAGGTTGAGGAAGAGCTTAAAAAAATCATCCCTGTTAAAGAATGGAGTATCTTTCATCACCATTTGATATCGCACGGCCGCAAAATATGTCATGCCCGCGGTCCCCGTTGCGAAAGTTGCTTTTTATTAAGTTTTTGTATCTATGCAAGGGAGAGGGGAATTAGTAATGACCTGGAAGAAGCTAAAATCTGAAGAACTGCGATTAACTTGTAATGTTGAAGGGATCGATTTTGAAACCACAGCTGAAGTTGCCCCTCTGGAAGGGATGATTGGACAGGAAAGGGCGGTTAGCGCAACTGAGTTTGGCCTTCGGGTTCAGGGACAGGGATATAACATTTTCATGACTGGTCAGACCGGTACAGGAAAATCAAGTTATGCAAGATCAATTATTGAAAAAATATCAGCCAAAGATCCTGTCCCCGATGATTGGGCTTATGTCTATAATTTTGAGCATCCCGGTGAACCTATTGCTTTAAATCTTCCGGCAGGAACAGGTTATGAATTTTGTAACCACGTCAAAGAGCTGCTTGAGGATTTGAAAGAAACGATACCCAAAGCTTTTAACAGTGAAGATTACGAAAGACAGAAATCAGTTTTTGTAAAAGAGTTTCAGGAAACCAGAAGTGTGCTTCTTGAAGAACTGAATAAAGCTGCCCAAGATCAGGGGTTTGCCCTGAAAAGGACCAGTTCCGGTTTTGTAACAATACCGCTTAAGGATGGCGAACAGATCAGTGAAGAAGAATATGCTAAACTTGAGCAATCAGAGAAGGATGCTCTGGAGAAGAAATCAACTGATGTCCAGCTCAAAGCGATGGAGATAATGCGCCGTGTGCAGCGTGTAGAAAAAGAGCTAAAGGAAAAACTGAAGGAACTAGATCAAAAAGTGGGACTCGCAGCAATCGGACATCTTTTCAGCGAGCTATTGGAACAGTACAGTAAATATCCTGCAGTAAAGAAATACTTAGAAGCATTCCGGGAAGATGTTCTTTCTAATTTATCTGATTTCAGGGGCGATGATGACGAGCAGCAGAACCCCATGTTCTGGCTGCAGAAACAGAGCCAGGAAAAGGCCGATATGCGATACACAGTTAATCTGCTGGTTGATAACAGGGAGACTGAAGGTTCGCCCATGGTCTACGAAACAAACCCATCATACTATAATCTTTTAGGCCGGGTTGAATATGAAAACCGACTCGGCATGGTTGTGACTGATTTTTCGATGATCAAGCCTGGTGCATTGCATAAAGCTAATGGCGGATACCTGATTCTGCAAGCCAGGGACGTTTTAACAGCAATGCAGTCGTGGGATGTATTAAAAAGGGTTTTACGGACAGGGGAAATACGTATAGAAAATATTGGAGAGCATTTTGGTTTGGTTGCCATGGCTACACTGCGACCACAACCGATTCCGCTTGATCTTAAGGTTGTGATGATCGGCAATCCTTATCTTTACCAGATTCTTTATCATTACGATGAAGATTTTCGCAAGCTATTTAAAATAAAAGCTGATTTTGATGTTGAAATGGAAAGACGCAACGATAATGTAACCAAGATGGCCGGTTTCATTTCCTTCCATTGCAATAAACAACAATTCAGGCATTTTAACCGGGAAGCGGTAGCTGAAATTGTTGAATACAGTACCAGGCTTGCCGAACATCAGGATAAGTTAAGCACCAGGTTTAATGAAATTGTCGACCTGCTGTGCGAGGCTGATGCCTGGGCTGATATTGACGGATCTGAACTAGTCGGTAAAGATCACGTGGAAAAAGCGCTTGAACAGATGGTATATCGCTCAAACAAGTACGAACAGAAGATTATTGAATCTATAAAAGAGGGAGTTATTCTTCTGGATCTGGAAGGTGAAAAAATAGGCCAGGTTAATGGACTTTCAGTATTAAACCAGGGAGACTATGTTTTCGGCAGGCCTTCAAGGATTACGGCATCAACATATCTCGGGCGCAAAGGTATTATTAATATTGAGCGGGAAAGTGATATGAGCGGTAATATTCACAATAAAGGCGTTTTGATTTTAAGTGGCTGTCTCGGGATGCGTTATGGTTCAAAGACCCCGGTCAATCTGACTGCAAGTCTCTGTTTTGAGCAAACCTATGGCGGTGTTGATGGTGACAGCGCTTCAGCAGCTGAACTTTTCTGTCTCTTATCTAGCCTGGCTGATGTACCGTTGCGCCAGGATCTGGCTGTAACCGGCTCAATCAACCAGAAAGGCGAGATTCAGCCAATTGGAGGGGTAAACAGTAAAATTGAAGGATATTATCTTGCCTGCAAAGCGGTTGGCCTGACCGGAAAACAGGGTGTAGTTATTCCAATTCAAAACAGATCCAACCTTATGCTCAAAAAAGAAGTGGTTGAGGCTGTTGCAAAAGGGCTATTTAATATTTACGCCATCAGTACTGTAGATGAAGGGATTGAGCTTTTAGCGGGAATGTCTGCGGGAACAAAAAATAAAGATGGTAGTTACAGAAAAGGCAGTTTTAATGATAGGGTTGTTAAAAAGCTTGAACGATATTATGAAGTATTGGGCAGTGAAAAAAAGAGCAGGAAAAAGAAAACGAACTAAGTCATCTATTTAAATTTCACTGAAGGTTAGATGCTGACCAGAGAAGTAAATAGAAACAAATTTAAAGGTAAAGAAGGATTAACATGCATATAGTACTAGTTGAGCCGGAAATACCACCAAATACCGGTAATGTGGCCAGAACTTCTGTTATGACCGGCACAAAACTGCATCTGGTTGAACCGCTTGGTTTTTCACTTTCTGAAAAAGAAGTGAAACGTTCTGGTTTGGATTACTGGTCTTATCTCGATCTCGAAATATATCCTGATTTTTTTACTCTAAAAATTAAATATCCGGAAGCCCGGTTTCTCTATTTTACAACCAGTGGCACTACCTATTATCACGAAATCAATTACCGGTATAATGACTTTATTGTATTCGGTTCTGAAACAAAGGGCCTGCCTGCAAATGTTATGGAGCAAGCTGAGAATTTAATTCGTGTGCCCATGGTTGAACAGATTCCCCGCTCCTTGAATCTTGGTAATACGGTTGCCCTGGTTCTTTATGAAGCGCTGAAGCAACTGAATTTTCCGGGTATGAATTAAATTGTCTTCACAGCGCTAATTCGTGATACTAAGAACAGCCACTAAGGTTCGTTTCTTCATTCTGGCGTTTTTCAAGGTAGTAATGGAAAAGAAGTACTTTAAGCGTAGCAGTGATTGGTATAGCCAGGATAATGCCTACCAAACCCATTAGCTGACCGCCTATAAGAACTATAATAATTACGGTTAAAGGGCTTAAATCGGTAGCTTTGCCCAGGAAAACAGGGGTAAACACAAAAGCATCAAGGATTTGCACACAAATATATATAATAAGCACAAGGAAAAAGTTCGGAGTTCCCGGCATTATGGTCAGAAGCAGCGCTGGTATGGAAGCAAAGACAGGGCCTATATATAAAATAATATTAAAAGTTCCGGCAAGTATTCCGAGCATAAGAGCAAAAGGCATGTCTAGCATAGTCAGACCAAACCAGGTCAGCAATCCGACAAATAGGCACTTCATCAAAGTTCCACGGATATAAGCCCCAACCTTCTCATCGATAGTGCTTAAAATGTGTACTACATTTTCTTTGTAAATCTGAGGGAACAAGAGGGTAAGGTTGTGCCTGGCCTTATCAAGATCCTGCACAAGATAAAAAACAAGAAATATGAGAGCAAGGACAATCCACGTCCTGCTGACAACTCCCATTGAAACAGTGGTCAGGTTGCGCAGAAGCAGCTGCACGTTTCCCGGAGCCTGCCTGATGAATTGATTTGAGTATTCGATAAAACCATCTGTCAGCTGCAGGTTAAAACGTTGATCGAACTCTTCTAACTGTGTAACCAGCCTCGGTATTTCTTGAATAAACTCTGTTGTCAGAAATACTGTCAGATGCCGCATCTCGCCGATCAATCCCGGTATGAGAAGATAAAAGAGCAGAATTACAAGGACAAGTATGATCAACGAAGCAATCATCGCTGCAAGAAGCGGTCTGAATTTGATGCTGATTAAAAAATTTACCAGGGGGTTAATTGTGTAAACAATGAAGATGGCTATGATAATCAGGAATATCACAGGAGCAACTTTTACTATAGACCAGAGGAAAATAAAGACAGCTGCAGCGATCAGAACAATTTTTAGCGCTAATCGGGTTTCCCGGTCATTAAACACAGCATAACTCCTTTGACATGAGCTGTGCCTATTGTACCATAAAGCATGAGGTAAAAAAAGTATGAATCATTCAAAGGATCTGTCAGGCAAAAGTAGAAATTTAAATTATTCAGTCCAGAATCGAGGTTAATGGTTTGACTAAGGCAAATTTTGTTCACCTGCATTGTCACACTGAGTTCAGCTTGCTTGATGGCGCTGCCAGGGTTTCTAAGCTGGTTAAGCAAGCTGCCGGGTTAAATATGCCGGCTCTTGCAATTACTGATCATGGAACTATGTTCGGGGTTATAGATTTTTACAGGGCTGCAAAAAATGCCGGAATAAAACCTATTATCGGCTGTGAGGTTTATATGTCAACCCGCACACGCTTTCATAAGGAGGCAAGGGTTGACGATTCACAATACCACCTGGTTTTACTTGCCGAAAACAATACAGGATATCTTAACCTGATGAAGCTGGTATCAGCTGCTTACATCGAAGGTTTTTACTATAAACCGCGCATAGATCGGGACTTGTTAGAAGAGCATTCTGAAGGGCTTATTGCTTTGAGCGCCTGCCTGGCAGGCGAAATTCCAACCTTAATCCTGAACGGGCAAATCGAACGGGCCCGGGAAGCTGCATGTTACTTTCGTGATCTATTTGGCAGGAATAACTTTTTCCTGGAGCTGCACGACCACGGTATCGCGGAACAGCGTACTGTTAACACAGCCCTTCTTCAGATTTCCAGAGAAGAAGATATACCTCTTGTAGCATCAAACGATGTCCATTATCTGAATAGAAGTGATGCGGTTGTGCATGATGTTTTACTGTGTATCCAGACGGGAAAAACAGTAGATGAAACTGAAAGGATGAAGTTTGAATCAGAGGAGTTTTACCTGAAAACCGCCGATGAAATGTCTGTCTTGTTTAGTGACTATCCCGAGGCTCTTGATAACAGCCTGCTTATAGCCGAGCGCTGTAATGTTGATAAAGATTTTACTCAGAGACATCTGCCCGAGTATGCCCTTCCCGAAGGTGTAGATCCGGACGAGTATTTAAAAGAACTGTGTTACAGCGGTATAAAAAAACGTTATCCCCGAATTACTCCTGAACTTAAAGAACGATTGGAATATGAACTGAGAGTAATCCGGCAAATGGGTTTCTCGAATTATTTTCTGATTGTATGGGATCTTATAGATTATGCAAAAAAAAATCAGGTTATAGTAGGTCCTGGCCGCGGCTCGGCAGCCGGCAGCCTTGTTGCTTACTGTCTTGGTATTACAAATATAGAACCGTTGCAGTATGGTTTGCTTTTTGAAAGATTTTTAAATCCCGAGCGAATATCTATGCCTGATATTGACATTGACTTTTGTGACGACAAGCGTGATAAGGTCATGAGTTATGTCTGTGACAAGTACGGCCAGGAAAGAGTGGCTCAAATTATAACTTTTGGCACCATGGCGGCCAGGGCTGCAGTACGTGATGTTGGAAGGGCACTGGCAATTCCTTATGCGGAAGTAGATAAAATTGCCAAGCTTATTCCGATGGAACCTAAAATGACGATTGCCAGGGCGCTTGTACAGAGCAGGGAACTGAAAGCCCTGTACAAAGAGGAACACTACCAAAAACTGCTCGATACTTCGATGGCTGTGGAGGGAATGCCCCGTCATGCTTCCACACATGCTGCCGGTGTTGTTATTGCAAAAGAACCGCTGGTAAATTATGTCCCTCTTTATAAAACATCAGACAGCACTATAGTAACCCAGTTCCCGATGATGACTCTTGAAGAACTTGGTCTGCTTAAAATGGATTTTCTCGGTCTTAAGACACTGAGTATTATCGGAGAGGCTCTTGAAAACATCAGGAAAAGACACAAAAGAAGCATCAATATTGAAGAAATACCTCTTGATGACACCAATACTTACGAGATGCTGACCCATGGGGAAACTACCGGAACTTTCCAGCTGGAAAGTTCCGGAATGCGGTCTGTTCTGCGGGAATTGATGCCGAACAAATTTGAGGATATCATTGCCGTAGTGGCTCTGTATCGTCCCGGGCCGATGGATCAGATTCCTACTTTTGTAAAGAGCAAACATGGGCACAAGAAGATTCAATATGCACATCCGATTCTGGAGCCTATCTTAAACGAAACATATGGTGTAATAGTTTATCAGGAGCAGATTATGGAGATTGCTGCCCGCATGGCTGGTTTTACACTCGGCCAGGCCGATCTGCTCCGACGGGCGATCGGCAAAAAAAAGAAAGAAATACTTAATGAACAACAGGAACTTTTTGTTCAAGGCTGTATAAAGAACGGGTATTCAAAAGAACTGGCCGGAGAGATTTACGATCTGATTCTTAAATTTGCCTCCTATGGATTCAACAAGTCACATGCGGCAGCCTATGCCCTGATTGCTTACCAGACTGCGTATCTTAAAGCCAATTACCCGGTTGAATATATGGCGGCAATAATGACTGTTTATTATTCTAACAGTGATAAAGTTGCTTTGTACATTGCCGACTGCCGGCGTATGGGCATTGAAATATTGCCGCCTGATATAAACGAGAGTGAAACTCATTTTACAGTTGTCAGCAGTAACAGAATTCGTTTTGGCCTGGCGGCGGTTAAAAATGTTGGGTTGGGAGCAATTGAGTCCATTATCAAAGCGCGCGCTGAAAAACCTTATATTTCACTGCGCGATTTTGCTTCCCGGGTTGATATGAGGCAGTGTAACAGGAAAGTATTTGAGAGTCTTATTAAATGTGGAGCATTTGACTCGCTGGGAAACCATCGGGCGCAATATCTTTCAATAATGGATGATGTTCTTGCCCAGGGTCAATGTATTCAAAGGGAAAGAGAAAACGGGCAGATGTCTATGCTTTCATTAATGGAAAGCAGCGTTCAGGAGGAGCTTTTAACTGATATCCTGACAGATATCGAACCTTTTTCCGATAAAGAAAGATTATCACTAGAAAAAGAAATGCTTGGTCTTTTTATTTCAGGCCACCCCCTCGAACCTTACCGGGAGCTGCTTAATACGATGCCAAACCTTGTAAAATGTGCTGAATTAGGCGAAGCAGGGGATAACCACCAGGTTAAAGTCGGCGGTATTGTGGTTGCTGTAAGAAAGTTCTATACAAAGAAAAACAGGCAGATGGCTTTTGTCAAACTTGAGGATCTAACCGGCAGTGTTGAACTGGTTATATTCCCAGATCTTTTTGAGAGGCAAACTACCCTGCTTGAAGAAGATAACCTGCTTCTGGTTGAAGGCCGTACAGATCTAAAAGAGGAAGAGGATGTAAAAATCATAGTTGAAAATCTCAATCTTTTAAGCAGGGATAAAAAATATTACCGCCTGATCATTAACAATAAGCACGATCACTCGCTTCTTGAGCATCTTAAAGATACACTGGTAGCTGAGAATGGCGAGGTGCCGGTCTGTCTTTATTTTGAAGAAGACAACAAAACATTGGTGCTCGCTGAAGAATACTGGATTCGGGATCATCCTTCATGCCGGGAACGTCTTGAAAATCTGCTCGGGCATGGCGCTGTAACCGAGCTGGTTCAGAATCCGGATGAAAAAGCAAGATTTAGAGGCAAGGAGTCTGGATATTAATGAAGAAAATAGCTGTTCTGTCAAGTGGGGGAGATGCACCGGGCATGAACGCCGCGATTAGGGCGGTAGTACGCAGGGGCATCAATAAAGGTCTGAAGGTTTTCGGCATTCAACGGGGATATGCCGGGCTGCTGAATGGGAACCGGTTCATTGAGTTTGAAATGGGTTCGGTAGCCGATATTATTCACCGTGGGGGGACGATTCTACTTACTGCAAGGGAGGAGGGAATGTTTAATCCCGAATTCCGGCAAAAAGCGGTTAAAAAGCTAATTAATATGGAAATAGAAGGGCTTGTGATCATTGGTGGGGATGGTTCCTTCCAGGGGGCGATTGCTCTTGAAGAACTGGGGATGAAGGTTATCGGCATTCCTGCTACTATCGACAATGATATCAATGGGACAGAACAGACCATTGGTTTTGATACTGCCGTGAATACTATACTTGATGCGGTCAACCGTCTCAGAGATACGGCCACCTCGCACGAAAGAATATTTCTACTTGAAGTAATGGGACGTGAAACAGGTCACCTTGCTTTGACAGCCGGCCTGGCAGGCGGCGCCGAATCAATCATTGTTCCCGAGATCGAGTATGATCTTGACGAGGTATGCAGACGTATTCTACGCGGGATTAAAAGGCGTAAAGCGCACAGTATTATATTGGTTGCTGAAGGGGCTGCAGATGTTTATAAACTTCACAGTGAGATTAAGCAAAGAATAGAGGCTGAAACAAGGGTTACTGTATTGGGCCATATTCAGCGGGGTGGCAGTCCAAGCGCTGTTGACCGTTTACTTGGCAGCAGAATGGGGGCAATGGCAGTAGATCTGCTATCTGATAGTAAAAGCGGATATTTTACTGCAGTATCCGGCAGGAATATAATTCCTGTTCCGCTAACTATATGTATAACTGAACAAAAAGAATTTCCGAATGAGCTTTATAAGCTGGCTTTGGACCTGGCACGATAATTTCAGCCGGGCAGCCGGGAGGAGGCATTTTAGATGCGTAGGACTAAAATCGTCTGCACGATTGGACCAAGTATAGATACAGAGGAAAGAATTGAGGCGCTGATAGATGCAGGCATGGATGTCGCCAGGCTTAATCTATCACACGGAAAGCGTGACGAACACCTCCGTCGATTGGAAATGATTCGCACCATTGCCTCAAAAATGGGAAGAAACGTTGGAATTCTTTTTGACACAAGAGGTCCCGAAGTAAGGACGGGCGACCTTGCAGAAGATTCTGTAGTGCTTGATGACGGGCAGGAGTTTATACTGACTACGGAAAAGGTAGTCGGCAATAAAGAAAAAGTATCAGTAACTTACCCAGATTTACATAAAGATATTTCTGTTGGTTGTATTATTTTAATCGATGATGGGCTGATCAACCTGGAGGTTTTAAAGATTGAGGGCCAAGAAATATTCTGTCGGGTGATCCACGGGGGTGAACTGAGAAGTTATAAAGGGTTAAACACTCCCGGTACAAGGATTAATCTTCCGGCAGTGGGAGAAGAAGATAAAATTGATCTGAAGCTTGCTCTTGATTATGAAGTGAGTTTTCTTGCTGTCTCTTTCACCCGCAGCGCCGAAGATATTCTGGAAGTAAGGCGGCTTGTAGAGAATTATGGCGGACAGATCATGATCCTGGCAAAGATTGAAAGCCGCGAAGGAGTGGAGAATTACGATACAATTCTCGAAGTTTCAGATGGTGTAATGGTTGCCCGGGGAGATCTCGGTGTAGAAATTCCCCCGGAGGAAGTTCCTTTGTTGCAGAAAGCATTTATCCGTAAATGCAACCTGGCAGGAAAACCTGTAATTACTGCCACACAGATGCTCGACAGTATGATTCGCAATCCCAGGCCTACCCGTGCCGAAGCGAGCGATGTTGCTAATGCAATATTCGATGGAACAGATGCAGTAATGCTTTCAGGGGAAACAGCCATGGGGCGCTTTCCGATCAAAGCGGCAGAGACGATGAGCCGGATCGCAGTAACGACTGAAAAAGGGCTTGATTATGCCGGAATACTCGAAAGAATGAGCCCTACAATTAAAAAAACAGTTACAGATGCAATCAGCTATGCAACCTCGCATATCGCTGCTGAACTGAAAGCAGATGCCATCATCACCGCTACTCAGTCAGGTCAGACTGCCCGGATGGTTTCTAAATATAAGCCGAACGCACCCATAATTGCCGTCTCTGCCCGCAGACAGGTGGCAAATCAATTAACCCTTACCTGGGGAGTAAATGCTGTAGTATGCCCTCCTGTCAGCTCCACTGATGATATGTTTTCCAATGCCATAGAGGCAACATTAAAAGCAGGTATGATTAAAGAGGGCAACCTGGTTGTGATTACTGCCGGTGTGCCTGTTGGAATATCCGGCACCACAAACCTACTACGGGTTGAAACAGTTGGGGAAGTTATAGTTAAGGGAACAGGTGTGGGTAAAAGGGCGGCCTCGGGAAGAGCGCTTATCGTAAATAATGAAAAAGATCTTGAAAACTTTGAGGAAGGGCAGGTACTGGTAACCAGAAGCACCGGAATTGATTACCTGCCTGCCATAAAGAAAGCGGCAGCTTTGATAACTGAAGAAGGCGGTCTGACTTCACATGCCGCCATTGTGGCGATAAACCTGGGTAAACCGGCCGTGGTTGGAGTAGATAAAGCAGTTAGCCTTATCAAAAACGGTGAAATGATCACTGTTGATGCTATACGCGGTCTTATTTACCGCGGTGAGGCCAATGTCCTGTAAAAGGAGTTGCTTCATTTGAGAAGAAATGAAACTTTATTCAGGGTTCGCTACAACGAGACAGACCAGATGAGTGTGGCTTACCATGCCAATTACCTGGTTTGGTTCGAAATGGGACGGGCCGAGTTAATGAGAGAAATAGGGCTTCCTTATATTGAATTCGAGAAAAGCGGTTTGATGTTACCTGTTCTCAAAGTATATTGCGAATATAAGCATGCTGCCCACTACGATGATGAGCTTTATGTGATAACCAGGCTCAGTAACTTGCAGAAAGTTCGCCTTACTTTTGATTATGAAATAAGAAGGGAAGGTAAACTGCTGGCCAGGGGGTATACAGAGCATGCATTTATTAATCAGGACGGTAAACCGGTTGCCCTGAAAAAATTCAGCCCTTTTCTCTGGAACAGGTTGTGTCAAACGCTGGATAAACAGGGTTAGAAACGGGAGGGCTAATATGCAGGAAAATGGTGAAAAAGTAGGTATTGTTTATCACCCTGATTATTTGATCCATACTCAAAGCTACCATCCTGAACGAAAAGAAAGATTAGAGGAGATTTTGAGCCTTTTTGAAAAAGAAAAACTGACGGATAAAATTGAAATGATTGATCCGGTACCAGCTTCAGCTGATGATCTGGCTTTGGTTCATGACCGTGATTACATTAAATCTGTTGATGTCGCTTGCCGTTCCGGAAAAAAGAACCTCGATATGGATACTTATATTGTCCCTGAATCTTATCGAGTAGCCCTGCTTTCAGCGGGAGGGGCATTGACAGGTTTGCGAAAGGTGATGAATAAGACTCCCCGCAGGGTGTTTACTCTTAATCGTCCACCGGGGCATCATGCTGAATATGACCGGGCGATGGGGTTCTGCCTTTTCAATAATATTGCCATTGCTGCACAAGCGGCAAGGCGCGATTATGGTTTGAAGAGAATTGCAATTGTCGATTGGGATGTACATCACGGCAATGGTACGCAGCATACATTTGAAGCTGATCCGGATATTCTTTTTATTTCAACACACCAAAGTCCGGCTTACCCGGGGAGCGGTGACATCGATGAAGCCGGTAAGGGAAAGGGTGAAGGTTATACACTAAATATACCCTTAGCGCCTGGAAGCGGTGATGCTGAGTATGCTTTATTTTTTAAAGAAATTATTATTCCGGTAATAGATCAGTTTAAACCCGAAGTACTGATGGTTTCCGCCGGGCATGATGCCTATCATATGGATCCTCTGGCAGGGATGAGGCTCACATTCAGCGGCTATGATATGATGGCCCGTGAATTGTCTGCAGCCGCAGAGCGATGGTCTGAAGGCAGAATACTTTTGTGTCTGGAGGGCGGGTACAATCTTGAGGGACAGGCCGGAGCGGTTGTCCATACTCTGAATGCTCTTGGAAGATGGGGGTTTCCGGTTACAGAAAAAGGCCCTGAGCTTAAGCCTGCTGCCCATGCGTTGAGATTACTGGATGATATTAGAGCATTCCAAAAAATATACTGGAAGCTTTAGCAGCTTCCAGCTTATAAAATATTTAAATGATAGCAGATACAAAAAAAGTCAATAACTGAGCTTGTGATGATGTAAAACAAGGCCGCTGGGCAGCTTGGGATAGAAGAAAGTCGATTTCTGGGGCATTATCTCGCCTTTCTCAGCCCTTCTTAAAACTTCTTCAACCGCTATTGGTTCTAATATAAAAGCCAGTCGGGACTGTCCGGATATAATCGCCTGAATCGCTGTGTCAATATCGTGCGGATATGAGAGCACGTTTTTATCAACTTCGCTTTTTTCCCCGGGTGCAAGGACAGGTTTAAGGATCTGTTCATGAAGCAGGGCAACAGGTAAAGCTGCTTTATATTGATAGTTTTTTGGGGTAAGGAAACCGGCTTTTCCTTTTGTTATTATCCCTATTACGCTGCTGTCATGATTTAAAAAAGATAAATTATTTAAGTAAACTTCACTGTCGATATCTTTAAGAATACCGTATTCACAGTAATCAAAATGCCTGGAAATAATTTCATTAAGCATTATTTCCTGGGCCTCTGCAAGATCATCTACCAAGCGGTGCGTGGGCAAAACAAGCAGGCCGGGGTCTTTCATGCTGACAAGCGTTGCAAGGACAAAGTCTTTACCGCTAGATACTTGATCACGATTATTGAGCGAATAATTAAGAGCTGTTTCATAACGGTGATGGCCATCAGCTATAAGCAGCGGCTGGGGTGTTAGGTATGCTGTCAGTTCTTCCTGAAGAGCGATATTGTTAAGCGACCAGAGGCGATGATACTGGCCTGAATCTTCTTGAGCTTCCAATATGCAATCTTTTTTCGAGACTGCGTTAAAATAGTGATCAAGACGCTGATCCGGATCGGGGAAAAGTGTAAATATGGGGCTGATATTTGTTTCAAGGCGTTTTAACAGTTCCATGCGGTCTGCTTTCGGAACAGACATGGTTAGTTCGTGCGGCAATATGAATTTATTGCTGTATTCTTCTACTCTTAATGCGGCGATTATTCCGCGCCTGCAGTATTTTTTTGAGCTATGTGTAAAATTTTGTTCATAGAGGTAATAGCATGGCTCTTGATCCGCTTCGAGTAACTTATCGGCAAGCCACTGGTTTAAAAATGATTCAGCTCTACTGTAACGATTTTCTTTTTCATTATCTGAAGGCAGTCTTTTTCCGTATTCGAGTCGAATTATGTTATAAGGGTTTTTTTGATGAAGATGTTCCTGATCGGCAGGACTGATAACATCGTAAGGCGGAGTTATTACTTCACCAAGATTATCTATCTTTGAATGGTTGTATCTTAAACCTTTAAACGGTTGAATAAGAGCCATAAAACCCTCCGTTGTGCTGTTTTAAAAATCAAAAAAAGGGGCAGCGCATTTATGATTTTATTATAACCCTATAACAAATGCAACGACAATGTTTTTGTCCGGCAGAACGTTGCCTTAGGGCGTGATATATGCTATACTTACGGATGGCATTTTTAAAAACTCACGTCTGATGAGTGGGGATCGTGTTGGCTTAAAAGCTTCGATCCGGGCGATGATCCAGGCGGTGGTTAAAACAAAGGAGGAGTTAGTGTGGCTAGAGTAAGTATGAAACAATTGCTTGAAGCGGGGGTCCATTTTGGACATCAAACCCGCCGGTGGAATCCCAAAATGAAGAATTATATCTTCACCGAGCGTAACGGAATTTATATTATTGACCTGCAGAAAACCGTTAAGCTGATGGATACCTGTTATAATTTTGTCCGTGATCTAATCGCAGATGGAGGTAACATTATTTTTGTCGGAACCAAAAAGCAGGCTCAGGAATCAATCCGGGTTGAGGCTGAAAGATGCGGCGCTCACTATGTTAACCATCGCTGGCTCGGCGGAATGCTTACAAACTTTAAAACTATTCGCAGAAGGATTGAAAGAATGCTTCAACTTGAAAAAATGGAAGTTGACGGCACTTTTGAAAGGTTAACAAAAAAAGAGGTATTAACTCTTAAAAATGAAAAAGAAAGACTAATGAAATTTTTAAGCGGTATCCGCAACATGAAAGATGTGCCTGATGCAATATATGTTGTAGACCCACGCAAAGAGAAGATTGCTGTAGCTGAGGCCCGTAAGTTAGATATACCGGTTATTGCAATAGTTGATACCAACTGTGACCCCGATGAGATCGATTACCTGATTCCGGGCAATGATGATGCAATCAGGGCAGTTAAACTAATTACTTCGGTTATGGCTGATGCCGTCCTCGAAGGGAAGCAGGTTAGTGAAGCTGTTGAAGAAGAGGAAGAAGAACCTATTGCTGAAGCTCCTGAAGTAAAGCCGGAAGAAGTGGCTGAAGAAGTTGTGGCTAACGAAGCAGCAGCAGAAGAAGTCAGGGAAACAGAAAAACCTGCAGACAATGAAGATATAAACGAAGGAGTGTAAATAGATGCATATCGATGCCAAAGCAGTTAAAGCGCTGCGTGAAAAAACCGGAGCCGGAATGATGGATTGCAAAAAAGCTCTGGCAGAAACTGAAGGTAACGAAGAAAAAGCGATCGATATTCTCAGGGAAAAAGGTTTGGCTGCGGCAGCAAAGCGCTCTGGCCGAGCTGCAAACCAGGGCATTGTCGAATCATATATTCATCTCGGCGGCAAAATCGGTGTTTTGGTTGAAGTCAACTGCGAAACAGATTTTGTAGCGCGCAATGATGAATTCCGGGAGTTTGTCCGAAACTTATGCCTTCAGGTGGCTGCTACGAATCCTACCTACCTGGTAAAAGAGGATGTACCCGAAAAAATTCTTGATAAAGAACGCCAGATAATCAAAGCGCAGGCGTTAAATGAAGGAAAACCAGAAAAAGTGATCGAGAAAATTATTGAAGGCCGGCTTGATAAATACTATCGTGAAAACTGTCTGCTTGAACAGACTTATGTTAAGGATGAAGACCTGACCATACACGAGTTGTTAACAAACCTTATCGCCAAGATTGGTGAAAATATAGTAATAAGGCGATACTGCCGGTTTGAGATCGGAGAGGGTCTCGAAACCGATAGTCAGGAATGTTGCTGTTAAGTTAGTTTAAAGAGAACACTGAAAAGTGTTCTTTTTTTATGAATCCATATTAGATGAAAGGGATAATGTTTTTATAAAGATGCCTGTTTATTATGCTAGGCAATGCTAATAAGGGGTGATATTTATAAAAAAGTTTACTCTTTTGAAGGTTGTTCAGGTTTTTTAGCGAAATTAATAGGCTGGAGGTGTCTTATTGAATAAACCTGCTTATAAAAGGGTTGTTCTGAAGCTGAGTGGCGAAGCAATGGCCGGTAAGCAAGGCTTTGGAATCGATCAGGAAGTAATAGAAAGTATTGCTTTACAGATAAAAGAAGTTATAGAGTTTAAAGTGCAGGTTGCAATAGTAGTTGGTGGCGGAAATATCTGGCGGGGCGCCCAGGCTGGTAAAAAAGGAATGGATCGTGCTACTGCCGATTATATGGGAATGCTGGCTACAGTACTTAATGCGTTGGCTTTACAGGATGCGCTGGAACGTCATGAAGTAGATACACGTGTTCAGACCGCCCTTGAAATGAGGCAGGTAGCCGAACCGTATATCCGCAGGAGGGCTTTGCGTCACCTTGAAAAAGGACGTGTTGTAATCTTTGCAGGGGGTACTGGAAACCCTTATTTCTCTACAGATACAACTGCAGCCTTAAGGGCTGCGGAAATCGAGGCAGAGGTAATTCTGCTGGCTAAGGGAAAAGTAGATGCAGTTTACGATGCAGATCCGCTGGAGAAACCAAATGCCCGCAAATTTACTGAACTTAATTACATCGAAGTTATAAACCAGGGCTTAGGTGTAATGGACTCAACAGCAGCATCATTGTGCATGGACAATAAAATCAAGATTATTGTATTCGGACTTAATCTTGGTAATATCAAAAAAGTGATAATGGGAGAAAAAATCGGAACGATAATTAAGGGTGGGTGATTTATGTTAGACATAGTCTATGTTGAAACCGAGGAAGGTATGGATAAAGTAATTGCCGCGTTCCAGAGGGAACTGGCCACCTTGCGCGCCGGCAGGGCTACGCCTTCACTGCTTGATCGGATTGAAGTCGATTATTACGGCACTGCCACCCCTTTGAACCAGTTGGCAGGTGTAAGCGCGCCGGAGCCGCGTCTTTTAGTGATTCAGCCCTGGGATAAACAGGCTATTGGTGAGATTGAAAAAGCGATTTTAAAGTCTGATTTAGGTTTGACTCCCAGTAGTGATGGCAGTGTAATCAGGTTGTCAATACCACAGTTGACTGAAGAACGTCGAAAAGAACTTGTAAAATTTGTTCGGAAAAAAGCAGAAGAATGCAAGGTCAGCATTCGTAATATCAGGCGTGATTCTAATGATGAGGTTAAGCAGCTTGAAAAATCAAGTGATATTACTGAAGATGATCGCAGGCGGGGTCAGGATAAGATCCAGGAAATAACCGATGAAAAAATTAACGAAATTGATGAAATTATGGAGCGTAAAGAAAAAGAGATGCTGGAAGTATAAATGGCTGCGGTATAAACTGTTTGGAGCCTCATATTAAGGTTACTGAACAGGGCCGCGCCGGTTAAGGCTGGTTTTAAAAGGCGGCTTTCTCTTGAATTAAGGGAGAGCCGTTATCACTGTAACAGGTGGGGTCTTTTATGGGTATGACAGAATCTGAAAAAGAACTTTTAGAAAAAATAGAACCGGAAAAGATACCCGATCATGTCGCAATTATTATGGACGGAAATGGACGCTGGGCCCTTGAAAGGGGATTACCCCGACATGAGGGGCATCGCCAGGGAGTGGAAACTGTTCGAGCTACAGTAAGAAACAGCAGTGAGTTAGGTATTAAAATATTAACTTTATTTGCATTTTCTACAGAAAATTGGAAAAGGCCTGTCCGCGAAGTTAACTACCTGATGAGTCTGCCTGAGAAATATTTCAAAACCGAGCTTCCTGAATTAATGCGTAACAATGTTCAGGTCAGGCTAATAGGTGATCGTGATAAGCTTCCCGGTAAAGTACAAAAGGCGGTTAAGGAAGGTTCAGAGAAGACAAAAAATAACAGTGGTATGATTTTAAACTTTGCCCTTAATTACGGCTCCCGTGCGGAAATTATTATGGCAGTGAATCGGCTGATTGATCAAGCCGGGTGTGGTAAAATTAGTGGCAATGTAAACGAAAAGACTTTTTCAAAATACTTATATACAGCTGAGCTGCCCGACCCCGATTTGCTGATTAGAACCAGTGGTGAAATGCGAATTAGCAATTTTCTCCTCTGGCAGCTTGCTTATAGCGAACTGTGGTTTACCGATGTATACTGGCCGGATTTTTCAAAAGTCCACCTGCTTGAGGCTGTATATGATTATCAGGCGCGAAAGCGCAGGTTTGGGAAAATTTAACGATCAGTAAAGAGCAGGCAGAAGACGGGTTGAGGAGAAATAATTAGAAGTTGGCTATAAAGAATATATTAATTGAAATGCAGAGAGTGCGGTGTTAATATATGCTATATCTGCGGGTATTATCGGCCCTGGTCGGAATTCCAATTATAATCGGTTCTGTATATTTAGGTGGGCCATGGTACGCCGTTTTGCTACTTATAGTGGCCAACCTTGGCATATTTGAATTCAGTTCCATGTTAAAAGCCAAGGGATATAAAATTCCATTAGTGATCGGTTTTTTAGGCGTAAGCCTGTTACTTATAGTGATATACATTGAACAAATCAATTTAATATACCCACTGCTTATGCTGACCTTTCTGATACTTTTTATAAATGCTTTGTTTAGTATGGAAAGAACCAGTGTGGCTGAGTCTGCTGTATCTTTCTGGGGGATCGTTTACTTAGGCGGTTTTTGTGGCTATCTGCTGCTGCTTCGAATGATGCCAGATGGAGCCACATATACGTATATTCTGCTGATTGGCGTTTGGATCCACGATTCGGCAGCCTACTTTATAGGGAAAAAATGGGGGGTGCGAAAGTTTGCGCCTTTGATCAGCCCGAACAAATCAGCAGAAGGTTCGGCGGCAGGAATAATAACCACAGTAGTTATATTCTTCTCGGCAGCTATTCTTTTTCCCGATTTTCTTCCTGTTAACCCCTGGCAGTCTGTTTTTTTTGGTTTGGGTATCTCAGTTTTTGCCCAGTTAGGCGACCTGCTGGAATCGGCGCTTAAAAGACAGCTTGAGACCAAAGATTCAGGAAGTATTATTCCCGGTCACGGTGGTATTTTAGATCGTTTTGACAGCTTGCTTTTAACGGCTCCTTTTGTTTATTATTTTTTTACGTTAAATAATCTGCTTTAAATACAGGTGAATAGAAATGAAAAAAATTGCGTTGCTCGGTTCCACAGGTTCGATTGGCCGCCAGACCTTGGAGGTATTGGCTAACCTGGGAACTGATTACAAGGTTGTTGCTCTGACAGCCGGCAAAAATGCTGAGGAGTTGGAAGCTCAGGCCAGAAAGTTTAAACCTGCAATGGTGGCGCTTCATGATTATGAAGCGGCGCAAAGACTGACAGAAGCTCTGGCTGATCTTAATATAAGAATTGAATCAGGCGATGAAGGACAAGTTAATGCTTCCACCTGGTCTGATGCGGAGCTTGTAGTTATGGCTCAGGTAGGATTCAGCGGTTTTCTGCCGCTGATAGCTGCCCTTAAGGCAGGTAAAACGATTGCGCTGGCCAACAAGGAATCGTTAGTTGTCGGCGGAGAATTGCTGGATAGACTTGGCCTGCTGGATCGCTCCCGGATACTGCCTGTTGATAGTGAGCATTCTGCCGTATGGCAGTCAATGGCAAATGCTCAAAAAGATGAAATAGCCAGAGTCTACCTGACCGCTTCAGGTGGTCCTTTTTTTGGTTACACTCGTGAAAAACTACACGAGGTGACGCCTGAACAGGCTTTGAAACATCCTAACTGGCAGATGGGAAGCAAAATTACGATTGATTCGGCAACAATGATGAATAAGGGGCTTGAGGTAATTGAAGCGAAATGGCTATTTGACTTAAAGCTTGAACAGATAGAAGTTGTTGTTCACCGACAAAGTATTATTCATTCTATGGTAGAATATATTGACGGATCTATTATTGCACAGCTTGGCAGTCCGGATATGCGAGCGCCTATTCAATACGCTTTGACTTACCCTGAAAGAAAAACAGGCCTGGTTGAAAGGTACAACCCGTTTAATAGTCAGCTTACTTTTGAATCACCGGACCGGCAGAACTTTCCCTGCCTCGATCTTGCTTACCGGGCAGCGGAAACAGGCGGGACAATGCCTGCAGTGCTTAATGGTGCCAATGAGATAGCGGTTGAAAATTTTCTGGCCGGCAAAATAACATTTATTGATATACCGGCAGTGATAGAATCAGTAATGACTTCGCATCAAACAGTTAAGAATTATAACCTGAAAGATGCCGTGACTGCGGATAGATGGGCCCGGCAAAAGGCGGAAGAGATCATAACCGGGTGTAAAGGAAGGATGAATTAAAATGCAAACAGCAATAGCGGCAATATTTGTCTTTGGTGTGCTTATTCTTGTTCATGAACTGGGACATTACTTTGTTGCGCGTTTAACTGGAATAAAAGTTTTAGAGCTTGCAATCGGCTTTGGCCCGAAAGTGATCGGTTGGAGAAAAAATGAAATTAATTACTCCCTTAGAGCTGTTCCTCTGGGAGGTTTCTGCCGAATGCTTGGCGAGAGTCCGGAAGAAGCGGATGAACCGGATAGCTTTCCGCAAAAACCAATCCCAAGCAGGGCAGCTGTTCTTCTTGCCGGCGCCGGAATGAACCTGCTGCTGGCCATAGTGGTTTTCTTTGTTATATTTTTCTTTATAATCGGAGTGCCCGGTTATGACAGCGCCGCAATAGGTTATGTTATTGAAGATTCACCGGCAGAAGAAGCAGGCCTTGAAGATGGCGATAAAATATTATCGATTAACGGAGAAGCAGCCACCGAGTGGAATGATGTATTAAAGCTTATTTCAGCCAGACCAGCAGAAGAGATCAGGCTGGTAATCGAGCGAGATGGGGAAGAATTAGTCTATAATATTGTTACTGAAGTTGCGCCTGAAACAAATAGAGGAATGATCGGTATCGGTCCGGAGATGCTTAAATACCGTTTTTTTGCTTCCCTCGCTACAAGTTTTGAAAGATTCGGATTGATAATAGCTTCAATGTTTCAGGTCCTGACCGGACAAGCTCCGTTAGATGTGGCCGGACCGGTGGGAATAATATTTGTCATTGGGGAGGTTGCCCAAACCGGATTTGTCAACCTGCTTATGCTAACTGCCCTAATCAGCATAAGCCTGGGGATTATGAACCTTTTACCTATACCAGCGCTTGATGGAGGCAGGCTCTTTTTCCTGTTTGTTGAAGCGCTGCGCGGCCGGAAGCTTGATCCTGAGAAAGAAGGGTTTATTCATTTTATTGGTTTTGCCCTGCTTATTTTACTCATTCTTTTTATTACCTACCAGGATCTTCTTCGCTGGGTTTTTACTCCAGGCAAATGAGTGGTGAATTATAATGTCGGCAATAAACAGAAGAAGAACATATCCGGTTAACGTTGGTGGAGTTACCATTGGTGGAAATGCCGATGTGGTGATTCAGTCTATGACCAATACAAAAACCGCTAATATAAGTTCTACTATAGATCAGATAAAACTTCTCCATGACGCAGGTTGTGAACTGGTAAGGTTGGCTGTTCCCGATCAGAATGCAGCACATGCCCTTAAATCTATTACGAAAAAAAGCCCCCTGCCGATCATTGCTGATATCCATTTCGATGCAAAACTTGCACACTTGGCTATTGAGAACGGGGCTGCAAAAATCAGGATTAACCCCGGCAATATTGGCGGTCCCGATGCCCTGATTACACTGGCCGGGAAAGCAAAAAAACATAAAGTTCCGATTAGAATCGGAGTTAATGCCGGTTCCCTGGAGCGAAATATCGTAAAAAAATACAGCGGTGTTACTTCTGAAGCTTTGGCTGAATCGGCTTTTCGATATTATGAACTTCTCGAAAAGGCAGGTTATACCGAAACGGTAGTCTCCCTTAAAGCCTCGGATGTTTACACAACCATATGCGCCAACCGATTATTTGCAGAAAAAACTGATGCGCCGATTCACCTCGGTGTTACTGAAGCAGGTCCGCCCGGAGTGGGTATTATCAAAGGCGCAATAGGGATAGGAACACTTTTAGCTGAAGGGATTGGTGATACTATAAGGGTATCACTAACGGCATCTCCGGATGAAGAAATTAAGGTTGCCCGACGTATATTACAGGCACTGGGAATTAGGGTATTCGGACCGGAACTGATATCCTGCCCTACCTGTGGGCGTTGTGAAACAGACCTGGTTCTGCTGGCAGAAAAAGTGGAAATGCTGCTTAAAAACATTAGTATTCCGATTAAGGTGGCGGTGATGGGTTGTGCAGTTAATGGCCCGGGGGAAGCCAGAGAAGCTGATATTGGCATTTCCGCAGGGAAAAAACAGGGTATAGTATTCAGGGAAGGTAAAGTGGTCAAGACTGTAGATCAGGATCTACTACTTGCGGCTTTAAAAGATGAACTTGGTGCATTAATTAAAGAGAGGTCCGAGTGTGGTTCCTGAAGGAGGAAAAATATTGAAGGTAGCAGCTATTATTCCGGCTTACAATGAAGAGAAAACTATTGGCGATGTTATTTCAAAGCTTGTTAAGAACAGCCAGATTAACGAGATAATTGTTGTCAGCGACGGGTCTGAAGATAAAACTGTCGAGCAAGCAGCAATGTTTAATGAAGTAAAGGTTATTGATTTATTGGAAAACAGGGGAAAGGGTGGCGCTGTAAAAGCCGGTCTTGATCGTTCGGATGCAGAAATAATTCTTATTCTCGATGCTGATTTAATTGGCTTAACTCAGGCTCATATCAATTCACTGTTAGAACCAATCCTTAATGGAGAAGCGCTTATGTCTGTTGGCATTTTTGAAAAAGGTCGTGTGGCTACTGATTTTGCCCAAAAAATGGCGCCTTTCCTGTCAGGGCAGAGAGCTCTTAAAAGAGATCTTCTGGAAAACATTTCTAATCTTGATCTATCGAGGTTTGGCATAGAGGTTGCTCTTCATACATATGTTGAAGAAAATGAAATTTCTACTGAAGTGGTACAGCTGCCGGATCTTTCCCATGTTATGAAAGAAGAGAAACTCGGGTTGTGGAAAGGAATTTCGGCAAGAGCGAAAATGTACTGGGAAATCGTACGATATGTTGCCAAAATAGATCCTGGCGATAAGTAATTAACGGAGTCCGTGGTCTTGCGTTTAAGGGTTGTTTATGATAAATTAATATGGATGAAATATTTTCGCGACTCAAGGGTGGGTTTTCCCACTCTTTCATGTTAATGGGGGTAAATTATCTTGCGGAGGTAATATTTTTGAGCAGGGAAGAGACGGCGCGAACATTATTTGAACTAATAGAACCCCTTGTGGAAAGCAGGGGTTATGAACTAGTTAAGCTTGATTACGCTGCCCGCAAGTTTGGTCTGGTGCATCTTGTAATCGACCATAAAAATGGGATTACAGTAGATGATTGTGAGTTTATTAGCTGGGCAGTATCAGAACTTCTTGATAATGAAGATCCAATCTCACATGCATATTCACTTGAGGTCTCTTCTCCCGGGTTGGAGAGGCCGCTGACAAAAATGAGCCATTTCATGCGTTTCAAGGGAGAAAAAATAAAAATTAGTACGGTTGAAGAAATTGACGGACAAAAAAAATTTGCCGGTACCCTGCTAAATACATCCGGCAATACGGTGACTGTTGAAAAAGAAGACGGAATCAGGTATGAAATTCCTTTTTTAAAGATAAAAAAAGCAAATTTATGGTATATAAAGCCTGACAAGAAAAAAGTATAAATGCCCTGGCGAAAGGAGGTTGAAAAAAGGCCATGAATAAAGAGCTGTTTGCGGCACTCGACTCCCTTGAAAAAGAGAAGGGAATCAGTAAAGAAGTATTATTTGAGGCTCTTGAAGTTGCATTAGTATCAGCGTATAAAAGAAATTTTCAATCAGCATCTGCAGTAAGTGTCAATATCGATCGCGAAACAGGTGAAATAAAAGTATTTTCTCAATTAAAAGTGGTGGAAGATGTTGAGTCGGACCAGCAGGAAGTAAGCCTGTACGAAGCAAGAGTTTATGATCCCCACTGCCAGATCGGCGATACTGTTGAAATGGATGTAACTCCGAAAGAATTTGGCAGAATCGCTGCTCAGACAGCGAAACAGGTTGTTATTCAGCGAATCAGAGAAGCTGAACGTGAGCTTATCTTTGAAAATTTTGTCGACAGAACTGAGGAAATTATTACAGGTTTGGTTCGTCGTTTTGAACAGCGCAATGTGATCATTGATCTTGGCAGAACCGAAGCTGTTTTGCCCGTAGATGAGCAGATACCATATGAGCGCTACCGGCAGGGAGAGCGGGTCAAGACTTACATAGTCGATGTTAAAAAGACGACAAAAGGACCTCAGATTATTGTTTCAAGGACTCATACAGGTTTTTTAAAAAGGCTTTTTGAAATGGAAGTACCAGAAATCTTTGAAGGCATTGTGGAAATTAAAGCTGCTGCGCGCGAAGCAGGACATCGTTCAAAGCTTGCCGTATTTTCAAATAACAACGATATTGACCCCGTTGGCGCCTGTGTTGGGCCGAAAGGCAGCAGAGTTCAGGCTATCAGTAATGAACTTAAGGGCGAAAAAATTGATATTATCAAGTGGAGTGAAGAGTCTGAAGAGTATATAGCTAATGCTCTGAGCCCGGCAAAGGTTGCTTCGGTGATTTTGGGTTCAGATAATAAAATGGCGACTGTTGTAGTCCCCGACAGCCAGCTTTCACTGGCTATCGGTAAGGAAGGGCAGAACGCCAGGCTGGCTGCAAAAATAACGGGATGGAAGATCGATATCTCGAGTGAAACACAGTTTACTGAAAAAAGTCTTTCAGCTATTGGTCTTTCTGATGAAAATGCTGAAGAGTTGGATGAAAGACAAGAGCCGTTCGTAGACGACAGCGAATCTACTGGTGCTGATAGCAGTGAAATTGCTGTTGAGGTTAACGAAGAAGATGGTCCGGATAATGAAGTTGAAGAAGATTCGAAAGCGATTGCCGAACCTGAGGAGGATCCGGTAACGGATGATTAAAAAGCGCAAGATCCCTTTACGTATCTGTATCGGGTGCCAGGAAAAAAAGCCTAAAAAAGAACTGGTGAGGGTTGTCAGAACTCCTGATTCTAAAGTTGTTCTTGATCTAACCGGTAAAAAAGCCGGTCGGGGCGCTTATATTTGCCCCAGTGAAGAATGTCTGAAGAAAGCTGTAAAAGGTAAGCGCCTGGAAAAAAATTTAGAGCAGAATATATCTGATGAACTTCTTGACGAAATAACTGAAGCATTAAAAAATACGCCCGAATAGAATCTGTCAATTAAAGGAAAATAACGAGGAGGGCCTACTCGATGGAGGTGTTGTAAATGAATAAAGTTAGAGTTTATGAGTTGGCCAAAGAGCTGGGAATAACCAGCAAAAAGCTGATTGAAGTAATGGAAGGTATGAATATTGCGGTAAACAATCACATGAGTACTCTTACCGATGAAGAGGCAAAACGGGTAATGGCTATTTTAACAGGCCGTTCTGACGAAAAATTATCGAAAGAAAAAGAAAAAGCGCCAGAAAAAGAAACGCAAAAGGCGGAACCTGAAAAAACACCTGCGAAAAAAGTGAAAAAAAAGGAAAAGGAAATTGAGCAGACTGAAGAAAAACCTGTGCCCAGCCGTAAAGCGCGCAAGGCTATACAGGAAGAAAAGCGTGCCGCTATGCTTAAAGCTAAGCGTCCCGTATTAAAGCTTGAAGGTCAGATTACCGTAGCAGAGCTTGCCGGCAGAATTGATACTACTCCTGCACAGTTAATAAGCTATTTGATGGAAATGGGTATAATGGCCAACATTAACCAACCGCTTAACCCCGAAACTGTTGAATTGATTGCTGAAGAATACGGGTATGATTTCGATTACGTTGAAGATCCCGTTGAAGAAGAGCTTCTATCAGCAAGCAGCGACGAAGAAAGTATGGAAGAAATATTACGTAAGCCTGTTGTAACGGTGCTCGGTCATGTGGATCACGGCAAAACTTCTTTGCTGGATGCAATTAGAAATGCAAATGTAACGGCCGGCGAAGTAGGTGGAATAACACAGCATATCGGAGCATACCAGGTTAAAGTTAACGATAGAAAGATTGTATTTTTAGATACTCCCGGTCACGAGGCTTTTACAGCGATGCGTGCGCGGGGAGCCCAGGTAACGGACATTGCTATTTTGGTTGTTGCAGCCGATGACGGTGTTATGCCGCAAACAATTGAAGCAATAAACCACGCCAAAGCGGCACAGGTTCCTGTCCTTGTTGCGATCAATAAAATTGACAAACCTGATGCCAATCCCGATCGTGTTAAACAACAGCTTTCCGACCAAGGCCTTATTTCCGAAGAATGGGGTGGAGATACAATTTTTGTTCCAGTCAGCGCAGTTCGCGGAAACGGATTGGAAGAACTTTTGGAAATGATTCTTCTTTTATCCGAAGTTGCCGAACTTAAAGCCTGCCCTGACAGGGCAGGGCGCGGAACTGTGATAGAAGCAAAACTCGATCGCGGTCGCGGACCTGTTGCAACAGTATTGGTTCAAGACGGCACCCTGAGGATTGGTGATCCTATTATCTGTGGCTCTATCGCCGGAAAAGTCAGGGCAATGATAAATGATCGAGGCGAGAGAGTAAAATCAGCCGGCCCGTCAACCCCGGTTGAAATACAGGGCTTGAGTGATGTTCCTATGGCCGGTGATTTATTTCAGGTTGTTAGCGATGATCGCGTTGCCAGGCAAGTTGCCGGAAAGAGGGCTGATAAGATCAAGGAAGCGACAAGACGCGTGCAGCGCGTTACATTAGATGATCTTTTTAAACAGATTCAGGAAGGTGAAGTAAAAGATTTAAACCTGATTCTGAAAGCTGATGTACAGGGTTCTGTTGAAGCGCTGCAGGATGCCCTTTTTAAATTAAGTCTTGAAGAAGTACAGATAAAAATTATCCATACCGGAGTAGGAGCAATAAATGAATCAGATGTTATGCTTGCTTCGGCTTCCAATGCAATTGTAATCGGGTTTAATGTTCGCCCTGACAGCAACGCCCGTAAATTGGCAGAACATGATCAGGTTGATATCAGATTATACAGGATTATTTATGAAGCTATAGAGGATATCAAGGCTGCTGTTACTGGTATGCTTAAGCCGATTATGAAAGAAGTTATACAGGGACAGGCTGAAGTGCGACAGTTGTTTAAAGTATCCCGCCTGGGCAGTATTGCCGGATCACATGTAATTGAAGGAAAAATTACACGCAATGCTTTAATAAGGGTAATCAGGGACGGTACTGTTGTTTTGGATAATGGCAAAATCGATTCGCTGAAGCGCTTTAAAGATGATGTTCGTGAAGTGCTTACCGGATATGAGTGTGGAATTCTAATCGAGAATTTTAACGATCTTCGCGAAGGCGATATTATTGAAGCATATGTAATGGAACAGGTGGCCAGGTAATATTTATTATGCTGCCTGAAAATCTATAACTTAGCTTCTTAAATTAAAGAAGTAATTAAAAAGAGGTATTTATTATGTCCGAAAACAGAGTAAGACGGGTTGCAGAACAGATCAAGAAGGAAATCGGGCAGATTATCAGTGCTGAGATTAAAGATCCCAGAGTTGCGGGCCTGACAAGTGTTACTGAAGTTCAACTTTCAAGGGATTTGAGGCACGCTTCAGTTTATATAAGTATTTACGGCAGCCCGGCTGAAAAAGAAGAAACAATTCAGACCCTGATCAGGGCAGCGGGTTACGTACGCGGTGAAATTGGTAAAAGAGTAAGGTTGAGATATACACCGGAGATTAATTTTTTCTTAGACAATTCTATTGAGTACGGAGCTCACATCGATAGTGTCATTAAATCGCTGAAAAAGGATGAGAGCGACGGGAATGAGTGATCGTTCGGCTATACTGGATATTATTAAGAAGGAAGCTTCTTTTAACCTTATATCGCATATGCTGCCCGACGGCGACAGCATCGGTTCGCTGCTTGGTATGGGTAAATCTCTTATGCTTGCCGGTAAAAATGTTAAAATGTATACCCCGGGACACATTCCCCGCAAGTACAGTTTCCTTGAAGGGGCAGAACTGGTAAACAACGAAATTATTATAGAAGATCAGGAGATTACAACCATAGTATTGGATAGCAGTGATCCTGATCGATTGGGTATCTTCAAGGATGCCGTAATGAAGAGTAAAACAATTATTAATATCGATCACCATGTTACCAATCAGCTCTTTGGCACTTTGAACCATGTCGATTCAAATGCATCGGCAACGGGTGAGATAGTTTACGGTATATTGGAAGATATGGATTTGGAAATTAATGAGGGTATTGCTGAAGCTCTATATGTGGCTATAACCACTGACACTGGTTCGTTCAAGTATGATAATACTACTCCACTTACTCATCAGGTAGTAGCCGAGCTGCTCAGGTTCGGATTAAGTCCCGGTAATTTGTCTCAGAAAATATTTGATGAACGACCTTTATCGTTCTATATATTGCTGCGCGAAGCATTATCGAGTCTGGAAATGTATGAAGATCACGCTATTTCAGTTATGACAATAAGTAAAGATATTCGTGAACGCAGTGGGGCTTCAACTGATGAACTTGAAGGAATAGTTAATTATACCCGCAATATAGAAGGCGTGGAACTTGGCATTCTCTTTTACGTAGAGAGTGAGAATGAAGTTAAGATAGGTTTTAGATCGAAAAGACTCGATGTAAGTGTACTTGCCGGTAAATTAAACGGTGGAGGCCATGCAAAGGCGGCCGGCTGCCGTATGCAGGGCGATTTCGAATCAGTAAAGGCCAGGGTAATGGGTGAAGCCTTTAAAATGCTGCATGAACTGCAGGCCTGAGGGAGTTAAGCTGTGGATGGCATAATTGTTATTAATAAGCCGGAAGGTATTACTTCACATCAGGTGGTTAAAGAGATACGTAAATTATTTCCGGGTGTTAAAGCAGGCCATAGTGGAACTTTAGATCCTATGGCTACCGGAATTCTTCCTGTTTGCATCGGTAAAGCCACGCGGTTGGTTGAATATATTATTGAATTGCCCAAAAGCTACCGGGCAGAGATAACTCTGGGTAAAACCACAGATACTGAAGATGCAACCGGCAGAGTGCTCACCGAAAGTATTGTTCCTTTACTGGGCCAGGATGAAATTGAAAATATTCTTGAATCATTTACAGGTGAGATCGAACAGTTACCTCCTTTTTATTCCGCAGTAAAATATAAGGGTAAACCTCTTTACCATTGGACGAGAAAAGGTGAAGAAGCACCCAGGCGTATAAGGAAGACATATATTTACGGTATAAAGTTGGTTGGTTACATCCCGGAACGAACTGCGCAAATTACTATTGATGTTCGATGCTCAAAAGGCACTTATATAAGAACCCTGGCTGCCGATATTGGTAATAAGGTTGGGTGCGGAGCACACCTTTCAGCCCTGAACAGGCTGGCAGTTGGTCCGTACAGTTTGTCAGAGTCGAATTCACCCGATCAAGCGGCACAGTTAGCAGCTCAAGGCTGCTATGGTAAATTGGTAAAACCGATGGAAACAGCGATAATGCATCTGCCCAAACTTGTGCTGGAACAAGAAGATCTAGATTCTCTGCGTTGCGGACGGACAGTTGTTCTTACATCTGTTCCAGGGAGTATGGACATTGCTATAAACGAAGTATGCCGGGTGTATAATAAGGATAATAAATTTTTAGCGCTTGTCCGTTTTATGGAAACCGAGCAGGACAGGGTCCTGAAAACTGTGAAATATCTCGAAAGGTGATTGTCTATGGAAATTGTAAATGGCAGCGATCGCCTTCCTGTTTTGGGTAAACCGCTTTATCTCGCTCTTGGCAACTTTGACGGAGTTCATCGCGGCCACCAGGCAATCATAAAAAAAGCGGTAGAGAAGGCCACTGAAACAGGGGGAGTAAGCGCTGCTTATATACTAAACCCACACCCCGTAATTGCCCTGAGACCTGAAAATCAGATGTCGCTTTTAACAGACATAGTTGATCGGGCTGAAATATTGGCTGAACTTGGATTAGATTACCTGGTTGTAGAAACATTTAATGAGGTATTTTCACAATATACTCCAGATTATTTTGTCAGAGCGATACTGCAAAACAAATTATCGGTTAGCGGTTTATTTATTGGCAGCAACTACCGGTTTGGATGCAGAGGAGCAGGAAGCGCGGACACGCTACTTTATTGGGGAGAAAAACTTGGTTTTACTCTTGAAATAACTCCGATGATCTCCTACAAAAATAAATTAGTCAGCAGCTCGATGATAAGATCGCTTATTATTGCCGGTGCGGTAAATGAAGCAGCCGATTACTTAAATTACTACTTCTACCGCCACGGGCGTGTAGTTAAAGGCTGCGGAATTGGTAAAAAAATGGTTTATCCCACTGCTAATATAACGGCATCCTCACGGCTATTATGGCCTGGTGACGGTGTTTACTTAACCGCTGTTGGCGGAGTTGACGAGGGTTTGTTGTTTGGTTTGACTAATGTCGGTTCAAGACCTACTTTTAACAGTTGCGGTGAAACTGCTGTAGAGACTCATATCCTTGACTTTAACAAAGACATCTATGGCCGGGAAATACGGCTTTGTTTTCTCGAAAAACTTCGGGATACACGTTATTTCCCTTCTGCAAAAGAATTAAAAGATCAAATCAGTCGCGATATTGAAGAGGGACGGGAATTGTTTAATTATTATAGACAGGTAAAAAATGGTAAGGGGAATTCTTTACAAGCAAGTTGTTCTGTGCTAAGATCATCTTAATAAAAACCGTTTGCAAGGTTTAACGATAATCCCGACGTTTTACTTTGCTTGCGGTGATCCAAAAAAGGGAGGTTTTAAAACATGCTTAATCAGGAACGTAAGCAGCAGATTATCGATTTGCATAAAAGGCACGAAGGCGATACCGGATCACCCGAAGTTCAGATAGCTCTTTTAACGGAAAGAATTAATTATCTAACCGAGCATCTAAAAGTACATAAAAAAGACCATCACTCTCAACGAGGTCTGTTGAAAATGGTTGGTCAAAGAAGAGGGCTTCTAAACTACCTGCGAGATAAATCTCCTGAACGCTACCAGGCATTGTTAGCAAAGCTCGGCTTAAGAAAATAAAGAAACCACTGGCACGGGGGCTTGCCCCCGTGTTTTAAGGTTATAATAACCTGTTAAAATGAGAGGAGTCAACGAAGGATGCAATCATATAGTATGGAAATGAAAGGCAGAAAGATGACCATGGAAACAGGACGGCTGGCCAAGCAGGCCAGTGGAGCTGTTTTGATGCGTTATGGTGATACAGTTGTACTCGTAACAGCTACTGTATCAGATGAACCCCGTGAAGGTATTGATTTTTTCCCGATGACTGTAGATTATGAGGAACGGCTTTATGCAGTAGGCCGTATTCCAGGAGGATTTATCAAGAGGGAAGGTCGTCCTACTGAAAGAGCAATTCTGGGATGCCGTCTGACAGATAGATCACTGCGTCCCCTTTTCCCTAAAGGTTTTCATAATTCTGTTCATATCGTTTCGACAGTGCTTTCAATGGATCAGGACTGCCCTCCGGAACCGCTTTCAATAATTGGGGCCTCTGCAGCATTGTCCATTTCAAAGATTCCTTTTGCCGGACCGATAGCAGCGGTTATAGTAGGGTTGATTGACGGAGAGCCGGTTATAAACCCGACCCAGGATGAAACAGAAAAGAGTGAATTACACCTCATGCTTGCCGGAACCAAAGAGGCAGTGATGATGGTTGAAGCAGGTTCTAAAGAAATTAGCCGTTCCGATGTTCTGAAATGTATTAAAGCAGGACACCAGGTTATAAAAGAAATCGTTACAGTGCAGGAAGAGATGGTTACAGATGTCGGTCAGCCCAAAATGGAAGTGAATCAGCCTGGGCAGACTGAGGATCTGGTTCAGGCGGTAGAGGCAGAAATTAAGAGTAAAATTACTGAGGCCTTACATATCAATGAAAAACAGGAACGCGAAGAAAAACTGGCTTCTGTAAAAGCTGATCTCGTTGAAAAGTATCTTGTAGAATATCCTGATAATGAATCCGAGATACGCAAAACCTTCGAAAACACTCTGAAGAGCACTATGAGAGAATTGGTTGTAACCAAGGGGTTGCGGGCAGACGGACGCAGTCCCGAAGAGATCAGGCCAATTACCTGCGAAGTTACAGCACTTCCGCGGACGCACGGTTCTGCCATTTTCACCAGGGGACAGACCCAGGTGCTTAATATTTGTACTTTATCTGCTTTAAGAGATGTGCAAATTCTGGATGGATTAGGCCTTGAAGAATCAAAACGTTTTATTCACCATTATAATTTTCCTCCTTTCAGCGTTGGGGAAGCAGGTTTTATGCGAGGACCGGGGCGCAGGGAAATAGGTCACGGCGCACTGGCTGAGCGGGCCTTAGAGCCTGTAGTGCCTTCCGAGGATGAGTTTCCATATACAATACGCCTTGTTTCCGAGGTGCTTGAATCGAACGGCTCAACATCTATGGCAAGTGTTTGTTCAGGGTCTCTTTCGATGATGGACACAGGTGTGCCTCTTAAAAGAGCTGTTGCAGGAATTGCCATGGGTTTGATTAAAGAAGGCGACGATGTGGTTGTTTTATCTGATATCCAGGGACTTGAAGATTTTCTCGGCGACATGGATTTCAAGGTTGCCGGAACAGAGAAGGGTATCACCGCTCTGCAGATGGATATTAAGATCAAGGGTATATCTGATGAGATTCTTGAAAAGGCTTTAGATCAGGCAGATAAGGGCTATAAATATATTCTTGGTGTGATGAATGAAACAATGCCTGCGTCACGTGAAGAGCTTTCGGCCAATGCACCGCGTATGATAAAGCTTCAGATAGGCGTTGATAAGATCAGAGATGTAATCGGGCCTGGTGGACGCATGATCAATAAGATTATTGCAGAGACCGGTGTTGGAATTGATATTGAACCGGACGGCAGGGTATTTATTGCCGCTGTCGATCCCGAGATGGGCAAAAAAGCGCAGCAAATTATTGAAACCCTTGTCAAGGATGTCGAAGCCGGAGAAGTATATATGGGCAAAGTTACCCGGGTAGAGCGTTATGGAGCTTTTGTAGAAGTGCTGCCGGGCAAAGAGGGCTTGCTGCATATCTCGCATTTGGATCATCATCGTGTGGAAAAAACAGAAGATGTTGTCAATATAGGTGACTCCATCGAAGTTAAAGTACTTGACATAGATGATAAGGGAAGAATTAATCTTTCTCGCAAGGCGCTGCTTAAAAGACCTGAAGGCATGAGTGAAGACAAGGGAAGCAGCAGCAGAAGTGGAAGTGACAGAGGCGGAAGCGACAGGGGTCGTTCCCGAAATCGGCGCAGTTAAAAATAACAAATTACTTTTTGCTGACCTCTGGGTAATATTCAGAGGGGAGAGATAAATAATAGCTAAAGAAACTGTACTAGTAGCGGTTCATAAGTCTGAAGGCATAGAGGATTTGCCTTTGCCCGGTTATATGACAGACGGATCCTCGGGCATGGATTTATATGCAGCCCCAGATAGTGATATAACCATTTCCGCCGGAGAGAGGGCCCTTATTCCCACCGGTCTGTCCGTTGCAGTACCTGACGGATATGAACTGCAGGTAAGACCCCGCAGTGGCCTGGCGATAAAGCACGGGATAGGTCTGTTAAACTCTCCGGGAACCATAGATTCAGATTATCGTGGAGAAATTAAAATAATATTAATTAATATGGGCCAGGAGCCCTTTACCGTAAAGCGCGGAGATCGCGTCGCCCAGATAGTCCTATGTCCGGTAGCAAAAGCAAAGTTAGAATTATGTAGTGAACTGCCGGCTACCAGGCGAAATGATGGAGGTTTTGGGCATACTGGTTAATGGAGGTATATTTTGTCAAAAAGAAAGATAAAGAATAATACGGTTCAGCTGATTCCCCTTGGCGGAGTTGGCGAAATCGGAAAGAACATGTTTCTTTTGCAATATGGAGACAAATGCATCTTAATGGATGCCGGCTTAAAATTCCCCGATGAAGCAATGCTCGGAGTTGATATTGTTATCCCGGATATATCTTATATTCTAGATAATGATCTTGATGTTTTGGGAGTTATTCTTACCCATGGGCATGAGGATCATATCGGCGCGCTTCCTTACATTCTGGAAGATCTTGATGCGCCAATTTATGGAACCAGGTTAACACTAGGTCTTTTGCAGGCCAAATTAAGAGAGCATCCCGCGAAGAATGTCAGGTTAAATGAAATCAGCCCGGATGAAAAGCTGATTCTTTCGGAAGATTTTAAAATGGAATTTTTCAGAACTAACCATAGTATACCTGATTCCGTTGGAGTTGCAGTGGAAACACCTGCCGGCGTAATAGTTTACACCAGTGATTTTAAGTTTGATCAGACGCCGGTTGATGGCCGGATAACTGACTATTACAAACTTGCGGAGTTAGGCCGGAAGGGCGTTGTTGCTGCATTAGTTGATTCAACCAACGCTGACAGGCCGGGTTATACACTTTCGGAAAAGCGGGTTGGTGAAAGCATCAATGAGATTTTCAGGCTTTCACAAGGCCGTATTATATTGGCTACGTTTGCTTCAAATATACACCGAATTCAACAGGTAGTCGACGCTGCAACGCGTTATGATCGAAAAGTCTGCGTTGTTGGAAGAAGCGTTGTCAATTCAGTTGATATCTCAACTGAGCTTGGTTATCTGAAAATACCTGACGGTGTTCTTGTCGATTTAGATAAAATTAAAGATGTCAAACCGGAAAAATTGGCAATTATTACAACCGGAAGCCAGGGTGAACCTATGTCAGCCCTGACTAGAATATCGCAGTCTGAGCACAGACAGGTTGGCATAGTACCGGGTGATACTGTAATAATTGCAGCAAGCCCGATTCCCGGCAACGAAAAGCTTGTAGCAAGAACTGTTAACAACTTGTTTCAACTGAAAGCAAATGTTATCTACAGACCTATTTCAGGTGTACATGTCAGCGGGCACGGCAGCGAAGAAGAGATCAAGCTGATGATAAACCTGCTCAAACCGGATTATCTCATACCTGTTCACGGTGAATACCGTCAACAGACTTATTGCTCACAGACAGCTCAGAAATTAGGTATTCCCGAAGAAAATATTTTCTTGGTCAAGCCGGGTAATGTAATGGAATTTAACGACGGCAGAGGCCGTCTGGCCTCTTCAGTACCTGCCGGGAGGGTTTTAGTAGACGGTTTCGGTGTTGGCGATGTAGGCGAAGTGGTTATTCGCGATCGTCAGATTCTTTCTGAAGATGGAATAGTGATCATTGTTCTGGCTGTTGACCAGGATAAAGGAGAGGTAATTTCTGGCCCGGAGATTATCACCAGAGGTTTTGTCTACGTAAGGGAGTCTGTTGACCTTCTCGAGGAGGCCAGGGGAGTGTTAACCAGGGCTGTGGATAAAATGAGTGCAGAACATCTTCACGAATGGAATAAAGTAAAATCGAAATTAAGAGATGTAGCCTCATCTTATTTTTATGAACATACGGGGCGAAAACCAATGATTATGCCGATTATCATTGATATTGAGGATAACGGTGATAATTAAAGCCAGTATTTATTATTACTTAAAAGCAGACTGTCTATTATTGATATTAAGATCAATCAGACGCCGGATTTAAACCGGCGTTTTGTTTACTGCAGGAAAAAGAACTTCGCAGTCGAAGTTTAATTTTGTAAAGGGCCGTCTTTTCAGGTGTTTATATATTCGCGATGATGTTAAAAGGGCTGCCTCCGAATGGCAGCTTTTATGGTGTCAATTTAATATTTAGGGATATTTTATTTAAGGCTGAAAGGGGTTATTCTTAACAGATGAGTATCATTGAGGCAATAGTTCTCGGCCTGATACAGGGTTTGACTGAGTTTCTTCCTGTGAGCAGCTCAGGACACCTGGTTATATTCCAGGAAATACTAGGATTAAACGAGCCGGGTGTAACTTTAGAGGTGATTCTTCATTTTGGAACACTTATGTCGATATTTTGCGTTTTCGGGAAAGATTTTCTGGCTTTGCTGAATTTTCGCAGCGATAAAAATGAACGTAATTTTCTTCTTATGTTAATTTCCGGAGTTTTTGTAACCGGCATAATCGCTCTTTTATTTTCCGGCTATGTAGATCTTCTTTTCAAATCGACGTTACTGGTCGGTTTTATGCTTCTTGTTACCGGTGCAATCTTAATGCTTCTTACACTCTTTCAGGAAGGCTCTAAAGATAAAGGCTCAATAAAGTTTCAGGATGCTCTTTCGATCGGTTTTTTACAGGGACTGGCAATTATTCCCGGCATATCTCGTTCGGGATCAACAATAATGGCTGCGCTCTGGAGGGGGCTCGACCGGAGTACTGCTGTTAAGTACTCGTTTATGATCGCTGCTCCGGTTATTCTCGGGGGAACTTTAATCGAAGTAAAGGAAATAATTTCAACAGGGATAGAACCGTCGATGGTACTGAATTATTTTGTCGGCGCTCTTGTTGCATTTATTTCCGGAGTTGTAGCTATAAAAGTATTTATTAAACTGCTTTCAGAAAACAAATTTCATTACTTTGCGCGCTATTGCTGGGTTTTAGGTATACTGGTGATATTGTATTCATTATTAACCCGGTAATCAGCAGTAATGCCAGATGGTTAATCATTTGCATATTTATTAAACAGACGGAAGGTATCCTTTACAATAGCGAACAAATGTTTTATAATTGATAGAGTTTTGAACCTGTTATATAGTTAACCTGAAAGGCGGAAATATATAATTGGCAAAGCGGCGAAGAAAAAGTTTAAAAAAAGAAATGCGGTCGCAAATTAAAGGAGTGCTGCTTCTTGCACTGGCTGTATTTGCCTTTATAGGATTAGTCAGCCCTGAACAAACCGGTGGTGCAGGAGTATTTCTCAATAATATACTACGCGGCCTGGCTGGTGAGGCCGCATTGGTTATACCGCTTTTTATTGCGATTCTTGCCATAAGAACCTTCTTACCTAAAAACCGCACAGGTCTTAAAAACAGACTTATCGGTATTTTGATTTTACTGCTGCTCTATATGACCTGGGTCCATTTGCAACTTATTACTGAGCGTTTAGCCCATATTGCCGGAGGATCAGGTTTTACTGAAAGCATCATGGTCGGTTTGAGCCGTGAAGGCGGAGGTGTAATCGGCGCCCTTGTAGCAACATCACTCTATCTTGCCATAGGTCCGCTGGGAAGCAATATATTAATTGCAGCAATGGCTGTGATTTCGTTATTGCTGCTCTTTGATATATCGTTGAAAAAAGTAGTTAAGAGAATGCTGGAAATTGCTGATAAAGCATATAAAATGTTCAGGAAAACAGGACAGCTGTTGATAAATATAATGCAGTGGTGCGGAAAATCAATAAGCAGAACAATTAACCGAATGGCTGAAAAGGGATCTGAAAAAGCAAAGTTGAGAGAAGCTGAAAAGATAGAGAAAATCAATTACGAACAACAGGTAATTGATCAGGTGCCTGAAGTAACTGAAGAACCTGTCCGGGAAACAGCCCTGGAGACAGAAAAAACTACGTCTCTGAGCCAGGCGGAAGCAATGAAAAACATTGCTCCCACTGCAATGACTGAAAATAAAGAAGAGCCTGTTGTTACAGTTCGCCGTCAGGGTTCCCGGTCCGAGTATGTTTTTCCGCCGATGGATTTGTTATCGCTTCCAAGCGGAAGTGAAGAGCTGCAGGAGCGGAACAGTAAAGAAAGAGCTAAACTGCTTGAAGATACCCTTCTTAGCTTTGGTGTTAAAGCAAAAGTAATCCATGTCCAGTCAGGACCGACTGTAACAAGGTTTGAAGTTCAACCTGAAGCTGGTGTCAAAGTAAGCAAGATTAGCAGTCTTTCCGACGATCTTGCCCTTAATCTTGCCGCCCCGCTGGTAAGAATAGAAGCTCCAATACCCGGTAAGGCTGCGCTTGGCATAGAAGTTCCCAATCAAAACATATCATTGGTAAATCTGCGTGAGGTAATGACAGACAGAGCTTTCAAAATGAGTGTATCACCATTGACTGTTGCCCTTGGTAAGGATATTACCGGTATTGCTGTAATCGCCGATCTTACAAAAATGCCTCATCTGTTGATCGCCGGAGCAACGGGAGCAGGTAAAAGTGTCTGTTTGAATACTATTATTACCAGTATTCTTTATAAAGCAGGGCCTGAGCAGGTTCGTTTTATGATGATTGATCCCAAAGTCGTGGAGCTGAGCATCTATAATGGTATACCACATCTGCTCATGCCCGTTGTAACAGATCCGCGCAAAGCATCACTTGCATTAAGAAATATGGTCAGGGAAATGGGCAGGAGATATGATCTATTTGCCCGACTCGGGGTGAGAGAGATTGGTACGTATAATGAACTTGCAATGAAAGATGAAGAGCTTGAACTACTTTCATATATAGTTGTGATAATTGACGAGCTGGCAGACCTGATGCTTGTTTCACCGGGAGAAGTAGAAGATTCAATCGCCCGCCTGGCTCAGATGTCGAGAGCAGCAGGTATTCACCTTCTTGTTGCGACACAAAGGCCTTCTGTCGATGTACTGACAGGTATTATCAAAGCGAACATAACTTCGAGAATTGCTTTTACCGTATCTTCGCAGTTTGATTCGAGAACTATTTTGGATATGGCCGGAGCTGAGAAGTTGTTGGGTCGTGGCGATATGCTTTTTTATCCTGTAGGGGCGGTAAAACCTTTCAGGGTGCAGGGAGGATATGTCAGTGAAATTGAAATAAAAAAAGTTACTGATTTTATAAAGGAACAGGGTAATGTTGATTACGTAGAAGGTGAATCTTTTCTGGAAACAGTCGATGAACCTGAGGCAGAAGAAGCCGATGTCCTTTTTGCTGATGCTGTTGACCTTGTCGTTCGCACGGGGCAGGCTTCTATATCACTATTACAACGCAGGTTCAGAATCGGTTACACGAGGGCTGCCAGGTTAATTGATGATCTTGAAAGAAGAGGTGTAGTTGGCCAGTTTGAAGGGAGTAAACCACGCGAAGTGCTTGTTACAGAGGAGCAGGCTTCAATAATATGTGAAGAATTTAATAAAAGCAAAGATTAAGGGAGAAAATTTTGGGCATAGCTAATAATTTTAATCGCAACAGTGTAATCGATGGTTTGAAAGTTTATGCTGTATCACTTGGTTGCTCTAAAAACAGGGTCGATACAGAAGAAGTTTTAGGGTATCTTGCCGGGAAAGGCGCTGTTATAACCGATGATTATTCATCTGCTGATCTTGCCTTTGTAAATACCTGTGGATTTATTGAAGAAGCCCAGCAGGAAGCAATAAATACAATTCTTGATCTTGCATTAATGAAAGTAGATGGCCGCCCTAAACTGGTTGTGGCAGGCTGTCTTGTTGAAGTATTCGGAGGCTCTATCCTGGTAAAAATACCGGAAATCGACGGAGCTATAGGTGTTCATAGTTACAAACGCCTGGATGACTTTTTTAAGGTATTATTCTCCGGAATCAAAGCAATAGTACAGGAGAAGCCTTCTCTAAATTACAGTTCACTGGGACCGCGGTTACTGACGACACCAGCTCACAGTGTAAATGTTAAAATTGCCGAGGGCTGTAACAACAGGTGCAGCTATTGTTTAATACCGGATATACGTGGTCATTACCGGGACAGAGATGAAAAAAGTATTTTAGAAGAAATCCGCTATTTGCTGAGCGGGGGAACAAAAGAAATTATTTTAATTGCGCAGGATACCACAGCTTACGGAAGTGACAATCCCAACAGTTCTGCACTCAGTGATCTGATCGATAAAATCATGCAGATACCGGAAAGATTCTGGTTAAGGGTAATGTATACATATCCTTCAAGAATTGATGCTAAATTAATTAATCTACTGGCTAGAGAAAATAGAATCTGTAAATATCTAGATATTCCTATCCAGCACACAGATGATTTTATTCTTAAAAATATGGGCAGACATTATAAGAGCTCAGATCTTGAAGTTTTAACAGATAAGTTGCGGTTGGCCGTACCTGGTATTGCCCTGAGAACCACCTTAATGGTTGGCTATCCAGGTGAAACCAGGGGTCGCTTCAATAACATGCTGAACTTTATTGAATCAAGGCCATTTGAAAGTATGGGTGTATTTGTATACTCAAACCAGGAGGGCACTGAAGCTGCTGAAATGAGTGGTAAAGTTCCATTGCGCGTTGCAAAAAGGCGACGAGCTGAACTGATGCTGAGGCAACAGAAGATTGCACTTCGTTCGAATAAAAAATTAATCGGTAAAAAATTAATTGTGCTGGTTGACACTGTCTTAGAAACAAGGGATAACTGGTATATCGGTCGGACAGAATATCAGGCCCCCGAAGTTGACGGTGGAGTATACTTGAAATCTAAATTTCCTTTAAAACCGGGAGACTGGGTTTTGGTAAAAATAATTGCAGCAACGCCTTATAATTTTTTCGCATTGAGTATAAATATTTTGGATAAACTGCCTGATTGATTTAAACAGAGGTGATAGTATTTGTCAGCTGACCTGATCTGCATTGGTAACGAAATATTAACCGGTTTGGTTGAGAACAGTAACAGCGGGTTCCTTGCCCGGCGACTCTGGTCTATGGGCATTGATGTCAGAGAAACTGCAGTAGTTGCTGATGAAGAATCTGCAATTAAAAATGCTTTGGAAAGAGCCCTGGACAAGAGTGACCTTGTTATTATTACAGGTGGGCTCGGCCCCACCGATGATGATCTGACCAGGGAAACTGTAGCAAAAATAATAAACAGACCTTTAATACTTAACAGATCTTGGCTGGAGAAAATGGAACGTTTTTTTAAAAACCGCGGGATAGAAATGCCTGATAATAACGCCAAGCAGGCCATGGTCATTAAAGGCGGAAAAATGCTGGAAAATAAACGTGGTACAGCGCCCGGTCTGATTGTTGAGTATCTTAACAAGCTTATAGTTATGCTTCCCGGTCCACCCAATGAGATGCAGCTGATGTTTGATGATAATGTAGTTCCTGTTTTAAAAGAACGAAGATGCGGCAATATAAGCCTGGTTAAAACGCTTAAATGTATCGGCATAGGAGAATCTATGCTGGAGGAAAAAATTAAAGCGATCGGAACCTGGAACCTTCCACCGATATCATATGTTGCCAGAGGTTATGAAGTAAATTTACAGATAAAAGGTTACGGGGAAAAATCAAAGGCACAGACCTTAATTGAAGAAGCGGAATGCCGATTGCGTGAAGTTCTCGGAGATTATATATATGGAACTGAGAACGATACCCTGGCCAGTGTTGTAGCAGATATTTTAATATCTAAAGATAAGACCCTGGCTCTTGCCGAGTCATGTAGTGGTGGACTTTTCTCCGACGTAATTACTGATATACCAGGCTGTTCAAAATTCTACCGCGGTGGAATGGTTGCATACTCACGTTATGCTAAAATAAATTTGCTGGGTATAGGCAAAACTCTTCTTGAACGTGAAGGTGATGTCAGTAAAGCGACGTCAATAGCAATGGCAGAGGCAGCAAGATCAAAATTTGCTTCAGATTATGGCGTAGGTATTACCGGCATAGCCGGACCGCAAAGCGATAGTTCCAACAGCAGGGTGGGGCTGGTATATATTGCCGTTTTTACTGCAGAAGGTGGTAGCAGCAAAGAGCTGAATTTGGGTGGGGGCCGCAAATTTATAAAGGAACGTTCGGTTCAGGCAGCGCTTGATATGCTGAGAAAGCTCTTAACGGAAAGTTAAATTGGCTAGAGCAGGAAGGAGTCATGTATGATCAGGCTTTTTATTGCCCTGGAGCTATCAGAAAGACAGCGTCATGAAATAGTTAATCTTCAAAATGAGTTAAAACAATGGGTAAATAACGTACGATGGGTGAAGATTGAAGGTTTACACCTTACGCTTAAATTTATTGGTGAAACAGAAGAAAATAATATTGAAAGCATTAAGAAAGCAATAGATCGGGTGTCACTATCTCATGAACCTTTTGAAGTTGATTTCTCCGGTCTTGGTGTATTTCCTTCTCTTCCCAAGGCAAAAGTGTTGTGGTTGGCAGTTAATAAGGGTAAGGATATGCTGATTAATCTTGCTGAAAATCTGGATTCAGAATTGACTGAGGAAGGTTTTAAACCCGAAAAGCGCGGCTATCAGCCACATTTAACATTGGGAAGGATCCGACAACCCATTGAGGAAAGTATTATTAATAATTTAATGAAGTCAAACGAAGTTACTCGAATTGCACCTACTGAGATTTGCGATGTAACACTATTTGAGAGTAACCTGACAAGACAGGGGCCTTTATACAAGGTAGTTTATAAAAAAAGGCTTGATCAATAAATTTACCTGGCCAGATAGGGCAGGAATAATAAACAATAAAAAAGAAATAAGTCGGTAAGAAACCGGCTAAGGAGGTAAGCCCAGTTGGAAAAAGAAAAAGCACTGGAAGCAGCACTGTTACAGATCGAAAAACAATTCGGCAAGGGCTCGGTTATGAAATTGGGACAGGATGTAAAATATGAAGTCGCAGTGATTCCAACCGGCAGCCTGGCTCTTGATGCAGCTCTCGGTATCGGCGGTGTTCCAAGAGGACGGGTTGTTGAAGTTTTTGGGCCGGAATCTTCCGGGAAAACTACTGTTGCGCTTCATATTATTGCCGAAGCACAAAAAAGGGGAGGGTTCGCTGCTTTTATTGATGCAGAACATGCGCTAGATCCTCAGTATGCAACAAACCTGGGAGTAAATCTTGATGAACTGCTTGTATCCCAACCTGATACCGGTGAACAGGCTCTGGAAATAGCTGAAGCACTCGTGCGCAGTGGAGCAATAGATGTTCTTGTCATTGATTCTGTAGCTGCACTGGTGCCAAGGGCTGAAATCGAAGGAGAAATGGGCGATGCACACGTTGGTCTGCAGGCCAGGTTAATGTCACAGGCTCTGCGCAAACTGTCCGGAGTAATCAGTAAATCGCGAACATGTGCAATATTTATTAATCAGATCAGGGAAAAAGTTGGAATAATGTTTGGCAACCCCGAGGTAACTCCGGGGGGCAGGGCTCTTAAATTTTATTCTTCAGTGCGGATGGACGTGAGGAGAATTGAGTCACTTAAAGCAGGTTCTGACCAGGTTATAGGCAACAGGACTAGGGTTAAAGTGGTAAAGAATAAAGTGGCGCCGCCCTTTAAAATTGCCGAATTCGACATTATATATGGTACAGGTATATCTGCTGAAGGATCTTTGATTGATTTAGGTTTAGAACATGAAGTAATTAACAAAAGCGGTGCCTGGTTTTCTTACGGAGAAGAAAGGCTTGGTCAGGGCCGTGAAAACGTGAGGACATTCCTGAAAGATAACCCTGAGATTAGAGATGAGATTGATCAAAAGGTGAGAGAACTTGCCGGTTTGCCCTTATCTTCTCCTGTGGAATCAGGTAAGAAAGAAAAAGTATCTGCTGAAAAGACAACGAAAGATGAAAGTAAGAAGTAATGTTTTTGGAGTTGATCGGTAGTGGATGATCAATCAAGCCTGAAAAAGGCAAGAAGCAGTGCCCTCCGTTACCTGACTTACAGGGCCAGGACCATGAAAGAAGTGAAAGACTATCTTCAAAAAAAAGATCATAGCACTGATATAATTGACCGGGTGGTTTCAGAAATGGTCAACTATGGCTATGTTGATGACGAAAGATATATTCAAGATTTTATTAATTACCGTAAGCAAAGGGGTTTTGGGCGTAACCGAATCCGTTATGAACTGATATTAAAAGGTCTGGATAAAGAAGTAATTGAGGAGAGAATTGCAGATTGTTTTAACTCGGAAGAAGACTTATCGATAATCAGGAGCACCCTTGAAAGAAGGTTACCCTCTGATGGTCATGTAGATCAAAAATGGCTCTCCAGACAGGTAGGTTTCCTGAAGCGAAGAGGTTACCAGGACAGTCAGATAATCGAAGCTTTAAGAGATTACAAACTTTCTGATTGAGCAATCTTTTCTTGACATAATATAGTTAAAAGGCTAAAATTATAAGGGAAATGTGCATTATTGATGTGTGTTTAGTTCATATCCGACAAGAGAAAGCCTGGTGCCTGAAGGCGCTGTGGATAGATTAAAAATTAATATAATCTTTTTGGTTAAGGGATAAGTGTACCCTTTTCCGGATCTTTCTCTTTTAAGCTGTGTCCTGGACACAGCTTATATTTTTAAATTGAACTTACTAAAACTGGTTATAATATCGATATGGAGGTGAATGATATGCTTGAAATTCTACTTATAGCAATAGCCGCCCTGGCCGTTGGTTTTGGGGTTGGCTATTTTATTCGTAAAATGATTGCGGAAGCAAAAATATCTTCCGCGGAATCAGCAGCAAAAAAGATTCTAGATGAAGCTGATCATGAAGCAAATGCTCTTAAAAGGGAAAAACAGCTTGAAGCAAAGGAAGAAGTGCATAAGCTAAGGACTGAGCTGGAAAAAGAAACTAAGGAAAGGCGTTCTGAACTTCAGCGATTGGAACGAAGGTTGGTCCAAAAGGAAGAGGGACTTGACCGTAAAATCAATAATGTGGAAAGAAAAGAAGAGGATCTTAGGCAGAAAGAGGAAGATAACAAGAGTTTCAGGGAAAAGATTGAATTGCTGCATCAACAGCAATTAGCTGAACTTGAACGAGTTTCAGGGATGAACTCAGATGAGGCAAAAGAGTTACTTTTACAGCGTGTGCGTGAAGAGATTGAACATGAGATGTTGGTGATGGTTAGGGATATAGAAAACCAGGCCAAAGCAGATGGTGAAAAGAAAGCGCGCGAGATTGTTACTCTTGCGATACAACGATGTGCTGCCGATCATGTTTCTGAAACAACAGTTTCTGTGGTTAATCTCCCCAATGATGAGATGAAAGGCAGAATTATCGGCCGTGAAGGACGTAATATCAGGGCCCTTGAAACACTTACAGGTATTGATCTTATTATTGATGATACTCCTGAAGCTGTTATTATATCCGGCTTCGATCCTATCCGACGTGAAGTTGCAAGGCTGGCGCTGGAAAAACTGGTTAGCGACGGAAGAATTCACCCCGCCAGAATAGAGGAGATTGTAGAAAAAACACGCAAAGAAGTTGAAACCCAGATTAAAGAAGAGGGAGAACGGGCTACTTTCGAAGCAAGAGTTCATGGTCTGCACCCCGAACTGGTAACATTATTGGGAAAACTTCGTTATCGTACCAGCTACGGACAAAATGTTTTGCAACACTCAATTGAGGTGGCCCATCTTGCCGGTATTATGGCCGCAGAGCTTGGCCTCGATGTTACATTTGCCAAGAGGGCAGGCCTGTTGCATGATATTGGTAAGGCGATTGACCATGAAACTGAAGGGTCTCATGTTGTTATCGGTGCTGATTTGGCTAAGAAGTATAAGGAATCACCGGGTATTGTCAATGCCATAGCAGCTCACCATGGTGATATCGATTTTAATACACTTGAAGCTGTTTTGATTCAATCAGCTGACGCTATTTCAGCCGTCCGTCCGGGTGCAAGGCGTGAAACACTGGAATCTTATATTAAAAGGTTGGAGAATCTTGAAAATATCGCCGACTCTTTTGACGGTGTGGAAAAAGCTTATGCAATTCATGCAGGACGCGAAATCAGAATCATGGTCAAGCCCGATCGAATTGATGATTATGCCTCTATTCAGGTTGCAAGGGACATAGTTAAGAAAATAGAAAGTGAACTTGAATACCCTGGTCAGATTAAAGTTACGGTTATCAGGGAAACAAGAGCTGTAGATTATGCGAAGTAAGTGAACAAATAAGTTAAGTTAAGTAAGTTAAGGATTTATACTTAGTCTGCAAAAAAGGTTGTAGAACAGGAAAGTGCCCAAACAAGGGCACTTTCCTGTAAAAAATAGAATGGGCTGGAGTAAATGCAATGAAAATTCTTTTTATAGGTGATATCGTCGGTAAACCTGGTCGCAATTCTTTGCAGCGGAATTTGCCCGAACTAAAAAAGAATTATAACTTAGATCTGATCATCGCAAATGGAGAAAATGCTGCTGGTGGCGCTGGAATTACAGAAAAAGTATTTCGTAAGCTCCGTTTCTCAGGTGTTGATATAATAACCGGAGGCAATCACAGCTGGGATCAGAAAGAAGTGTTAAACTTTATTGATAGTGAGCCCTGTTTACTCAGACCGGCTAATTATCCTGAAGATACAACCCCTGGTAATTGTTCTGTAGTTTACAACATCGGAAGCAGTAACGTAACAGTAGCAGTCATTAATTTGATCGGCAGGGTCTTTATGCGTCCTGTCGACTGTCCCTTCAGGGCTGCGGACAGGGAAATAGATAAAGTGAAAAATCAGGCTAAGGCCATCATTGTTGACTTTCACGCTGAAGCGACTTCTGAAAAGCAGGCCATGGGCTGGTACCTCAATGAAAGGGTTACTGCGGTTATTGGTACTCACAGCCATGTTCAAACTGCAGATGAAAGATTTCTATCAGATAAAACAGTTTATATTACCGATGTAGGAATGACGGGTTTGTATAATTCAATTCTGGGGGTAGATATTGCGGGACCCTTAGAGCGTTTTACAACAGGTTTACCGAACCGTCTCAGTATTGGCAAAGGAGTAACTATTTTTAACGCAGTTTTACTCGAGTTTAATGAAAAAGACGGTACCCCATGCTCATTTGAAAGAATTGTGATTATAAATTAAAGATGAGTATCGAATAATTCATATAATTCTGGCAGGACTTTTGCGGATAAAGCCGAATAAAGTATCTATATCCGCAAAGGAGGCATCTAATAATGGATATATTAAAGGTCTCAGCAAAGTCGAATCCAAATTCTGTAGCAGGCGCCCTGGCTGGGGTGCTCAGGGAAAAGGGTAAAGCAGAAATCCAGACAATCGGAGCGGGAGCCTTAAATCAGGCAGTGAAGGCGGTTGCGATTGCGAGGGGTTTTGTTGCACCGGGAGGTATGGATTTAATATGTATACCTGCATTTACTGACATTGAAATTGACGGTGAGGAAAGAACAGCAATTAAATTGATTATTGAACCTCGCTAAATAAATCAGACAGACGCCATTCGGATGCTAATAAAAGCGCCCTCTTGAGTAAGTCTGAAGAGGGTCTTTTTTTTATTTTAACTTTTTTATTCTAATAGAAAGATGATATTTTAAACATGGATATGAATAAAGTCGATCTGCACATGCACAGCAGTGCCTCAGATGGAGTATACAGCCCTGGTGAGCTGGTTGCTAAAGTTGCGGGGGCTGGTCTGTCGGCATTTGCTTTAACCGATCACGATACAATAAACGGCTTGACTGAAGCATCAGTTGCAGCAGGAAAGCATAATATTGAGCTAGTTCCTGCTGTTGAAGTAAGTACTATGATTGACAGCCGGGAAGTGCATATCCTGGGCTACTATCCCTGCAGAGAAGCAGCATTATTAAATGCATTGGAGAATATGAGGCTGGATAGAGAAGTTAGAATGGAAAAAATGATCAGTAGACTAAGAAAATCAGGATTTAAAATTAATATGGATAACATCCGGGATGAAACAGGAAAAGCAGCTCCAGGCAGGTTGCATCTGGCTAGATTGCTGCTTAAAAAAAAATACGTACATTCAATCGATGAAGCATTTGCGATATACCTTGGCAGGGGTAAAGCGGCATATGTTCCACGACAGTATCTAGCAGTTGACGAAGTAATGAAGATTCTTCAGGATGCCGGTGCGGTACCGGTTCTCGCACATCCCGGCATTAATGGAAAAAGTGATTTAAAGCTGCTCATTGAATTAGGTTTAAAAGGCGTTGAAGTTTTTCATCCTGACCACAGTCCGACCCTGGTTAGTTTTTACAGGCAGGCCGCTGAAAGAGCTGGATTGGTTGTAACCGGTGGATCAGATTTCCATGGAGATAAAAATACTGCATTTCACTACCCCGTTAAATATGCCATTAGTAAAACATATTTAATCATGTTAAAAATAATTGCCGGGATCGTTTAAAGTTACTTTCTGCTCTTTTCATGGAACCTATAAAATGCTACAATCATCTATATGTGAGTCTTGGAGGAGTGAACAACTGTATGGATAAATTGGAATTTGCTTTACAGGTTATGGTAATCGGTTTTTCGGTAGTTATGTTTACACTTCTTTTGTTGTATGGTTTACTTCATTTATTCAGCATAATTTTTACCAGGAATAAAAGAGAAAAGTTTAAAGTTGAGGTGTCAAATACCGGAGCTGTTCCTGTAATAAAAAATGCTGATGATAAACGTCTTACAGCCGCAATAATTGCTGCTGTTTATCGATATATGCAGGCTGACAGTATGCTTGCATCTGCCGGAGCCGGAAGAATAAACTTTATTGTTAAACCAGTTGATAACAAAAACGACGACAACTGGCAAATGACTGGTCGAAGGAGATTGCTGCAGGGAAGAATGGATTTAGAAACTATTAGGAGGAAGAAGTATCATGAAAACATTTAAAGTAACTGTTGATGGCCAAACGTACTCAGTCCAGGTAGAAGAAACAAATAACGAAAAGGATAATTCTCCTGTGGCTGCAAGTGCTCCAGCGATTCCTGTTGTTAAAGCTGCGCCAAATGAAGTGCCGGTTGAAAAACCTGCTGCCACACCACCGCAGGAAAAATCAAAGCCGGCAGCAGAAAGTGGTGGCGTAAGTATAAATGCTCCGATGCCAGGCTCAGTTTTAGAAGTTAAAGTAGCTGTTGGAGACAGTGTAAATGAAGGGGACGTGCTGGTCGTTTTGGAAGCGATGAAAATGGAAAATGAACTTACCGCATCCCAGTCAGGCACAGTCGGTCAGGTTCTTGTTAAAAAAGGCGATACCGTCAATAGCGGTGACCCCCTAGTTGTCCTGAATTAACGAAAAGAGTTACTATGCAGAATATGAAAGGGGTTGATCCGCAATGTTAGACCTGCTTTTTGAGTTTTTGGAAAGCACTGGTTTTGCAAAAATACAGTTAAATGAAGTTATAATGATCGTGATTGCATTGATCTTGCTTTATCTTGGGATTGCGAAAAAATATGAGCCGCTGCTATTGGTACCGATTAGTTTTGGAATTCTTCTGGTTAACCTGCCTCTTGGCTCACTTCTACAGCCCGAGGTTGGTCAGGAGATCGGCGGTCTTTTCTATTATTTATCAAAGGGCCTCGAGTTAGGGATATACCCTCCTTTAATATTTCTTGGTGTTGGAGCAATGACCGACTTTGGTCCTTTGATTGCCAATCCCGTGACACTGCTTTTGGGTGCAGCTGCTCAGTTTGGTATATTTTTAACCTTTCTTGGCGCATTTTTTCTTGGTTTTACTGCTCAGCAGTCTGGAGCAATCGGAATTATCGGTGGGGCAGACGGACCAACAGCTATATTTTTAGCAAACAAACTGGCCCCTGAACTTTTAGGTTCAATTGCCATAGCTGCATATTCCTACATGGCGTTGGTTCCAATAATTCAACCTCCGATTATGCGTTTGTTAACCAGTAAAAAAGAACGGGTTGTTGTAATGGAGCAGCTCAGACCGGTATCGCAAACCGAGAAAATTATTTTTCCGATTGCGGTTATTATAATTACAGGCTTATTGCTTCCTGCAGCTTTGCCTCTTCTGGGTATGCTCATGTTCGGTAACCTTATCAGGGAAAGTGGCGTTACCGAACGCCTCAGCAAAGGGGCTCAAAATGAACTTAATAATATAGTTGTAATATTTCTTGGTTTAACTGTTGGCGCAAAAGCAACAGCGGAATATTTTCTAACACCCGATACGATAAAAATTATTGTACTAGGGCTTACTGCTTTTGCATTTGGTACAGCTGCAGGTGTTTTGATGGGCAAGTTACTTTATGTAATTTCTAAAGGAAAAATCAACCCTCTGATTGGTTCAGCCGGTGTATCGGCTGTGCCGATGGCAGCAAGGGTTTCACAGACAGTTGGTAAGCAAGAAAATCCGAATAATTACCTGCTCATGCATGCTATGGGCCCAAATGTGGCTGGTGTAATTGGCTCTGCTGTTGCAGCGGGTATTTTACTTTCAATATTAAATTGATAATTATAAATTTATAACGGGGTGTTTGAGTGTCTGATGTAAGAGTAAGATTTGCGCCAAGTCCGACGGGTGAGCTTCATATCGGCGGTGCCCGTACGGCTCTTTTTAACTACCTTTTTGTTCGCCGGATAGGTGGAACTTTTGTTCTGCGCATAGATGATACCGATCTGGAGAGGTCAAAAGAAGATTACATCGATAAATTAATGGCTTCAATGATCTGGTTAGGTTTGGATTGGGATGAAGGTCCTTACTACCAGTCAAAAAGATTGGATCAGTATAGTGGTGAAGCAGAAAAATTGTTAACTGAAGGTAAAGCTTACCGCTGCTACTGCAGCATTGATGAGCTTGCATCAGGCCGGGAAACTGCAAAAAAGGAAAACAGGTCTTATCTGTATCCTGGTACCTGCAGGAACCTTACAGCTGAAGAAGAAAAGAAATTTCTCAATGAAGGTCGAAAACCGGTTATAAGATTAAGGATTCCCGAGACAGGTACAACATTAGTAAAAGATGAGATCAGGGGTATAGTAAGTTTTGAGAATTCAGATCTCGATGACTTCATCATAATTAAATCAAATGGTCTTCCTACATACAACTTTGCCAGTGTTGTAGACGATCTGCAGCTGAATATAACTCATATAATTCGGGCGGAGGAGCATCTTTCAAATACCCCTCGTCAGCAACTTTGTGCTGTTGCTTTAGGTTATGAAATGCCGATATTCGCTCATGTCCCGATGATTCTTGCCCCTGACCGCAGTAAGTTGAGCAAAAGACATGGGGCAACCTCCGTTGAAGAATTTCGAGACCAGGGGTTTTTGCCCGAAGCGCTGATCAATTATATAACTCTGCTGGGATGGTCTCCTGGTGGTGACAAAGAAATTTTTAGTTTAGATGAATCAATACAAACATTTTCACTGCAAAAGGTAAACAAAACGGCTGCTATCTATGATACTGCCAAGCTTACCTGGATGAACAGTCACTATATCAGGGAGTACGATCTGGATCAGCTCGCAGGTGCAGCCCTGCCATTTTTTCAGAAGAAGGGATTAATAGAGGATAAACCTGGTAAAGAAGAGCTAGATTATTATAAAAAGGTACTAGAAACTGTTCGCGAGAGAGCGAAAACGCTTGTTGAGTTGGCTGATGCTTCCACCTATTTTTATGATGATCAGTTTACTTATGATCAGAAGGGGGTAAAAAAAGCCTTCACGAAAGCAGATGTGTCCGATCTTTTGCGCCATGCAGCACAAGAACTAGAGGCATTGGATAGTTTTAGCGGCACAGATGCAGAGAAAACATTTGAGAGCTTATGTGAGAAGCTTGAATTATCAGCAGGCCGGCTAATTCAGCCGACCCGACTGGCCATAACAGGTCGTATGGGAGGACCGGGGTTGTTTGATATCATGAACTTGCTTGGTCGTGAAAAAACTGTAGAAAGGCTTAAGAGCGCTGCCGAATATATAGATAAAGAACTAAATCAACAGAATTCCTGAAAATTACAGAATTTCCGGCTCAGGCTTGCTTAGCGGAAACTCTTTTTGTATAATATATGAGGTAATGCGGGATGGTGTAGCGGTAGCACGGATGACTCTGGCTCATCAAGCCTAGGTTCGATCCCTAGTCCCGCAGCCAAGAGATTATAAGCCCTCTGTTTTTTAGCCAGAGGGCTTATAAGCCTAAAGGGGTGAGATGAACATGCAGCAATTGGTCACCGGTATTATTCTAATTGGCGTATTCTTTTTACTGGTCGTATTCGTAAAGAGCGGGTATAACAAAAAGGGTAAAGATGGTGATAAAGATAATAACAAGTAAAGTTATTAATAATATATTTTTTTACTTCTTTGTTTAAAAACACTTTTTTTGTAAGGTTTACGCTTTTTGGGAGCGGAAGTTTTTTTCTCTATTAACTCTTCATAAATCGAGAGCATCTTTACAGCACATTTTGTTGATGATATTTCATCCGCATTTTTTAAGGCTTCTTTGCGCATATTCTTATGCATGTTTTTATCTACAAGCAGCTCATTAATTGCATTTGTAAAAGCAGTGATAGATGGATCAGTTAGAAGGCCATCTTTCCCATGTTTAACCATCTCTGCCGGACCAAAAGCTCTTATTGCCACTACAGGTAAGCCGGTAGCCTTGGCTTCGCCAATAACAAGCCCCTGTGTTTCTGTAACTGAAGGAAAAACAAAAAGATCTGAGCTGGCGTAACAGTGAACTATTAAATTGCGGGGCAGAACACCGGTAAAAATAACTTTATCCCGGATGCCAGTTTCTCTACATAGTTTTTCAAGATGTTTTTCCTGGGGACCGGTTCCAACCAATACGAGTTTAGTATGGGGGTGAAGTTTTAATATATGCTCAAATGATTTGATTAAAAAGATTACATTCTTTTCTTTACCCAACCTGCCTACAAATAGCAAAACCTTTTCATGATCACTAACCCCGTAATTATCTTTTAACCAGTTTGGATCCAGATCCTTAAACTCTTCAAGATCAACACCTGTCGGCAGATTAGATATCGGGGCTTCAACCCCGATCCTGCGCAGGTAATTGACTACCATTTGCGAAGGGGCGATGACCATATTGCAGCGGTTGCAAAAATTACGGCTGATGATCTGAACAACCTGTTTTGATGCTTCTCTGGCAAAAGGAAAATAGTGAACATATTGTTCATAGAGAGTGTGAAAGGTAAATATCAGGGGGAGCTTGTGACGTCTTGCTGCCCTTGCTCCTAAGCTGCCGAGAAGGAAGGGAGAGTGAACATGAATAACATCAAGTCCAATTTTTTTAATAGTGGGGCTAAGTTGAACAGAAATGGGTATGGGAAGCGAGAACTCCGGCATAGTAGGGGCGGGCAATGATATAAAACGGAAAACCCCTTCTTCCCTGGGTGGGTGAAGTAAGGGGTAATCAGGTCCGAAAATATAAACTTCATGCCCGCGTGTTGTAAACTCGCGCGAGAAAAGTTCTATAGATCTTACAACACCACTGGTGTAAGGCCTGAAACTGTCAGTAAATACACCAATTTTCATCATTTTGCACTCCCGTTGTAATAAAATTATTCACTGTAAGCTTTATCAAAAAGCTGATCAGATATCTCCAGGGCTTTTATTCTATCTTCTCTGTGACCGTAAGCTTCCGCCGCTTCTATATTTCGCTGATGCATATTTTTAAGCTCCTCAACCTTTGATTCGCTTAAATTATAATCTGCAGGCGAACTGTTAAAAACATCAGATAGGGGAAGGATACGATGACGCCATTCATGGTGAATCCAGGTGATTTCATAATCTGCCCTGCTAATCCATGCTTCTCCGGTATCCATATTTTTGCTCAAGTCAATGTCTAAGAGCAAATGATACTCAACAAGGGGAGAAATGTTTGCCGGGTAGTGCTGATTTGAAAGGAATGTTCCCTGGGAATATATGGCCAGGGTTGCTCTTTCGGTACCATCAGGTTCTAGATTAAAGAACCACTCTAGCGGTTGGACATATTTAGGGTGGCCCCCAATTATTAAGTCTGCTCCGGCAACAGCCAGTTCTGCTGCTACCTCACGGTAATATTGCGGGTATGGTTCCTGTGCATATTCATTTTCACCCCAATGAGGAAATACGGCGATTAGATCTGCTCCGTTATTCTTTGCAGTTTCTATATCGGCAATGATAGGGCTAAGGTCGCTAAAACCGGGAGCGAAGTTTAAACAGTATTCTTGGCCTTCTGGTACAGGTATACCGTTAGTACTGAAGGTATAACCGATAAAGGCAATTTTTATACCTTCAGAATCCACAACTAGAGGTTTGTCGCGTTCGTTTTGGCTTTTATAAGCGCCAAAGGTTTTTATGCCAAGGCTGCGAATATGATCAAGGCTGGCTAACAGTCCTTCATAACCGCGATCAAGGGCATGGTTGTTTCCCATTGTGATTAGGTCGATACCTGCGTCTCTCAGGGCTACAGTGAGCTCCTGTGGTGAGTTGAAGAGTGGATAGCCTGTATAGCCGCTATACCCCCAAAATGAAATATCAGCGCCCGCCTGTGATGTTTCCAGGTCGGCAACTGCAAGATCTGCTTTTTGAATGATCGGGGCAATAGTTTTGAAGGTAGGGCTAAAATCGTATATCCCGTCGCCCAGATGAGCCTGTTCTATATTGGGAACATGAGGAAAAATATTACCTACAGCGATTAAATTAACAGTGCGAAGGTCAGGCTCATATTGTTCAGCCTCAGGCTCCGGTTCTTCCTCCGGTTCAGAATTAGTTTCTTCGTCAGGGCTGAAATTAAGCAGGTTATCAGGCGAGAATATTTCGCCGGCTCTGGTGCCAAAAAAGAAAGAAAGAATAACAAAAACCATTAATATAGCTATAAAGTAAATGCGACGCATAAAAAAACCACCATCCCTGATAATGGATTTATGACTGCCCCAATTATATCATAATCTTTTTATATAGCTACCATTCTGCGAACCAGACTAAAACAGAAAATAACCAAGGCCATTGAGCGCCTTCTTCACCATCCAGATTAAAGTCGGGAGAAGCCGGACTATAACCGCCCAGTTCGGGGTGGGGACCGAAGAGAATAAAGGTGCCTTCTCCAAATCTGCCGGCAACTACTGCCGGTTCGGAGTTAACTTCATAATAGGCTATAACTGTAATATCTTCATTATCATAAGGTGAAAAAAAAGGTCCATCAAAATAGAAAATTGGTAAATCAGATCTATATTCGGCGTTAGCAGGAATATCTTCAGCAAGGTTAAATTCGGATATCTCGCCCCAGGCGATTTGGCCGGCCAGGGGGCCGACCGCTTTACCATTGAACAGCTTTAGAGGATATTCGTGGTCTTCACCAAGCCAGCGAAGAATATCGGCGGCATAGTAGGCTCCGGCGCAGCTTCCGGCAAACATTCCGCCCTGCTCGATAAAATCGCGAATGTTTGTATGATCATTAATATAATTCTTATATTCGGCAGCAAAACCACCCGGAAACCAGATCAGGTCGAAATGTGCCGTAAGATCCATTGTTACAGCATCATTTTCGTCAAATAATGCCCACTTAAATTGATAGAAATCAAAAAATCTCTTAAAAGCCTCTACATTAACATCCCAGCTGCCCTTTCCATTGTAAATACCAATAACTGGGAGGTCTCGTACAGGTTTAGGTTCAGCTGAGCCATTGTCATCATCTGATGTGTTATTATAGTCCGATTCTTCAGTTTCAGGTTGGTTTTGATCATTTCCGGCAGAATCAGTAATTTGGTCGGCTGATTCACTTTCGTTTTGAATAACTGGTTCAGAACAGGCTGTCAGCGTCAGGGCAATCAGAAGTATTATTAGACAAGAGAGAAGGCAGGTCTGTATTGATCTGTTAGTAGTTTTCATTATATATTATTTAGAGATCCTCCGAAATTTTTAGAACAGCTTAGGCAGTAATGTTTTATATAAAATAAGTTTAGATCGAAAAGAAATTATTATACAGCTTCTGAGCATGTAACTGATATTATAGCAGAATGGTTTAAAATTTAAAGGATGGAGGGAGGTTTAACTGAAATAAGCCGAGGAAAAGAATAAAAAATTACTTAGTTAACATAAGATGTATTATCGGAAGTTAAATTTCTGTATAAAATTACTTTCCGACGAATTAATTAACCCCCCTCTCTTTGATTTTTTATAGTATTTTCCCCCAATGTTTCATTATCTCTCTGAACGAAGTGCCGCACTGCGGGCAGTCACCCTGGTAATGAAGAATAAAACTGCATTTGCTGCATTTAATTGCCGGTATCCTTTTTCTTTCATTAGCCATTTTTTCAGCTACCATTGTTATTGTCGGTTTCAGATCGTTGCCTGCTTCTCCTGCATGCTTGTCTTCCGTTCTGTCGTTAAGCTTCTCTGGTGGCTTCTGCTGCGTTTTATCCGGCTTGTTAATACCATAGGTATAGTCGCTTTTGCAATTCATAGGAAGCCTTCCTGCTGTAATGATGTTTTTATCATCCGGAAATTTATTGAAGTTAATTTGTTTCTGACTTTCATCAGCTGCGGGCATACCACTTCTTGTTACAGTTTCTCTGGTAATATCAGGAATATCTTTGCTGTCAAACAGCAGCCTGGTATATATCTGTGTAGCCGAGGCTTCCCTGTGTCCGAGTGCATCCTGCAGTAGTTTTATATCCCTGGTTTCGCGGATAAAATCAACTGCAAATGTATATCTAAGCAGGTGCGGATAAACATCTTTTAATATACCAGCTTTACGGGAGAGCCGTTTGATCATTTCACGAATGTACCTATCCTTTAACTTGCATCCGTCAAGTGTGGTAAAAAAAACTGTTGAGCCCCTGGGTTTAATCTCGCGCCAGCTTTTAAGAAGCATCAATTCAGCCTGATCAAGCCATAGCTTCCGGCTTAGCGCCGCCCCGCTTTCTCTTATAAAGATTTTACTTTCATCCCAGTCAATATCATTTACCTGCAGGTTGATGATTTCGCCGACCCGCATTCCCGTTTTCAACATGAGGCTGATTATACAAAGATTCCTCAGCCCTGTCGGTGCCCTTGGATTGGGCTGTTTGAGAAGAGCCAACTGTTCATAACTGTTTAGTGGTTCAGGGTTTCTTTTTGATATTGACATCCGAATCACCTTATATAATACCATATTAATAGTATGCGGTATCAATATTATCTTATTGAATTATATATATATTCTGAATGATCGTCAATGTTTTGTCAAGTTTTTTCCGGTACATTATTTAGTTCCGAAAAATAATATGCTTGACAAAGAGAATATAATTAGGTAATCTTACATTCAAGTTAATATTTAAAAGGCAATGATCGGGACCAGTAACCGGCAAATGAGTTTACAGAGAGCTGCTGCAGGGTGAAAAGCAGCAATGAAGATGCCGGAGAACTCCTCCGTTAGCCGCCAACCGAAATCTCAACTGCTAAAGAGGGATGAAATTAGGCCTGGCCGGAGACTTCCGTTATCTTAAAGAGTGGGTGGTAGTAGTTTTGCCGCCAAGTAGAGTGGTAACACGGAAATAAACTTTCGTCTCTTGTACGAAAGTTTTTTTTATTTGGCTCTCCCCCACTCTCGATTTATAGAGAATCAGTTAAATTTGGAGGGATAAAAATGAGTGAAATCATTGCAAGACCGGAAAGTGCAGAAAAAATATTTATTTTTGACAGTACTCTAAGAGATGGCGAACAGACACCGGGGGCACGGCTCAATTATGAAGAAAAAATTGAAGTTGCCCGACAATTGGCCAGGCTTAATGTTGATGTGATCGAAGCAGGTTTTCCTGTTTCATCGCCCGGTGAAAAGAAAGCTGTGCAGGCAATATCAAGACAGGTAGAAGGCCCGGTAATTTGTGCGCTGGCCAGGACTGTCCAGAAAGATATAGATGAAGCATGGGAAGCCGTTAAAGAAGCTAAAAGACCGCGACTGCACGTATTCCTGGGTGCCTCAGATATACATATGGAGCATAAATTGAAAAAAGACCCCTCCCTTCTTCTTGAGCAGGGTGTGGATGCTGTAAAATATGCAAAAAAATTCTGCAGTGATGTAGAATACTCTCCCGAGGATGCAACACGGGCGAGAGAAGAATATCTTTACGAGCTAATTGAAGCTGTTATCAAGGCCGGTGCAACAGTTATTAACATTCCTGACACAGTTGGCTACGCCGTGCCTGAAGAATTTGGCGCAATGATCAGGGGGCTGCGTGAGAATGTTTCCGGCATAGATAAAGTGACCTTAAGTGTTCACTGCCATAACGACCTGGGGTTGGCGGTAGCGAACTCTCTGGAGGCGATTAAGAACGGTGCCAGGCAGATTGAGTGTAATATAAATGGTATCGGTGAAAGGGCCGGTAATGCTGCCCTGGAGGAAATTGCCGTGGCACTGCGTATTCGCGGTAACCATTTTCCTTACTATACAGACCTTAATTTCTCCGAAATTTACAGAACCAGTCGTTTGGTTAGCAAGCTTACGCGAATATCAATTCCTTCGAATAAAGCTGTCGTGGGTCTGAATGCTTTTGCTCACTCTTCCGGCATTCACCAGGATGGTATCCTGAAAAATAAAGAAACATATGAAATAATTGATGCAGAGCTGATCGGCGGCAAAGCAGCTCAAATGTGCCTTACCGCCCGTTCCGGCAGGCACGCTGTGCTGGATCAACTTAATAAGCTCGGGTTTTCACTTGATCGTGAGCAGCTTGAAAAAATATATGATCATTTTGTAAACCTGGCGGACAAGAAAAAAGAAGTTTACCCTGAAGATCTTGAAGCTCTGGTTCTTGATCATCTTTCATTTACAGAACCGAGGTACAAGCTCGATTACATGCAGACCATTAGTGGAAGTAAGAGTATTCCTGCAGCTGTTATACGCCTCAGGAGAGACGATGACAGCACTGTCGAAGAGGTTGCCATCGGCAGCGGTCCAATCGATGCTGCCTATAACGCAATCAATAAGATAACCGGCTTGAGTATCAGTCTGGAAAACTACCGAATCAATGCTGTAACGCAGGGCCGTGATGCTCTTGGGGAGGTTCAGGTCCAGATGTCTTACCAGGACAGAACCATAAAAGGGCGGGGAACAAGCACCGACATCATTGAAGCCAGTGTCAAAGCTTATCTTAACGGTCTTAATAAACTTCTTAAACTTAACGGTTATCAGTAATTATAAAAAGCAAACAAAAGTTTGTTGCCATGATTAAGATATGTTATAATCATCAATAAACAGGCTCGAAGGGGTGATTCTTTGGAGAGACTGACGGAAAAGCAAAAGAGAGTATTAAAGTTTATAGAACAGGAAGTAGCCCGTTGCAATTACCCGCCTTCTGTCCGGGAAATCGGTAAAGCCCTTGGCATAAGTTCCACAGCTACTGTTCACGGTTATCTTGATATCCTCGAAGAAAAAGGCTACATATCCAGAATGGCCACTAAACCTCGAGCGATAAAAATTCTCCGAGATCCCGAGGGGAACCCCGAACTGAAGTGTTCTTTTGCTCCCATGATCGGCAGAATTACAGCAGGTTCGCCTGTTCTCGCTGAAGAGAACCTGGAAGGCTATTTCCCTATACCTGATCAGCTCACAGCTGTAGAAGACTGTTTTGTCCTCCAGATCTCCGGGATGAGTATGGTTGGGGCTGGTATCAGTGATGGCGACTATGTATATATCAGGCAGCAAAATACTGCTGAAAATGGAGAAATTGTTGCTGTTTTACTTGAAGATGAAGCTACGGTTAAGCGTTTTTACCGTGAAGGCGGCAGTTACCGGTTACAGCCGGAAAATGATGCTTACGAGCCGATTATCGTCAATAAGGTTGATGTCCTCGGCAAGGTAATCGGGCTGTTCCGAAAAATTCAATAGCAATTATTAGTTATTATATTCGTTGAAGATCATGGTCCTGTCCGACATTTTTGTCGGATGGGTATTTTTATATGAGTTTAAATATGCAGTCATTTTACAGCTAAATCAGGGTTGTAGATAGTTCTGGAGCTTTCGCGCGAGATCAGCATTAACTGTAGCGCTGATCTTGAGGTAATCAGTCTGATATTCAATACTCTCTATTTCGCCTTGTTCCTGCAGCTGTGATAAAAGTTTTCCTTCACTGTATGGCAGGTATACATGAATGGTGGATCGTTGTTCACGGATAAAGGCGACTATCTTTTCTTTTAACTCTTCAAGGCCTTTTTTTTCAAGGGCGGATATAAAAAGTGAATTGGGGAATTCCCTGGCCAGGTAAAGCTTGTCAACGTCCTCATCGGCCAAATCTATCTTATTAAATACAATTATTTCTCGCATATAATAATCAGGGTCTATCTTAACAAGATGTTCGCGCACTACCCTGATCTGTCTGAGGTGATCATTGTGACTCATATCGACCACATGAAGCAGAATATCGGCAGCTGCAATTTCTTCAAGTGTAGCCTGAAATGCAGTCACCAGTTGTTTGGGCAGTTTTTCAATAAAACCAACAGTATCTGTATAGAGAGCTTCCTGTCCCCCACTTAAAGTACCGCGCCTAACTGTCGGGTCAAGCGTGGCGAAAAGCTTGTTTTCAGTGTAAAGATCGGCCCCGGTCAGTGAATTTAAAAGGGTTGATTTACCTGCATTTGTATAACCGACAAGAGATATTACATGACACTGATTACGTTTTCTGCGCTGCCGGTGCAAGCTGCGGTGTTTGCGAAGCAGCATAATTTCTTTTTTCAGATCGCTGATTCTTTTTCGAATAACTCGTCGGTCAACTTCAAGCTGTGTTTCTCCGGGACCCCTGGTGCCAATACCGCCACCAAGACGGGAGAGTTGGTTGCCAAGTCCTATCAGGCGCGGAAGTAGGTAATGAAGCTGTGCCAGTTCTACCTGGTGCTTACCTTCTTTAGAAAGTGCACGTCGTGCAAAAATATCCAGGATTAAAGCGGTCCTGTCAATCACTTTAATGCCGATCATTTTATCCAGATTGCGAATTTGTGATGGTGACAATTCTTCGTTGAAAATAATAAGATCGGCGTCGTGCATTCGTGCAAGTGCAGCAAGCTCTTCAACTTTTCCTTTGCCAATGTAATAAGTTTTGTCAGGATTGTTACGGTTTTGCACCATACGATCAACTACTTTGGCCCCTGCAGTATCAGCAAGCAGGGCAAGTTCATCCATGGATCGCTCAAAATCTTCACCTGCCGATCCCAGGTCAAGACCGACAAGCAGAGCTATTTCATTTTCTTTTTTCATAATATTATTCTGCATGTGCCTTTATCTCCGATTTGTTCTTTATTATAAAGAGCAAGTAGTTTAAAGTTTAAAAAAAAATGGTAAGCAGAAAAAAGACACTTCTTTTCAGTGTCTTTTTTTCAGAGATTACAGAAATAGCTTAAAGAGATTCCTCCGGTGAATCATCATCGCCGGATTCATCGTTATCAGATGTCCTCATGTTAATATTGCGCATCGGTATAATTGTTGAAACCGCATGCTTGTAGACAAGCTGTTGTTTGCCTTCCACCTCAAGCAAAATGGTGAAGTTATCAAAGCTGCGGACAACACCTTTTATCTGGTATCCGTTTACGAGAAAAACTGTAGCTAACATGTTTTCTTTGCGAGCCTGGTTAAGAAAAGTATCCTGTAAATTGATCATGCCTTTCATCTATCTGGCTCCCTTCATTTCTGTTGCTTAGAAAGTATTATTCGCCTGTGATGGCATAAGTTCCTTCACTTCGGCGTAAATAATTTCTAATGAATCGTTTAAATCGCTATTTTCGCCAACTTTTAGCCACTTTACATTTTTAAGGCGACGAAACCAGGTTAATTGTCTTTTAGCAAGATTTCTTGTTTCTTTTTTAATTTCGCTAACTGTTTCTTCCCAGTTTTTTTCACCCTGAATATATTTTAATAGCTGACGATAACCAAGTATCTGCATGCCGGGTGCATCTTCACTGTAACCATCACGCTTAAGGGCTTTTGCTTCATCTAAAAAGCCTTTCTCGATCATCATGTCAACTCGTCTGTCGATTCGCTCGTACAGCTCTGCTCTTTCCATTTGAAGGCAATAAAATAGGCATTCGTAAGGTGATTGAGCTGGATTAGTTTCAGTAACCTGGTGTGAAATTGGTTTGCCTTCAAGGCTGTAAACTTCAAGAGCTCTGATAATTCTGCGACGGTCGTTGGGATGAATATTTTCAGCCGCGTCTTGATCGACCTCCTGCAGTTGTTTATACATAGTCTTTAAACCCTTTTCATCTGCTTCATTATTAAGATATTTTCTTAATTCTGCTGATACTCCTTTTTTCCCAAAAGCATAACTGTCTGTAACCGCCCTGATATAAAGACCGGTACCACCTACCATAAAAGGCAGTTTGCCGGATGACCAGATCTGATTAATCGCTTTTTCAGATACCCTTTGGAAATCTGCAGCGCTGAATGGCTGATCAGGATCTACCAGATCGAGCAAATGATGTTTTATCTCCTCTTGTTCCTGCAAGGAGGGTTTGGCTGTACCGATATCAAGTTTTCGATAAACCTGTGCTGAATCTGCAGTTATTATATCAGTAGAAAATATGTGCGCCAGTTTCATGGCCAGGACTGACTTACCGACAGCAGTAGGTCCTGCCAGAACCACCAGCGGAATTTTCTTACCCTCTTGTTCAGTTATGTTCAGGTTGACACACCTCCGCGATGAAAGCCTTTTTCAAGTCTTGATCGTTCAAAGCTGATCACGGTTGGCCTGCCGTGTGGGCAATATTGCGCGTTTGGTGTATTTTCCCATTCCCTTAATAGTTCAGTCATTTCATTCCAGGTCAGTTTTTGTTTTGCTTTAACAGAACGGTGACAGGCGATAGTTTTATGGACTATATCCTTGGTTATAGTTTCGGTTAAATCTTCAACTTCGAGCAGTTTTTCGAGCATATCATATATTTCTTCATTTCCCGGATTGTTTCTCAGCATAAATGGAACGGATCTTACTACGTAGCTTTTTTCGCCCAGAGCTTCTATTTCAAAGCCGAATTCTTTCAAAGCGGGTAAAATATTATCTGCTTTTTGAAGCCATATTGCCGGCAGATCAATAGTCAAAGGAATAGTCAGTTGTGCACTCTCCCCCCTCTTTTCCTCTGTTAATAACCGGTTATAGATCATCCTTTCATGAGCTGCATGCTGATCTATAAGCAGAAGTTTGTCCTCATTCTGCACAACGAGATAGCTGTTGAGGTATTGGCCTATTAAGCGGCAGGCGTTCTCTTTATCCTGTTTCTCTGTGAAGCCGGCATTAAAAAGAGATTTATTGTCATTGTCTTCCAGGTTTAGCGAATTTTCTTTTAAAAAACGTTCATATGCAAAAGGAATTCCGGGAACTCTGCTTTCACGAACAAGATCAGTCTGTTCCATCTTGTCAGAAATTCTAAATTCAACTTCAGATCGACTTTCAGGCCAGGCAGGTATGTGTGTAGAACGCTGCAAAGTAAGCTTAATGGACCTGTAAACAAGGTTTTTTACCTTATCAGGTTGCTCGAATCTTATTTCAGTTTTGGCAGGGTGAACGTTTACGTCTAGAGTATCCGGAGGCAGATCTAGAAGCAAAGCCGCGATGGGGTGACGCCGACTTGGCAGTAGATCTCCGTAGGCCCTTTCAATAGCGTTTACAATCATCGCGTTTTTGATCAGGCGCCCGTTGATGACTACCGTTATCCATTTTCTGGTAGAACGAGTCATGGATGGTGCCGAAATATAACCTTTTAGGGAAGAGCCTGTCTCTTTGTCGAGATGTTTAATTTCCTGCATTGTCTCAGCAACATCATTGCCATAAACAGCTCCAATAGTATGGAGAAGGTTTCCGTCTCCACCCGAATAAAAAATGCTTTTTCCTTTGCTCTTCAATTCAAAAGATACATGAGAGTTCGCAAGAGCCATTTCTGTAAGCAGTGCACTGATTCTTGAAGTTTCGAAAGCTGCAGCGCGAAGAAATTTCAAACGACCGGGTGTATTGTAGAATAGATCAGAAACCTCTACCCTTGTACCGGGAGGAGCCCCAATTTCTACCTGTTCCATGATCTCCCCACCGGTTATGGTTAATCCGGCGCCTGAAATTAATCTTTCCGGTCTCGAGATCATTTTAACCCTGGCAATTGCAGCTATACTCGGCAGTGCTTCGCCCCGAAACCCGAGGCTTTTTATCCTGCTTAGATCTTCAAAACTGTTAAGCTTACTGGTAGCAAACCGCTTAAATGCTAAGGTAAGTTCTTCAGGTGCCATTCCATGACCATTATCGGTAACACTTATAAACTTTTTACCGCCTTCCTCAAGCATAACTGCGATCCTCGTTGAGCCGGCATCAAGCGCATTTTCAACCAGTTCTTTTACCACTGATGAGGGATTTTCGATTACTTCACCAGCAGCAATTTGTTCGGCTGTATCTTTATCAAGGATCTTAATTTTCATATACGAATTTATTCTCCTTCTTGATCGATATCAAGCTTGTCATCTGTGTAATTCTGCAGTTTATTTTGCAGCTCAAAAAACTTTTGCATCGCTTCGAGTGGTGTAACATGATTCAGATCAAGTTCTTTGAGCTCTTCGATTATTTCAAGCTCACTGCTGTGATCACATCGTGACTCGGAAACCATGGGCAGCAAACTTAACTGTTGTTCAGCAGCGCTTGAAGCGGCTAGTTCAAGTTCAATCAGAATTTTTTCAGCCCTGAAAAGGACTTCTTGTGGAACTCCGGCCAGACGGGCAACATTTATACCGTAGCTTTTATCAGCCCTGCCGGGCACTACCTGCCTGAGAAAAATAACTTCTTTACCCTTTTCTTTAATGGCCATAGTGTAATTTTTTATACCTGGTTGGTCGCCTTCCAGTCTTGTCAATTCATGATAGTGAGTTGAAAAGAGCGTTTTTGCTTTTATCTTGTTACAAATATATTCAATTACCCCACGGGCTATGCTCATACCGTCATATGTGCTGGTGCCCCTGCCGATTTCATCAAGGATGATCAGGCTGTCTACAGTTGCTTCTTTTAAAATTACGGCAGTTTCCTGCATTTCAACCATAAAAGTGCTGTGGCCGCTGCTTAAATCATCACTTGCGCCGACCCTGGCAAATACTCTGTCAACAATGGGCAGTTCTGCTGATTTTGCCGGAACAAAGGAGCCTGACTGGGCCATGATTGCTACCAAAGCGATGCTTCTGATGTAAGTGCTTTTTCCGGCCATATTTGGCCCGGTAATTAACAGCAGAAAATGCTGTTTGTTCATGGTCAGGTCATTTGGTACAAATCTTTCAAAGGCAAGCTGTTCAACAACGGGGTGGCGGACCTGTTTTATTTTCATATCAAGGTTTTCAGAAAAAACAGGGCGACAAAAATTGTTATTTTCAGCTGTTTCGGCCAGGCTCTGCAGAGTGTCAAGTCGGGCTACCTGGTGTGAGGCAGCAAGCAGCTGATCAGCAAAGGATACAACATAATCCCTTAATTCTTCAAAGAGTATAAATTCCAGTTGAGCCAGCTTCTCCCTGGCACCAGTAATTTGCTCTTCAAACTGCTGTAATTCGTTAGTTGTAAAGCGTTCGGCATTAACCAGTGTTTGTTTCCGGTTGTATTCCGGAGGGACAGAATTAAGATTTGTTTTGGTAATCTCCAGATAATAGCCAAAATTACGGTTATAGCCGACTTTGAGAGTTTTTATACCGGTGCGGAGACGTTCGTTTCGTTCATACTCCAGCAACAGGTTACCGCTGTCAGCAGATAATTTGTTCAGCCTGTCAACCTCATCATGATAACCTTTCCGAAACAGGCCTCCTTCTTTTAAAACCATAGGGGGGTCATTAACGAGCGCCTCCTCGATCTTTAATGCAAGCTCTTTGAACGAAGGAAGCTTTTTATTTATATCTTTCATGGTTGAGGTGTCAAGGTTGGACAGCGCTGTTTTAATCGGATCAAGCAAACGAATCGTATTTTTTAAAGCAACGAGATCTCTTGCGTTTACACGTTGATAGGTCAGCCTGCTGCAAAATCTTTCAAGGTCAAATATATCGTCCAGTTTTTTGCGCAGCTCTTTTCGAAGCAAGGGTTTACCGACAAGTTCTTCAACTGCTTCGAGCCTATCTTCAATTTGTCTTTTTTCAATAAGCGGTTGCTCAATCCAGCGCTTTAGCAACCTTCTACCCATTCCTGTCATACAATGGTCGATCAGTCCCAGCAGGCTTCCCTGTTTCCCTCCGTTTCGCAGTGATTGCGTCAGTTCAAGGTTACGGCTGGTTATACTGTCAACAATCATATTTTTGTTATTAAAATAAAGTTCAAGGTTATGAAAATGGTTGCCTTTGGCCGGGAGCTGCTGCAGCAATTCCAGATAGATCAGTACGGATGCTCCGGCAGAAGCAGCCAGGGGGTATTTGCTTAATGAAAGATTATCCCAGGTGCAATTATCCCAGTGGTTTTTTATCAATTCTTCAGCTTCGTGCTGACCAGGAACAAGTGATATAGTCTCAACCAGGGTAGTGTTAAATGAATTAAAGGTGTTTCGAATTAAACATTCTACATCTTTTGAATCGCAGAGTACCTCTTTAGGCTGGAGGCGTCTTATTTCATCGAACATAATCTCATTTGAGCCTTCTCCGCCAAACTCGGTAATTCTGAAATCACCGGTAGAGATATCGACAGCTGCAAGACCGTACGTTCCATTAGATGAGCGCAGAATTAGCATTAGATAATTATTTTGTCCTTCTTCGAGCATTTCCGGATCGGTAATAGTGCCAGGAGTTAGAATACGGGTTATCTCCCTGCGCACCAGCCCTTTTGCCTGGGAAGAACTCTCTACCTGGTCACAGATTACAACTTTGTATCCCTTTGACAGGAGCCTGTTCAGGTAAGTTTCTGCTGCATGAATCGGTACTCCGGCCAATGGAACAGGGTTTTCACTGCCGGCGTCTCTGGAAGTTAAAGCAATTTCCATTTCTCTTGCTGCGAGTTCAGCATCAGCATAGAAAAGTTCATAAAAATCACCAACCTGGAACATAAGCAGCTTATCTGGGTGCTGTTCCTTTATTTTTTTGTATTGTTCCATCATCGGGCTGGTCCGATTCAATTACTGTCTCCTTTCATCTCTCCGGTCAGGTTCCAGGTTTTTGCTTCTGTAATTTTAACCGTAACAAGCTTTCCCGTTAATTCGGGGGAGCCGGGAAAGTGCACCAGTTTATTGGTTCTGGTTCTGCCAGTTTGCATAGCGCTTTTATTTTTGCTGGGGCCCTCTACCAAAACTTCCAGCGTTCTATTTTCAAGCTGCAGATTTAATTCATTGCTGATTGCATGCTGAACTTGATTTAATCGCTGCAGCCTTTCTTCTTTATCGCTGTGGCTGAGTTGTTCTTTCATTGCTGCGGCAGTCGTGTTTTTTCGTGGTGAGTATATAAACGAAAATGCATTGTCAAACTTCACTGTTTTTAAAAGATTAACAGTTTCCAGAAAATCATCCTCATTTTCGCCCGGGAATCCTACAATTATATCGGTAGTTATGGAGACTCCGGGTATAGAGCATCTGATCATTTCAATAAGTTCCAGGTAATGCTCGCGGCTGTAACCACGGTTCATTTTTTTAAGAATGCGGTTGCTTCCGGATTGAACTGGCAGATGAAAATGCTCGCAGATATTTTCACCCTGCTGAACAGCTTTAATCAGCTCTTCCGAAAGATCCTTAGGGTGGGAAGTCATAAAACGAATACGTTTAAGCCCTTCTATATTGTTTAAATCTGTAAGTAAGTTGGCGAATGTATGATCACCTGCCAAATCATGTCCGTATGAGTTAACATTTTGGCCGAGTAAAGTTAGTTCAAGGTAACCCTTTGAAGTCAATGTTTTTGCTTCTTCGATAATGTTTGCGCTAATCCTACTGCGTTCATGCCCACGTACATAAGGTACCACACAGTAAGAACAAAAGTTGTTGCAGCCATATATAACCGGCAGCCATGCTTTAAAAGAGCTTGTAGGGGCCGCTGTAAGGTTTTCTCTGTCAGCATAGTCTTCTTCTAAATCAAGGATTGTTGTTCTGCCGGACATTGCAGCTTCCAGATGCATCGGCAGTCTGGGTAGGGCATGGGTGCCAAAAATAATATCTACGTGATGAAAACGGTCTTTAATATAATGTGCCGCTTCTTCCTGCTGTGTCATACAGCCGCCAACGGCAATTATAAGGTCTTTATTCTCTTCTTTAAGGGGAGAAAATTTGCCAAGCAGTGAAGAAACTTTATCTTCCGGTTTTTGCCTGACAGCGCATGTATTGATAATGATCAGGTCTGCTTCTTCTGCTGTAAAGACAGCAGTATAACCAAGGCTTTCGAGGATAGAGCAGATTACTTCGGAATCATGTTCATTCATTTGACAACCAAAAGTTACTAATAAATATTTTTTTCCTTCACCAAAATTATATGAATTATCATATTGCTCATGTTTCAATAATTTAACACTCCTAAATGCCTATTCAAACTATTCCTTTTCAACCTTTTCAACCTGTATGGCAAAATCCGGGCATAAGTATTCACATAATTTACAGCCGCTGCAATTATCCGGGTCTATAAATTCCGGACTGCCATCCGGTCCTGGTCTTAAATTATTTTTTGGACAGAACTCAAAGCAGATACCACAGTCTTTACAACGTTCATTATATACCTTTAGCTTGAATCGGCTTTTTCCCATCTATAAATATCATTCCTTTCAATGAACCAATGCAAAAGTATTTCTTTAGCTACTTATTTCTATTCTATATTATCAGTTCCTGCCTCTGAGGCGATTCCAGAACCGATTAAACAGACAGATGAAGCCGGAATTATTATTATGTTTTCGTTTGTAGAGATTGCAAAATATTACTGCGATGATGATTAAGATCAGTATTATTAATAAGAGGGGTGAATAATTGGCCAGGGATTTCAGGAACTTAATGGTAACCCCCATTGTGCCGACTAAGGCAATGCTGAGGCCTATGGCAGCGAGGCTGTATATCGAACCACCCAGAAAGGTATAAATTATAAACAGGTAAAAATTCATCCTCATTGCACCTGCCGGATAAGATATAAAAGTGCGGGTAAAACCCCACAACTGCCCCATGAAGATCGAAAAATTACCGTATCTATCCCATAACTGCATAATCCTTGACTTCGGAAGTTTCGTGTTTTTATGAACCGGTTCACTATAATAATTTTGCCGGCCATAGTTAGACTTAACTTTATTTCCTACTAAACTGCCAAGTAAACCGAGGAAATAGCTAAAAATGCTTCCAAGAGTAATACCGACTGTGGAAGCTAAAAAAATTGACCAGAATGAAACCGTTCCTCTGAGGATCAACGGTCCTGATGTCAAAAGAACAACAGCAGAAGCAAATGGCACCCCGGCGCTTTCTGCGAACATGGCCGCTGCAATTCCCATAATCCCATATTTTGCAATTAGTATTTCCAACAGTGCAAAAATAGATTCAAAGGGTTCTATATTTTCCATATTTATCTCACCGCCTGCCCACTTAAAAGGGCATACATGCCCCAAATACCGGCTTCTGGCTCAAGCATAGCTGTTACAATTTCAACAATCGATATTTCTACTGATGGCCGAATCGCTTCTCTAATCATCTGTTTTGTGACTATCTCAAGGTAGTCCGGCCGGTTTGCTATTACTCCGCCTCCGAGAACTAGGCAGGAGGGATTAAGAAGAGTTACCAAATTAGCAAGACCTCTGCCTGTTTTAACTGCTGCATCATTAATGATAGCTGCAGCAAGTTCGTTTCCTTGATCAGCCTGCTTAAAAACCCACTCTGTAGTAATCGGGCCACCTTCTACTTCATTATCGTTCCAAAGTGATTTTGCTGACCTGGCAATTGAACTGCCCGATGCCCATATTTCCAGACAGTCATCCCCACCGCACTTACATATTCTACCTGTTCCATAAGCTTTAATATGACCAACTTCTCCGGCAAAGCCGGCACTGCCGCGGTATAGTCTGCCATTAAGGAAAAGACCTCCACCAATACCAGTACTAATCGTGACGTATATTACGTTATTGTGTCCTTTAGCAGCGCCATAGTATACTTCACCTAATACAGCTGCATTGGCGTCATTTTCTATAATTACCGGGCAGGAAAAAGCGGACTCGATAATTTCTTTAAAATAAACAGGTTCAACCCAATCCAGGTTGGGAGATTGGTGTACTACACCCTTCTCAGCCTCAATAAAACCGGCTATGCAAATACCCAGACCGGCAGGTTTTAGATCAGAAATATTCTCGCTTTCTTTTCCGGCATCGCTTAAAAGAGACTTTATTGTATCGACCAGCGCTTCAGGGGGAGTAGGTTTTGGGGTTGCCCTTTTTCCCCTGAACAGGACCTTTCCTTCACTGTCGATCAATAGCATCAGTATTTTCGTTCCGCCAATGTCAACAACACTATATATATTATTATTCATTTGCATACACCTGTCCCTAGTATCTTTAATAAAGCAAATTAGATCCAATTCACCTTTCATTATACGTGAATTGAGAAAAAGATAAAAGAATAACCCGTTAAGATAAAAACGGGTTATAAAAGAATTTATATTTTTTGCCTATTTTATTATATCCGGTGAAGGCGCGAGTTTTTTTTCGTATAGATAATCTTCATAAATATACATAAGTTCTTTATCAAATAGAGTCCTTTTCATGTCAACGGTAACTGTTCTGACTGCTTTAAGAAGATCGCTGGCTTCTTCATCAGAAAGATCTATGCCGTACTCCACAAATTTCAGCATTATTGATTTCGATCCGGAATGTTTCCCTATTACGATCTGTCTTTCCAATCCTACATCTTCAGGACTGAAAACTTCATAAGTACCGGGGTATTTGATCACTCCGTCGGCATGAATACCCGATTCATGGGCAAAAGTGTTTGTACCCACAATAGGCTTACTCGGGTATAGCTGTCTACCCGAAGCCCTGGCCACGTATTCACATAAATTTCTGAAATCGCGGGTGTTAACTCCCAAATTAACACTGAATAGATGTTTCAAAGCCATTGCGACCTCTTCAAGTGCGGCGTTGCCGGCTCTTTCGCCGAGTCCGTTTACGGTAACCCCGATAAAACAGGCTCCTGCCTTTAAGCCGGCTAACGCGTTAGCAGTTGCCATTCCGAAGTCGTTGTGGGTATGCATTTCAATGTCCATTCCGGTTGCTTCAAGAAGAGAACTTATTACCTCGTAAGTTTTGAATGGCTCAAGTACGCCAATCGTATCACAGAAACGTAAACGGTTTGCTCCGGCCGCCTGAGCCTGTTTAGCGAATTCAACTAAGAAATCAAAATCGCTGCGGGAGGCATCTTCTGCATTTACTGATATATAAAGGTTGTGCTTAGCGGCGAACTCTACAGATTTAACCATGTTTTCAAGCACCCACTCACGCGAAGTTCTGAGTTTGTGTGCTATATGTATGTCAGAGGTTGAAATAGATATTGCCACGGCGTCAACACCGCAGTCTAAAGAATGCTTGATATCTTCAATATTGGCCCGGTTCCAGGCCATAATGCTGGCCTGTAGGTTGTAGGATACAATTTCTTTTATAACCTCTTTCTCATCACCGCCCATTACCGGTATACCGGCCTCGATCTGATGAACACCGAGATTATCGAGCATTTTGGCAATGCGAAGTTTTTCTCTGTTTGAAAATACAACTCCTGCCGTTTGCTCTCCATCCCTCAGAGTTGTATCGACTAGCATAGGAATTTTTTTTTCAAGGCTTTCCTGGAATCTTTTCATGTAAGGGTCTCCTTCATTAGGCATTAAGTAATTTAGGTAATTATAGTTTAACCCAGGCGAAGTTCTTCTGAACGCCTGGTCGCTTCTCTTACAGCTTTAATCAGGCAGCTGCGAAAACCCGATTCTTCAAGAACAAGTAGGGCAGAACTGGTTGTTCCTGCCGGAGATGTAACTATATTTCGAAGTTCAGCCGGATGTTGGGCATTGGTTTCCAGCATGCGTGCAGCACCGATAACATTTTGAACTACCATTTTTGCGGCCACATCACGTCTGATACCGACGGAGACTCCTGCATCGATCATTGTTTCAATAAAGAGATAAACATAAGCTGGTCCGGTTCCGCTTAGGCCTGTGGCTGCATCCATCAGTTTTTCCGGAAGCCTCATAGTGAGACCGATTGATTTAAGCAGATGCTCTACTTCACGTCTTTCTTCATCGGTAACGGCATCGCCAGTGCTTAGCGCTATTGTTCCTTCGCCAATCAGGCAGGGGGTGTTCGGCATTAAACGTATAACTTTAGTACCGGATGAAAGGCAGCTTTCAATGAAACTAATAGTAATTCCCGCAGCTATTGAAATATAAACCTGGTCAGGTTGAACAAATGGTTTTATTGCATATAACAAACCCTCCGTATCCTGAGGTTTGACCGCAATAAATATGTGTTTACAAAGAGGAATAAAGTCTGCTGGTTTATCAGCTGTGTTTGCGTTTAATTCTTCTGCAAGTTGAATCATTCTTCCTTTATCGAGATCATACAGGTAAAGCAGCGATGGTTCTATGCATCCGGCTTTAATCATTCCTTTAGCCAGGGCAGAGCCCATGGCACCACAACCAATAATTCCAATGACATCATTATCCATAGTTAATTCTCCCCCGCATTAAAGTCTTAGAAAGTATTCTATCGAAATTGTCTGCTTTATGCAAGGCCGGGGAGTGTATCTTTAAAAAAATAATGAATGTGCAGTAGAATTAAGTAATGAGCAATATGTTAAATATTGCTATTTGAGAGCTTCCGTGTCCGATTTATAGATATTGCGATCGCAGCGGAAACAAGCCTGGGCTTCGTCAGAGATGCAGGGGCTGCTGCTGGTAATCATAGAAGCAATATTATTTCCGATACCCGGCCCCAGCATCAGGCCCTGGCCACACATACCAACTGCCAGAATAAGGCCTTTAAGCCCACTGGCATAATCAACAATCGGTACGCCATCAGGTGTCATCGGGTAGCAGCCTCTCCAAATCCTTCGAATCAAGAGGTTCTTAAATTTTGGGATCAGTGCGGTCATTCTGCTCGATAAAACCGGTAGGAATTCAGATAAAGATTCCCGGTTTGTCCCGACAAATAGATCTTTTGGCGTATAACAGAATATAATTTGCCCTTTTCTGTTTTGGCCAAAGTAAAAGTTTGTAGTTTTTCCTTCAGGACCAGGACGCAGATCAACTATCAGTGGGGCTAGAAAATGCTTTATTGGCGCAGAGATTCCGGCCTCGTGAGAATCGGGAGTGACCGGTATGTCAATGCCAAGCATGGGTCCATGTTCAGCTGCATCTGAACCGGCGGCAAGGACAACCCAGTTTGAAGAGTAAATATCTTTATCAGTTCTAACGCCGGTAATTTTATCGCCTTCCCGCAGGTAACCGATCACTCTTTCATTAAAACGGTAAACGGCGCCGCAGTTTTCAGCCTCCCGTTGAAATGCGATTGGAGCCAGAATAGATGAAACCTGACCATCATCAGGAGAATAGGTGCCTCCTCTTAAGCCATCAGGGTTAATTCCCGGGATAATTTCTTTGATGTCATCCGGACCGACCCAGTTAATATTTAGTCCATATCCCTTTTGGACAGGCAACAGGCTTTTCAGTGTGGTTTCAACTATTTCATCGTAAACAGGAAAACAATACCCGCCTGGTTTCCATTCAATGTCAAAGCCGTAGATATCTTTCCAGGTGGAAAAAATTCTGATGCTTTCAAGACCGATGCTAATCTTACCGGGATCTGAGTGAGTAGCCCTTACCCCGCCTATAGCTGTTTTATTTTCACCCTGACCTGCTGCAGTACGCTTATCTAATACAAGCACTTTTAAACCTGCTTTTGCCAGGTGATAAGCGGTCGGGTTACCCACGCTTCCACAGCCGACAACTATAACATCGTAAATATTACCTGTCGGCATTACTCAATTCCTCCTGTATCATTGGCGATAAAATCTCCAAGGTGAACTTCAGCGACAAGCGGCCGGTGAGTCGGCATGGTCAGCTCAGATAAAGGAATACCTTCTTCTCTGTATATACGTAAAATTAAATCGGTACATGTTTTTCCGTTGCAGCCGCCCAGGCCGGTTCTTAGAAGCGCTTTCAACTGGTTTAGATCACGTACTCCATCCCGGATTGCCCTGACTATTTCACTTTTCCTGACTCGTTCGCAGCGGCAAACAATTGGATCGGCCTCTTCTGTAAGCGAGCCTTCAAGCGGCTGTCCCGGATCTATTTCCCTTATGTGGAATCCTGCTACCTTCAGTCTTTGATCGTAGGGAACTTCGAGCATGAGCAGGCGCCTGCTGTTTTGCTCTTTATGGTCTTTATAGGCGATAACCCTTCCCCTGCCTACAATATTGCCCTCCATGTCTGTTGTGGTTACTTCCTGCCCGATTGGGATCAGGTTATTGATAAATTCAAAAGGCATCATTAGAAGTGCTTTCTCTTTTTTAGGATCGTAATCATCAAGGACAAGATTTATAGCCAAACCCGGACAGGCGAGCACACATCGGCCGCAACCAATGCATTCACCACTAAATTCCGGGAGCGATAATATGGAATCATTCATGCTGATGCAATTCTTTGGACATGCTTCTGTGCAGGGGTTACAGGGGATTTCCTGCATGCAGCGAATTAATGGGTAAACATTATCTTCCCTATCTTCCGGAATAAAGGGGTCACTGCTAGCGGCATGCTGCTTTAGGGTTTCACCAAATTCTTCCCAGTCGCTGGGGACAGGAAGGTCAATACCCATCGACTGAGCGATTTTGCGGCCTGTTATTTTTCCGGAAAAAATGGCAGCAGATGCTTCAGCAATCTCATTGGCGTCTCCGGCTGCGTATGCTTCTATTCCGTACTCTTTCGCTTTTTCCAAAAGTTCGTTAACCGGGCTTAAACCGACGGCAATTAAAACAGTATCAACTTCAAAAGATCTCTCGGTACCGGGAATAGTTTTAAAATTCTCATCCAGGGCAGCGGTAATTACCCGTTCAACTTTCTCTTCTCCCTCAATCCGCAGGACTGTATGTGATGTCCAGACAGGCACCCCAAAGCGCCTGATCTTGTCCTCATGAACCTTGTAACCGCCACAGCGCGGCAGTGCTTCAACAAGTCCAACTACATCGATTCCGGCTTGCAGGGCATGATAAGCTCCGATTAAACCTACATTACCTCCACCAACGATAAAGAGTTTTTCAGCACAACGGATTAGATCGCGGTTAACAAGGGTCTGAAAGGCTCCGGCGCCGTAAACTCCCGGCAAATCAGCACCGGGCAAGGCCAGGCTTTTTTCTCTTGCTCCGGTTGCAAATAAAACTTTATTTGCATTAACCAGGCGGTAGATACCGTTTGAGGAAACGCCAATTTTTCCGTCACTGAATACACCGATAACGCTTGAATTGAGCCAGGTATTAACAGTGGGTAGTTTTTGAAGGTCTCCGACCAGAATTTCGCCTATATGCATACCGCGGGAACCGGCGTAACAGTCAGAGACTGAACCAAAAAAATTATGGGTCTGCAGACTCAGTTTACCACCAAGCGATTGTTTGTCGTCTATTAACAAGGTATCGACGCCCACGTTGCCGAGCTCTATTGCAGCACTTATTCCAGCAGGTCCTCCTCCTATAATTAGTACCTCTGCATTATATACAGGTGTTTCCGGAATGACAGTTTCACTTGGCGGTATGTCCAAAAGTTCAGGCAGTCCTTCTACACTTTTTACAACCATTCCCTCTGTTACAGGGGTCATACAGCCTTTTACCGGTTTTCCGTCAGCAATAACCATGCATTGAGAGCACTGGCCGTTAACACAGTAAATGCCCTGAGCGGCGCCGTCATTTTCATGATGGCCGAAAATATGAATACCTGCAGCATATAAAGCAGATGTGATCACTTCATTTGTGCGTGCTTTTAATTCAAAATTATTGAAAGTAAAACTAATATCAGCCTTCTCCACGGGAGGTAAGATGGGGTGATTGTTAATCCGGTAGAGATCCGGCATTTTTATAGTTTCAGCTTCAGTAATAGCTAAGTTTTCCCGATTGAACAATAGAGGTTTTGGTGATCTTGTTTTTTGCCAGGCTCCTTTGCGCATTAAAAGAGTATATTGAAGATATTCATTTACCGAAGCACAAGTTTTGGGTTGGCTCTCTTTTAACAGTTCTTCAACCATTTTTGTGCGGCTCTGTTGATCAAGTGCAAAATGAAAATTTTCATCACCCGGCTGAGTACGACCGGCGAGCTTATTAATAGTTATTATTTCTCGGCCTGATTTTAAATCATTAATTTCTGCCAAACTGCTAACCGGGCGGACCGTAAGATTCTTCTCTTTAATTATTTTAAGGGCCGATTTAACTACAGAAACTACAGCAGATTCACCGGTAAGCATTTTGAAGAGCAGGTGAAGTTCTGGTAGATTGCCGAGGTATAGGAGATCGGTAATTTCAGCATTTTCAGTTTTAAAAAGTGAGGCCAGATCAGCCGGAAGCGCCGGTTTTGTCTCTGGTTGCATTTTAAACCAGTTAATAATATCAAGCGCCCGATCCATGCCGCTCTTATTTCCATTATCAGGGTCATAAACTGCTGATAAAACTGCCAAGTCACTTTGTTGTTTATATTCAGTCCAGGTATTATGAGGGCCTTCAGGACCTGGTTTGGGTGTCAACAGGGCTGTTATATTATGATTCAAGCCTAAATAGTCAAGCACACCCTGAACAGTTTTAACACGCTCTTCCCCGAGATCACCACCTTCTTTATAGGGGCAAGTCTGTCTGTCTCTGCACATCAGGCCTATCTTCCTTGCTCCCCGGGCCAGGCAGTAAAGAATTGTCGCAATATCAACACTGCCGATGCAGCTGACTCTGATCAGTTCGCTGTTACCAGCCGGAAAAGGAGAGCGTGAACAGGCAAATATTATATCTTTGTCCTGAAGGTTTTTATCAAGCAGAGTGTTTTTAAGATCAGATAGATCTTCTGTTAATTCCTGGCTTATAGCCCCTGTGGGACATGCCCCGGCGCAAATACCGCAGCCCAGGCAGGCAGTTGGAGAGATAAATGCTATCGCTTCAGAGCCGAGTTGAATTGATGTTCTTGGTACTGAAAAGGGGCAGACTTCCTCGCATATCCCGCATCCGCGGCAAAGATCGCTGTTGACTTCACAAACAGGTATTTGAAACTCTCGATTCCAGATAGTGAGTGTCTGGTTTTTCTGTTCCATGGGAATAGCCCCCGTGGGACAGATATAAGCACAGGCACGGCAGCCGGTACACTCATCACCTACTCCATCAGGGTTTGGTGCTACAAGCTTATCAATCCCTCGCCCCAGGGTTGAAATAGCTCCAGGCCCGCAATCCTGGCATACCCTGATGCATAAACCGCACAACACGCATTTATTATCTGGTTTTCCAACAATGTAAGAAGTTGTATCAATACCCTCTAAGCGGGCCATTGATTTGATTTCATCTGAGCCGGGGCACTGGGCCATGTACAGCTCCAGCAGCGCCTGTCGTGTTTTAAGGACATCTTCTGTTCTTGTATTTACAATTAGTCCGTCTTCAGCAGGATAGAGGCAGGATGTTACAATTTTTGAAGATTTATTCCAACTTTCTTTGGTGATCTCAACTACACAAAGACGGCAGGCGCCGGATGGTGCGAGTGCAGGATGATGGCATAATGTTGGTATGTTGAGCCCAATATCCTCTAATATACCGAGCAGCATCTTTTTATTTTCGGTTTCTACCTTGCGTCCGTCAACTGTGATTATTATTTTCTTGCTCATCAATTTATGTTCACCTGTTTCTTTCAACTTTCAACTTCGATAGCATCAAAATTGCAGGTTACGCGGCAGAGACCACAGCGGTTACAGAGATCCTGGTTAATAATGTGCAGCTCTTTCTTATTACCGCTGATTGCCTTTTGCGGGCATAACCTGGCGCATCGTCGACAGCCGGTACAGCTAGCGGTGATTTTGAAGCTAATTAATTCTCTGCACACTCCGGCAGGGCATCTTTTATCATCAATATGGGCCATATATTCATTTTTAAAGTGTTTCAAAGTACTCCGCACTGGATTGGAAGCAGATTTACCCAGGCCGCATAAAGAGCCCTGTTCAAGAAGGTCAAGAAGCTTCTCTATTCTCTCAATATCGCCGGGTACTCCTTTGCCCCGGCATATTTTATCAAGTATATCATGAAGATTTGCCAGTCCGAGTCTGCAGGCAGCACATTTTCCACATGATTCCTGGGCAAGAAAATCTGTAAAATAACGTGCTACGTCAACCATGCAGGTATCTTCATCCATAACAATCATACCGCCGGAGCCCATCATCGAGCCTTCTAACGTGAGCGTATCAAAATCGACCGGTAGATCGAGTTTGCTCTCAGGCAAACAGCCTCCGGAAGGGCCACCGGTCTGAACTGCCTTAAAGGGTTTATTGTTCAATATACCACCGCATATATCATAGATAATTTTGCGCATGGTTATGCCCATCGGCACTTCAACCAGTCCGGTATTTTTGACCTTGCCCACTACAGAGAATACTTTAGTACCCGGACTGGTCACGGTTCCGGTGTTTGCATACCAGGCTGCTCCTTTATTTATGATAACCGGTATATTGGTAAAAGTTTCAACGTTGTTTAAAACGGTCGGTTTATTATAAAGGCCCCTTACTGCCGATCTGATATATTTTGCCCGTGGCTCTCCTACTCTGCCTTCAATCGATTGCATCAGCGCAGTAGATTCACCACAGACAAAAGCACCAGTACCCCGGTTGATTGTAACATCAAATGAAAAGTCTGTGCCGCAAATATTATTCCCCAGAATGCTGGCTTGTCTGCATTGATCAATCGCTGCCTGCAGGTGTTTTAATGCACGGGGATATTCTTCGCGGACATAAATATAACCTTCTGATGCCCCAACTGCAAAAGCGCAGATGATCATTCCTTCCAATACCGAATACGGATCACCTTCCATGATGCTGCGATCCATAAAAGCACCGGGATCTCCTTCGTCACCATTGCAAATGACATAGCGAATATCTGAATCAACTGAGGCGCTTGTACGCCATTTTTTCCCGGTCGGAAAGCCTCCTCCTCCCCTTCCTCGCAATCCTGACTTTTCAATTTCACGAATCACCTGGTCAGGTTGCATTGTATAAAGGGTTTTTATGAGGGCTTTAAAACCATCTTGTGCAAGATAGTCTTTGATATTAAGAGGATCGATAGCACCCACATTGCGCAGTGCGATACGCTGTTGTCCGGCAAAAAATGGTATCTCCTCGTACTTTTCCACACTTTCAGCAGTTTCTGGATCATGGTACAGAAGTCTTTCTACGGCCTTGTTACCGATTATCGTTTCATCGATTATTTCCCTGGCATCTTCAGGATGGACATTATTATAAAAGATGTTCTGTGGTGAAATAATTACCAGGGGGCCTTTTTCACAGAAACCCTGGCAACCTACTCGTTTCAGACCGATATTAACCGGTACCGGCAGCTCAGAAGAAGTTAGTTCCCGGCTGATCGCTTCGGCAACCTTAAGGCTGCCCTTGGCAAGGCAACCGGTTCCCGCACAGACCAGGATCTTTTGTTTATCTGCTTTTTTTTCACTGGTTATTTGATTACTTAGTTTCTCAAATTGACTGGAGGATGAGATTCTTTCAACAAGAATCGGAGTAGTTTCTTTTAATGTTTCAGGTTCTGCCTGTTTTGTTTCTGAAGAGCGACACTTCTTAAGTTCTTTGGCCAGTTGAGAAGAAGTAACGCTGCCATGGTACACTCCATCAATTACTACTACAGGAGCCATAGCGCATGCACCAACACAGTGCACAGAATTAAGCGTCAATTCACCATCTTCTGTAGTGTCACCCGGTTTAATCCCAAGCTGATCCGATACCTGACTCATTAAAACTGAAGCGCCCCTGATGTGGCAGGCGGTGCCTTCACAAATGTCTATTTTGTGCTTACCGCTTGGTTTTAAAGAAAATGACTTATAAAAAGTTGCAACTGAATATACCTGTGATTTTGGAACCTTGAGAATTTCAGACACTCTGGAAACAGCTTCTGTCGGTAGGTATCCGAACTCAGCCTGGATATCCTGTAAAATCATTATTAATCCGGAGGCTTCGCTATTGTGGCGTTCAATAATAGAATCGAGCAGATTAGATTGGTTGCTCATTACCAGTCCTTCGTTTGATTTAGTTTTTATGACCATACTGGATCTAATTGGCTGGAATAACCGGAACTAATATTATTATAACTACAATAAAAATTATATCATTGAGCATTTATAAGTGTCAATTAACAAAACATGAGAGAAAAAATCTAAGTATGGCATACAGAATAAAATAAAAAATGTTTAACTTCTCTTAAAAAAGTACATAATAAAACCAGGTCCCAACAGGCCTCTTAACTAACCGTCAGATCTTCTTCGCTTGCCCATCTACAGCTGAGCTTCCGCCACCGCCTTTGGATGGCCTTCCCTCAACCTCCAGGAAGTTACTTTTAATCCGTTCTGAGAACTCCGGTAAATCCCGGCCTGGCGGCCTTTCATTATCCGGTTCTTTCAGTGACCTGGTTATTTTAAGGATTCCCATTGTTGATTTCGGTTAAACCTTAATCAATTCAGGCTTTTCCTTTCAAACCCGGCCCGGCTTGCTATTCAGTCTCTCGGAACCTGGTAAATGTATTATTGATCAAGTAATTTGATTTGTCAATACCTTTTTTATATTTAATTTTTTAAGACTGAGCAAATACCTGGGAGACAATATCTATTGCCCAGTCGAGCTCATTTTTCGTTATTACAAGTGGGGGCGCGAACCTTATGACGTTATCATGTGTTTCTTTAGCCAGAATTCCCTTATCCATTAGTTTTTCACAATAAGGTCGGGCTTTTTCTTTTAATTCCATACCCACCATTAAACCCTTGCCCCTGATTTCTAAGATTACAGGATTATCAATATTCTTAAGTTTTTCCATAAAGTATCTACCAAGCTCATCTGATTTTTCAACCAGTTTTTCTTCCTCAAGAACATCGAGCGCGGTAAGTGAAACTGCACAGGCAAGTGGATTTCCGCCAAATGTAGATCCATGCGAACCGGGCTCGAATACTCCAAGAATTTCTTCTGAAGCTGTTACTGCTGAGATAGGATATACTCCGCCGCCAAGCGCTTTGCCAAGAATATAGACATCAGGTTTAACATTTTCCCAATCGCAGGCAAACATTTTTCCGGTACGTCCGAACCCGGTTTGAATTTCATCTGCCATAAAGATGACATTGTTTTCTTTGCAAAGTTTGTAAGCTTCATTTAAGAAACCTTCGGGCGGGATAATAATTCCTCCTTCACCCTGCACAGGTTCGATTAAGAGGGCAGCGGTGTTTTCATTAATAGCCTCTCTAAGGGCATCTATGCTGCCGTACTCTATTATTTTGAATCCTGGTGTGTAGGGGCCAAAACCTGCTTTATAGGCTTCATCGGAGCTGAATGAAATAATAGTAACAGTTCTACCGTGAAAGTTACCTTTGCAGGCAATAATTTCTGCCTTATTTTCAGGTATATTTTTAACTTTGTATGCCCAGCGGCGTACAGCTTTAATTGCGGTTTCAACTGCCTCTGCTCCGGTATTCATCGGCAGAACCATCTCTTTGCCTGTTAATTCTGCCAGGCGGTGGCAGAATTCACCAAGCTGATCGTTATGAAAAGCCCTGGATGTAAGAGTTATTTTATCTGCCTGCGCTTTTAATGCGTCAATTATTTTTGGATGACAGTGTCCGAAATTCATTGCTGAATAAGCGCTAAGCATATCCATGTAACGTTTTCCTTCAGGATCGGTTACCCAGACACCCTCTCCTTTGGCCAGGACAACTGGCAGTGGAAGGTAGTTCCTTGCTCCATACTTTTCATTCAGCTTCATAACCTCTTTTGTGGTTTGCATACATAACACCTCTTTCAATGATGATTAACCTGTTTTATAATTGATCCGGTAAGGCCTGGACATAAAAATATCCCGTGTTTATAGCGGGATACGCGTTTTATTCTCAGCGTAATCTGTAATTTCCAGCGGGTCATCACTTTCGAGTTCATTCATAAGTGCCTTTGCCGGCATTAGATAAACTCCTTCCCAAAAAACACATTGAAACAAGATGCTGCATTTATATTGCAGCATCTTGTTTGATATCCTTGGCAGGGGAGACAGGACTTGAACCCGCAGCCTGCGGTTTTGGAGACCGCTGCTCTGCCAGTTGAGCTACTCCCCTTTGCCAAAATTATTGTATTCGATTTATTCATTCCTGTCAACGCTTAAGCGGGTAATTATCTTAAACCAAATCGTGAGCGGTACGTGCTATAATCTCATTTTGAAGCTGTTCGCTAAGGTTATTAAAATAGTCACTGTAACCGGCTACCCTGACAATTAAACTGCGAAATTGTTCTGGGTTTGCCTGAGCTTTTTTCAAAGTATCTGCATCAATAACATTAAACTGTAGATGATGACCGTCCATTCTGAAATAAGATCTGACAAGATGGACCAGATTATCCAGACCTTTTTCACCGGTGAGTACTTTCGGCGAAAATTTAAGATTAAGTAAAGTTCCCCCCGTTGCCAGGTGATCCATTTTAGCAGCTGATTTAATCACAGCAGTCGGTCCGTTAAGGTCGTTGCCCTGAACAGGTGAAATGCCTTCAGACAGTGGCATTCCGGACAAGCGGCCATCAGGAGTAGCCCTGATTACTGAACCAAAGTATACATGAGATGTAGTGGGCAGCATGTTGATTCTGTATGTGGCGCCACGTATACTCTTGCGTCCATCAACTAAACGGTGAAAGATTTGGAAGACATTTTGCATGATAATGTCCGCATAGTCTTCATCATTGCCGTAATGGGGAGTTTTATTAACGATGTACTGGCGCATGGCTTCTTGTCCTGAAAAGTTATTAGCTAATGCAGAAAGTAGTTCATCCCAACTGTATTTCTGCTCATCATAAATATGTTTTTTAATCGATGTTAAAGAGTCAGTAATTGACCCTATGCCTACACCCTGGATATAGTTTGTATTGTAGCGTGATCCACCGGAATTGTAATCTTTAGCTTTATCAATGCAGTCATCGATAATTAGTGACAGAAAAGGTGCCGGCATAGAATCTGCATAAAGTTTTTCAATCAGCTGGTTACCGGCAATTTTGATCTCCAAAAAATGTTGAAGCTGAGTTTCAAAAGCATCCATCAGCTGATCAAAACTTTCAAAGTTACCCGGATCACCAGTGTCCGGCCCAAGTTTTTTACCGGTTAATGGATCACGGCCGCGGTTCATCGTTATTTCCAAAACTTTGGTCAGGTTGAAATAGCCGGTCAGGATGTAACTTTCTTTTCCGAAAGCGCCGGTTTCAACACAACCACTTATGCCGCCATTTCGCGCATCAACCAGTGACTTGCCCTGGACCAGTAATTCCTGAATTACCGCTTCTACATTAAATACAGAAGGTTGTCCCCAGCCTTTGCGGATTATTTCCCCTGCTTTCCTGATAAAAAGGTCCGGGCTTTTTTTACTAACCTGTATATTTGTGCTTGGCTGAAGAAGTCGCATTTCATCAATAACTTCCAACAGAAGATAGGTGAGTTCGTTAACCCCGCTATTGCCATCAGGTTTTAGCCCGCCCAGGTTAATATTTGAAAAATCTGTATAAGTACCACTTTCCTTTAAAGTTATTCCCACTTTTGGAGGAGCAGGTTGATTATTAAATTTGATCCAGAAGCATTCAAGCAACTCTTTTGCTTTATCTTTGCATAAAGAGTTATTATTTATACCTTTGCTGTAGAACGGCCAGATATGCTGGTCAAGCCTTCCGGGGCAGAAAGCGTCCCAGGTATTTAATTCAGTTATAACCCCGAGGTGGATAAACCAGTAGTGTTGAAGAGCTTCCCACATATCACGGGGTGCATTTGCCGGAACATTATCACAAACAAAGGCAATTTTAAGCAGCTCTTCTCTTCTTCCTGTCGATTTTTCAGATTCGGCCAGCTCTCTTGCTCTGTCAGCATGCCTTTTTGCATAAGTTATTATTGAATCAGCACATATCGCCATCGCTTGCAGCTGTTCACTTTTAGCCAGTGCTTCTTGATCTTCTATAAAATCAATTGAATCGAGTTTGCGGGCGATTTGCTTTTTTAAATCAAGCATGCCCATATTATAGATTTTATCACCCGCTACCGTATGTCCCGGAGCACGCTGTTCCATGAATTCTGTGAAAATACCGGCTTCGTAACAGTTATGCCAATCACTACTCATTTTACTGAAGATAATGTCCCGCATTGAACGGCCCTTCCAGTATGGGATAATCTCATTTTCCTGAGTATTCCTTACATCATCGCTTACATCAAATGAAATCTTCTCACGTTCTGAGATTACCGAAAGATCATCGATTGTATGACAACAAAGTTCCGGATAGGTAGGAGTAGCCTGCGGTCCGGTTCCACGTTCGCCGACAATTAATTCACCATGGTTAATGCATATAGTTTTGTTTTCCATTAGGTGTTTGAAAGTCAGAGCTCTCAGTAAAGGCATACTCACCTTGTTTGCATATTTTTTATATACTTCTGTAACTAAAAGAGCTCTTTCAATGGTGATTGAAGGCACAGTTGATTCGCTTTGGATTCGCAGATTTTGCACTCTTTCATTTGTACCCCGTTTGATGTTATTCATTTTTCTGTTCTACCTCGCTGATTATATTAATTCCTCTTTCTGCAAGAAAAGTTCTGATATGTTCAAGGGCTTCAGGACCGGGAATATTGATGCCGCTCATTTTGTAATCAAGATCCAGGTTTATATATTTTGCTGAACCAAGTTTATGGTAAGGGATAAGCTCCAAAGAGTTAATTCCTTCTCGTTTCAACACTGCTGCGACCTGATTCAGGCTGGCCGCGTCGTCGTTAACAGTGGGGATGACAGGCATTCTTACCAAAATTTCAGCTTCATTTGCAATTAGGTTATGTAAGTTTTCTAAGATTGGCTTCATATCGACCCCAAGGTACTTTTTAGATTTTCTTGCATCAGCAATTTTTAGATCATAAATATAAAGATCTGTATATGGCATAGTATCCCTTAAACCGGACCAGTTAGCAAACCCCGAAGTTTCAATGGCGGTATGGATTCCCTCGTGCTTTAAAGTCTCTAAAGTTTCAATTAGAAAATCAGGTTGCATCAGCGGTTCCCCGCCTGAAAAAGTTGCCCCGCCTCCCGATTCTTCAAAAACAATTCTATCTTTTATTATTTCATTAACTAGCTCCACTACATTAATTTCCCGGCCTGCTTCTTCGAGCGTTTCTGTCGGACAATTCGCAGCACATAACATACAAAGGCTGCAACGCTTACGATCTATGAAAGGACCGTTATCTGTTAATTGAACTGCCTTTTCCGGGCAATGCTCAACGCAAAATCGGCATGATATACAACGATCAGGGTGTTTAAAAAGCACTTTATCCCGTTTGATGCCTTCCGGGTTTTGGCACCAGGGGCAGCTTAACGGGCAGCCTTTAAAAAAAACAGTTGTTCTAATACCTGGTCCGTCATGCAGAGAAAACCGTTGGATGTTAAAAATTATGCCTTTATTCATCATATCTCCGTTTCACTGACAATAAATATTATAACAGAACATAAGACAAGATGTTAGTATCAACAATATACTGCACTATTCAGGTATGCTATAATTAATTAGTAACCTGAAATAAGCTGGAGGGATTTAAATGCCTCAAATAAAACAAGAAAAAGCAGGGTTAAATATTGATCCTGCTTACATGAAGCGGGTAACCTTTCTTAAACGCAGGGTGCTTAATACCCGGCCGGAAATGGATCTGGAAAACGCCAGGCTGCTGACAAGAGGTTTTCGGGAAGCTGAAGGTGAACCACTTGTAGTTCGTAAAGCCAAAGCTTTTCGGAAACAGTGTTATGAAAAAACAGTTAAGATCTGGGATGAAGAACTGATTGTCGGCTGTTCAGGCAGTAAAATCAGGGCAGGTATTCTCTGCGCCGATTCCTGCTGGTCAGTTCTTGACGAAGAACTCGACACGATTAGCAGCAGAAGATATGATCCCTTTAATCTCAAGCCTGAAGACAGGCTTGCTTTTGAAGAGGAAATTCGTCCTTATTGGAAAGGACGTTCAAATTACGAGGAATGGTTGGCCCAGATTCCCGATGATACAAGGACTCTTCGCGACAATGGAGTGGTATACATTGATCGAAAGGCAGTGCGTGGCTGGGGTGAAACAACGGCCGGCTATGAATGGCTGATAAACGAAGGCCTGGACGGAATAATAAAAACTATTGAAGATCGAAAATCAAGGCTTGATATAACAAATTCGGGAGATTACGAGAAAGACTATTATCTCAAATCGCTTTTGATAATAGCTGACGGTATGACCAGGCTTGCCGAAAGATATGCAGAAGAAGCTGAACAGATGGCATCCCGCGAAGGTGACGAACGGCGCAAAGGTGAACTGCTGGAAATTGCAAAAACTTGCCGTCGCGTCCCCGTAAAGCCGGCCCGCACTTTCCGCGAAGCCTTGCAGTCGCTATATTTTTACCAAACAATGATATTCATGGAGCAGAATGCTGCCAGTTATAACCCCGGCAGAATGGATCAGTATCTCTGGCCATTTTATAGGAAGGATCTTGAAGCCGGGCACATTACATCTGAACAAGCGCAGGAACTGCTCGATTGCCTCTGGGTCAAATTCAGCGAACCCTGTCTTTTCCAGGATGCTCAGACAGCAGAATTTGCAGCCGGTTATCCTATGTTTCAAAATGTATGTGTAGGAGGTGTTGACGATACCGGTAAAAATGCTGTTAATGATCTGTCCTACATGATTCTTCAGGCGACCATGGATGTCCGATTATACCAACCTTCACTTTCGGTACGTTATAGTGTTTCGAAAAACCCTAATTCTTTTTTGCGTAAGGTAGTGGAGCTGATCAGGTTGGGAACAGGATTTCCCGCTTTTCACAACGACGATATCGGCACTACAATGCTTATGAACAAAGGCGTGCCACTGAAGGAGGCATACAACTGGAATCCCTGTGGTTGTGTTGAGACAAATCTGGAAGGTCGGATGCGTCAGTACACCGCCCTGGCTGATATTAACCTTGGCAGTATGGTTGAATTCGCCCTGCTTAACGGGATGAACAGAAAAAGCGGCTTAACCATATCTGTAAAAACCGGGGAGCCAACGGAATTCGATTCCTATGATCAGTTCCTGGATGCTGTTAAAAAACATTTAGCATATGCAACAAGAGCTGTCGTAGCCGGAAGTCACATTATCGATGAGATCGGTTTGAACAGACCTGTTCCTGCTCTTTCTCTTACTTTCAAAGAATGTATAGATAATGCAAAAGATTATGCCTGGGGTGGCGCTAAATATAACGTAGGTAATGGTATTATTCTGATTGGAGTAGCCGACTTGATCAATAGTATTGCAGCTGTTAAATATCTTGTATTTGATACCGGAAAAATCACAATGAAGAAGCTTATAGAAGCTCTTGATCAAGATTTTAAAGGTTTCGAAGATATTCGTAAGCTTTGTCTTGAGGCTCCCAAATACGGTAATGATGATCCTTATGCCGATGAAATTGCAGGAGAGGTATTTACTTATATTGCAGATGAAATTGAACGTTATAAAAGCAAATATGGAACTATGACACCCGGCATTCTACCTGTTTCAGGAAATACACCTTTCGGCCTCGAAGTAGGAGCTCTGCCGTCGGGACGAAAAGCCTGGCAGCCACTGGCTGATGGAGTTAGTCCCAGTGGAGGAACTGATTTAAACGGACCAAGTGCAGTAATAAAATCAGTTGCCCATATTCCACATGGCCGGTTTGTTCAGGGCACCCTGCTCAACATGAAGATTGAACCCGCTATGCTCAATTCGGAAAACGGTATAACCCAGCTTATGGCGCTGTTAAAAAGTTTATGCAGTCTTGGTATCTTCCATGTCCAGTTCAATGTCATAGACCAGGAAACTCTGATCAAGGCACAACAGGATCCTGATAATTATAAAGGATTGCTTGTAAGGGTGGCCGGCTATACAGCCTATTTTGTTGAGCTTGGTAAAGATGTTCAGGATGAAATCATCGGACGCACGGTCCAGCACGGTATTTCGCTGGGATGAAAGATAAAGATATTGTGAAGAAAAATAAGGTAAAAGGCAATATTATCAGGATCGAAAGATCTTCCATACATGACGGACAGGGCTTAAGAACAGTAATATTTTTAAAAGGCTGTAAGCTAAGCTGTCCCTGGTGTTCTACGCCTGAATCGCAATCTTTTGAATTTGAGAAAGGCTACGATCAGAGACTATGTACAGTCTGCGGCCAGTGCGTTGAGTCCTGCCCTGAAAATGCTATCTCTTTTTTTAATGATGGTCTGAGCGTTAGTACTGACAAAGATAAATGTGTAAGATGTTTTCGATGTTTTGAGGTGTGCCAGGCTAATGCAGTTAAAAAGTACGGATTCACTGTTTCTGTTGATGACTTAATGAAGGAGATTAGTAAGGATGAAATATTCTACTTCCACTCTGAAGGCGGGATAACAATTAGCGGAGGAGAACCGCTCTGCCAGCCTGTTTTCTGCGCCGCACTTCTAGAAGAATGCAAAAAAGTTGGTATTCACACAGCTATGGAAAGCAGTCTTCATACCTCTTACAGCAGCTTTAATAAAGTACTGCCCTGGATCGATCATCTCTATGCCGACCTTAAACATATGGATAACCAGATGCATGCTCTATGGGTGGGGGAAAGCAATCATCTTATTCTCGAAAATCTGCTGAGAGCAGATCAAACTGATTATTCTTATCGATTAACAATTCGCCTTCCTCTTATTCCAGGTTTTAACGATACAGATCTCAATCTTCAAGCTACAATAGATTTTTGCCGGAAACTGAAAAAAATAAAAGAAATAGAACTGTTACCTTATCATCGATTAGGTAGTGATACTTATCGCCTGCTTGGATTAGATTACAAATGTCGCGAACTTATGCCACCTTCAATAGATCACCTTGACGAGCGGGTGGCTTATATGAACAGCCTTTCATCCGGTATTCCTATAAAAACAGGTAGCGGAATTACCTGAGAATAAAGCCGTGTCTTAAAGGATCATCCGGATCTATAATTAGCTTATTGATTCCGCATATGTGAGCAGAGCCTGTTACTTTTGGTATAACTGCATCATAAGGGCCAAAAGTGGTTTTTTCTACTGCCTCACCCGTAAAACAGCTGCCCAGGATACTTTCCACCACAAAAGGTTCGTTAATTGCAAGATCACCTTTACTAATGTGGATTGCCGCTCTGGCACTCACTCCAGTACCTGTAGGGCTTCGATCTACTTCGCCGTCAGCAAAAACACAGACATTCCTGCTGTGATTTCCCGGTTGCTCGGCCTTTCCGATAAATATAATTCCATAGAGAAAACCGAGGTCGTCTTCAAAGGGGTGCTTAATTTCCTTTTCTTTCTGAATCGCTTCTTTAATTTCAGTTCCCCTTTCAATCAGTTTTCTGAATCCGCCGGCGTTGAGTTTCACTCCCGCATCTTCGGCATCGACGAAAGCATAAAAAGCTCCTCCGAATGCAATATCATAATTAATTTTACCCAAATCCGGCACATTAACTACTTCATCCGCAGCGTAAACAAAAGAAGGCACATTCAAAAAAGATACACTGGTAACACAGGTTCCTTCCCTGTTTGGAAATGCTCTTACTCTACCGGCAGGAGTATCTATGTTAACCTGATTGATCTTTGAAGGCAAGTCTACTAAGCCGGTTTCAAGAACAACTTTAGTTACAGCTATTATTCCATGACCGCACATGCTACTGTAACCTTCATTATGCGTGAAGAGAACTCCGAAATGACCGTCTTCAGTTACTGGTTCGGTAATAATACAGCCATACATATCAGCATGACCACGTGGTTCCCAGAGAGTTGCTGTTCTGAGATAGTCGAGATTATTCAGAGCATACTTTCGTTTTTCCAGAATTGAATCGCCCGGTATTTTAGGGTGATCAGCGAAAAATATTCGCAGCGGCTCTCCTCCCGTGTGAGCATCAATAGCGGTCAGAGTGATCCAGTTTTCCGGTGGTTTCCAGTTCATTTAGTTCGCCTCCCGAGGTCAGTTAAAAAAATCTTTCTGATCAAGAATATAAATAAAATCAGAATTAAGGCCGATCCGAAAGTGATTAATATACCGACAAGATTCTCCATATAGTCGGGCCTGAATAAAAGGATCAAACCTAACACAAGCATCAGGCTGCCGGCAATAAGCTTAAGCAAACGTCCCCTCTCTTCTGTCATTTTAACTGAGCGCATGCGTATAACAGCTATAAAAAATATAATCAGTTCGATCAAGAGGTAGAGAAATAGATAAAATATAAACAGGGAGACATATTCTGTTAAGAGTAGATTTTTTGTACTGACTATACTGCTCCAGATAAAAGGAAATCCCGCTGTGCAGGGCAACTCGACTAACGCAATACCCAGGGCCATCACAGACGTAGCAATAATCATCGGCATTATTGATTTTGTGTAAAATATATTTCGAACCTGACTGTAATATTTCTTTTTATAAGCATCGGGAATGACAAAAGAAACGCCTTCTTTGAAGAACAGAAAATCTTTGATTCCCACCAGTCCGAGCAAAATTACAATAGCTGAAACTATGTTGCGAATCCAGAAAAGCTGACCGGCGAACAGCATAATATTAAGAACACCCAGCATGAAAAGGCCGTAAACAGCAGAAGTTACAGCCAAAAATGTTAAACCAACCAGGACTATCCTTTTTCTTGAAGCCGAATGAACGATTATAGCCAATAGGAATGTTAAAACAAATAGTGAGCAGGGATTAAATCCGTCCAGTGTTGCTATAATAGCTGTTGTCAGCAGTAATGGAGAGGCCTGAAGATCAACTTCGCCATAAAAGGGTATACTTATAACACTTTGACTTACAGCGCTATCTTCACCGGTAAGGTGAGCATCAATTTCGGCCAGAATTTCAGCCTGGACTGTCTCTGAAAAACCGAGCCAATATTTATCTTTGAAAACCAGGGTTGGAAAACCATATATTTCAATACCAAGGTCTTCACTGACCTGGTCATAAATCGCCCGGCCTTCATCGTCATGAAAAACCTCATATATTTCTACCCTGATCGGGTAATCTTCAAAAAGATAGACATGTTCTTCCGGTTTACTGCAAACAGGACAGAATCCCCAAAAATAGTAAAGAACAGTTTCTTCAGGGGCATCATTAGCTGAAACTACAGCAGAGTTATCTTCAGCGCAGGCTGAACCGGAATATAGTAAGAGGAAGATCATTGTAATACATATTAAAATGATCGTATTTTTAAGACCAATGCCAGTCATTTATTCACCAAGGTAAGCCTTTACTATGCTTTCATCCGTACTGAGAACATCTGCATTGCCTTCCATGACAATTTCTCCGGTTTCTAAGACATAACCTCTGTCAGCAAGCTTGAGGGCAACTTTAGCATTTTGCTCAACCAGTAAAATAGTTGTTCCCTCGCTGTTAATCTGTTTAATTATATCCATGATGTTTTGGACAATAATCGGAGCAAGACCCATTGAAGGTTCATCAAGCATTAGTATTTTAGGCTCTGTCATCAGGGCGCGCCCGATAGCAAGCATCTGCTGTTCTCCCCCGGATAGAAAGCCGCCCATCTGTTTCTGTCTTTCTTTTAATACAGGAAAAAGTTCACAGACCCTGTTGATACGTTTTTTCCGTTCAATGTTATCCTTAAGGGTAAATGAACCGAGTTCAAGGTTTTCAAGAACAGTTAGTTCTTTAAAAATCATTCGTCCTTCAGGAACATGGATAAGCCCTTTCTCAACAATAGAGTACGGCGCTGAATGGGTGATATCTTCACCGAAGTATTTAACAGTTCCTTCTGATGCAGGGACAAGGCTCGAAATCGTCTTAAGGGTCGTGCTTTTTCCTGCGCCGTTTGCGCCAAGCAGGGTTACAATTTCACCTTTTTTTACCTCGATATTGATGCCTCTCAGAGCATAGATTTGTCCATAGCGGGTTTCAAGATTCTTTAGTTCGAGTATTGTTTCGCTCATACGGCATCCTCCTCTTCTTCTTTACCCAGGTAAGCTTCAATCACACGGGGGTTATCTTGCACTTCTTTCGCTTCTCCTTCGGCAATTTTCACCCCGTAGTCTATCACGAAAATCTTTTCTGAAACTTTCATGACCAGGCCCATATCGTGTTCAATCAGGAAAATAGTAATTTTCCGCTCATCCCGGATCCGGCGCATTAAGTCAATTAGGCGTGATTTTTCTTCTTTATTTAATCCGGCAGCCGGTTCGTCTAAGAGAAGCAGCTTTGGCTGAGTCGCTAATGCTCGCGCCCATTCAACCCTGCGCTGATCACCGTAAGGAAGGTTTTTCGCCATGTAATATTTCTTGTCCAGAATACCAACAAAATCGAGACATTCTTCAGCAACTTCACGGATCTTTTTCTCTTCAAGCTTTTGACTTCCGGTACGCAGTACAGCGCCGATGAAGCCTGCGCTTGATCTGCAATGCATTCCCGACATCACATTTTCAAACACTGTCATTTGTTGAAACAAACGCAGATTCTGAAAAGTACGGGCCATCCCCTTATAGGTAATAATATGTGGCTTTCTTTTCACGAGGCTTTCGCCCATGAAAATCATATCCCCGTCGCTCGGTTTGTAAAAGCCGGTCAGGCAGTTGAAGACGCAGGTTTTACCAGCGCCGTTTGGTCCGATAAGACTGCGGATGGAGCCTTCTTCAATTTCCAGTGATAATTTATTGACGGCGCAGAGGCCTCCAAAGCGTAAGGTCAGGTCTTTGATTTCCAGTAGAGCCACTGCAACACCCCATTATAGTTTAGTAGATATCCCTTGTCTTTCAGGCCAGATCCCCTGAGGCCGGTAAAGCATCAGAATAAGCAGTAAAACTGCGAAAATGATCAGCCTGAATTGTCCAATGTCGCGTGATAATTCGGGGATTAGGGTTACAATTACGGCGCCAAGGATAACACCGGGAATTTTGCCCATCCCCCCGAGTACTACAGCCAGTAGAATCATAACCGAGTGAATAAACATAAAAGATTCAGGTGAAATTGCTGTCATCTTTGCAGCATATAGAGAACCGGCCAGCGCGCCAAAAGCTGAACCGATTATAAAAGCATAAAGGCGTGTAGAAACAACGTTAATACCCATTGCTGAAGCAGCATCTTCATCTTCTCTGATATATTCCCATGCTCTGCCTAACCTTGAGTCATGCAACCTGTAAGAAACAAATATTGCAATGATTGCGAGAATGAAAAAGAGGTAATAAAAATGAGTAATCTGATTCAGAACGACACCAAACAGGACAGGTCGCTGAATACCGATCAGGCCTATTGCACCTCCGGTTATTTCAAGGTTTCTGACTGTCAATCGGATAATCTCACCAAAACCGAGCGTTACAATAGCAAGATAGTCTCCACGCAGCCGTAAAGTTGGCGCACCGATTGCCAGGCCGGCAATAACTGCAGCTATTATGCTGAACGGCAGGGTTAACCAGAAGTTTACCCCGTATACTGAGCTTAGAATACCTGTGGTGTAAGCTCCGACAGCAAAAAAAGCGGCATAGCCTAGATGCAGCAGACCGGCGAAACCGACAATAATATTTAAACCGAGGCATACTACAACATAAAAGAAAAGATTGGCCATAATTTCCTGTGTAAAGCGGCTTGAAGAAAGAGGCAGGTAAATCAGAAAGGCTGTCATGGCTGACATTACCAGGTAACGGGGAACTTTATTGTCAAAAAACAAGTATAATTGTTCCACGATCATTCCAACGGGAGTATTTTTTTGTGAGTTATTTTTTATCTCTGCCATAAACGCTACATCCTTTCGCTTTCAATGCGTCCCAGGAGGCCGTTAGGCTTGAAAATCAGGAATAAAATGAGGAAGACAAATGTAAAAACATCTCTCCATGACGAGCCGATGAAGGGAATCTGAGTACCAAATGCTTCAAGCAGTCCCAGCAATAGTCCGCCAAGCATAGCCCCGGGTATAATCCCGATACCACCTATAACTGCAGCTGTAAAAGCCTTGAGGCCAATTAAAAAGCCCATAAAAAAGTGAACTGTGCCGTAATATACACCGGCCATTATTCCTGCGGCTGCGGCAAGCGCAGAGCCAACGAAGAACGTAATGGCAATGATCATATATACATTAACCCCCATCAGCTGACAGGTATCCCTGTCCAGAGCAATAGCTCGCATAGCCTTTCCATACATTGTCCTGGTAATAAACATGTGCAGGAGAAACATCAAAACAAGGGCTGCAAGAAGCAGGACCATCCTCGTCTCTGTCATACGCAGCGCTCCGATATAAAAACTCTCATGTGTTAAACCGGTTGTAAATGGCTTATACTGACCCTGTGTCATAAGCAAAACAGTATTATAAAGGATCATTGATACGGCAAGGGCAGTGATTAAAATTGACAGGCGCGGAGCTTTGAGCATTGGCCTGTAAGCCACACGTTGGATTACAACACCTAAGAGGCCAACCAAAACCATGCTGAGCAGCAAAGCAATGATGATACCAAGCCATTCATTTCCTACATAGGGATTTAAAAATCCAAGTATTATTAAACCAGAAAAAGCGCCGCACATGTATATATCAGCATGAGCGAAGTTCAGAAGTTTGATAATTCCGTAAACCATAGAATAACCGATTGCAACAAGACCATAAAAAGAACCGACGAGCAAACCATTAAATAGCTGCTGTAAAAAAATCTCCCAGGATGTCATCTGTTCACCTCTCAAGAAGGCGCAGACCTGTATTTCAACAGGCCTGCGCTTTGGTTTGTTCGATCAGTTTATTCGGCCAGGGCCCATCTTCCGTCTTCACCAACGAGAATAACGAAGTTGCTTCTGTTAAGAGTGTTTTGCGGAGTGAAGCCGACGGGGCCGGTAATACCTTCAAAGCCGTCTGTTGCGGCAAGAGCATCTTTGATTGCTTCGCCGTCAAAAGATCCGGCTCTTTCAATTGCGTCAACCAGCAGGTAAGTGGCATCATACATCAAACCGGCATATGCGCCCGGTTCTCTCGGGTAGCTGTCGTTATAGCCAGAAATAAAGTTTTGGGCTGCAGGTAAGAAGTCTACTACCGGAGGAGCGGTGCAGTATACGCCTTCTCCTTCTGCCTGAGCAAGGTCAAGCAGTTCAGGTGCACTTGAACCATCACCAACCATGATTACGCCTTCATAACCATCCTGGCGAAGCTGCCTGATCAAAAGGGCGCCGAGGCCCTGGTATGCTGTCCAGTAAACAGCGTCAGGATTTGCCGCCATAATATTGGTCACTACAGCCGAGAAATCCTGGGTGCCGGTTTCTACCCTGTCTTCAGCTACAACAGAGTGGCCGGCAGCTTCCCATTGCATCTTGCTCTGGTCTTTCAGGTCAACCGAGAAAGCCGAACCATCGTCAACCAGGGCGATTGTATCAACGTCAAGGCTTTCAAACCATTCAACAGCTTTGGCTGCCTGTGCATCACCGGTGCTGTTAATCATAAAGGCCCAGCCCGGATTTTCATCGATAAGCGAAGTAGCATTTGCAGCAGCAATTACAAAGGGAATACCTGCATCACCGTAAAGAGCCAGGGTGGGCAGGGTAGCCCCCGAGCAGTAGCCACCGATAACTGCAACAACTTCTTCAGAAATTAACTTGCTGGCAGCAGCAGTCGCTTTCGAAGGATCGCATTCGTCATCACCTGTAGTTGTTACAATTTCATAACCGAGAACGCCGCCGGCTGCGTTAATTTCCTCGACAGCCAGAAGACCGGCATTTTCCATGTCGATTCCGTCAGCGGCCTCTGAACCGGTTACCGGAACCATAATCCCAAATAAAACCTGTCCTTCAAACTCACCTTCGGCTTCTCCGTCGGGAGTTTCATCGACCGGACCGGCGCTGTCTCCGCCACAGCCGAAAAGACTAAAAGCAAACAACACTAATACAAGCATGAGAATCCAACTACTTTTAAGTTTGAACAATTAACATGACCTCCCCTTATTAATATACTTTCAACTGAAATCATAAAACGAATCTGACAACATTAACGCTGATGATTATTTTAGATTATTACTGCCCTGCTCACCTCCCCTGCTGAAATGTTAATAGTCTGTGATTACAAACGAGCAAAAAATTTTAATCATTTGAACCTGCTCATAATCCCTGACGGAAATATAAGCAGACACAATAATCGGGCAACTGTACAACTTTAATAGTTCGCTTTTAACTACCTATCTCCTTTGTCGTAATTATTAAATTTCTATTATAATTATTGAACCGATTATTATCCACCGGCAATTAAGTGGTGAGCCTGAACGACTGATTGATCGGGAATGTGATGCTCCTCCCAGTCGCTTTTTTCGATCACTTTTCCGTCTACCCTTACAACTATTTTGGGGAAGGTGTAGTTCATCTTTTTAAGCAGCTTTTCTACAGTTATACCTTCCTCCCACTCTACCTGTTTGCCGTTTACCTCTATCACAACAATAACGCTCCTGCCTGTCATAATCTAAAATGCAACCTTTGTCAATAAATCAGAGGATCTGTTTAGAGATTCTTTTTTACAACATCTACAACTTCCGGAAAATCAATGCCGAGTTCTTTGATTTTCTCAAGTTTAGGAATTCCGTTTTTGGTCCAACCCCGTCGTTCATAAACCACATCCATCAGTGTTTCATAACGTCCTTCGCGGTATTTACGCATTTCTTTAATTTTATCTGTTATACTCATCTCGGTCGGATCGATACCTAAATCTTCCTTCAGCTGTTTGTCATATCTTTCGGAACGAGATTCGTATTCTTCCTCTGTTACAGGACCGAGTGCTCTGTAAGGTGAAGCATCATGTTCGCGTGTACCAAAACCGAGGCGTAAATTAAAAATACGCTGAAAATTATAGACTCGCTCCGATTGCCTGATCATCTCATCCTGATCAATCTTTTTGCCCGTAACGGCATTAAAGATATCAACGTAGTTTTGAACATGCTCCGGGATCTTTTCCGGGCTGTCGGTTTGAGCATTTCCTTCAGGCACAATGTCATTCCATGGCAATTTGCATAATCCCTGCAGGCCAAACCAGGTTCTGAACATGGGAAAATAATGCAGCGCTTCAGCTTTCTTTTCGAAAGTTGGCAGTTGATTATTTACCATATCCATAAATATAAGCCATGCTTCGTCATGCTGGGGGCCTTTATTTGTCATGGCATATCCGCCCTGCTGTGCCAGCGATTCCTTGGCCTGGTACTGTGAATATTCAAGCCCCTTGTTTTCCATACCGATATCTTGAAGAAAGGCAGGATCAGCGTCGTATTCTTCTGCGAAAATCTTCTTCATCCTGCGGACACCCTGGCTGGCAATTTTACCAAAACCTTTACCCTGGCCCATTTGGTGAATCAGTTCCATGGCAGCGTCAGCATTACCAAATGTAAGTTCAAGCCCACCGGTGATTTCTTTATTGATAATACCGTTTTCATAGCACTCCATGGCAAAGGCAATTATTGTCCCTGTTGAAATAGTGTCTATACCGTATGTGTCGCAGTAAAAATTAGCTTCAATAACATAATTTGCATCAAATATACCGCAGTTGGCGCCCAGCCCTGCAGCATTTTCGTATTCCGGCCCGTCAACGAGAACTTTTTCGCCTTTGAAGGGTCCTGTTTTAAGTTCGAAGTTATCAACGGCTTTACAGCAGGATAATGCACAACCGACCCAGCAACCGTCAGGCATATTCTGGGTGAAACGATCACGCAGTGTATCTGAAGATAAACCGGCAGCATCAGGATGTGAGCCATATTTGAAATTGTGGACGGGCAGCAGATCGTAGTCATTCATAGGTGTCATCAGATTTGCCGTACCGATTTGGCGCATTCTGAACTGCTCGTCATCAAACTTGTTAATCTCGCGGGTGATTTTAACTCCTGTTTTTGCAATTTTTGACGGATCGGCAGGGTTGTTGCTGCGCCCGCTGAGATTGGAAAACTTAACGGCCAGTGCGGCAATTTTCTTATCCCTGAATACAGTTCCGATCCCGCCTCTTCCAGCCTGTTTCATCCGGGCAACCTTCCTGCGCAGATCGTAAAAAGAGAAATTTAAAATACCAATATTAGTATTCTCGCCTCCACTACCGGAGGAAACAATTGAAATATTTTTTTTATCTTTCTCATTTTCAGCCAAAAGTTCAGTAAGCTGTTCACTGACCAGATGGCTTGCGGTAGGATCGATATCTACTTCTTCTATGGTGATTTTACCTTTGTCGCCATCGATAAAGATAACTATATCTTTTTCAGCTTTTCCCTGAATTTCTAAAGCATCCCAGCCGGAAAATTTTAGATAAGGTCCGAAAAAGCCTCCAACATTACTATCCATAACCGAGTTAGTCAGTGGCGATAAGGTTACCACCAGCGATTTGCCTGAGCCGGGATATTGGGTGATTCCGCCAATTGGTCCCGAGGATATAACTATTTCATTTTCAGGATCATTCCATCTGGTTTCCGGTTTTACTCCATTCCAGAGGTACCAAAGGCCAAAGCCTTTTCCTCCGATGAAAATATCTTTCATTTGTTCTGTGACATTCTTTGACTTGATTGTGTTATCTGAGATATTTATGTAAAGTGTTTTTCCCGTGTAGCCTTTTTCTACTTCTGCCTGGTCATAATCGTAGCTGGCCAGCGCCCGTCTAGATTTACGCATATCTTCAATACTTTTCGCCATCATTTAGCCTCCTGTAAATATACTAACAGTTTATTAAATATCTTAATCATCGGTTTTATTTTTTAATATTATTTCTGTTGTTACTTTTTATAACTTTACCATTCGCTTCCAGATTCTGTCTTTTGCTTTTAAGAAACTTCCTCCATAAATATTGCCTCCGTCGGGCATTCTTTTGTGCAGCGGGCACAGGAAATACACTTGAATGGTTCAACAAGCTCTTCATGCCAGAACATAGTATCGGTCGGACAGACTCCGACACAGTTGAAGCAGCCGATACAAGTCTTCTTATTGATTGTAACAATACCTTTTTTAGTGCGTGTTATGGCTTCAACGGGGCAAACTTCAATACATTTACCGCATTGATTGCAGACATGAATGGCAACACCAGGGCTTGCCTCAACTTCTTCAACCTGGATTGCTGATTTAAGCCTGTCATCTTCTTTATAATAGAAAGTGGAGCAAGTAGTTTCACAGGCTCCGCACATTGTACATTCTTTTTCGTTTATACCGACGATTTTCAAATTAAACACCCCCGTGTAAATGTAAAAATTATTTTTTACGTTGTTGAATTAAGATTGAAATACCATAATAATTATATCATAAAAAATGCTATATATAGCTCTTTCCCTCTGGCTTATTGAGCTTTTTATGAAGAAGCAGCGATGTCGGTGTAACTGATAAACCGGCTTTTCCGGTGCAGCGCAATTCTGCCGGCATCATTCGACCGGCCTGATCAAATGCCGCAATTGTTTCATCAAGCGGGATAACCTGATCATAACCAGACAGAGCCATGTTGGCAGAAGCCAGAGCATTCATTCCGGCCAAAATATTCTTACCGAGACAGGGAACTTCGACCCTGTTAGCGACCGGGTCACACACCATACCAATAATGTTTTGCATGGCTATTGAGGCTGCGGCAAGGGCTTTTTCTGCTGTACCTCCGGCCATTTGAACGAGGCCTGCTGCAGCCATTGCCGATCCTGAACCGCATTCGGCCTGACAACCGCCCTCTTCAGCAGCAAAAGTACTTTGATTTACTATAAGAATACCGATTATACCGGCAGCCAGCAATCCTTTTAAGGTTGTTTCATCATCACAACCAATATCTTCGGCAACAGCGAGCAGTGTTCCCGGCAATCCTGCGCAAGAACCTGCAGTAGGTGCAGCTACGATTACTCCCATAGCGCTTTTTGTCTCCATTATAGCCGTAACATTGGCTATAAGCTTTTTTACGAGGGTTCCTCCTAAAAGTATGCTGCTGTGATTTTCTATTTTAAAGGCCTGTGGTCCTAAGATTCGGTCATTGTATAAAGTTCCCGATAGGCCCTCTTCAATGGAGCTTTTCATTACTTTTAATATTGCACTACCCATTGCCATTATTTGCCTCTGAGACAGAGCGCTTCGCTGGCATTCATAGGACAAGGCAAGTTCCCACAGCTCTTTATTTTCTGCAGAAGCATTTTTGAGCAATTCGCTAGCATTACTAAAAGGTAATTTTAGATCTTTCCGGGAGCATACAGGCAGAACAGGAGTAAGCTGCACAGATTGAATTATATTTGTAACACTATTTATATTATCTAGAATATGGGTACCTGCAGGCTGTAAAGTTTTAACATTAATCAGAGCGGACTGCCTGTTAGTGGAAACTCTGCAAGCTTCAACTTCAGGATGTTTTTCAATAATGTAATTTTCAAGCCATGCCGGGTTAAAATCTGATCCGGGGTTGATAAAATAAATTGCCTCGTAATAGCCTCCGCTTACCGATATTGGGGTGCCGTTAATATTGGTGAGCTCAAACATTCCTCCCCCTGTCGATATAAAAGTCAATCTGTATTCAGCAATATCCAATTCATCTGTCTCGACTGTAATCCTGTAAGTATTTGGATGTGCTGCTTCGTATTCAGTTATTTTAAAAATTACTTCAATGCCGCTGTTTCTGGCAATCTCGAGAGCCCTGACCAGGCGAGCATCAGTAAGTTCCATTCCTAGAAAACCGCCAACCAGGCCTAGATCGGAACCCTGGCTGCTGTAAGTTGACGCAAGTGAACCCTTTGGTTCAAACTCTACCAGCAAGCGGCGGCCTTTGCCATTAAGGAACTGCCTTATTATAGAGCCGATGCGAACGGCAGCTGCCGTATGTGAGCTCGATGGCCCTCTCATGACAGGACCAATCACATCGTTAAAGATACTGGGAGGAACATTTCTCATTACAATTCTTCCTCTACTAATTAAGATCAATACCCATGCCTTTATCTAAGGCTTTACGATAAAGCAGTTCTCCAACTGCCACGTCAAACAAGGCCATACCAACGGATTTAAAAAGTGTTGTGGTGCCCAGCATTCCTGGTTTATATCCATCGGCGAGATATTTGTCGAATTCCATGACCTGACTACTTTTAATCCATTTTTCATGGATTGGTGTAATTAAATCACCTGATTCTTCCAGACCATGAACCGTATCGACTAAAACTTTTTTAAGCAGGCTATACAAAGATCGTGGAAATTCTCTCATCTCAGGTTTATATGAACCTATACCAACATAGTTTTTATTGATCAATAATTTTTTGTCATCAGGAAGAACCGGTTTTTCAGATGGTGTTGCGGTAATCACAATTTCAGATTGTTCAAGAAGGTCCTCTATCTTTTTTGCCGGTTTTATATTTACTTCAGGGATATCATTTTGCAGGCGGCTGCAGAAATGGACAAGCTTTTCCTGATCAAGGTCGTAAACAATAATATTTTTAAGTTTGCGGGCTTTTGCAGCAAATAATAACTGAAAGTAACCCTGAACGCCTGAACCAATCAGGCCGGCATTTTGGGCTGAATTCGGAGCGGTGTGCCTGACTGCTACGCCACCGACAGCTCCGGTTCTCAAGGCTGTGAGCCTGCCGCCATCAAGTATAGCAACAGGATGTCCGCTTTCTTTATCGTTTAACAAAACAAGACCGCTTATTACCGGTAAGCCTTTTGATCTATTTCCCGGAAAGAGAGACAGTATTTTGGTGCCGAAAATTGTATTAAGAAAACAGGGCATATAAAGAAGCGTATTCCCATTATTTTCTATGTGTATACGCGAAGGCATTTTGTACGAGCCTGCTGCTTTAATAGCGTAAGCCTGTTCAATAACATCCATAATTTCATCTGGTTTGGCTGCCTCCATAAGGGTTTCTGCGTTTAGATAGATCATTAAAATCCTCCTTTTTCCTATGAAACTTTCAATTGCTCTCTTCTCCCTTTATTACTGCCAGGGGACTGAGCCTGGCTACTTTCCGGCTCAGTCCGATTTCAGTAAAAGTTTCGACTACCTGGTCAATATTTTTGTATGCCTGTGGAGACTCATCAAGATATGCTTTGTAGTTACTGCCTGAAACGATAACTTTGCCGAGTCTCTTTTTAAGCGCTTCAACCGATATCTCTTTTTTAGCTGAAGTTCTCGACATCACTCTCCCTGCGCCGTGATTCACTGAATTATAAATTGCTTCCACACCGGGCTCAGCTCTTATAATATATGATGAAGTTCCCATGCTGCCTGGAATCAAAACGGGATGCCCGGTTTTTATAAATTTCTTTGGGTTGTCGGGATGCCCGGCAGGCAGAGCCCTTGTTGCCCCTTTACGGTGAATGAGCATCTTTTTACCTTTTATATTTTCAAATCGTGCAGTGTTATGAGCGACATCATAAACGATGTCCAGCCCGTAATCATAATCACTGCCGCCGAATACAGAGCTAAATGCTTTTCTTACATCATCGGTAATCCACTGGCGATTGCAAAAAGCAAAATTTACTGCACATGTCATAGCTCCGAGATATTTTTGTCCTTGATCAGATTCTATCGGCACTGAGGCAAGACCGGCAGAAGGTATATCAAGATTGTAATATCTGGCATATTTTTTCATATCCGCTGAAAAATCGGTACAAATCTGGTGTCCAAAGCCACGACTGCCAGTATGAATAAGAACAGTTAAATTTCCCTCTCTAAGACCGAAGTTAACAGCTAATTCGGGTTCATAAATTTTATCGAGGATTCCTATTTCAATAAAATGGTTACCACCGCCGATTGTCGAAAGTTGAAGACCCCTGTCAACAGCTTTTTTGCTCAGCGTATCTATGTCAGCGCCGGCCATGCACCCTCCGTCTTCGATTGTATCAGGATCTTCTTGGCGTCCAATTCCCATGCTAATTAAATGGGGGACTCCTTTTATTAATAGGTAATCAAAGTGTTTTCTTATTTCTTCGGTATGCCTGCTTTTGCGGCCAACGCCGCTGGGAACTCTTTCTTCGATTGCCCGTATAAGTTTTTTCAAATCCGCTGCTTTTAGTTCCTTAGCAGCAATATTGGTGTGAAGAAGACGAACACCACAATTAATATCCATTCCCACAGCGCCTGCAGATACCAATCCTTTAACAGCATCCATGGCCATTACACCACCAATTGGCAAGCCGTATCCTGAGTGGATATCAGGCATACCAATTATCGGGTTTATTACACCTTTAAGAGAAGCGGCATCGATCAGCTGCTGCAGAGACTGATCTTCTTTAAAATTTTTAAAGAGTTCAAGATTCAGGTAAACCAAGACATCTGCATTCATTTTGCCCTGGCGGGCAATGCGGTAGCAGTTTTTACCGTACAATTCCAAAGCAGGCATAGATATCACCTCTCTGACTGCCGAATACATAATATTAACCTATAAAATAGAATCAACTAATTGATTAAGCTCAGACATAACTTCCCGGTTTGTAAGCTGAAAATGAATCGGTGTAACAGATATATATTTATCCCTGATTGCTTTTGTATCGCTGTCATCTTCCTCGGGATCGTCATCTACAAGTTCACCGGCCATCCAGTAATAATACATGCCACGTGGATCAATACGTTTTTCAAAAGTATTGCAGTAGCGACGTGAGCCGAGCGAGGTAACCCTGACACCATTAACTGACCCGGTATCTACAGGAACATTAACATTAATTAAAGTCGAAGGTTTAATGGTACTTTTAATCAAAACCGATATCAGCTTGCCGATAAAACGGGCGCTGTAGATGTAGTCTTCCCTGTCCCCTTTTCCTGTCAGAGATACTGCAATAGAGGGGATACCCATTATTAAGCCTTCAACCGCTGCCGATACAGTCCCTGAATAAAGCACATCGGTACCAAGGTTACTGCCCCGATTAATACCCGAGATGATCAGGTCGGGCTTCTTATCAAGAATAGCTTCTACTGCAAGCTTGACGCAATCAGATGGCGTACCATTTACAGACCATCCCGTAAGCTCAGGATTATCCATAAAAGTAACTGGTTCTACCCTTAAAGGTTTATGCATCGTTATAGCATGACCGATAGCGCTTCGCTCACGATCTGGTGCAACAACAGAAAGAAGGTATTTACTCTTATTTACCGCAAGTTCCTGGCTCAAATATTTTATTCCTTCAGCGTAAATACCATCATCATTAGTTATAAGAATATGTAGGTTATCCATATTAACCATCCCGCTTTTCGTTTTTTGCTCTAACCAATTCTTTTGCATGTTTTGAAGCTTCAAATATAACCCTTTCTTCATCAATTCCTGTTAATCTACCCTTTTCAAGGAGTAACTGACCATCAACAATTACATATTCTACATCAGCTGCTGCCGCAGCGTAAACTATATGGGCAAGAGGATTATGCAAAGGCGTCAGATGCAGCTTGTTATGCCTGATGCCGATCAGGTCGGCCTTTAATCCTTCTTTTAAAATACCGATATCAGCTATTTTTAGCGCAGCGGCTCCCATGGACGTAGCCATTTTTAGTGCAGTTTTAGCGTCTATTAGTGTGGCATCCATTCTAATTCCTTTTTCCAGAAGAGCAACGAGTCGGATTTCTTCGATCATATCGAGGTTATTGTTGCTGGCTGCTCCGTCAGTTCCGATACCGACATTAATACCTTTTGCCAACATATTATTCAGTCGGGCTGTACCGCTGCCCAGCTTTAAATTGCTGCCCGGGTTATGAGCCACTCCAACATTATTTTCGGCTAATATTTCAATATCCCGATCGCTTAAATGTACACAATGAGCGGCTGTAACCGGATAATTGAAAAGGCCTAGCTCATCAACCTGTTCTACAGGGCTTTTACCGAAATTCTGTATACTTTCTTCCACCTCTTTCTTAGTTTCTGAGAGGTGGATTTGAAGAGGCCTGCCTGTTTTTTCTGCCAAAACCATTACTTTTTTAAGATATTCCGGTGGACAGGTATAAGGGGCATGAGGTCCGAGAAAAACGTTAATACGGCTGTTTTCAGAGCCATGCCAATCTTTAATAAATTGTTCTGTTTCCAATAAACCTTTTTCAGCTGAGTCGCCAAACCCGATCATCCCCCTGGATAAAACAGCCCTGATGCCGCATTCTGCGGTAGCTTCAGCCACTTTATCCATAAAGAAATACATATCGGTAAAAGTAGTAGTTCCACCTTTAAGCATTTCCGCAACAGCAAGCATAGTTCCCCAGTATACGTCCTCAGCCTTGAGGTATTCTTCTATAGGCCATATTTTATCTTCGAGCCATTCTTGAAGCGGCAGATCGTCTGCATATCCCCTGAAAAGAGTCATGGCTGCGTGACCGTGTGTATTGATTAAACCGGGCATTACAAATAATTTTGTTCCGTCAATTACAGTCATCGCTTTTTCTGGATCTATCGAATTCGGAGTTTCCGTTATCTCAGAAATTAGGCCATTGTTTATCAGGAGATCTCCGTAAAAGTGATCAGGCCTGTTGTCGTCTAAAGTTATAAGCAGGGCGTTTTTAATCAGTATGCTTTTCAAGAAAAGTGTCTCCTTTCGTAAATATATCTGCGATCTTTACTTTGTCAGGTTTTTCAATTACCCCATTTTCAGTGATTATAGCCGTAATTAATTCAGCCGGTGTGATATCAAAAGCATAATTTAAGGCTTTTATCCCTTCAGGAGCGATAGAATTACCGCCTATAAAGGTAATTTCATTTTCAGATCTTTCCTCAATCACTACTTCGGCTCCTGAGGAAATACTGAGATCTATAGTTGATAAGGGAGCCGCTACGTAAAATGGAATTCCATGATATTTTGCCAGGACGGCCAGGGAATAAGTGCCTATTTTATTAGCTGCATCTCCATTAGCGGCAATCCTGTCGGCTCCGACTACAATCAGGTCAACTTTTCCTGCAGACATGATATAGCCCGCAGAATTATCTGTAATCAGTGTAGCCGGTATGCCTTCTTCAATCAGCTCAAAAGCGGTAATTCTGGCTCCCTGCAGCAGTGGCCTGGTTTCATCAACAAAAACACTTACCTTTTTTCCTTCTTCTACTGCGGCGCGTATAACGCCTAAAGCTGTACCGTAACCTCCGGTTGCAAGAGCGCCGGCATTACAATGAGTAAGGATAGCAGCATTTTGGGGAACCAGTTTTAAACCGTTAAATCCGATTTTCCGGTTGTTACTGATATCATCGGCGAAAATATCCCTGGCCAGCATTTCCAGCCCCGTGTAGATCTCTTCAGTGGAGGCTTCAATGTTATCTGATAACCAGCTTTTAGCTTTACTGGTTGCCCACTTCAGGTTAACAGCAGTTGGTCTCGAACCTTCCAAATCAGATGAAGCAGTTTTTAATAATTCTCTTGTTTTTCCGGAAGAAAAACTTTTACTTAAAGCTTCACCGGCAGCCAGAACAATACCAAATGCAGCGCTTATACCAATTGCAGGAGCTCCCCGTACATACATCTCTTTAATTGCTGTCACTACATCACGGTGTGATTCACAAACTTTAAATGCTATTTTATGAGGCAGAAGTCGTTGATCCAGAAGGTGAAGCTTTCCTTCCCTCCAGGCAATATGTTCGATAGAGTTATTACTCATTAGCCATGATGCCCCTCACTCCAGTATTTGCCTGCGCTTGAACAACTGCAATTTTTTGTAAGAGAAATATTTTCCACGGAAAGAATCAATAGCTTTTGAAGCTCGGCTTTACCTTTATCCATCTCTTCAAGCACTTCGTCATGGCTCAGCGGAGTTCTGGAAATACCCGCTGCATAGTTAGTTGCCAATGCAATAGTTGCGTAACACAGACCAGCTTCCCTGGCCAGGGTAACCTCAGGAACATTAGTCATACCCACGAGGTCTCCACCAAGTTGTTTGATCATTTTTATCTCAGCAGGAGTTTCAAACCTTGGTCCTTCTGCGCATACATAACAGCCTCTATCAATTGGCTTTACTGACAAGCTATTACCTGCTTTTAGAATTGCTGTCCTTGTTTCGGGGCAGTATGGTTCAGTAAAATCGGTATGTACCACATAGCCGCCTTGTCCTTCATAGAATGTCAGGGTTCGGTTTTTTGTAAAATCAATGAACTGATCGATCACCACTCTGCTGCCGGGCGGCATCTTTTCATTTAATGTCCCGACAGCAGCGGTTGAAATAATTGCATCAACTTCAAGTTTTTTTAAAGCTGAGATATTAGCCCTGTAGTTCACCAGGTGTGGTGGAACAGAATGACCTCCACCATGTCTGGCCATGAAGTAAACCTTCCTTCCATTGTATACACCCTGAGTCATTGTTACAGAACCGTAGCGGGTATCTACAGTGATTTCTTTTTCGTCATCAAGCATATTCTGGGCGTAAACGCCTGTTCCACCAATTATTGCTACTTTAGTATCTGACATCAGAGATCCTCCTTAAGTCTGGTTAAGCATTTATTAAAGATATAGTAAAATCTTCGCTATATTTATGAAAAATTCCTGCTCTTCTCGTGTTGACGTATTTTATAAAATAAGCTATACTGATTATGCTTTAAAAGCAGCAATTGTTTGGCCGACGTAGCTCAATGGAAGAGCAGCTGATTTGTAATCAGCAGGTTGCGGGTTCGAGTCCCACCGTCGGCTCCATAGAAAGTCGTGGAGAGGTACCCAAGTTGGCCAAAGGGGGCAGACTGTAAATCTGCTGGCAGCGCCTTCACTGGTTCGAATCCAGTCCTCTCCACCAAAATGGGCCATTAGCTCAGTTGGTAGAGCACCTGACTTTTAATCAGGGTGTCGAAGGTTCGAATCCTTCATGGCTCACCAAGCTTGAATGCAGTTACGGCGGGGGTTAAAGCCTCCGCCGTTTACTTTACAAAGCCGTTAAATAGAAGTAGAATAAGTATAGAAAATGCAAAAAGGCTTTTTGGTGTTCATCAATTATGCATAGGAGGTTTATCATGATTACGGCTTATGTCTTCATCCAATTTGGTTCCAAAGACCCTGTTGATGTACTTAAGGCTATCCGTAACATTAAAGGCGTAAAACAAGCTCATGTTGTAACCGGACCTGCAGACATAATTGCATTTATCGAGGCTGAAGATAAGGAGTCACTGGAAGTTATTATTAGTAAAATACGCAGCATGGCAGTAGTTACCAGCAGCGACACACGTATAACCTGGTCTATTTAATAAAGGCTGCGTTTCGGTGATCGCACTAATCATTAAAAACTGTCAAAATTATATTTCCAGATAAAAAACAAATGACGGGTAAAGTGTACCGTCATTTGTTTTTTTCGTAATCTTCCGGTGTATCAATGTCAATCAGTACTGCAGCTTCAGACGTTTCAACAGGATTAAAAGCATCAGCTTTAAGTCTGTTAATAACCGCTCTTCCTCCCTGATCGTCTTTTAATTTAACAAGCGCGGGCCAGAGCGAACGATCGAATATAACAGGGTTGCCCCGTTTTCCGTTGTGTGTTGGATAAGTAACAGGTTTTAAATTAGACTGATAAGTTTGGACAAGAGATTTATAGATAGAAGAATTAATCAAAGGCTGATCACCAAGTGCAAATAAAACTCCCTGCATTGCAGGATCAACTTCCTTCAGGCCGGCAATAACTGAACTCGCCTGTCCTTTCCTAAAATCAGGGTTTTCGACAATGCAGATATTTTGATTGGCAAAGACTTTTTCCCAATGACTACCAGGCCTGGTTACCATTATTATGTCATCGAATCCGGATTTTAGAATTTGTTTAACTGTTTCTTCCAGGACTGTAGATTCCTTAAAAGGCAAAGCCAGTTTGTCCTTACCCATCCGAAATGACTGCCCTGCTGCAAGGATAATACAGGCTACTTTTACCGGTATATTATTAACTTGCAATGGCAGGTTGATTTTTACGGGATCATTCTCATCATTTTCAGTTACCAGTAACCGGGTCCCTCTATTTTTAATTAATAAATGTGCTAAATTGAGAGTATTTGCCGGTTTGCTAATGAGATCATATTTATTTAAAATGAAGATGATCTTTGCCTGCGGTGACTGGATCAGTCCGAGGTGTGCCATGTAGTTGTAAGTTTTTGCAAGTACTGTTTCATCAATGAGCAGAGGCTTTATGCCGGATGTCCCTACAATACGATGAAATTGTTCGAGACGATGCACAGTTGAACTGTCAGCTGTTTTTCCAAGAGCATCAGCGCCGATAACCGGTAAAACCAGATCGGCACAGGCTGGCAGAACCGGTTCATAATCCGCAAAACCTTTTAAAGGCTTTCCCCTGGAGCCATCGGCTTCTACCAAAATAGAAATATCCAGGCTGTTGTACAAAACCTGGATAAGCTCTTTATCAATGCCTGTTATTTTATGATCAAAACCGGGTCTTTTACCAAGAACGGCTATATTGTTTAAGGTAAAATGTTTTTTAAGGCGCTTTATGATATCAGCACTATCATCGATGTATATATGGGGCAGATCCGGATATGGATAAATTTTAGTAGTTGTTGTAAGTAAAACCTTATGACCAAGATTAATCATTTCCTGTGCTAAAATGCCCATTAATGCAGTTTTGCCACCACCACCGATAAAGGCGATTACAAGGGGCGGTTTAACACTTAACGCGCTAAAGAGTGATAGCTGTTCCATAGTTAAAGGTTACTCCGCAGTCTGATTATCGAAAGAAGCACCGGTCAGTACATTCAAGACCTGCTTCGTTATTAATGATGCCTTTTCCCGACCTGGGGCATTTTACTGCAGTCATTTTTTGATACGGACAGAGTACCCACCCAGGTTCATCCAGATCAATGCTTCCGCACTTGCTGCAGGCAGGAATGCCGTTATCATCTATAACTAGATCGTTAAGTCCTTTAAGACGCATACAACCGTTGCAATAGCAGTATTC
>JAABTH010000033.1 GCA_011389985.1 Bacillota bacterium
GCCAATTTCCCGATCAATAAGGGAGGTGTATCCTGAGCTGATGAAGCTGGCGATGTTATATGAATCACCTGTTTGAAAGAGGCGCATAAATTCTTTTACTGCTAATGAAACTGTCATCTGCCTGCCCCGGGGGATCTTGACAACACTGATGAAGGGCAGTAAAGTCTTCAACCTTGAGATAGTAACCCAGTTGGCTTTGAAAAAATATCGCGGGTCCAGCGCTATGGCCGGATCCTTACAAAAATAACGATTCTGGTACAGGCTACGAGCCAAATACCAACGATGACCGTATATTGCCTTTTCATCAGGGCAGTTATGGAGGCACCCTTCAAAGGCAATAACCTTTTGGGGCAAGCCAGCTTTATGATTACGTTCAAGTTGATCCGGTTTACGGATAATATTTACTGATGGATTATGTATTTCTACTCCCGCCTTGTGTTCTTCATCCAACTCTTCAACAGTGATACGATGTGACAGGCACGACCCTTGAATCTGACAATCCGGCAGAGCTTCTTTCAATCGCCTGATTAGCTCCAAATCCGCTACCACAAAACTGCGAATACCTTGTGGATAAAATTCTTTGATTACATTATCGATCACTACTTGATAATTATCATGTAGGAGGTAATTAAGAAGCAGTGTTAATTTAAAACCTGTGTGTTTATTATTCCAGGATATTAGCTCCATTGTTTTTTTTCGGGCTTCGTAAAGAGAAATCCTTGAATCAACCGCTCTACCACTGGCAGAGATGTGGGGATTATAATGAGGAAAATGCAGATCATAAATATATGGTTTATAAGTAACGAGTTCTGTTAGATCTTTTTTCTTAACCTTATGTGGTGATATACCGATAGTGAGTTGGGGAGGTTTCATGACTCTATTCGAATACTCCGATCTTTATAGCGTATTTTTAATACTCTTGCTTTCTGACCGGCTTAATCTATGATCGAATAAAAAATTCAGGTCGAAATTATACACCAAAAAACCTGAACCTGTACACACGCAATTTAAATTGTTATATTTAATTATCTAAGGTTTAACTATTCTTTATTATGGTGGAGGCGGCGGGAATCGAACCCGCGTCCGAAGGCCCAGCTACAGAAGCTTCTACAAGCTTAGTTCCGGATTTAAGTGTCGCGTCGCAGGCTCCCCGAAACAAGATCCTTTGACGCCAGCCTCATTAGGTTTCCTGTAAAAATGGCGAGACAACCATTTTAACAGTAGACCGGATTAGTGACACCCCTGATCTTTCCCCCGGCCAGGGAAAGGAGAGATGCGCTACTTTAGATTAAGCAGCGAGTGCGTAATTCGGTTTGGCGTTTATAGCCGTTTCCGTTTTTTTAACCAGGTCACGGTCCTGGACCTGCAGCTTCTGCCTCAAAAACCCCCGTCGAATCCTAACGCCCCCAAGCTTTGATGTAACTTTTGTTTAAACCCTTTGCTTATCCCTGAATGCCCGCTCCATTTCCCTGTTGCTGTCACGCTCGGCAATATCACGGCGTTTGTCATAGAGCTTCTTACCCTTGGCCAGGCCTAATTCAAGCTTTACCCGCCCTCTGGTCAGATAAATTTTTAAAGGGATCAGCGAATAACCTTTTTCTTTTATTTTACCGAACAACCGCGATATCTCTATTTTGTGCATTAACAGTTTACGCACGCGAAGTGGATCGTGGTTAAAACGGTTGCCCTGTTCATAAGGGCTTATATGCATATTATACAGGAAAATCTCACCATTTTCAATCCTGGCGTAACTGTCTTTTAGATTCACCCGTGCATTCCGGATAGATTTAACCTCGGTACCGGTAAGAACAATGCCCGCTTCGTAAGTTTCTTCTATGTGGTAGTCATGCCGCGCCTTGCGGTTGGTACTGATAACTTTTTCCACTTAACCAGTCTCCAATATCAAAATCCATAATAATGTTTATCGATCAAGCCAAGTCTAGGTATAGCATAGCTAAAGTTGATCAGAATTTTATTGGGTTACCCCATTTTTCGCTAAATACAATATCATCCATACTCTTGCGCGGACGGGTTGAAGGCTGCTTTTCCGGGTAACCAAGCGGCGAGAGGGCAACGATTCTGTACTGTTCTGGAACTTTGCAAGCTTCCCGCGCCGTCTTTTCATCAAACCAGGCCACCCAGCAGGTTCCGAGACCTTCTTCATGAGCGGCCAGCATCAGCTGCTGCATAGCCAAGCCGGCATCAAGCAGGTAATAATCTTTGTTGTCCTGATCTCCCGATTCGGTCGGATCGGCACAAAGAACGAGTACCAGGGGGGCTCTCTCTCCAACAGCTTTTTTCGCCGGGTTATTATCAGGCATGCTCGAAGCCAGCTTTTTCTTTATTTCCGGATCGCTGACTACTATAAATCTCCAACATTGGAGGTTGCTCCAGGATGGAGAAATACGGGCCGCTTCAAGAAGTTTCATTAATTTTTCACCAGGCACAGGATCTTCTTTGTATTTCCGGACGCTGCGTCTCTCTTCCAACACTTTAAATAGTTCCATAATAATTCCTCCTGCCGGTTTAAATTGGTATATATAGCCTGTATTATCAGGCAACAGATCGCTATCTGTATTATTTACTCTTCTTCAGGGGCAAAGGTTACCTGCCCTTCTTCACGGTCAGCTCTGACTACCTTAACCCTAATTTCATCGCCAAGACGATAACTTTTACGGGTTCTTTCTCCGGTAAGCGAAGCGGCCCTTTCATTATAGATGTAATAGTCATCTTTAAGATCACCCACAGGAATCATTCCCTCAATTGTATTATCCAGTTCGACAAATATGCCGAACCCTGCTACCCCGTTGATAATTCCGGTATAGGTTTCTCCGATTCTTTCTTCCATGTACTGTGCTTTCTTCATTTCAACGCTTGCTCTTTCCGCTTCAACAGCAGCACGTTCACGCTCCGATGACTGGCGGGCAATTTCCGGAAGCCGGGCCTGTATTTTTTTAATTCTTTCTTTGTTCAGACCTTCATTGCTTAGCTTCTCTTTTAATATTCTGTGCACAATCAGATCGGGATAACGCCTGATTGGTGAAGTAAAGTGGCAATAGCAGCTGGAAGCAAGACCGTAATGACCTTCATTCTCGGCACTGTACTGAGCCTGGGGCAGTGAACGTAATACCAGGTAACGCACCAGCTTTTCTGTTTTGTCGCCCCTGGTTTGATCAAGCAGGCCGTTTAAATGCTTTGGTTTTAGCACTTTTATATTCGACAGTGCGCCAATACCCATTACACTCAGGGTCTCTCGCAGCATGACCAGTTTCTCCTCAGTTGGCAGTGTATGAACCCTGTAGATACAGGGTAGCTTTTTCCTATACAAGTGCTCTGCAACAGTTTCATTGCAATAGATCATAAACTCTTCGATCAGTGACTCTGAGCGGCCCATTGCCCGTTTTTCAATAGACAGGGGCACTCCGTCTTCGTCAACCTCTATTCTCGCTTCGGGCAGGTCTAAATCAAGAGCGCCGCGCTTCATGCGACGATCGCGTAATATATCTGCCAGGGCAAACATATTATCAAGCATGCCGGGAATATTTTTATCCTGAAAAGGTTTCTGCTCGTTACTCTTGTTGAAATAAGCTTCAGCCTGTTGGTAAGTCAGACGTTCGGTTACCTTAATCACACTTTTAGAAAAACGGGCACCGGTCAGTTCACCCTGGTTGTCAATATCCATTAGCACGCTGACTGCAAGCCTGTCTTTACCGGCCTGCAGGCTGCAGAGATTTTCCGAAAGTTTTGGAGGCAGCATATGAATTACTTTATCAACAAGATAAGTGCTGGTTCCCCGTTTTAATGCTTCACGGTCGATCGGCTTTCCCTGCCGCACATAATGTGAGACATCGGCAATGTGAACACCAAGCGTGTAACCGCCTCCGGACTTAACTTCCAGAGATACGGCATCATCAAAATCGCGAGCCAGTTCATCGTCAATAGTTACCATTTTTATGTGGCGAAGGCTTTGGCGCCCCTGTTCGTCAGCGGCCCGGGCAATTGCCTCTTCGCCGGGCAGTTCATTAACATATTTAAGCACTGGCGGAGGAAATTCGCCGGGCAGTTCGTATCGGTGCTTGAAGGTAAGCTGTTCAGCTTTTGCAGTTCCAGCCCGACCGAAATGCTCTATTACCGCACCCCTGGAGGGACGGTTACCCTTTGACCATTTCTCGATCTCGACAACCACTTTATCGCCGGGATTGGCTTTTTTAAGCTCTTTTGAAGATACTTGAATCGGCCCGGGGAAACGGTTATCGTCAGGCTCAAAGAAGAATCTTTTCTTCTCGCGCCTAAGGGTGCCAACCAGGCGACTCTGCCCGCGTTTTATAATTTCTATTACCACACCTTCACGGCGACGACGTCCTCTTTTTTCTTCGACACGAACCAACACCCTGTCCCCATGGGCAGCGCCATTAAGGTTTCCTGCACTGATAAAAACATCTTCATCCTGATTGTCCGGCCGCAGAAAAGCAAAACCGCGCCGGTTACCCTGCAGTACGCCGGTTATAAATCCAAGTTTTTCAGGCATGCCGTACCGACCCCGGGCAGTTTTTATTACCTTGCCTTCAACCTGCAGCTTTTTTAGTTCAGCAAGTAATATCCCTTTGTCCTGCTGGCTCAGGTCCAGCGCCTCCAGGATCTGCTGCGGCGTGAAAGACTTCTGCCGGCTTTTTTTTAAAAACCTTTCTATATCTCCATGTAAACGGGTTGATAAATCTTTGCGATCATCCAAAATATTAAAATCCAACTCCTTTGTGTATCTCTCTAATTAATAGAAAAACAGGGGAATAAATACTCCCCTGCCATTATACCATTGACTATTGTTTAAGCGTTAATTAATTACAACAAGAAGTATCGTAAAAAGCATGAAAGTGATTGCCACGTAAGTAGTCACCTTACCCAGCTTTTCATCAAGACCTTTCTTTTTGCCAACCAGTGACTGCGCACCACCTGCAATAGCTCCCAGGCCGGCGCTGCGGCCAGACTGCAAAAGGACCGAAGCGATAAGTACAAGGCATAGTACAAGGTAAATTATAGTTAATACAGTTTCAAACATTATTTACTACCTCCAGTAACTCTTCAATACAAGCTGACCAAACGATATTTTACCATAGATCAGTTAATAACACAAATATTTTCAGGATATCAAATTCAGTTATCCCGACTTTTTCAATATATTGCCTGCGTAAAAAGCTGCTTGGCCCAACTCCTCTTCTATTCGAAGCAGTTGGTTATATTTGGCAACACGATCAATTCTTGAAGGGGCGCCTGTCTTGATCATTCCTGCTCCGGTTGCCACGGCAAGATCGGCAATAAAAGTGTCATCAGTTTCACCGGAGCGGTGTGAAACCATGCAGCTGTAACCGGAGCGGGCAGCCAAATTCATCGTATCCAGTGTTTCACTCAAGGTTCCGATCTGGTTCAACTTGATCAGGATTGAGTTTGCAACCCCCGAGTCAATACCACGTTTAAGTCTTTCAGAATTGGTAACAAAAAGATCGTCCCCTATTATTTTAATCTTATCACCGGCCGCCTTTGTAAAGTCAGCCCAACCATCCCAGTCTTCTTCATCATGACCATCTTCGATACTGACCAGCGGGTAGCGAGCGATGAGGTCGAGGTAATAATCATTCAATTCGGCAGAAGTAAATGAGCGTCCTTCGAGCAGGTATTCTCCGTCCCGGAAAAATTCACTGGCCGCTGCATCAAGGGCCAGGTAAACTTCTTCGCCAGGCTTATACCCGGCCGCGTCAACTGCTGCGAGGATAAGCTCAATTGCCGCCTCGCTCGATTCCAGATTCGGAGCAAAGCCGCCCTCATCACCCACATTTGTGTTCAGACCCCGTGATTTCAGGATTTTTTTCAGGTGGTGAAAGATCTCTGTTCCCATCCGGAGAGCGCTGTTAAATGATCCGGCTCCAAGAGGGACAATCATAAATTCCTGAATATCCATATTGTTATCGGCATGGCTGCCTCCGTTTAATATGTTCATAAAAGGAACAGGTAACAACGACGACCTCAGCCCCCCGATATAGCGGTAGAGAGGAATGCCCGTCATGGCAGCTGCAGCGCGGGCTGCCGCCAGCGATACGCCGAGGATTGCATTGGCGCCCAGTTTCGATTTATTTGCAGTGCCGTCCATTTCAATCATGCGGTTATCCAGGTTTTTTTGGTCCAAAACAGTGGCTCCGCACAGTTCAGGCGCGATGATTTTATTCACATTATCAACTGCAGACAATACTCCTTTACCGAGAAACCTATTTAGATCTTCATCTCGCAACTCTACAGCTTCAAAGGCCCCGGTTGAAGCCCCGGAAGGGACAGCAGCACGCCCGACCCAGCCTCCCTGAAGCTGCAGATCTACTTCGAGTGTGGGATTACCCCTGGAATCAAGTATTTCTCTTGCTTTTATCGCCAGAATTTGCTCTTCCATCACTACCGCCTCCTCTTAAGGCTTATTGATCAACATACTGGTGCCGGTCATTTCCGGAGGAGTTGCAATACCGGCCAGCTCCAAGATAGTAGGAGCAACATCGGCCAGAATGCCGCTGTCGCGCAACCGTATATTTTCCACTCCAAGCATAATAAAAGGTACCGGGTTAGCGCTGTGAGCAGTTAAGGTTTCGCCCTCATCGTTCAACATCTCTTCAGCATTACCATGATCAGCGCAAATTATTACCGCCCAGCCCCGGGGCAAGGCTTCATTAACAATAGAACCAACAACTTTATCAACAGTTTCAACCGCTTTTACCGCTGCTTTCATATCGCCGGAATGACCAACCATATCGGCATTGGCAAAATTCGATACTATTAACTGATACTTTTCGCCTTTAACTGTTTCAATAATTTTTTCAGCTACTTCCGGTGCGCTCATTTCAGGCTGCAGATCGTAAGTTGCAACCTGAGGTGAAGGAACCATGATGCGCTCTTCACCGGGAAAAGGCTTTTCTCTTCCACCGCTGAAAAAAAAGGTGACGTGAGCGTATTTTTCAGTTTCTGCTATACGCATCTGCCGGTAATTATTGACAGCATAAACTTCACCTAAAGTCGCTTTAAGATCATCTAATGTAAATGCTGCTGGTATGTCATAATTACGATCGTACCTGGTCATGGTTACATAATATGGTTTAACCGGATCAGGACCGCGATCGAACTCATTAAAATCCCTGTCGATGAAAGAACGGGTTAGCTGACGGGCTCGATCAGGCCGGAAATTGAAAAATATTACGCTGTCTTCAGATTTGATTGAAGTGAGCGGTTTACCCGATGAATCAACTATTACAGTCGGCTTGACAAACTCGTCGCTCTCTCCCCGCTCATAGGCACTTTCCAGGGCTTCAATAGCTCCAGCTGCTGTTAAGCCTTCCCCTTTGACATATGCCCTGTAAGCCTTTTCTGTCCTATCCCAGCGCTTATCCCGGTCCATGGCGTAATAACGACCGCATACCGTGGCAATGTAACCATTTTTTCTTTTTTGGGCCAGCTGATTAAGCTCTTCCAAATACGACCGCGCACCGAAAGGTATCGTATCCCTGCCATCTAATATGGCGTGGACAAAAATATTTTCTACCTTTTGGTGATCGGCCATCTCCAGGAGGGCAAGCAGGTGCTCAATATGACTGTGAACACCACCGTCAGAAACCAAGCCCATCAGGTGTAAACTGCTTTTATTTTTATTAGCTTTTTCCATTGCCGAAAGCAGTACGGGATTTTCAAAAAACTCTCCTGTCGCAATGCTCTTGTTAATCCTGGTTAGCTCCTGGTAAACAATCCTGCCGGCTCCGAGATTTAGATGACCTACCTCGGAATTGCCCATCTGTCCGGACGGCAACCCCACTGATCCTCCGGATGCCTTTAACAGCGCCCAGGGATAATTATTGTAAAAGCTGTCCACATTTGGCGTTTTAGCAAGTTCTATTACATTACCTTCCTTGATTTCGCTATAGCCCCATCCATCGAGGACTATCAACAATACATCTTTCAATGGAGAACCGCCTTTCGGGCAGACTGGATCAGGGCACTGAAGGAAGCAGCCTCAAGGCTTGCGCCTCCGACCAGCGCTCCCGCTATTGATGGCAGTGCTACAAAAGACCCAATATTCTCGGCTTTTACGCTGCCGCCATATTGAATGCGAAGATGATCTGCAGCATCCGGGCCAAATTTTTCACGGATATATTGAACGATGAAAGAACCGGCACTCTCAGCATCGTCAGCCGTCGCGGCCTTGCCAGTACCTATGGCCCAAACAGGTTCATAAGCAATGATCAGACCTGTAGCTTGATCAGAGTCGAGACCTTCAAGAGCACCGCCAAGCTGCCTTTCCAGGATCACCTCGGTTGCACCGTTTTTTCTTTCCTCTTCCGTTTCTCCTACGCAAATGATCGGCTTGAGTTTATTTTTTAAAGCTGCCTTTACTTTCATGCCTACCTCTTCGTCCTTCTCTCCCATAAGGTGACGCCTTTCCGAGTGGCCCAGGATCACATATTCCACACCGCTATCAATCAACATTCCAGCCGATATTTCTCCTGTAAAGGCCCCTTCAGCTTCCCAGTACATATTCTGAGCGCCAAGTTTTATAACGCTGCCGGCAAGTGCTTCCGCAGCAGACGACAATGCAGTAAAGGGCGGGCAAATAAGCACATCCACACCTTCAAAATGTTTCTGATCACGACTAATTTCACGGCAAAAAGCAGCCGTTTCGGCTGCAGTTTTATTCATTTTCCAGTTTGCAGCAATTATCAGTTTCAATTTAATTCCTCCCTTGGTCCTCTACTGAAGAAATATTATATTTGATTACTTATCCTTCAGGGCTGTAATTCCGGGCAGTTCTTTCCCTTCCCAGAACTCCAGGGTAGCCCCACCACCGGTTGAAATAAAGTCGATTTGATCAGAAAGTTTAAGCTTTTCCAGGGCAGCGACAAGATCTCCTCCACCGATAACCGAATAAGCAGAGCTTTCAGCAATGGCAGCAGCTACCTCTGCAGTACCACGGTCGAATGGCGGCACTTCAAACACACCAAGTGGACCGTTCCAGACAATCATGGATGATTCTTTAATTATACTTCCGAACATTGTAAAAGTTTTAGGGCCAATATCAACAGCCTTCCAATTACCATTAATTTCTTCGGGAGCTAAAACCTTATAATTACTATTCTGCTTCAGATCTTCGGTCACAACAAGGTCTGAGGGGAGCACCATTCTGCAGCGGCTTATTTTACTAGTGGCAATCAGATCAGAGGCCAGTGAAAGCTGTTCCTGCTCATGGTAAGAAGCGCCAAGATTATAGCCGGCAGCAACAAGAAATGTATTAGCCATGCCTCCCCCTACCAACAGGTTATCTGCAAGCTCTAAAAAGCGGCGAATAACATTAATTTTATCAGAAACCTTGGCTCCGCCCAAAATTGCGGTCAAAGGTCTTCCCGGCTCTTCGAGACAACGGGAAAGTTCCTCAATTTCCTTTTTCATCAGCAAACCGGCCAGAGCCGGTATATATTCCGCAACCCCCGCCGTTGATGCATGCGCTCGGTGAGCAGTACCGAAGGCATCGTTTACAAATAAATCATAAGGCTTAGCCAGCGTTCGGGCAAAATCTGAATCATTATCTTCTTCTTCCCTGTAAAAGCGAACATTTTCCAGCATCAGGATATCTCCGTCGTTCATGGAAGCCACTCTGGCCTCAACCTCCGGGCCTATGGTATAATCAATTTTTTCTACTCTTTTTCCAAGAAGTTCAGTTAATCGTTTTGCTACTGGATCCAGCTTTAATTCAGGGGTTTTTTCACCTTTAGGTCTGCCAAGGTGAGATACAAGGACTAATCTTGCTCCGTTTTTAAGCAAAAATTCAATTGTTGGCAGAGCAGCCCGGATGCGAGTGTCATCACGAACATTTCCATTATCAAGAGGAACGTTAAAGTCGACCCGCATCAGTATTTTTTTTCCTTTGAGATCGATATCTTCAATGCTTTTCTTCCTGATCATTTAATCATCAACCACCTTTCTTAGCCCTGCTGCGCTTATAAGAGGCAGGAATGGAAATCTCTTCGCGGTATTTGGCTACCGTTCGCCTGGATATTGAGATACCCTTCTGTTGAAGTACTTCAGCAAGACTTTGATCACTAAGAGGTTTTTCGGGATCTTCTGCTTCAATTATCTCGCGAATATGAGTTTTTATACTGTGTGAGGAATAATCTATTCCGCCCAGGCCGGTAAGCCCACTTGAGAAGAAAAATTTTAGGGGGAAAAGGCCGCGAGGCGTCTGTATATACTTATTTGCCGTAGCACGACTTACTGTTGATTCATGAACCCCTACATTCAGGGCTACTTCTTTCAGGGTAAGAGGCTTGAGGTTCTTTATGCCATAATCGAGAAAGGGGTTTTGAATATCGACGATCTGCTGTGATACTTTAAAAAGAGTCAGACGGCGCTGTTCGATACTTCGTATAAGCCAGTAGGCTTTTTCAATTTTATTTTTCACAAAAGCTGAAAGTTGTTCGTCGTTCGAATCGTTTTTTAACATCTTCCGGTAAAAAGGACTGATCATCAGCTGCGGTATATTACTGTCATTGGCCATAATTACGTACTGATCATCGACTTTTTCTACTATTACATCCGGTACGATGTAACGTGTCTCTTCTCCCTCACCGAATACTGAACCTGGCTTGGGATTAAGAGTTCTGATAAATTGAACCGCTTCTTCTATATTCTGTTCATCGCAACCAAGGCGAGCAGAGATGTAGCGATACCGACCGTCTGCGACAGCAGGCAGGTAATTCCTGACTATTTCTAAGGCAAGCGGCGGTGGGTTGTCGATTTTATTGAGCTGGAGAAGCAGGCATTCCTGGAGGTTGCGGCAGCCAATTCCGGTTGGTTCAAGTTTCTGAAGTATGCCAAGGCCTTTTTCTATTTCATTTACTGAAGCGCCAAGCGAGCCGGCAAGGTCTTCGATTTCTCCCTGCAGATAACCGTTATGATCCAGATTACCGGCGATAAATGCGGCTGTGCTGTACTGCCGGGTAGTAAGCGGCAGCATCCGCAGTTGTTCAAGCAGGTCTTCGAGCATCGTCCTGCATGTACCGGCACAGTTTTCAATAGAAGGATGCTCTGATAGATCTTTTGCAACTCCGTATGAATGTGAGGTAGTTTCAAAATCCATATCACGAAAATATTCTTCCCAGGGAAAATCGTCTTTTGCAGTCTGCTCAGGAGCTTCTGTTATCTCCGGTTCACTTTCTTCTTCTTTTTCAGCTTCTCGCACTTCCTGTATCTCAAGAACAGGGTTATTAAGTAATTCTTCCTGAATATGATCCTGAAGCTCCAGAGAGGAATACTGAAGAAGAGTAATCGCCAGCTTCAATTCCGGCGTGATAATCAGTTTTTGAGTTTGCTCTAGCTTAAGAGTATAATCCAGCTTCAAGGTCAAGTCTCCAATTTAATTTAATATATTTTTGGCCTTTGCACACAAAAACAGCAAAAGTACCTGAAATTTTGCCTTAACCCTTACCCCTTACCCCTTACCTATTGATATTTCGACATAAACCGGGCATATCCTGCCCTTATTTGTCTGACTGGCATGATTTT
>JAABTH010000034.1 GCA_011389985.1 Bacillota bacterium
AAGTGGAATTTTTGCCGTGCTGCCTGACGATCTGCCTCAGACTCTATCCCTTGCCGTGCTCGATGTGGCCGGGGCGGCGGCACAGACTGCCAAGCTGGTCAGGCCCGGTGACAAGGTTGTAATTATCGGGGCCGGCGGCAAATCGGGCTTGCTGTGTCTTTATGAAGCGAAGAAGCGGGCCGGTGTAACCGGTCAGGTAATCGGCGTTGCCCCCCGCGAAAAGAGTATGAAAAGGGCTGAATCAACCGGCTATTGCGATGTGGTATTAATGGCCGATGCCTCTGATGCTATTGATATAATGGAGAAGGTTGAAGAGGCTACAGGTGGTGCCCTGGCCGATGTAACTATTAACTGTGTTAATATACCCAATACGGAACTATCCTCGATTTTGGCTACCCGTGATGGCGGCATTGTTTATTATTTCAGCATGGCCACCAGCTTTACGGCTGCAGCTTTGGGAGCCGAAGGGGTTGGCAAGGATGTTACTATGATCGTCGGAAACGGTTATACCAAAGATCACGCCGCAATTTCTCTGAACATCATGCGTGAAAGTCCTGTTCTGCGCAAAATATTTGAAGATCTTTATACTTAAAAATAAAAAGCAGGGGGTAACGTAAATGGAAGTTAAACCAAAACTTAACCTCGAAAAATCTCTGGCGCTTTTTGAAGAAGCGAAAAAGATTTCACCCGGTGGGGTAATGGGTATCAGGCGTCCCTATAACTTTATTGAAGGCGAGTACCCAATTTATATTGACTATGGTTATGGCAGTCATATAGTTGATGTTGACGGTAACGATTATATCGACATGCTTTGCGCATACGGGCCGATTATACTCGGCTACAGGGAACCGGAAATTAACGATGCGGTTATTGAGCAGATGGAGAAAGGGTTTTGTTTCTCACTGGTGCAGCCGGTTCAGAATGAGCTGATTAAACGTTTGATCAAGCTGATACCTTCCGCCGAAATGGCTATTCTGGTTAAAACCGGTTCCGATGCAACCGGTGTTGCCGTGCGCCTGGCCCGCGGCTTTAGCGGTAAAGATAAAATTTTACGCTGCGGTTATCACGGCTGGCATGACTGGTGTGTTGAAGTGCGCGGCGGTGTTCCTAAAACAAGCTGTGAGCTAACCCTTGAATTCCCATACGGAAATCTTGAAGCTCTGGAAAAATTGTTGAAAGAAAACAAAGGAGAGGTAGCCGCTATAATTGTCACGCCGGTTGGTCATCCTCTGGCCAAGCCGGTTAGCGCTCCACCGGCAGGTTATCTCGAAGGGGTTCGTTCGCTGGCCGACCAGTACGAAGCAGTGCTTATTTTTGACGAAATTCGCTCAGGGTTCAGGGTTTCCATGGGCGGAGCCCAGGAGAGATATGGTGTTACTCCCGATCTTTCAACCTTTGGTAAAGCTCTGGCCAATGGCTACCCGCTCAGCGCCTGTGTTGGTAAAGCGGAAATTATGAAAGAAGCGGAAGAGCATGTTTTTATCAGTTCAACCTTTTTCCCGAACAGTCTGGAAATGGTTGCAGCCATGAAATGCCTCGATATCATGGAAAGGGAAAATGTTATTGATGCCATTTGGAAAAGCGGGCAGAATTTCCTCGATGAATTAAATAACATGGTTCACAATTCTGGAGTTCCGGCTACAGTGTCTGGAATTCCCCCTATGCCTTTTCTGACCTTTGATAAAGCCGATGACAGCTATAAAAAACGACGGGTCCGTTTTTTCACGGAAACTATCAGGCGGGGCCTGTTTATTCAACCATACCATCACTGGTATATTACATATCGCCACAGCGCTGAAGACCTGGAAAAAGCGCTGAAGGTAATTTCTGAAGCGCTTGAGATTGTGGCGAAAGAGTATCCGGCCTGATTAAAAGTTTAATACAGACCCTTATTAGGAGGTACCTGCAGGTATGATTGGTAATAAAGTAATGATGCGACTACGCTTAAGTGAGGGCGATGTTCACTATGCCGGCGGTTTGATTGAAGGCGCTTTCGTGATAAGGATATTTGGTGATATAGCTACTGAACTATTGATCCGTCACGATGGCGATGAAGGTTTGTTCGCTGCATACGACATGATTGAATTTAAAGCTCAGCTAAAAGCCGGTGATTTTCTCGAAGCCTGGGGTTGGATAGACAAAGTGGGCAATACCTCGAGACATATGCAGTTTGAAGCCTACAAGGTTATAACCAATGCTGAAAAGAATGAATGCCCCTCAGCCTGCAAGGTAATCTCTGAGCCTCTGCTGGTTGCCCGGGCAAGCGGTACCTGTGTTGTGCCCGGGAAATTTCAGCGTGGAGCCCAGTGTCCTGAATTTAAAGAGTCGGGAGGCCAATAATATGGATAAGTTGATCATTACTGCTGCGCTTACCGGTGCCGAGGTTACGCGCGAACAAAACCCGAACCTGCCGATTACACCTGCCGAAATTGCCGAAGCCGCATATGAGTGTTTCAAGGCCGGCGCATCGATCATTCACCTGCACGTGCGAAACGACGATGAAACACCAACCCAGTCGGGCGATGTCTATAAAGAAACGATCAGTCTAATCAAGGCAAAGTGCAACGCCATAGTTCAGGTTTCTACCGGGGGCGCAGTAGGTATGAGCGCTGAAGAGCGTCTGCAGCCTGTTTATCTTAAGCCCGAGATGGCAACCCTCTCAACCGGTTCGGTAAACTTTGGCGACGATGTCTTTATGAACCCGCCTGCCTATTTAAAAGAGTTTGCCCGGGCGATGCAGGAAAATGGGGTCAAACCTGAAGTAGAAGTTTTTGATGTGGGAATGATCAACAATGCTCTTCAACTGGTGAAAGATGGCCTGCTTGCAGAACCGCTTCATTTTGACTTTGTGATGGGTGTTCCGGGCGGCATTCCCGGCACCTTAAAAAACCTGCTTCATCTAACCGAGAGTATCCCTGCAGGCAGTACCTGGACTGTTGCCGGGATGGGCCGTCATGAGCTAACCCTTGGTACGGCTGCCATTATTATGGGCGGCCATGTGCGAGTAGGTTTTGAGGATAATATCTACTACAGCAAGGGGGTTCTTGCCGAAAGCAATGCCCAGCTGGTTGAGCGTATTGTGAAGGTGGCTGATATACAAGGCCGCGCAATTGCCAAACCTGATGAAACAAGAGCCATTCTTGGAATAGTCTAATTATCTAAAGATCTCTGTGAGGTTCTGAAATAAGCAGGCTGTAATATCTGGTAAAAAATGAAGGGTTTGCTTAAGTGATTTGATTTTGAACTGAGCAATTCAATAGATAAACGGTGGTGCTAGCGGAATTTACAGCCTTGATAAGAGCCACGCTGCCGCAATTCGTTTTCAACCATTGAAGCAATTTGCCCCGATCCTTCCGGCCAGTGCGGGGCAATCAGCAGCTCTTTTGATGTAGCCTGGCTGGCCAGGCGATGAATGACCATTTTGGGAGATAACCTTTCCAGGCAGTCGCAGAGAACCGGTATATAATCGGCTGCCGTGTCGAATAAATTAATAGCGCCTGCTCTGAATTCTTTTTCGAGTGCAGTATGGCTGATCACCTGCAGGTGATGAAATTTCACACCGTCTACCCCGCATTTGTTTAATAAATCGATCGTTTTAAAGATCATATCCCCGGTCTCGCCCGGCAGGCCGAGAATAATGTGGGCACAAATATAGATGCCCTTATTTTTTGTTTTTTCAACTGCACGGGCGAAAGAAGCGGCATCATGGCCGCGGTTAATTCTTTTAAGGGTTAGATCGTTTGCCGATTGAAGCCCGTATTCAACCCAGAGATGAAAACGAGCGGCATAGTTCTTGAGAAGCTCAAGGACTTCATCTGTCACACAGTCAGGACGGGTGGCAATACTGAGGCCGATCACTTCGGGGTCAGAAAGGGCCTGGTCATAAAGTATTTTTAGTTTCTCTGCCGGTGCGTAGGTATTTGTATACGCTTGAAAATAGGCCAGGTATTTAGCCGGGCCGGATTTTTTTTTGCCTTTTTCAAGTTGTTCTTTTAAAGAAAGCGGTTTTTCCCTGTTGCTGAAGGGCGCAAAGGAGGGGTTGTAGCAATAGCTGCAGCCTTCAGAGCCAATGGTTCCATCGCGATTAGGACAGCTAAAGCCGGCATCTAAAGGAATTTTATAGACAGGTTCACTAAATATATCTTTAAAAAACCTGCTCAGGCGATAGTACCAGCCCGGTTCTATCCTATTGTTATTAAGATCATGCATAAAGAAGGCCCCTTTTTTCACAAGTCAGCCGAAGGCAAAATGGTCCGGGTGGTTAATCGCTCAAAAGAGTTTCAGGCCGTTCAAGATAGAGCAGAAGCACAGAAATATCGGCGGGGGTTACCCCTTCCATGCGGCTGGCCTGGCCCAGGGTTGCCGGGCGAATTTCCTCTAACTTTTGGCGCGCTTCACGCGAAAGGTTTTTTGCCTTTTTATAGTCAAAATCAGCCGGGATTGGTTTATCCTGCATGCGGGTCGATTTATCAATCATATGCTTCTGTTTTTCTATATAACCGGCATACTTAATCTGGTTTTCCAGTTCTTCAACAGTGCCTCTTGGCAGTTCAGGCAGCTCTTTGTTTTCCCATTTTGCATAAAGTCTGTAGCTCAGTTCAGGTCTGCGGATAAGTTCTAAAGCGCTTAGCGGGTGCTGCAGCGCTGAAGAATTAATATCCGCGAGCAGGGTTTCAATCTTGCTGCCGGGGTTGTATCTTGTAATTTCCAATCTTTTTAGTTCGTTAGTAATAAAATCTTGCTTCGCTTTATAGCAGCGGTACCTTTGATCATCAAGCAAGCCTGCAGCGCGGCCGATTTCACTAAGGCGCAGGTCGGCATTGTCCTGGCGCAGAAGCAGGCGGTACTCGCCGCGTGAGGTAAAAATGCGGTAAGGCTCCTGCACTCCGCGGGTAACCAGGTCGTCAATCATAACTCCTATGTACGCTTCGTTTCTTTTCAAAACCAGAGGCTCTAAGTTATTGATCAGCCTGTAGGCATTAATGCCTGCCATAAGACCCTGGGCGGCTGCTTCTTCGTAGCCGGTAGTGCCGTTAATCTGGCCGGCAAAGAAAAGACCTGTTAATGCCTTGGTTTCAAGGGATATTTTAAGTTGTGTTGGCGGGGCGTAATCATACTCTATGGCATAGGCCGGACGCATTATCTCCACTTTCTCCAGTCCGGGAATAGTCTGCAGAAAAGCTTCCTGCACTTCAGGTGGAAGGCCGGTTGATATGCCCTGAAGGTAGAGCTCATCTGTGTCGGCACCTTCCGGTTCAATGAATACCGGGTGGCGTTCACGATCGGCAAAGCGGACAATTTTATCTTCGATAGAGGGGCAGTAACGCGGGCCGCGCCCCTTGATCAGACCGCTGTAAATTGGAGCCTGGGAAAAATTGGCGCGAATTACTTCGTGAGTTTCTTTATTAGTGTAAGTCATCCAGCAGGGAATCTGATTTTCGGGAGCTTTGGGCGTTAACATGGAAAAACCGGGCGCATCAGGCTCACCATGCACGGGGGTTAAGGAATCAAAGTCAATACTGCGCCGGTAAACCCGTGGCGGAGTGCCTGTTTTGAATCGGTCAAAGAGAATTCCCGCTCCCTGCAGGTTTTTTGCCAGGTTGAAGGAAGGGGTAATGCTTCCGGGCGCCGCAGTATAATGAAGATCCCCGAGGAAAATTTCCGAGCCGAGGTAAACACCGCTGCAGACAATAGCGATTTTACACTGGTAGTTTGCTCCGCTTCGTCCGCGCACAGCTTTGACAGATCTGCTTTCAATAATAATTTCTTCGGCCATGTCTTCGCGAATTGTTAAAAGCGGTTCTTTTTCCAGGGTGAGGCGCATATCGCGCTGGTAGCCCCACTTGTCTATCTGAGCCCGCAGGGCTTGAACAGCAGGACCTTTGCCTGTATTAAGCAGTCGTACCTGGAGCAGATTTCTGTCTGCTACGCGAGACATTTCGCCGCCTAAAGCATCAATTTCACGCACAAGATGCCCTTTTCCCGGTCCGCCGAGCGAAGGGTTGCAGGCCATGAATGCGATCATGTCCAAATTAAGGGTCAGCAGTAGAGTGCGGCAGCCGAGTTTGGCAGAAGCCAGTGCAGCTTCGCATCCGGCATGGCCTGCTCCGATTACAACAACATCATATCTTGTTATTTCTCCTATCTGATTATGAGGGGTCTTCACTTTAATCACCACTGTTTAATAATCGTAACTGCGAGCTATCGGCATGCGTCTGCCAACCCCGAATGAGCGGGTTGTAACCCTTAGCCCGGGCGCTGCCTGGCGTCTTTTAAACTCAGATCTGTCGACCATATAGATAACTTTCTTGACGGTTTCACGATCGAACCCTTTATCAATGATTGCTGCGGATGACAAATTATCTTCGATATAGTAATGCAAAATAGGGTCAAGGATGCTGTAAGGCGGCAACGAATCCTCATCTTTCTGGCCAGGCCGCAGTTCAGCAGAAGGTGGTTTGTTCAAAGTCCGTTCGGGTATTATTTCGCGTTTATGAATTAAATTCAGGTGATTGGCCAGTTCGTACACCATCATCTTGGGCAGGTCGGCTATTACGGCCAGTCCGCCTGACATATCTCCGTAAAGGGTGCAGTAACCAACGGCAAGTTCCGATTTATTTCCGGTAGCCAGGGCCAGGTGCCCTTTTCTGTTAGAGTGATGCATGACGATATTACCGCGTATGCGTGCCTGCAGGTTTTCTTCAGCAAGGTCGCCCAGAGCCTCTTTATTAGCGTTAAGCAAATCAATATACGCGTTAAAAGGTAAATCGATGGGGATAATTTGGTACTTCATGCCAATATTTTCAGCCAGTGCTACAGCATCTTCAACGCTGTGATCTGAAGAATAGGGAGAAGGCATCATTATGCCGAAAACGTTCTCCGGACCGAGAGCGTCAGCAGCCAGGGTGGCCACCACGGCTGAATCAACTCCCCCGCTTAAGCCAAGGACAACTTTCTTAAAGCCCGTTTTACTGACATAATCTTTTATCCCGAGACGAAGTGATTGGTAAATAGTGTTAATATCATCCTGATCGGGCGGATAGACAACCTTTGCCGGTTTGTAGAGGTCATCGCTCTCAACAAAGAAAAGTTCTTCTTCGAAAGCAGCAGCCCGGTAGATCAGCTCGCCCCGGTCATTATAAACCAGGCTTGATCCGTCAAAGATTAGTTCGTCATTTCCGCCAACCTGGTTAAGGTAGATAACGCCGCTCTTATATTTCTTTGACAGAAATGGCAGTAATTCTTCACGCAGTTGATGCTTGCCCTGGTTATATGGCGACGCTGACAGGTTAAGCAGCAGGCGGGCCCCCTGCCCGAAAAGTGTTTCCAGCGGATCAACATTGTAGATCGGGTCGGCAAAAAAATCGCGGTCATTCCAGATATCCTCGCAAATAGTTATGGCGGTTGGCAGCTCACCTAACATTTCAACATTACGCTCTCTAACGCTTGTAAAGTAACGCTGTTCATCAAATACATCGTAATTAGGCAAAAGTGTTTTGCGGTGGATAGATTTAATCTCGCCTTCTTCAAGCAGCATGGCGGTATTGTATAGCTTGCCGCCTTCACGTTTCGATGCGCCGATTATTATTGCCGGGCCTTTCTGAGCGGTAAGGGGTAATAATTTTGCAGATATAATCTCTTTTTCCCGATCGACAAAATCGTTATAAAGTAAGAGATCTTTCGGGGGATAACCGCTCAAAGACAGTTCAGTAAAAACGACCACATCTGCTTCTCCGGTCTTGGCACGTTCGTAGTAATCAAGGATCCGGTTTTTGTTTTCAGTTAACGCCCCGATCGTAGGATTAAGCTGGGCCAGTGCAATACGCATCTTTACACCCCTTCATCAACATTGTCAACAACTCCGCCCCCCTCACAATTAGTGGGGGTCGAGGTGGACCACTGTATTACAGTGGTAGCAATCGCTAATATGGTTTTCTACCTTGTTGGCTATATTATGGGCCTCGTCCAAGTTTAAACTGCCATTGACTTCTATGTGGATAGTTACAACCTTCCAGGAACCGTAATCATGAATTTCAAGATCGTGAGTATCGATTACGCCGTCTATTTCACCGGCACATTTCAAAACACCGTTTTTAAGTTCATCATCAGGGGCTTTCCCAACTAATTGACTGCAGGATCTGTAGGCAATCCTGTAACCTGCGTATATTATAAAGGCAGAGACGGCAAAGCCGAAGTAGGCATCAAGTGAAGGCATGCCCAGGTAGCTCCCGACTAATGCTATAAGCACTAATACTGAAGAAAATGAATCGCTGCGGTGGTGCCAGGCATCACCGATAAGCGTGTCGGAGTCAATCAAATGGCCAAGGCGGGCTGAAAAAAAGTACATAAATTCCTTCACCAAAATAGCAAGCACTACGGCAGCAATAGCGGTAATACTTGCCTGAGCATGGCTGTTTTCAACGAGACGATTGTATGAGTGGTATGAGAAAGCTATTCCGGCGCCGATGAGCATAAAAGCTATTAGCAGTCCGGCCAGGTATTCAATCCGGCCGTGCCCGTGCGGATGTTCAGGATCGGGTTTACGTTTGGCCAGCGAAAAACCAATCAGGACTGCAAGGGAAGAAAAAATGTCAGAGGCACTGTGCACAGCATCTGCCATTAAAGAGATGCTGTTTGTAAGCAAACCGAACAGGGCTTTAAGCAAGGTCAAAATAACATTCCCGGCTATACTTGTCCAGCTTTCAATCACCCCGATTCGGTATCTTTCAGCCGGGTTTCTCAGTTCTCTATCCCTAATTATTTTGTCTGCAAAAAAGTTCGCTATTAATCGCATTAGCATCATCCCGTTTAGTAATTCTAATTATTATAACATAGAGTTTAATATAATAAACGGTTAAAGGAAATATTTGCGCTCTGATATGATTAAGCTCGTATTATAAAGATTTAAAAGCGAGATCGCCTATTGTAACGAAGATGCTCCCCAGAATGCTATGTTGCTTTTACATGTGACTTACTCTTTCTTTTGCATAAAAACGATATATATGAAATAATTAATATTTAGAGGATAAAAATCCAACACCGATGGGAGGGTTCCTCCGGTAAGCGGGCGGATTCACTGATATGTATTTTATACAAACTCCCGTACATTAATCGTTGACAGGCCCGACCTGAATGATTGAATACGGGAATTTTATTTATATTTCAAAATAAGAGATAGGAGGTGGGCAGCCTGGTTGAGATAACAGGCTGATCAATTGAGCGAACGAGGAGTAATTATTTCCAATCCGTATGATAGGCTGAGCAAAGAGCAGGTTGAACTTATTGACAAAACCTCACTTGAGCTTTTGCAACACCCGGGTATTCTCTGTTACCACGAGGAAAGCGTTGCCTTGCTTGAGAAAACAGGGGCAATTATTAAAAAAACGAAGGAAGGCGAACATGATGCCTGGTGGGTAAGTATTCCACCGGGAGCGGTAAAAGAAGCCCTTGAAACAGCCCCGTCAAAAGTAACACTTGGTGCCCGTGTTCCCGAAAACAGGGTAGTACTTGATGCTGAAAAGACCCGTGTTCATTTTGGATCCGGTTCAGAAACAAATTATTGGCTTGAAGTTGAACCTGAAACCTATATCTCCAAAGATAATAAAGGAGAAAGAGTCTTTCCCATCATGAAAAAAAAGCGGGGCAATCTTGAGCTCCTCTGCCGTTCGGCCCATCTTGCCGATCAATTTGAAAACCTCGATTTCTTTATCCGAAACGTTAATGTACAGGATGCGGATATTACTACTGACAATAAAGATGTAAATGTATTTTTTGCTGCCCTTAATAATCTGACCAAACCGGTTATAAGCGGAGTAGCTGATCTCGAACAGCTGGAAAAAGTGGTTAAAATGGCTGAAATAATTGCCGGTGGCAGTGATGAATTAAGAAAGAATCCTCTGGTTGCATTTATTACGAGTGTTATTAAAAGTCCGCTGCAGGTTGTTGATGAGACTGCAGAAAAGCTTATCGCTATTGCCAGGCTCGGTTTGCCTGTAGTAATATCGACTTCGCCTCAGGGTGGTTCAACTGCTCCCATTGATGATGTAGGTATGGTAGCCCAGGTAAATGCCGAAGCTTTGGCCGGCATTACCATAAATCAGCTGGCTAACCCGGGTGCGCCTGTTATATACGGCGCAGTTCCCGTGCGGGCCAGAATGGATGATTTGCATGACATGTATGGAGTGCCTGAATTTTGTCACTATACCATGGCCTGTGCCCAGATGGCACGCTATTATAAAGTGCCCTGTTATTCAACCGCCGGTGTGGGTGATGCCAAAGTGCCCGGTATCCAGGCGACCATGGAGAAGATGCTCACTCACACAATGGTCCCTTTGGCTGCCCCAGGCTTGGTTCACTATGCTTTCGGGTTGCTTGATAAAACTCAGACATTTTGTCCCGAGCAGGCCTTGCTTGATAACCACCAAATCGGCATGATTAAGTTCTTACAACGCGAAAGCGGTGTAAGCAGCGACACTGTTGAAAAAACAAAAAAAGTGGTTGAAGAGGTTATGCACAGTCCTTACAGGATGTATGCCCGGTATGCAAGAGGAATGCTGCGCAGGGGTGAAATATTTAGCGGGTTCCCATTCGAAGGAGAGCTTGAAGACCAGGATCAAACCCTGCTGCTGGCTCATGAGAAAATAAAAGAAATGGAGCAAACAGAGGTAAAGCATCTCTCTGAAGAAATCTGCAACCGCATCTTTGATAAAATACCCGGGCTGCTGCCCAGACTCAATCCTTACAGGGAGGTTAAATAGATGAGCAAAGATATAATTGAAATGATTGTTGATAATGTTTTACAGGGTCGCCGTAATAAAGATGATGAGGGCATAGAAGAAGGCACTGTAGGGCAACCTGGTGTAGCCGAACTTGTCGGGGACGCTCTGGAAAAAGGAATTGAACCTGACAAAATTCTGCTCGAAGGTTTAAGCCGTGGCATGGAGATGGTTGGTGAAAAATATGAAAGTGGTGAATACTTTATTCCCGACATGCTGACAGCTGCTGAAGCTGTTGAAGCAGGCATGGAAGTGATGGAACCTCACCTTGTTGGAAAAGGTGAGAGTGGCGGGAAGGGTAAAATAGTCCTGGCTACTGTTGAGAAAGACTTACACGATATTGGCAAAAACCTGGTTGCAATTATGCTTAAAGGAGCCGGGTTTAGTGTAACAGACCTGGGTATTGATGTGCCCGCAGCCAGGATAGTTGAAGTGGCAGAAGAAGAGGGCGCTGATATTATTGGCCTTTCAGCCCTGTTAAATACAACGATGATCAACATGGAAGATGTTGTTAAAGAGCTCGAGCAAAAAGGTCTGCGTCAGAAAGTGAAAGTGATGATAGGCGGCGCTCCTACTTCAGATGATTTTGCCCGAGAGATCGGAGCCGACACTTATGGCAAGGATGCTTTCGCCGCTATACGTGAAGCAGACAAGTTATTAAAAGCAGGAGGAGATAATTAAAATGGAAGCTGATAAAGCTTACCTGGAAGCTATACAGCATGGGCGATACAGTGAAAAAGTGAAGGGGCTACGCTGTAAATACGATCATGTCCGCATTCAGTTTGAAGA
>JAABTH010000035.1 GCA_011389985.1 Bacillota bacterium
AATTCTATCTTACTTATTAAGCAGGTTTACCGGCAGTTTCAGCAGAAACAGCCTGGGCCTGCGCTTTTGCTGCTACTTCACCGAAAACAGGCCGCTTGGTCAGGCGATCAATCATCGGTACAAAGGCATTCATGATCAGAATTGAAAAAGCGGTTCCCTCTGTTGGTGAAAGTACCAGGCGGAATAACATGATTAGTATCCCGATGGCCACACCAAAGATCACCATACCTTTGGGTGTTACCGGGCTGCTGACCCAGTCGGTTGCCATATACAGGGCCCCGAGCATTAAACCACCGGCTAAGATATGATAAATGGCCAGTTCCGGACCTTCAAATATAAGACCGATAACAAGCACAGTTCCGATGATTGAAACCGGAATATGCCACTTGAGATGGCCCCTGATGAAGAGATAAACTCCACCGATTAACAAGGCCAACGGGGAAACTTCAGCCAAACCGCCACCCTGGTTGGCAACAAGCATCTGGACCATGGAAGGCATTTCTGCTCCCATTTTCAGTAAAGCCAGGGGAGTTGCCTGGGTAACAACATCTACCGTTCCCGCCTGGTAGCCTAATGGGGCAAAGGTAGTGTTAACCTGGTTAAAAAATAAACCGGCAAAGAGTATACCGGATACTCTGCCGAAAAGCGCCGGGTTAAAACGATTCCAGCCAATTCCGCCCATCAGTTCCTTGGCAACACCAATGCCGATGACATTAGCAATAACCAGGGTCCACCAGGATACCTCTACAGAAAATGTGAGGGCAATCAATAATCCTGTCACCAGAGCGCTGCCGTCAAAAGGAGTATTCCAGCGTCCCAGCATTTTCCTGAAACCAAGGTCGGTTAATGTCGCTGCTACAAGGCTGACTGCAATGGTGAATACAGCACTGATTCCAAAGATATATACTGCAACTGCACTGATTGGCAGCAAAGCAATAATTACATCATACATCGCCTGCGAAACGGTATTTTTACCCCTCAGGTGAGGCGATGTGTTGAAACTTAAGTTTAAATCGCTACTCAAAGTCGGATCCCTCCTTAATAAATGCTACATAAATGCACTGATAAATGACAAATCATAAGCTTTCTATTTTGCTGCCTGGGCTTTCTTGGTATCACGCACCAGTTGGACTATCGGTCGGTTGGACGGACAGACATAGACACAAATTCCGCATTCAAAACAGTCCATTGCGCCCCATTCAACTGCCTGATCATAAAGTCCCCTTTCAGCATTTACACTGATCGAGTTGGGGTAAAGATACATTGGGCAGTGAACAACACACCTGCTGCAGCGCACACAGGGCCTATGCTCGCTCTTCACCAGCATTTCTTCGGAGAAAAGCAGGATTCCGCTGGTTCCCTTAACAACCGGTATATCGAGCCTGGTCTGGGCAAAACCGGTCATCGGACCGCCCATGACAACCTTCCCGGGCTCCTTATCGTCCTTGAAGCCACCACACTGCTCGATAACGTGACCAATTGTTGTTCCGATAGGCACTTTAACATTAGCAGGTTTAGCTGCCCCATCGCCGGTTACCGTTAGAACCCGTTCATAAAGAGGTTTTTCATAACGGCAGGCTTCATAGACAGCAACTGCTGTGCCTACATTTTGGACTACTACTCCCACTTCAAGTGGTAATTTTCCGGGAGGCACTTCGCGATCAAGAACCGCTTTAATCAACTGTTTTTCTGAACCCTGCGGATACTTAACATCTAATGGAACAACCTCAATTGTTTCCTCGGCAGTCAGTTTGCTGTTAAGTGCTTCAATCGCATCGGGCTTGTTTGTTTCAACCCCAAAATAAAGTTTGTCGGCATTAATGAGTTTTTGGATCAATTTAGCGCCTTCAACCAGCTCATCAGTCATTTCGACCAAAATCCGATGATCGCAGGTTAAAAATGGTTCACATTCGCAGGCATTAATAATCACGGCATCAATCGGTTTTGGAGGGCTCAGCTTTACATGGGTCGGAAACGCTGCACCACCCATACCGACAATACCGGCATCTTTGATTGCCTGTTTAATTTGATCATTGTTTAGTTGTTCTAAATCACGTTCAGACCACTGCGGGTCCTCCTGATGTGGAGAAACTTCAATTACCACACTCTCAACCTTGCCACCGGTAAATGAAGGCCGCGGCTCAATTGCCACAACTGTTCCATCTACACTGGCAAAAACTGACGCGCTAACAAAGGCATCACTTTCTCCGATTTTCTGCCCTGTCTTCACCTTGTCCCCTACCTGGACCACTGCTTTGCAGGGTGCTCCAATATGCTGGTGCAGGGGAATCACAACCTCTGAAGGCAGAGAGATGGTTGTTATCGGATCGTTCTCCGTGTACTCTTTATAGTGGGGAAGAAATACACCCCGGTCAAATGATTTTACCGTCACTAATAACCACCCCTAATCTACTAAAATAAAAACTAAAATACCTTGCTCAACTCTTTTAAATAAATCAACTATAAACAACTAACTTAAGTCTAAATCACCCCCCTGCGACTTTTCTGCTTGTTCACATCTTCACATACATTCATAAACAATAACAACTTAATAATAACCATGCTGAATAGGAAAATTTAAAAACAACATAGCTATTATAGCAGAATGATGCTGCACTTAAACTTATCAGAATATAATAGCAATTAATGACCTAAAGTATAATTTATCCTTATATCATGGGATATTTCAGCATTATTTTTAGTGCTTTCATAATTAATAAATATAGCCATAAGCATTACTTATTGTGAAATTTTTAACATTCTATTGTTGTTTCCAAGCCTTATGGTATAATTTTTACATGTAATGCTATCAATTAAATAATATCGGGAGTATTAATATGGATCTGAGCCATTTATCTACTTTCTGCACAGTTGTTGAATCTGGAAGCATATCCCGGGCAGCAAAAGAACTTTTCGTAACCCAACCGGCGATAAGCCTAAAGATCCAAGAACTGGAGGAACATTATCAAGTTCAGCTTCTGGACCGTACCAACAAAGGCGTTACACCCACAGAAACAGGCCTTTTTGTATACGGTGAGGCACAAAAAGTACTTGCACTTCTAGCGAGTATAGAAAGAGAGATTGACTTAAGTCGTAATCCAATTGAAGATTTAACAGTTGGCGCTTCAAGCACAGTAGGCAATTCAGCTCTTCCATGTACACTACTTATTTACCGAGGACGATACCCCGGTTACAATATCACAATAGATCTGGGTAATTCGCAGCAGGTTATTGAAAAAATAATCAGCCGTCGGGTTGAGATTGCCCTGATTGAAGGTCCGATTTGCAGTGATCTGCAGAAACAGCTGGTTAGTGAAGATATTATTACAGAAAAAATCGCTCAAACTAAACTAATTCTGGTTGCAAGTTGTACAGGGCAATACAAAAATCTAACCAGCATAAGTTTGGATGAATTAACTGAGCTACCCCTGATTATGAGAGAAGACGGTTCAGGAATTAGAGCTACTTTTGAACAGATTGTGGCTGCAAAAGGATTATCCTCACAGGATTTTAATATTATCTATGAGCTAACCACAGGTAATGCAATTATATCTGCTGTCTCATCAGATATGGGTCTTACTCTTTTACCGGTCATGTCACTGCGGAAAGAGCTGCGTCACAAAATTTTAAAAAATATACCACTAAAAAATATAAAATTCAAACACGATTTCAATTTGCTTTATCGTAAAGAATCAAAAAAAGTGTCTCATAAAACTTTTATTGAGCTAATTACATCCAAAGAAAGAGGTTTTTGCTGAGAAGCTTTACTATTAGATACGAAGTTTAAATTAGGTATTTTAAGAAAAATTTTCCTCCGAAGTATGCTCCAAGTAATATAAACAGTCCAAAAACCCATGCATGCAATGAAAAAGAACTTGCCCCACTCCATAAGCCGCCAAAATTACAACCCATAGCTACCCGTGAACTATACCCAAGCAGCACTCCTCCTGTTAATCCGGAAAATATAAACTTAATTGATTTTGGCCGACGTATTCTAAACTCACGATGCATCAGGCTTGCAAAAAATGAGCCAAATACAATTGCCGTAGCAAGATAAAGCAATGGATGTTGGAGATAGATTCTGCTGCTCTCTAGAAATATTAATTTTTCAAAATAATACCAGTTGTGAGGAGTAAAACCGATCTGACTGCTTATCCATCCCGTAAAATGAGTTAAGCCACTTGTTATTCCGGCTGGTTTACCCCAAAATACAAACAACAGAATATTGGTCAATGCCAAAGCTACAGCACCTAGTGTGTAAGACCAGTTAGCCCCTTTAAAGATCATACCGTTTATAGATCTAAGACCCGATATAATCATTGATCTATCTAATTCAAATTTAAATATATTATAGTCTTTCAACGTTCCTTTTTCGTACCATACTGAAAATAGATAGAGAGCTGTAATTGTAATGACATATAAAGCTATGGAAAAAGGCCAGCCAATTACAGCGGGAATGAATACTACCGGCGCAGATTCAATGAATCTTGGCCCCCACCAGGCCAGATTCCAGGCGCCAAAGGCAGAACCTATTAACAATCCGAGAAAGGTACACCACTGCATCAGGTAACCTTCCCCCATTCGCATCAGGCATCCTGTTACACAGCTGCCGGCAATTACCAGTCCAAATCCGAAAAGAAGACCTCCGACAACTGTGTGTAAACCAAGAGGGTAAATAATACCATATTCAGGCAATAAACCGCCTTTGATCGAGTGCACTATAAAGAACCCAATACTTGTTAAGAGGATTAAAAAAAGAATAGCTCTCGAAACGGTAGCATTGCGGATCATAAAAATGTCACGAAAGCCGGCTGCAAAACAAAAGCGCGATCGCTGCAATATGTAACCGAATATAAAACCAAAAATAGTTGTCACAGAAGCTTCCTGATTCAACCCGCTTAAGTAAATAACTGCCATCACAACTAGAAGTAAAACTATTACCGCCCAGTAACTCTGACGTGTTTTAGTGTTTATGTCACTTGACACTACAGGTAATTCCAACATTAAGCCCTCGTCTCTCAGGATGTTTTTGTAATAACGATATGCCAAATTCCTTCAGCAACTTTGATAATTTCAGCAGGGTATCCATACTTAGTTATGAAATGGTTCACTACACTGGAGGTTGAACAACTGTGATCAGATTCAAGAATAATTCGATCAGATCGATTGGCCACTTTAAGTTTCTGCTCTATTTTAATAATGGGAATTGGGCAAATATCTCCCAAAGAATCTATGTGATGATCCATAAATATCCTCCCGGTACAACTTGCCTGATCAAAGCATATGATCTGACAATAATCGAATTTACATTTTTACGCTCTTTACTTTATCTTTAAATTTGATTTTGGTCAATAATAACCAGGTTATGAACCGGCAAATATAAAGGCCGACCCATAAAGAGTCGGCCTATTGCAATCTTAATACTTTAACTGCAGTGTCTTATTCAGTTACGAGGGGAAGACCTTCTCTCTTAACCCAACCTTCGCGAATACCAAACTTAAGAGACAAAGCATCATATCCAAGCATACGAAGAACTCCTACGGTTTGGCCGGCAGTCTGGCCGGAGTAGCAGGCCACAACAATTGGACGTGTGCTTGGCAGATCAGCCAAGATGTTACCTACCTCGCTCCAGGCGCTGTGAACAGAACCGACTATATGGCCTTCATCATAATCATCCTGAGCACGTATATCTAACACGTAAAAAGAATTTGGATTAGTTTCAAGAGCTTCGTTAAGTTCAGGACCCGGAATAATGTTATTGCTCGTAGCAACTGCAGAGAAATAATCATGGGCAACTTCCCACAGAATCTCTTCTTCTTCATTTGAAGGTGAAGAAGCGCTTGAAAGATCGGCTGCTGCTTCCATACCTGTTCCATCCGTAGCATAACCTGCTCCTTCAGCTCCCCAACCGAAAGTCATACCGGAAGCCAGAGAAACCACATTATCAAAGCCAGCCATTCTTAAAACACTTACAGTTTGACCTGCAGTTTGCCCTGAATAACAGGCAACAACAACTGGACGATTGCGGGGGATGCGATCCATAATCTGACCGACTTCAGCCCATGCGCTATGAACGGCGCCTTCAATATGACCTGCTTCAAAGTCTTCTGCACTGCGAATATCAAGGACCATGACAGAGTTTGGGTTGTCATCAATCATAGCCTTTAAATCATCAGAAGACATAATGTTATTACTGTCAGCAGTCGCAGGAAAATATGCCTGTGCGGCAGCCAGTACGACATCTGCAGGATCGAGTGATTCTTCCTGTTCTTCTTGCTCTTCCTCTTCTTCGCCTGTTTCTTCAACAGCTTCTTCTTCGGGAGTATCAACAGCAGTTTCTGAACCACAGCCGATCAATCCAAAAACCATGGCTCCCATGAACAATAAAACTAAAAGCATACTAAAAATCTTTTTCATACATAAACCTCCTGTTTGTAATTTAGCTTCTATCTATTTATTATCTTGAAGAGCTAAACAAATTAAGCTCTTCAACTCTTATGAGCATCCAGTGTTTAATTTAGCTGCTGAAGCAGCTATCAGGGAATATCTCTAACTACCAGCTGAAGATTGGCTTCACTGTCATTTTCCCTCAAATCATCTTCACTGAGGAAAATATATTCATTACCATGACAGCCATCACAACTTTCATTCTGTATTGTAAGGCGCTGAACATTATGCATAGGTGAATATTTCCAGTTAGGATAATCGTGATAATTTGGCAACTCCTCTAACCCTAAATCTTTGAAAGTATCCGGTGCGGTCGGCATATGTCTTAATGATATATACTTGTAAGGCCGCTCTTCCGTAGGCTGGGGATTTAAGCCAATTTTAAACATTATTCTTGACTCATCAACTATCCCTGCAACAGAACCATCGTCTTCAAGGACTGTATGGCAATCGTAGCAATTGTTATTGGCTGAACCGTGACATACCTGACAGTTCATCAGATCTTCAGAGTGAACATTGTGTGCCTCTATATCTGTCTCTTCGTATACATTACCGTGGCAATCATTGCAACTGGGAAGATCGGCATCATATTTACGGATTTCCTCTTCACCTGAGCCATGGAAATTGTTTACATCATGACAATCAATGCAATCCATACCTGCTTCATAATGAAGATCTGTTGCATAACCAACCAGGCCCATATATTCACCTGCTGTACGAGCCCCATGGCAGCCATAACAGGTATCTTCAGTTGGCGGGGTTTTTGCAAACATATGCTCAGAATGAAGTCCCCCGGTGTATGCTTTTGGCCTGCTGACGTGGCAGGTGCCACAATCTGAATGGCATTTATAACAGTTATTATCAAAAGCCAGCTGTAACGGGCTGCCTTCTTCTGTTGTGGCTCCGGGATGTGAAAAGTCTTCCAGGCCAACTCTTATACCCTGAATAGTATGATGGATCGAAGTGCTGAAAGTATCTCCGATTTCCTCATGGCATAATGCGCACAGCGCTCCTGAGTCAACTGCAGAAGGGTGTACTTCCATTCCGGCATGAGCTTCAGCTTTAACACTTACATTTTCACCACCGTGACAGGTAATGCAGCCCAGCTCACCATGCACTGTTTCAATAAATTCAGGATTTACATAAAATAATTCAGTAGCCCCTAACTGAGGCCCGGCAACACCTCAGCCGCCACCCCCTGCAGCTACAGGTGCATCATACATTGATTCGATCACATCTGCATCAAGATGGCAAACCATACAACCATCGCTGGGGGTTGCACTTAAAACCGGCGCAGTATTCACATATAAGAGCATAACAGCTAATATTATTACCAGGGATGATACCAGGTAAATCAGGGATTCTTTTTTACGCTTCGCCAAAACCCCACCGCCCCCTTTTCAAAAAAAGATTGATTGAGAATTATTTAACAAGCTGCGCCATAGATAATATATATTTTTTAATGAATTAATTGTCTTACATTATGCATTATATCACGGCAAGCTCTTGAAAACAATAATGATTATTACCCAAAAATACTTGTTATACCCATAACGTTTACTAATATCAATTTTCCGTCGCTTTAAACCTTCGCCAAACAGAGAGGGCTGTTCCCATAACCAGCATTATTGTTCCCAGAATTAATACAGTTATCAGAGGTTTCGTTTTCACTTCCACAACGAATAATTCTTCCTGGAGGCAGCAATCACCGCCTTCTATAAAAAGACGAACCAGACCCCTATCGGCATCAATTTCATCGATGATTAAGGTTTCCCCGCCTTCCAGAACAGCTGGAATACTGGCGCGTCCTGTCGGGTCCTGTCTTAGCATGGGCGTGTATTCCTTTACAATATTTTCATATTCAACATCAAGCTGCGCTCCGACTTCAATTACGTTGCTGCCGGAATGCTGCTCAAAGGTGAATCCACGGAAGGTGAACTTATAATTCTTCAGTTCATAAACCTCTCCCTTGGCAAGAATGAAGTATTCACCGGTTTCTGCCATTTGCAGGTCAAGAGGGCTGATATAAAGATCTTTTAAAATACTGCGTTTTATTCCGGGTGAACGCATCGGCCGGTCTCCGGCAATATATATATTTGGACGCGTAATATAGGTATTGTCACCTTCTTTAACCCGGACCTGCAGATAACTGTTAATGCCCTCGCTTTCTACTCCCAGATAAGTAAATTCATAACCAAGCGCTTCAACCGGTTGATCAAGGCTCAGTGAAAGAACTCTTGATTCAGTATAAACGGTAGATCCTAATATTCCGATAAACATTAAAGCAAGACCCATGTGAGCCAGGTACCCGCCACCATATTTAATGCCCCTTTTTAATTTTTTTATAAAATAAAGCAAGTTTGCCGCTAAAGCAAACAGTATAATCGCAAGAAAAACAAGTCCGGAAAAAGTATTTATACCGGAGATATAACCTATAAACAATCCCGGAGGCAATATTATTAATGATAACTTTAAAGAAGAAAATATTTCGGATCTACTTTTATTTTTCCAGGCCAAAATGGGGCACACTGCCAATATTATGAACAGAATAAATACCAGGGGAGCATTAGTTTGCAAATAAAAAGATTCACCGACACTGGCCGGAGAACCAAAAAGGCCGGTAAGAACAGGAGATAATGTGCCCAGTAATACCAGTGCTGCCGATACGCTTAGAATGACCAGGGTTAGGCCAAAACTGCTTTGCCTGGACAATAAACCGGCAGAATTGATACCCCGGGGGAGAAGTTTTATACGCCAAATAAATAGAATCAAACCTAGAGACAAAAATACGAGTAAGTATAAACCAATAAAATATGTTAGAGTAGTTTCGGCAAAAGCGTGAACAGAGTAATCTGCCATAACACCGCTACGCGTCAAGAAGGATGCACTAATAATCAACACATAAGTAATTATTGATAGCAGCAGATTACTTCTTACATACAAACCTTTTTGTTTTTGACCGACCAGACCATGAACCAGCGCTGTCCCGGTTAACCAGGGGATTAATGATGCGTTTTCGACAGGGTCCCAGCCCCAGTAGCCGCCCCAGCCTAAAACCCTGTAGGCCCAGGCTCCTCCAATTAAAATGCCCGCACCAAGAAACAACCATCCGGCGCCGGCCCAGGGTAAAGCACGCAGAAAACCTTTATTCCAATCCTTCTTCCAGAGCGCAGCTGCAGCATAGGCAAAAGGAATCGTGAGCAAAGCATACCCGACAAAAACAACCGGAGGGTGAATGACCATCCAGGGATCCATTAAAAGCGGGTTTAAACCCATTCCATCCAGGGGAGGTTGTCCCAAATGGAAGAACGGATTTTCAAGAATCAAAAAGAGTAGTAAAAATAATTGCGCCAAGAGCATAAATGGCATTATCGCTGACAGAAGCTCTTTTTCTTTTTTTATCAAGATATAACCTGATAAAGCTACCAAAAGAGCCCAGAGTAAATAAGTGCCCTCCTGCCCGGCCCAAAAAGCAGAAACGAGATATTCCAGGGGAAGGCTAAGATTTGAGTGGGCATAAACATAATAATATTGAAACTTGTGGGTTATAAGCGCATAGAGTAAATATAAACTTGAAACTGTTATACCCAGGGTATGCAAGTGATAAAAAAACAATGCATATTTTTTAATATTTAAAGAAGCAGTAACTTTTGTAGAGGCCTGCCGGAAAAAAAGAATCCCTGCTAACAGGGCTGAAATAAAGGCAAGTAATATTCCTATATTTCCAATCATAGTTCATCTTCCTCTGCTTGTTCATATTTGGAAGGGCATTTAACCAGTAACTTTTCAGCCTGGAAATTTCCATCAATGTATTGACCTACTACTACTATATTTTCAGATTCTTCCAGGTTGTCAGGTCTGGGGCCTTTATAGTGAACAGAAGCCACTGTCCCTTCCTCATCAACCAGGTAAAATTGCAGCACACCGGCTTCTGCATCAAATTGTACCTCATGGTCTCTGACAATATTGCCAATTACCTGGACCTGCCTTGAACTTTCAGCAGCTTCAGCAAGAGTTACATACGGACTCAGAGATGAGCTAAATGTATAAAAAGCAAAACCGCCAAATATTATTATAATAATTACGCCAATAATCCACTTATTCTTCATATTTTTTCTCCAGTTTTTTTAGATGCAGATCCAAACGAAGCATGTAAATAAATATACCTACCCATGAAACAAGGCTTACGGTTAAAACTATGTAAAGATCAGACATTGTCTATATCTCCTTCCAGTTTGCTTTTTAACAAAAGGTAGCGGGAGCTGAGATTGGCAATCCAGGCATAGATTCCTGTAAACCCAACCAGTGAAGCCAAAAACACCTGAAACATTTTTGGATCCATCTGAAATCCCGATTCAACACTGATTATAGGATCAGGATGCAAAGTAGCATAAACCCTTGGAATAATAAAAACCAAAAAAGGAACTGAAATAAATGCAAAAATACTGAATACAGAGGCCAACCGCGCCCGTTTATCATCTTCCTCTACCGCCGAGCGTAAAACAAAATAAGCACAGTAAATCAAAAGAAGAACAAATATTGAAGTCTGGCGGGGATCCCAGTTCCAATACATGCCCCAGGTATACCTGGCAAAAATTGCCCCTGTTATCGTTGCCAGCACAGTAAAAATAAGCCCGATTTCAGCATTAACTGCTGCTTTCTGATCACTGGTATATAATCCTTTTCTCAGGTAGCTAATACTATGGATCATTGAAACAAGATAAGCTAAGACTCCCGCCCAGGCCAGAGGAACATGAAAAATAATTATACGGGAAAGGTGCCCCAAACCCATTGCAGAAGGAGCGTACAGAAAAGCGCCCAGAAGGACAAGAATCATCCATAACCCTAAAATATATTTCATAATTAACATTCGCATTTATTAACCTCTCACTTAATATTCACTATTACCTAATTTGCCACATTCATGTCATGCAGTCAATCCTCCCAGACAAATTCGAATAACATCAGGGATGCCGTTACAATAATCACCAGGAAGGAAAATAAAAATATTATCTCCGTCAAACTTTCTTGAAAGGCTCCG
>JAABTH010000036.1 GCA_011389985.1 Bacillota bacterium
TGGTTGACCAGGCTGATATTGTTATAAACGTCGTTGATGCCACAAATCTTGAACGAAATCTTTTGTTAACAACCGAGGTGTTGGAACAAGATGTGCCTGTGATCGTTGCCTTGAACATGGTGGATGAAGCAGCGCACAAAGGGGTTAAAATCAATATAGAAAAACTGGAAAAACTGCTTGATATACCTGTTATTCCAACCGTGGCGGTCAGTGGCGAGGGTTTAAAGGATCTCGTTGAAGCGCTTCCGCGAGCCCGTAACCGCGAAATTGAAATTCAGGATATGTCGCAACGCTGGGCTTATGTAGGAAGCATAATCAGTGAAGTCCAGGAGGTTGTTCACCACCATCATACCTGGCTTGAAAGCCTGCAGGATGCCAGTTTGAAACCTCTTACCGGCATACCTATTGCAGCCCTGGTGCTGTTCCTGGCCTTCCAGATTGTCATCGGCATCGGTGAGCTTATCGCCGGATTCCTTGAAAACTACATATTTGCAGGCTTGTATGAACCTTTGCTCGTTTATCTGAGTGATCTCATGGGTGGGGATGGCTTTATACATAACATTTTTATCGGTAGGTTGATAAACGGGCAGATTGAATTTGAAGAATCACTGGGAGTTTTAACAACCGGAGTATTTGTTGAGTTCGGAGTTGTGCTTCCCTTCCTGACCGTATTTTACCTGGTGCTTGGCTTTCTTGAAGACTCTGGTTACCTGCCCCGGTTGGCGGTAATGGCTGATCGGGCTTTGCACAGGGTGGGTCTGCACGGTTATTCGATCATTCCAATGGTCCTGGGTTTCGGCTGCAATGTTCCGGCTGCGCTGGCTACACGCAATCTTGAAAGCCGCCGGGAAAAATTTATTGTCTGCACTCTGATGGCTGTTGCTGTTCCCTGCATGGCTCAACTTGCTATGATTGTAGGCCTTGTTGGTCGATTCGGTGCGGAATATCTTGCCGTGGTGTTTGCCAGCTTATTCTTTATTTGGGTAGTTCTCGGTCTAATTATCGATCGGGTTATGCCCGGTTATACTCCCTCGATGGTAGTTGAAATACCCCCCTATCGTATTCCCAGCTTTCAGGCTCAGGTTAAAAAGTTAGGGATGAGAATTAAGGGTTTAGTCATACATGCTACGCCATATATTCTCGGCGGTATTTTGCTTGTAAATATTCTTTACACAAGTGGTGTTGTTGATTACCTGGGCTTTATCTTCACTCCGGTTATAACCGGGGTTCTGGGGCTACCCGGTGAAGCAGTTTCAACTTTATTAATTGGTTTCCTGCGAAAAGATGTTGCAGTTGCTATGCTTGTTCCACTTGGACTTGATGCGCGTCAGTTTGTGATCGGCGCAGTCGTTCTGGCCGCCTATTTCCCCTGCGCCGCAACCTTTACGGTGTTAGTTAAAGAAATGGGCGTGAAAGATATGTTTAAATCTGCCCTGATTATGATTGTTACAGCATTTACTGCCGGATATGCCCTGAATATTCTGCTCGATACTGTAGTGCCGGCAGCATATCTGGCGATTGGTTTGATTGCTCTGGCGATAATAATTGCATTGCTGGCAGGCAGCACCTCTGATCGCCGCGAAATGAAAGACCTTGACAGTGCGGCATAAACAATAAACAAAATTATTGTTGACAATAATAACGCGGGGGTGTATTATTACTTTTATAATAATAGTAAATCAATAGGAATTGTATCAGAAAGGAGAAGCGCTAATGAACCGCCATAAATCACCGGTTTTAAAAGATGACTCATTTAAACTATGTGGTGATCAATGTTTCCGGGTTTCTGTCGCTTCTCCACATCTCTACACCAACCGGGGCGGGTTATCCGCCATGTACCTCCTCTAAAGATAAAATAAAGAAGCATTAGCAGGGTGTTTAGAGTGATCTAAGCGTTACTCATATTCTTCGCATCACTGGAATATGATCAAATCACTTTTTTGCATCTTACTAGTTTCATATTGATTTATCTATTAGTAAACAGGAGGTACAAAAAATGACTAAAGGATTTTCTACACTTGCGCTGCATGCCGGTCACCAGCCTGATCCTGCCACAGGGTCGCGCGCAGTGCCAATTTATCAGACCACGTCGTATTTATTTGAATCAGTTGATCATGCCGCTGCCCTTTTTGGTTTAGAGGCGGCCGGTAATATATATTCCCGGATTATGAATCCTACTACAGATGTATTGGAAAAGCGCCTTGCTGCCTTAGAAGGCGGCAGTGCAGCCCTGGCCATCTCTTCAGGGCAGGCGGCTATCACTCTGGCTGTTCTTAATCTCGCCAGTGCCGGACAGAATATAGTAAGCAGCAGCCATCTTTACGGGGGCACTTACAATCTGTTTGCCTATACACTGCCTCGTCTCGGCATTACAGTTCGTTTTGCCGACCCAACCAAGCCCGCCAGTTTTGCAGAAGCCGTTGACGAAAATACCAGGGCCATTTACTTAGAATCGATTGGAAATCCGAAAAACAGAATTGCCCGCATTAAAGAAATAAGTGAAATAGCCCATCGAAATGGGTTGCCCCTGGTAGTTGATAATACAGTCACCACACCTTATCTGCTTCGTCCTTTCGAACATGGCGCCGATATCATTGTGCATTCCCTGACCAAATTTATCGGTGGCCATGGTAATTCAATTGGGGGAGCAATTGTTGAAAAAGGTACATTTAACTGGGCCAATGGAAAGTTCCCCGAATTTACCGAACCCGACCCGACTTACAATGGCATATGCTACTGGGATTCATTCGGTGCATCAGGCACAGGTGGCGCTGCATATATCACCAAGGCCAGAGTTCAGCTCTTGCGCGATCTAGGGCCTTGCCTTTCACCATTTAACAGCTTTCTATTTCTTCAGGGACTTGAAACCCTGCCTCTGCGTATGAAAGCACATTGTGAGAATACAATGATCGTGGCTAAATGGCTTGAGCGGCACCCTGCTGTTTCCTGGGTTAATTACCCCGGTCTTGAAAGCCATCCGGATCATATTTATCAAAGTGAAATACTACCCCGCGGCGTCGGGGCAATCCTTGGTTTTGGCGTCAAAGGTGATCTTGGAGCGGGCATTAAACTGATCAATTCTGTAAAACTAATATCGCACCTGGCCAATATCGGCGATGCCAAAACCCTGATCATTCACCCGGCATCCACCACCCACAAACAACTTTCTCCTGCAGAGCGTATTATAACCGGTGTAACTGAGGATTACATCCGTCTTTCAGTAGGGCTGGAAGATTCTGATGACATAATTGAGGATCTTGATCAGGCTCTTGTAGAGAGTCAAAAGGGCAATAAAGAGGGGAGCAGTTAAGATGACAGATCCGCTCAATGCCTGCCTTGAAAAAAAAGACGGTTTTGACCTGCCTGATTCGCCAAGTTCAGTAGGCTGGGTAAAACCGCAGCGGGTAATTCTTGCCGACGGTAACAACCCTCTGCCGCTTGATTGCGGGGCTACAATTGCGCCGGTTACTGTAGAATATGAAACATATGGCGTTCTCAGCGCCAAAAAAGACAATGCAATCTTTATTCTGCATGCCCTATCGGGAGATGCGCATGCCGCCGGCTGGGATCTCAATTGGGAGAAAGACAATCGACCCTGGCGCAGAGACAGGCCAGGCTGGTGGGATAGCTCAATCGGACCCGGTAAAGCCTTTGATACCAACCGCTATTTTGTTGTTTGCGCAAACATTTTAGGCAGTTGTTACGGAACAACAGGCCCCTGGGAGAAAAACCCTAATAGTAACAAGCCTTATGGTCTTGATTTTCCGGTTATCACTGTTGATGATATTGTTCGCCTGCACCTAAGGTTGCAGGATCACCTCGGTATAGAAAAACTGCTTGCCCTGGCTGGGGGATCACTTGGTGGACAACAGGCATTAGCCTGGGCGATCGGCTATCCGGAAAGGGTCAGATCAGCTGTTATACTTGCTTCGTCAGCACGCCTGGGAGCACAGGGGCTTGCGTTTAATGCTGTAGGCCGGCAGGCTATATTTAAAGATCCCGATTTTAACAACGGGCAGTATTACGGGGGAAAACATCCCGACGGAGGACTGGAACTTGCCCGCATGCTCGGCCATATCACTTACCTTTCCTATGAATCAATGGAAGGTAAATTTGGGCGGCGTTTTCAGAATGGCACGAAGCCCTGCTTCCGTTTAAATGGTGAATTTTCTGTTGAAAGCTATCTGGAACACCAGGGCAGGTCATTTGTTCAGCGCTTTGATGCCAACAGCTATCTCTACCTGACCAGGGCGATGGATTATTATGATGCAGCCGATTGTGGCAATGGTGATCTTGCGGCTGCATTTTCCGCTATGGAAGCGAGGCTTCAGTTAATTGCCTACACATCGGATTGGCTCTACCCGCCGGTTGCTGCCAGGGAAATGGCCCGGGCGGCAGTTGCTAATTTTCGTCCGGTTTCATATCATGAGATCAACTCAAGCTACGGCCATGATGCTTTTTTGCTTGAAACGGAGAAAACTGCGCCGCTGATCGAATCATTCCTAAGTTCTTTGTGAGAAAGTATTTACTTACAGAGCAGTGAATAATATAAAGCAGGCTTGAAAGAGAGGCTGCATCTAAAAAGAGGCCTCCCTTAACTTTTTTGTTGCCTCATAATACTTTTGATATATTACACTGGTTGCAATCTGAGAGAAAGCCTGATACAATATACCCACGGGGGGTATATCTGTTATGTTGAATGTACAGGGAGGCCATGCATAATGAATAAACTTTTAACAAAAGATAAAACCGTAAAAAGCGTTATTAAAATATCAGGAATGAGCTGCACCGCATGTTCCGGCCGAGTTGAAAAGGCACTGCAAAAAACAGAAGGAGTGTTGTCGGCACAGGTTAATTTTGCTATGGAAAAAGCTTTTGTAGAATACGATCCTGCCATGACAAATGAGAATGTTTTGCTCGGGGTAATTGAAAAAATCGGCTACAAGGGTGATTTAACAGACGATAATCTGTCAACGGTCACCTTTAATCTGTCCGGTATGACCTGCAGCAGCTGTGCCCAAAGGATTGAAAAAAGTTTAAATGGCAAAGAGGGTGTGACTGAAGCAAAAGTTAATTTTGCTTCTGAGAAAGTCACAATTAAATATAATCCCGGTGCCATAAACCTTGCTGAACTGAAAAAAACAGTACAGGATACCGGTTATGAAATTTATGAAATTGAGCGGACAGAAGAAAAAGATCGTGAAATGGAAAAAATGGCCCATGCCGCCCGGCGGATGTGGTTTGCCCTCTCTTTTTCAGCTCCGATCATGATTCTGATGATCATTCACATGTTTATTGTTGAGATTCCCTACTACCTGCCTATTATTTTTACCCTGGCTATTCCGGTTATATTCTTTGCCGGATGGGAAACCCATCTAGGCAGTTTTAAATCTGTTAAAAACTTAAACCCCAATATGGATACCCTGGTATCAATGGGTTCCCTGATTCCATACTTACTCAACCTCCTGGTTTTTTGGTTGCCCATTACTTCTTTTGTCGAGATGGCGTCAGCGATTATGACTTTACACCTTGTCGGAAGATTTCTTGAAGCTAAAGCCAGGGGTAAAGCTTCCCAGGCTATAAAGAAGCTATTGGAAATGGGAGCAAAGAAAGCAAGGATTATGGTTGATGGAGAAGAAGTTGAGATACCAGTTGAAGAACTGAAAGTGAATCAGATCATGATTGTCCGGCCCGGTGAAAAAATACCTACCGACGGTATTGTTACCGGGGGAAGAAGTAGCGTGGACGAATCGATGGCCACCGGTGAATCGTTGCCTGTGGAAAGAGAGATCGGTGACGAAGTAATCGGTTCTACAATCAACAAGCAGGGCCTATTGAAGGTGAAGGCAACCAAGGTTGGTAAAGATACTTTTCTTGCCCAGGTTATTAAAATGGTGGAAGAAAGCCAGGGTTCAAAAGTTCCTATCCAGGAATTTGCCGATAAGGTAACCGGTTATTTCGTTCCGGCTGTTATCCTGATTGCAATAGCAGCTTTTGTATCATGGTCACTTTTTCCCGGTTTCTTTATACCCATTGTGGAATTCTTTAACTTCCCCTGGAGCAATGTTAGTTTACCGCCTTTCTCATTGGCTTTACTTGCAACCATTGCTGTTTTGGTCATTTCCTGCCCCTGTGCGTTAGGGCTGGCAACGCCCACAGCAATTATGGTAGGAGGTGGTTTGGGAGCTGAAAACGGCATTCTTATCAGAAAAGGTGAAGCGATTCAGACCATGAGAGATGTAAAAATTATAGCTTTTGACAAGACCGGCACGATCACCAAGGGAAAACCGGAAGTAACTGACGTGATAGTTTTTAATTCAGTTACCGAAACCGATCTATTAATTTATAGCGGCAGTCTTGAAGCTGCTTCGGAACACCCCTTGGGTGCGGCTATTGTCGAAAAAGCCAAATCAGATCGATTTGCCCTATACAGGGTTGATGAATTCTCATCTGTAACAGGCATGGGAGTTCAGGGTATTGTTAATGGTAAAAAAGTTCTTGTCGGAAGCCGCAATTTGATGGAAGCAAATGGCATAAATTACGACCAACATTTGGGCAGCATGGAAATGCTGGAAGATGAAGCAAAAACGGCAATGCTTATTGCCATTGATGGTAAAATGGCCGGTATTGTTGCTGTTGCCGATACCCTGAAGGAAGATTCAACTGAAGCAATTGCCGAACTGGAAAAGATGGGGCTGCGGACGGCAATTATTACCGGTGACAACCAGAGAACAGCAGCCGCCATCGCCCGTAAGGTTGGCATAAGCAGGGTTCTGGCAGAGGTTTTGCCCGATGGTAAAGTTGATCAAATTAGAAAGCTGCAGGAAGAGTTTGGCACGGTAGCCATGGTTGGCGACGGTATTAATGATGCTCCTGCGCTGAAACAGGCCAACGTGGGAATTGCCATCGGCACCGGTACAGATATTGCAATTGAAGCGGCAGACATAACCTTGGTTAGTGGTGAACTCAGTGCGGTAATCGCGGCGATTAAGCTTTCTAATGCCACCTTTGGCAAAATTAAACAGAACTATTTCTGGGCCTGGTTCTACAACACCCTGGCCATTCCGGCAGCCTTTTTTGGCCTTTTGCACCCCATGATCGGAGCAGCAGCGATGGCAACCAGTTCAATCAGTGTTGTTATGAATTCAACCCTACTTAAAAGAGTAAAAATCAAACCGGATTACCTTCTTCATAAAGGTGAAAAACAAACTGCCCAGGATTTACTGCATTAAGATTATAATTTGGGAAAGATATAAAGATTATAAAAAGGGAGGTTGAGAAATATGACAGACCAAAATCTCAGTGAGGAAAAAGCTGTGATTAAAGTTACTGGTATGAGCTGTAATCACTGTGTTCAGCATGTGGAAAAAGCTCTGCAGCAAACTAAGGGGGTTAGTTCGGTCCGTGTGGATCTTGGCGCGGAAAGGGCTTATGTTAATTATAATTCAGCTGAAATAGATATAGAGAATCTATTGCAGGTGATTAAAAATGCAGGGTATGAAGCTGCCTTCTAGGGAAATTAAGCGGCTAAATATTAAACGAGTAATTAAAAGGCTGCTGGCAAGTTCACAGCAGCCTTTTAATTACCTCCATCAACTCTTCGATCGTGCTCTCAGCGCTTTCTTTTCTTATTATAGCGGTGCTGACACATCCCTTGGTGTGATCTTCAAGAATTAACATGGCCAGACGCGCCAGGGCCATTCTGGCAGCAGCGATTTGGTTCAGCACATCGACGCAGTAACGCTCTTCATCAACCATCCGGTGTATGCCCCGGACCTGCCCTTCAATTCGGCTCAAACCATCAAGAATTTTTTTCTTATTCTCCTGATAGCTGCCGTGATTGTTAAGATGGTCAACATCTTCATTGGCACAATTTTTATTGTCAGTAATTTTATCAGCCATTAAATTGATCTCCTCTATCCTGGCTCAGCTGGCACCTCAATACCTTATTAAAATATTTCCGATGCTTATCAGGCTTAGGCCCAGTCCAGTTTACTTAAATCGCTATTTTCGCCGAGTGCCACAATAATATCATTTTCTTCAATCTTGTCATCTGCTACCGGAGCAATGATTGTTTTGCCCCCGTTACTGCGACGCAAAGCGATAACGCTAACACCATAGCGGGCGCGCAGGTTAATTTCTAAAAGAGTTTTGCCAATCATTTCTTTCGGGGCCTGCACTTCAACTATACTATAATCATCGGACAGTTCAATCATATCAATAATAGTCGGTGCGATTAAAGTGCGGGCCAGCTTTTGGCCCATATCCCTTTCCGGGTAAACAACCTGATTTACACCTATTTTTCTGAGAACTTTGCCATGTAGTTCTGACTGAGCCTTGGCCACTATATATTTTGCGCCCAGCTCAATTAATAGGATTACTGCCATAATGCTGGCTTGAATGTCAACACCGATTGCCACTACTATAGCATCAAAATCTTCAACTCCAATAGCCTCAAGAGAAGTTTCAGAAGAAGCATCTGCAGTAATCGCATCGGTTACTTCGCTGCTGATTTGTTGAACCAGCGTTTCATCACTGTCTATAACCATAACATTATGGTCGAGTTCCATCAAGGTATGGGCAACGCTGGTGCCGAAACTTCCGGCGCCGACTACTAAAAACGATTTTCCCAATTTCAAAACCTCCTACATATTTTGTTAATATGGGGCAAGTTAACCTATCAACAGGTGTTCTTCTGGATAATGTAAAGCATCTTCTTTATGCTGTTTGGCCAGTGCTACCAGCAGAGTTAGCGGTCCTATTCTGCCACCAAACATGGTTATAATCAGGGCTATCTTACTGGCTGTACTTAATTCAGGAGTGATGCCTCTGCTTAAACCGACAGTGCCAAAAGCAGAAATAGCTTCAAAGAATAAGGCTATAAATTCTTTATTTTCAAAGAAAGACATGACAAAAGTGCATAAAAAAATTAATACCACTGCTGCACTCATAATTGAAACTGCTTTCATAATCTGGTTTAGAGAAAAATGGCGGGAAAAGACTACCGGTTCACTTCGCCCCCGAAGACTACTGATAAAAGTAATAAAAACTATACCAAAAGTAGTCGTTTTAACGCCGCCACCCGTTGAGGTGGGTGAAGCGCCAATAAACATAAAGGCAAGTAAGATCAAAAGCGTTGGGTAGGTTAGCGCTGCGGTGTCAAGAACACTGAAACCGGCTGTACGCGGTGTGGCTGAAGTAAAAAAGGCCGTAAATATTTTGCCGCCAAGTGATAAGCTGCCCAAGGTTTCCGGGTTGTTATATTCTATCATTAGCACCATGGCAGCGCCACTTATTAGCAAAATTGAACTGATAGTTAAAACCAGGCGGGTTTGTAAAGTTATTTTTTCGCGGGACTTCAGATTTCTGGCTAATTCAAGAATAACCGTAAAGCCAAGGCCGCCAATTATAAAGAGGATCATGATCGTACCATTTACAAGATAATCAGTTGGCAGGTGGGTCAGGCTCTGATAATTACCAAAGAGATCGAACCCCGCATTACCAAACGCCGATATTGAGTGGAACAGGGAGAAAAAGAGGCCCCGGGCATAACCCATCTGGGGAACAAAACGAAACGCCATCAGAATTGTGCCAATTAAAATAAAGAAAACAGCCATACGGATAACAATCAGAACCAAACGAATTAAACCACCGACTGACTCCTGGTTCAAGGCTTCTCGAACCAGGAGACGATCTTTTAGGGTAATCTTACGGCCAAGAAAAACAAAGATCAGGGTGGCCATAGTCATAATTCCCATCGCTCCGCAAAAAATTAAGATCATGATTACTGACTGTCCTAGAGTAGTAAAATAAGTGCCTGTATCAACCACTACCAAGCCGGTAACGCATACCGCCGATGTAGCGGTAAAAAGGGCATCTATATAAGCTATGTTGCCGGTTTCGGTCATTTGGGGTAAAGATAGCAGCAGTGAGCCGGATAATATTAGGCCCATGTAACCCAAAGCCATGAGCCTGGCAGGATGTAAAGAACTAATAGTTTTAGGCACAATCAGTCAACTCCGGATAAAATTTGTCTAAACCTTCAAGTTAAAGATTTGGATTGTTTTATAACTCATATACTACATCTTTCAAGTAACACCTGCAACTTCCAAAACATTTTGCTGTGATTGAACTGCATGGCTAAAGTTTTATAAATTGGCGTCTTATAAGCAAGAATTGATTTTATGAATCGGCAAAGAAGAATTGGCGGAGAAAGGGTTTTCATTATCGGGGAAAAGTAACTGCCGCCCGGAGGTAACAACAATGCCGCGAAAAATTTCCGCTATCTTGCAAAAGTTATAAATAATGATCTTTGTAAGCAAGTAAGATATACTAGTAATATTATTTGCAAAAAGGAGAATAGTATATGCATTTTAA
>JAABTH010000037.1 GCA_011389985.1 Bacillota bacterium
GCAAAAGGTGAACAATTTCGTTTCTTTAAAGGTAACCACAACCATATCCTCTCAGATATCAGGGTTATCAATTCTCCGGCTTATCTGGAATATTTCTGGATTTGTATTTAGTGCTGAGCAATAATTGAAAAGGAAAGGATGTTTATGGTGACGGAAAAAAAACTTAATTCGCAGCAGGAAGAACTGTGCAAGACCAGCAGGTGGGATTTTTCTGATTTAAAGGCGCTTTATATCAATTGCACTCTGAAAAAAAGCCCTGAACTGTCGCATACCGAAGGTTTAATCAAGATTTCACAGGCGATCATGGAGAAAAATAAAGTAACAGTAGAGTTAATTCGCGCGGTAGATTACGAGATCGCCTGCGGGGTTTATGCTGATATGACTAAACACGGCTGGGAAGAAGATCACTGGCCGCAGATCTTTAAAAAAATTATGAACGCAGATATATTAGTCCTTGGATCAGCTATCTGGTTGGGGGAGAAAACCTCAATCTGCCAGAAAGTAATCGAACGGCTATACGGGCAGTCGGGTGAACTGAACAAAGAAGGTCAGTATGCCTATTACGGCCGGGTCGGCGGCTGTTTGATTACCGGTAACGAAGATGGGGCAAAACACTGCGGAATGGGTATTTTATATTCCCTGCAGCACCTTGGTTTTGTCATCCCACCCCAGGCTGATGCCGGCTGGCTGGGCCCGATTGGCCCCGGCCCGTCTTATCTTGACCCCGATTCAGGCGGACCGGAAAACGATTTTACCAACCGTAATACTACCTTCATGACCTGGAATCTCTTACATCTGGCCAGAATGATCAAAGACAGTGGCGGTATTCCGGCGCATGGCAATCAGCGCAGCAAGTGGGCGGCAGGCTGCCGTTTCGATCACCCCAACCCTGAGTATCGTTAAAGCGAATCCGGTACATATGTAAATAACATCTTTATCCATTAGAATGCGTGTTCCGTTGTAGCTATCTATTCTTGCCTGCATATATTACTCTTTGTGTGTGCGTAAGTATTCTTCCCGGGTTATTTCCCCTTTTGCATAGCGCATTTTCAGGCTTTCCTGATCCTTGCTGGCAGCAGGAGTTATTGAGAAATGCCCTGCCTTAAATACAATAATCAGCAATATCACCAGGGCAATGAAGACGGCAAAAGCAATTACCCCGGGCCAGATCAGCGTAGTCCGGTTTCTTGTTACAGATAATGGAGTAAATCTATCCCGGTTATTGAGCCAGTTTAGCATTATTTGGATCTCATTACTCTGAGAAATTCTGATACTTCTGGCCAGGATTTCAACTTCTTCATGTTCTGCTAAACCGCGATTTAAAAGTTGTTGAGACATCATTATCGCAGTCATGTGGTGAGGGATCATATCCTCCAGAAAGGCCTGGTCAAGTGCATCGCCTTTAAGCATTTCAAGATCGCGCATCATTGGCTGATAATCAACTTGATGGCTTCTGTCCGGATACCAGTTTTCAAGCCAGGTAGTCATCTGCTCAATTTCTGCACTTTGGGTCCTGATAATCCCTTCTGCGAACTCTCTTATTTCTTCACGCTCAGTGTTTTCTTTTAAATATGTAGCGGTTGCTACAGCCTCTTCGTGATGGGGAATCATATGCACCAGAAATTCATATTCGCTATCGACAAATACATTCATTGACCCCATCATACCCGGACCCATCATCCCGGGTCCCATCATGCCGAAACCACGCCTACTGCCCTGTTCAAATTGGTCTGTGCCTCTTATATTTAAGGGGCAACATGGGGGAAGCGCGCTATTGCCGTAAAAAAACATTATGGAGTAAACTGTAAGTCCCAGCAGGGCAGCAATTACCACCAGCAGGATTACAAAAAGTGTTTTTTTCATGCAAGACACCCCTATTCTTAAGTCAGGTCTCTTTTTTTTGTTTCAAATTCCTCTTTATCTATTTCTCCCTGAGCATATCTGCGTTTAAGGATATCGAGAGACGTTTCTGCTTTGTAGTCAGTGGCATCATTACTGCCACTTGATTTTTGAGTTGCGGTCACAGCAGCCCAGATTACTATCCCTAAAATAACGATGATAAAGATTGGCACAAGAAACATCGATCCATAACCTCCTCCCATCATACCAGGGCCCATCATTCCGTAACCGGTGCCTCGAAAGCCCCAGAATAGAAAAAACCCTAATATTACGAAAACTAATATTGCCACTACGATGCCACCAATTATTAATGCTGTATTTTGGTTCCGGCTCATACTAAACCCTCCTTAAATTTAAACTTATTTTTAACACTTATTCTATTATCACTATAGCACTACTGTGATATACAGTCAAAAATACTCAATTGGCCACTGAGTCAATACTTAGCGGGTAATATGTTTTGCTGACAGCTTGAAGTCATAAGCCAGTAATGGTTAAGTATTACTACTGACAGTATGTTTTTAAGGGGGTGAAATAAGTGTGTGATGCAAATCAATGCGGCTGTGATAACCAGGGTTTGAAAATTAAAGGTTTTATTGTCCCCTGTATTTTCTTTTTACTAAGGGATCAGCCATGAAAGCCCATAGGTGATTAATAAAATTAAAAATTTAACGGAGGGTTAACAGTTAGGATGGTGAATTGGTTTAGCCGGCACGGCGCTGAGCGAAAATAAAAAAGTATTGCTACGCAAAAAAGAAGACAGAGAGAAATGTCCCTCTGTCCTAGAGATCCAGGTAGAGCCTGATAATATTCCTGATCTGCTCCCTAATTTCTTCCTTTTTGATAGCGCCGCATTTTTCTGCAAGGCGATCTTTTGCTATAGCTCTGACCTGGTGAGCCATCACTATTGACCGTTCTTTAAGTCTTGAATCTTCAATTTCCAGGAGGGATTCTATAGGATATACTTTTCTTCCCGGTTTCAAAGAGGTTAAACATACCACAGTTACAATGGGCAGAGCCTGATTTACTGCTTCTTCTGAAATCACTAATACCGGCCTTTTGCCGGCCTGTTCTGAACCCCTGGTGGGATTTAAATCCGCCCAAAATATATTCCACTGGTAGCTCATTTTTTCTTATTCTCCCGGTTGGCTTCAAAATCAACATAAAAAAAGTCTGCCATAGTTGTTTCCAAATCATCAACAAAATCGGGATTTTCAGCTGCTTCTTTCATCTGCCTGTAAAGGTATTCTTTATCAATCTGTACCACATAGACTTCAATTGCTTCCTTTACAGCAGAATTAACTGAAGGTACATAGCCTTTTTTAGCATGTTTTTTCAACCTGTCCAGGAGCTCAGGTGGTAGTGAAAAAGTATAATTCTTGGTTTTTCTGACCATATAAAACAACCCCGAAATTATAATTGTCAGTATTGTATCATAGACAATATAAATAAACAATAAAATTATACAAAACACTGCCTACGTGTTTGTCATTGCTCTTTAATTTCAAACAAGTTACCGTCAAAATCCTCGATAAACGTGACCAGATAATCATCTTTGGGCACCCGAATTATATCAACAGCGCTTCGGTGGCATTTTTCAAAAATTTTAGAGAAATGGATGTACGAACCTTCCCCCTTATTGTGCCCTCCTGTTTTGTTATGAAAAATATTTATATGGAAATGGAACCGCTTCTTTCTAGTATATGTCTTTCCTGGTAGAAAGATATTATTAAGGAGGAAGCTTACACATGTTAAGAAAGGTATTAGTGGCAGTTTTGGTTTTATCAATGCTTATTGTTTTGATGGTGGCCGGCTGTCAGGATGCAGCACCAGTGGCAGAAGAACCGGAAATTGAAAATGAAAACGGTGAAGAAAATAACAACACCGACAATGAAAACGATGAAGGAAATAACGGTACTGAAAACGATGAAGCCGCACCTGGGCCCGGTGATCCGATTATGCTCGATATATACTTCATGGAAATAACAGAAACTAGTTTTGAGCTTGGTAAGGAGACCCGTGAATTCGGAACATTCGGCGGCCCACAGGTAGATTTGGAAGAAGTAATGACCGAACTTTTAAAAGGGCCGGAGACTGATGACTTAAGCAGGGTCATACCGGAAGGAACTGTCCTCAGGGGCATCACCCTGGAATACGGAGTTGCCTATGTTGACTTTTCTGAAGAACTTCTGCAGGCTGAAGTTGGCGGTGAAGCAGAAGCGATCCTGGTCGATTCCATAGTTAAAACCCTGACCCAGTTGGAAGAGGTAGATTCAGTCCAAATCCTCGTGGAAGGGGAAATTGTTGAGACAATAGCCGGGCATATTTCTATCGATAAGCCGCTCAACTAACCTGAACATTTTTTTGGGGGCATGGAGTTAACTGATCTGCTAAGCACAGGTTTAATTCATGCCCTTAATAATTAATGATATAGCTACTATTTAACAAACTCGACAGGTGAAATACTGAAATCGGGGAAATCTTTGAGAATTTTTTTATCCGTTGTAATTAGTTTAACGCCGAGATCTCTGGCCAAGGCTACGAACTCGCAGTCATATGCCGACAAGCTGCTGTTTACAACAAGCTCAAGGACCTGGTTTGAAACAACATCATACTCATTACTTTCCATTAACTGAGTAGCGCTCTCCATTATTTCCGCAGCACCATCAATAGTAAGAGTGTTATTGCGCATATACTGTGCAAGCACACTTCTAAATTCACTACGCCACAGCAATGGTGCTGCCCAATGTGGATCTTTTATAAAAACATTTTCCGCTTCATTTGAGAATTCTCCGGTAATAAATAGGTAACCAATTATATTTGTATCCACTACTATCATAAGCGCTTCGCTTCCTTAATACGATTGAATTCTACTTCACTAATCGGGCTGCTGGCAGTTTTTTCTCTAAGCTTACGCGCTTTTTCCAATACCTGTGCAGGACTTTCAACCCTGTGCTGAACATTGCTTTCTATGCACATAATAATTTCCTGGTTAATGCTGCGCCGGTTTATTTTGGCACACCTTTTAAGCTCTTCGTATAAATCATCCGGAATATTTTTTACCGTGATGTTAGGCATGAGACAATAACCTCCCTTGCATAATGGTTCCTTTATGAAACCATTATGGCACCAAAAGGTGAAAGTGTCAATCCATGTTATAATCGCGGAATTTAAGTTTGATTCGTTGAACGTAGCGGAATACAGACAAAGCTGAAAAAAGGAATTTATGGCTTGACGTGGAATCTAGAGTAAATATAAATGCCTGGACTTCTATTGGACTTCTATCAAAAGGAGGGTCTTAAATGAAGCGAACAATGCTTGTATTATTATTGATTAGCGTTCTCGTTATTACCGGGTGTGGAGCTGATGATCCTGAGCCGGCTGTGCCGGAAACGCATGATGATCCTGAGCCGGCTGAGCCGGAAGCGCATGTTGATCCTGATTCTCATGATGATGAAGAGATCAACGCGCCGCCGATGGTTTTGGCTTCGGGGCCACTTGTTGTAGATGGTTTAGCGACAGATTATCCTGCCGAATCCTTTGAAGCGATGGGTACCACCATCCACATGGCTTATTATGGTGACCTTTGCTATATCCACCTGGAAACTAATACCGATGGTTGGCTTGCTGCCGGCATGAACACGAGCGGTGGCGGCATGAATGGAGCTATGATGATTCTCGGTTACCTGGAAGGGGATAGCCCTGCTTACCGCGAGGATCTCGGTGGTTCGCACAACCATTCAGCGGTTGATGCTCCTGCCCTTGATCAGTTTTATTTTGAGCACAGTGATGGCCGGGTTGTAATGGAGTTTTCCTATCCTCTTGTTTTTCCGGCGGGAAACGGCTATAATGTGGAATCGTTGGAGCCAGGTCAAACCTATACCCTGATTTTGGCTACCCATAACGACTCCTATGATATCTCCATGATGCATAACAGTCTTGTCCACTTCGATTTTACGGTAGAGCCTTAATATTAATAGAATTAAATTAAAAAACAGATCAAAGCGCCTGTCTGGGGGCGCTTTTCTTCTATATTAATTAATGCGCCATGATTGTCATCATTAAACATGTTCGTACGCTCCTCCTTATTGCGCCGGCTGCGCGTTAGCATCATCTCCGTATTAATGGATACCTAATGAGGATTACTGGTGTTTAGTTATTCGAGCAAACACTTTGCTGCGGCCTCTTTATGATTACGCTTGCGCAAACAATTGTGCCATTGTCACTATATTTGACACCGTCTATTCGGATTCCTAGTGGGGATCAAACTTGCCAAAATAAAATACGACCACTGCATAAAACAGAAAATAGCCTGCGGCCGTCGAATAGTTGTGATAATGAACAAAAGAATTCAGGATCCTTGAGTTGTTCTTTTAAATAATCTCTAAATTTCATTTTGAAAAACTACTTTTATGATCTGTTTTATTTTTAAAGCTTTTTATAGCACGACCGGTGGCATCTTTTGTGTTTTCTTTATAAAATCATTGGACAGAATGCCGAAACCATTGATATTTTACAATGGTGCGTTATCATGCTGTTGGTAAATTGGCAAGCAACTTGCGTCGCCCACCTCAAACTATCTCCTGCAAAAATACCTCCACTACTTCTGGATCGAAATGCTTGCCGCTTTCTTTTCTAATATGCTCAAGCGCTTCTTCTCTGCTCCAGGCTTTGCGGTAAGGGCGATCGCTGGTTAAAGCATCATAGACATCAACCACGGTAAAGATGCGCGCTGGCAGGGGGATTTTTTCACCCTTTAAGCCGCGTGGGTAACCTGAGCCGTCCCATTTTTCGTGGTGGCAATAGGGGATGTCTATAGCTGGGCGCAGATAATCAATGCGGGAAAGCATTTCATAGGCATAAACGGGGTGCTTGCGCATTACCTTCCATTCTTCATCTGTTAACGGGCCAGGTTTGAGCAGAATCGAGTCCGGAATGCCCATCTTGCCGATATCGTGCAGCAGGGCTCCGCGTTTAACATGAACCAGTTCTTTATCTTTGATGCCCATTTTTCTGGCAATCTGCAGGGTATATTTTGTTACCCGCTGGCTGTGATCTTCAGTTTCTTCGTCTTTTAAATCAAGAGCATAAGCCCAGCCCTCGATAGTGGCATCGTAGGCCTGGAGCAGATCGCTCTGCGCCTGCAATCGCTCAGTGATGTCCCTTGTTGTGCCCTGGACACCGATTAAGTTGCCCTGTTCATCTAAGAGCCACGAGGCGCTAAATTCGGCCTGCACAAGGCGATTGTCTTTTGTTTTATGGCGAACAGGCATGATTACTGAACGGTCCCGCTCTGCAGGGGGTTTAGCCAGTTCTTCTGTCAATTTTGCTATAACAGCATCGTAGTCTTCCTGGATAATGTAATCAGTTATGGGCATGGCCATGACCTCTTCGGCAGAAAAACCGATCAGGTTCTCGATGGCCGGACTCATATAGGTGATGTTGCCTTCAAGGTCAACCGACCAGATAACATCTGAGATATTCTCAGTCATATAACGATATTTCTGCTCGCTTTCTTTCAAAGCAGAGGTCATCTCTTGGGCCAGGGAATGGGCCCGGTCGCCGGTGGCCTCAAGCGTCTTGAGATAGAAGAAGGCCAGGAAACTGAGCAGGAGGCCGGTTGCGAGGATGCCCCGGGACGCGGATCGATCTACGGCAGCTTCAAAAGCGGGTGTAGTTTCAAATGCCAGGGTCCATTGATGGCCGTAGAGATCCAGAGTTTTTTGGCTGGTAAACAGCGGCTGGTTTTCCGTATTATCTGCATTAGGAGAAACATGGCTATCGTAGAACAGTGTATCTGCAGAAATCTCAGCGCCGTCGAATATTTGAAAGCTGATATTTTGCATGGGGTCCGGAAAAATATCCTGGATCAGATCTTGCATGAAAAAACCACCCAATACAAAGCCGTTGATAGCTTCTCTTCGTTCCTCAGGTGTGTTTAAAGGCATGCCCTTCGTGTAAACAGGAACATACATCAGAAACCCGGGCTGACTGTCCTGGTCGGTCTCTGTGGCCAGCGTCACCATACCGGTAATCGTGACAGTGTCTGTATCCATCGCCCGTTCCATGGCGGCCCGGCGCACTGGTTCAGAAAACCCGTCATAGCCGAGAGCATGACGGTTAATCTCATTAAATGGTTCGAGAAAAATAACAGGCGCATACACCTCGCGATCTCCTGCGGGCCAGACTTTGTAACCAGGAAACCCTTCAACCCTGATCTCTTCAATATGCTGCGCCAGTTCCGGAGGCCGGACAACCTTGGAAAACACTATGCCCTGAATACCCGGGGAAAAAGCATCAACTTGCTGGTATTGATAATAGGTCTGCCATCCCTCCCGGGTTACCTCTTCGGAGGCAACGAAGATCCTTGCGCCACCGAGCAAAATCATCTCGTATTGATGTAGTCGCTCGGTAATATTATCTATAACCCTATCAACATATTTGTTATATCTGCGTTCTTCTTTCTCCAAGGTGGTATTTTCATAAAACTGCCAGGCTAAAACAGAGAGGGCAAGTAATATTGCCAGTACAAGATAGGGCAGTAGTTTTTTATATTTATGTGCTTTGAGCGTTTTGTCTAAAAACTCACTCATAATTGAATCACCTTTACAATGCAGCTAAGTTACTGTCTGGCAGGTGTTGCCGTTTATTTGTGTTACTTGTCACAGTGCTGTTTTTTATTTTTATACATGGCGGAATCAGCTTTTTTATAGGTCTCTTCCAGGAGGTGCTCGCCAGACTCACTGACCGCTAAACCGATCGAAATGCTTAAAGGCGGCGCAGTGGTTTTTTGCCGGTTGTATTCTTCAATTTGATTGCGTATTCTTTTAACCATTTTTTGGCCTACCTCCAGGGTGGTATTAGGTAAAACAACAGCGAATTCATCTCCGCCGACCCGGGCCAGGATGTCTGAAGTACGCAGGGCGTCTTTTAACAGCTCCGCCCCGGCTTTCAGGTAATTATCGCCCTCACTGTGACCTAAGGTGTCGTTAATCAGTTTTAGTCCGTCGAGGTCGGCTGAGATAACGGCAATCGGATGCTCGCGTGAATTATCCAACCGTTTTAGCTCGTTTTCAAAATAGCGCCGGTTGTAGAGACCGGTCAGTTGGTCGTGAAAACTGATATATTGTAGCTGAGTCTCGTAACTCTTTCTTTCCGTAACATCACGGACGATTGAGACCACTTCGGTTGTGCCGATCGGCGCCAGGCGGGCCTCGAAGTAACACATCGAGTTATTTGTCTGGTAACTGTAATCAAGAACTTGTGTTTCTCTGCTAGCAAGAACTTTTTCGATGCCTGCCATAAACTTTTTGGCAATGGTTGCGGGCAGCACTTCCGTAATTTTTTTACCTACTAACCTGTTCTGCCGGTAAAGGCTGTGCGATTTGGTATGCAGCATTGTTTCATCCTTGACAACGGCTTGGAGGTAAACCCCTTTCCGGTTAAAGCGGAAAAGTAGATCCGGAATCGCTTTGACCAGGGCTTGGCTTCGCATTTCGCTCTCACGCAAATCCTTCTCAGCTTTCTTCTGATCACTTATATCGCGGGCTATGCCCAGCATGCCGGAAATATTTCCCGCATCGTCTCTCAAAAAAGATACATGCATGGCCACCCAGACAGTGCTCCCGTCTGCCCTGTAAAGTTCTAATTCAAATATACGGGCTCGCTTCCTGTTGCTTGCCGCTGGATTCTTTTCCTTTTCAATTTCTTCCTGCATTATTGAGATTGCCTTTTCCAGGCTATCCGGTGGAAGTCTTTGTTCTAAGCTTTTACTCATGTACTCACTGGCCGATTCCCCGATCACTACTTCAACCGAGGGGCTTACATAAGTAGGTTTAAAGTTCATATCAGTAATGAAAATGACATCTGCGATATTCTTAAGGATTTGCCGGTTACTTTTCTCACTCTGCTTATAGGCTTCTTCTGCCTGCTTGCACTCGGTGATATCATGGAAGACGGCGGCAAAATAGCC
>JAABTH010000038.1 GCA_011389985.1 Bacillota bacterium
TTCTTTCTCTTCTTGCTCTTCTTTTTGAAGATGTTGCTGCTGCATGATCCAGATTAAATATTCTTTGGTTCCCGGTTTTGGTGGTTCGGGTGGAGGCTCAGGAGCCTCTTTTTCTTCCACGGGTTTAGCTTCTACTTTGTTTTCAACCGGTTCAGGTTCCGGCTCTTTTTTTGCGGGGGGCTCTTCTACTACAATTTGCAGTGTTTCAACTGAAGAAACAACGCTGCCCAGCTCGGCCATAAATTCGAGTTCGTAGGTGCCCGGCGGCAGGTTTGCCGGGGGATCTATCCGGGGCGTTTCACCCCAACTGCGCCATTCTTCAGCACCTAAAGCCCTGTAGTAGACATAAACTCCGCGGGGAGCAGGTTCACCGTTCCAGAGAACTGCAAGCCGCTCACCATCGCTTTCCAGGGTCAATTCGCCCGGTAGAACCGCCATTAATAAAACGGTATCCATTCCCACTCGTTCACCGTCTAATTCAGACCTGAGGTAAACAGGCAGTTCTATCTCTCCAACAGGGCACTGCGGATCTACATGCACCATTACTTCCCTGGTTATTCCGGGAGCGATCCTGTCGCCCTGCGGCTGGAAAGTAAGGTGGGCATGTTCATGACCCAAACTGAAGCTAATCGAATCTGCAGTGTTGTTTGTCACTGTCAGGGCCAGTTCACTTCCACCCTGAATTGTAGTGAAATAAGGTGCGGTTTCGAGGATAATCGGTTCCTTGGAAAGATCAACCGTGGGTGATTCGGGCATAACAACAAGATCAGCTCTTTGCGGTTTTAATGAAACAAAAAGAATAAGGGCAAAGCCTGTAACTACCAGGCCTAATAGTATTTTTCTCATTGATAGGCTCTCCTTCCCCAGAAAAGGGCACAACTGTTTACCTATTTTATACCCTTTTAAGGGCGGGAGAGCATCACCCTGAAGATGTATCTTAACTGGAACCAAAGAAGAGTTTTAGCTACTACAAAAGGACCAGATCAAAAAAAGATGGCTATACCTATACGATGCGCGAACGGTTTTTCAAACTGCTGATAACACTTTTTGCCAGGGAACGTCCCCGTTCGTAGTATGCTCCGGAAAGAATCAGTTCATCAACCCTGATTTTTTGTAAATCGCCGGGATCCATTGACAGGGGATTCCGGTCAAGAATAACCATATCGGCAACTTTTCCTCTTCCCAGGCTACCTCTTTCATCCTCATCAAAGGAAGTATAGGCCACATTAGCGGTGAACATTTTAAGCGCTTCTGCAATTGATACCGACTGCTGCGGATTGCTGTTGTTACAGGCTCCGTAAATGCCTTCAATCGGATTGGGGTGGGTTACCGGGCCATCGGAACCGCCGCTTACATTGATGCCCATTTCAAGCATAGTTTTAACCGGTGAGCTTTTCGCCGCCCGCTCGCCAAGGATCTTACTTAGATAAGCGACCGGCTCAAGCGGAGATATTAAAAAGCCGGGCTGCAGAGCTATCCCGATATTTAAATCGGCAATCTTGTGCAGATAATCGTCGGGGATCAAGCAGGCGTGAATAAGGGTGTGGCGGTGATCCTGCCGGGGGGTATCTTTAAGGGCCCTTTCCAGCGCATTTACCGCCTGAACCACTGCTGCATCACCGATGCAGTGCAGCTGGATCTGCAAGCCCTCACGGTTAGCCCGGATGGCAAAATCAGTAACCTGATCATCGCTGTAAAAAAGAACGCCTTTGTTTTCGGCATCGTTGCTGTATGGTTCCAACAAGGCTGCATCCCTGGCGCCAAAACATCCGTCGAGAGCACACTCAAAACAGCCTCCGATGCGGGGAAGGTTACGCCTGAGCACTTTATCAACATCCATTGTCTGGAAATAGACCCTGAACTGCTGCTGTGCGCCTCGTGCCATAAAGCGGACCAGATCAACATCCATATCACGGGGATAACCGATTCCTTCAACAGTGTGAACCATACCTACCCCATTTAAAGCAAGGGTATCGAACCCTTTGATGATTGCTTTAAGCAGCCGCGGAAGGGACAACTGCCCGGAAATAAAGTCGGTGGCTTCCAGGAAAGCCTCCTGGAACAGCTGGCCGCTCTCCAGATCAAAACCCCGCAGCGAGCGGATACTGAGCGGCAGCAAGCCAATTGCAGCAGTATTTACAACAGCCGAGTGACCATCATAGCATACCAGGTAGATCGGTCGGTCTTTAATGATCTGATCAAGCTCAGTTCTCGTAATTAAGCGGCCTTCTTCTACTGAGTGCATGGAATGGCCGTAACCGAATAGCACCTTGGCCCGCCTGTCTTTCTTTGCATAGCGTTTGATTATACTACCGATCTGATCATAATTACCCGCTGATCGGACATCGAAGGTAGAGTTAAAAACGGCCCAGTTAGAATAATGGATATGGCTGTCACCAAAGGCAGGCAGCAGCGCGCGTTCTCCCAGCTCTACATATTCGGCATTACCGGTGCAGGAAGCCGGGAGTTTATCACCTACATAAATGATCCTGCCATCTTCTTCTACGAGATATTCAAAAACTGAATTTTTCTCATCGCAGGTTATTATATTGCCCTGAAATACCCGCACCTTATAAACCCCCTAACAATTTAAATATTTAAGAATAATAATTCTCTTTATTGATTTAATATTCCTTTTTTAAATTCAGACAGATAAAAAATCAGGCGCTATCACGTAAATATACGCATAGCGCCTGAAATGTTATTACAGCAAAGAAATTATCAGTATGGGAAGAAGTAAAGAGCAAGACCGATAAATGGTCCGGTTATGAGCATGATCGTTACAGTGTAACCGATAATATCTCTTGCTTTCAACTGGGTAATTCCTAAGAGGGCAATTGCCCAGAAAGGCTGAAGCATGTTGGTCCACATATCGCCACAGCCATAAGCAACAATAGTTTTACCAATAGGCACACCCAGCGCAAGCGATACTTCGCTCATGATGCTGCCGATTACTGCCCATTCTCCGCCACCGGAAGGAACGAAGATATTCATTACAGCACCGGTTAACCAGGCCACAACAGGGAAGTTTGACGCAGTTGCAAAACTAAGGAACCACTGCGCGGCAATAACTGCAAGCCCTGAGTACTGAATCATGCCCATAATACCGGCATAGAAGGGGAACTGCAGGATAATCCCGGATGCCCCTCCGACTGCTTCGCCGATGGCATTGGCATAGCGGGTTGGCGTTCCATGCAGGATAAATCCGACTGTAATAAATATGAAGTTAAATATGTTCAGATCAAGAGTAAATCCTCTTGCAACAAAGTAGAGAACTATAGCCACAGCTCCCATTATGCCGACTATGTAAGCAATTAACCTGCTATGGTCCAGTTTATCGCCAAATGTTGGATTGGCGATTTTTTCATCTTCAATGCCATGTTCATCCTGCTCTAACAGCTTGGGTGATAGTGTTGCAATTGTTTTACAGTTTTCTTCATTTTTCGGAGCCATGAGATAGAAAGAAATTGGGATGACAAAAATACAGAGTAAAATTGCCAGTAGTATTGCATATATTGAAAATACCGATTCAGACAGGGGCACAATACCAATCAAGTCTTCGTAGATGTGACCCGGGGTAGCCGAAAGCAGGCCGGCAGAGGTTGAAGGACCAATGTGCCAGACCAGCTGGCTTGTATAACCGGCTGCAGCAATCAGAGGGTAATGAAGCTTAATACCTCTCCTGTGAGCCTGTTTTGCCACCTCAACAGCAAACAATGCCCCGACAATTAGACCAAAACCCCAGTGGAAGTAACCTACCAGGCAGGCCACCAAAGCTGTCAACCCGGCTGCCTGGGGATTGTTACTTGGCAGCCCGGCCAATTTTTTAATCAGGTTATTAACCTGCGGAGCGCGGGTTAGCGCATGGCCGGTAACCAGAATTAAGGCCATCTGCATTCCGAAAGCAAGCAGGTTCCAAAAACCGGCATACCAGTGATCAACCATTTGCAATGGAGTGTTTCCTGCAAGTGTAATACCTAGTATAAAAGAAACAAATGTAAGTAGAAGGGCAAAAATTAACGGGCTGGGCATTACTTTTTCAGAAACATTGGAAAGCTTGTTTCCAACAGTATTAAGAATACTTTCATTGCATACCTTTTCTTCTTTGCTCATATTGAGACCTCCTTAATATAATAGGCCTGTATAAAAAGATACTTACCAGGCCACCCATCCACCATCAACCAGGATGCTGGTTCCGGTAACCAGATCAGCGGAATCTGAAACCAGATAAAGCACCGCGCCGACCACATCTTCAGGAGTTCCGACTTTACCCAAGGGTATTCTGCTTACTACTTCATTGTAGAATTCTTTATTCTCAAACATGGGCTCCGTCAGAGGAGTCTTTAAAAATGTAGGTGCAATGCAATTAACCTTTATATTATATTCCGCCAACTCTACTGCCATAGCTTTTGTTGCCTGGGTTAACCCCCCTTTGCTGGCACAGTAGGCCACTCTTTTGTAAAAGCCTACAAAAGCCATCTGGGATGTAATACTTACGATTCTGCCTTGCTTGTGCTCTTTCATCTTTTTGGCCACTGCCTGTGATGTGAAAAATGCTCCCTTGAGGTTGGTATTCATAATTGTATCCCACTGCTCTTCAGTTACATCAAGAGTGTGAGCCTGTATATTTAAACCTGCAGAATTGACCAGTATATCAATTCTACCCGATTCAGCATATACTTTTTCCACCATCTCCCCGATTTGCTTTACATTTTGCACATCGCAGCCGGCTATTGAACATTTGCCACCTCCTTTGATAATCTCGTCCCGCAGGGATTCGAGATCTTTTAACGTTCTGCTAACTCCAAATACCTTCGCTCCGGATTCGGCCAGGGCAAGGGCAATAGCCCTGCCGATACCTTTACCGGCGCCGGTGACAATAGCATTTTTTTCGCTGAGATCAACTTTTACTTTACCCATAGCTGAAACACCTCGTATCTATTTATTCCAGCGCCCTGAACAGGCACGATTTAACTTCTTCCAGGTTAAGTTTCTTGGGGCTGTTATCCATCAGCCGTGTTACCTGCATAGCCGCTTCAGCAAGCCCCGGAATATCTTCTTTTTTTACCCCGAATTCACTTAGTTTCTGGGGAATACCAATATCACGGGACAATGCGAATACTGACTCGCAGGCAAGCCGGGCCTGCTCACGCAGCGGAAGCTTATCGGTAACCTCACCGAGGGCGCGGGCTATATTGGCAAACTTTTGCAGATCGCCGATTACATTTCGCTCCATGATGTAAGGCAGCAGCAGGGCATTCGTGACCCCATGACCTGTTCCGAACTGACCGCCAAGCGGATAAGCGCAGGCATGAACAGCGCCGACTCCGGCATTAGCCAGTGATATTCCTGCGAATACCGACCCGAGGGCCATAGCTTCCCTTGCTTTTTCATCACTGCCAAAGGAAACGGCACGCCTGAGATTTGCCCCAACCAGCTCAATTGCTTTAAGAGCATACAGGTCGGTTTGCACAGTGGCTTTCGGTGATGTATATGATTCAATTGCATGGGTTAAGGCATCCATACCTGTTGCCGCTGTAACATTTGGCGGCATCGACATTGTCAGGTCAGAGTCTACTAGGGCAACTTCCGGCAGCAGGTAGATGCTGACCACGCCTTTTTTAAGCTGCTCTTTTTTATCGGTAAATATTGCGTTTTTGGTTACTTCTGCACCGGTACCTGCTGTTGTCGGTATGAGAATTTTAGGAATACCTTTTTGAGGCACCAGGTTTAATCCCACATAATCGAGAATGCTGCCGCCGCAGGTGGCCAATACAGAAACACCCTTGGCCACATCAAGGGGGCTTCCACCACCAAGTCCGATGATTAGATCACAATTATTTTCTTTATAGACATCAAGACAGCGGTTAAGTTCTTCAACTGTGGGTTCCGGCTTCACCTCAAGATATTCATATGCCTGGGCTCCGCCTTCCTTAATTTTTGCCTTAACCTGATCTACCAGGCCTGCTTTCGCCACCCCGTGATCTGAAATAAGGAATACTTTCTCAGCTTTAAAATTACGGAGTTCAGAGCTTAGATTTTCCAGCGCCCCTCTGCCGAAATAATTTACACCGGGCAAACTAAATGGATTGACCATAATCCTGACTCCCTTCGTTATAACAATTTAACGCTATTAGTAAAAATGCAAACGATTACATAATTCTTGGTGCTATGATTCAAATTGTTTGTATACCGCTATAAATTTAAGATTTAATCATGGTGACCGGCAAGTAGTAATGTAATCGTTTACATTTATTTTTGAATTCGACGCCTAAACAGTAATTCCTTCTACTAAATCAAAATTTTTTGATTTTGTCGATTTGAACTTTACTTGAGATTTTAAAACTTATCGGCACGGTTCAAGTCAAGTTCAGCAACTTTACCTTCAGCCACACCGCCATCTGCAGTCCAGCCGGCCATGGCATAAAAATGATCAACCGCTTTTTTAAATGTTTCCCTGCTGATAGTTTCTTTACCGCTAAAAGGTCCTTCCTCTAATGGATGATAGAAAATATCAGGCAGTTGATCATCCTCGCCGGTCAGACCCTGGCGGCGGTTAAACTCCCTTGCCATTGCCAGCGCTCTTTCACCAACTTTAATTACTTCCCACCAGCTTGTATCCCAGCCTGTTGCCGCCCTGATTAATATAAGCAGTTTTTCAAGAGAAATAAGGCTGCGAACAGCATAACCAAAAACACAAACGCCCAGAGTATCGTAAGCGCTGTTTAGCATGGCTGTGTAGTAAATCATCCTTACTTTATCTGTACTTAAAGCGAGAGGATCTATCGGCTCCGTTATCCCGAGGGGAGCCATCTCTGTTACGCCAAAACCGTCTGCAGCAGCAAAAAAGGGATCGTGCTGGGCAAACCAATGATCAGCGCCGCTAATCGAAAGGGTGTATTGCAAACCCAGCCCTGTTTTCACCCGGGGATCATGCATCGGCGCTTCCTGCCCTTTAACCGTTACCAGGTATTTCTTACTTTCTTCCCCGAAAATTTCCGCTGCCTGCCTGCTGCCCCGGGCCAGAGTGTCACCAAAGCCCTTTCTGAAAGCGATCATTTCCACCAGGGGCAGAATTACATCCTTATTTCCAAACCTGAGATCCAGGCCGCCGGTATCCCTGTCATCAATGATCCCTGCCTCATAACATTTCATTGCAAACGAGATTGTCATTCCCAGGGAAATTGTATCAAGCGTATAACGATTGCAAAGTTCATTGGCCTTGGCTATAATTCTCAAATCGTTTATCCCGCAATTGGAACCCAAAGCGACGAGAGTCTCGTACTCCGGGCCACCATATTTTTTGTCAACCTTAATATCATCATCATCTATTTCCACTACCCTTTTACAAACAACCGGACAGGCATAACAACCCCTTGGGGCAAGGCTGTGCTGCTCTGACGCCAACCCTTCAGCACCATCAAAGCATCCTATTGCAAAATTGTTTGTAGGCAAACCGCCTCCTGCATTTACCGTTTTAATTCCAACCGGTGTGCCGTGCTCATGAAGCATGGAACTTAAGGGATGCACCTTTACATTAGCTGCCGCCCAGCGGGAAAGCTCTTTGATTTTTCCCGCTTCAGCCATTTTGGGCGAACCACTGCCACGAACTGCTACTGCCTTGAGATTTTTAGAACCCATAACAGCGCCAAGACCGTTTCTGCCGTTAAAATGGGCGAGGTTATTTACTATATTGGCATAGAGCACCTGGTTTTCTCCGGCCGGGCCAATCTGAGCAACCTGTACTTTGTTGTCGTCAAGTTCTTTCCTGATCAGATCCTGGCTTTCTCCCGTATCCAAACCCCATAAATGCGAAGCATCTTTAATCGTGACCTCTTCGTCGGCAATAGTAATGTAAACCGGTTTATCAGATTTTCCACTAATAATAAGAGCATCATAGCCGGCTTTTTTTAATTCCGGACCCCAAAAGCCACCCGCTTCAGATTTTCCGATTGCGCCAGTTAAAGGCGATTTACCCATAACCACGTAACGGGGAACCGCGGGTGCCCGAAGCCCTGTTAGAAGTCCGGGCGCGAATACCAAAACATTTTCAGGGCCAAGTGGTTCTATTACTCCTTTAATTTCTTTGAGCAGATAATGAAGCCCTATTCCCTGCCCTCCAAAATAGAAACGGTAAAATTCTTCACCTTTTTCTTCAACACTTATATCCGCCGTTGTCAGATTAACCTTAAGGATTCTGCCTCTGAAGCTCATTCATCACCCTCCTCCGAATATTGGATATAACTCGATAACACTGTCCTTTATAACCGGTTTGTTCAGGTCGCCGACTTTGCCGTTAAACAAGATGAGGCCAATATTACCTGGATGAATATGGCATTTGTCGAGCAAAGTTCTGATTGTCATATCAGAACAATAGTTAACTTCCACCAATTCCGTGGCATATAAATCTGCCAAAGCGCTCATGAGTTTTACCTTAATCAAAATAGAACACCCCTGCAGACGCGCATAAAAATGACAGCGAGTCAACTGAAAAACTATTATTTATGTAATCGTTTACATTTTATTAATTCATAATATTCTACGTCGTTCTCTTTTTTCCTCCTGATTTTTAATGAAAATGATTTATTGAGCCGGTTATTTAGCAGGATCTACTGCGCGACAGGTTTTTCTTACTGTCAGCATCGGCTTCAGAACAACCTGTACAGGCAACTGCAGACCTTCTTTATTAATAATTTTACGGAGACTGTCGATCGCTATTTCGGCCATCATGTTCCGGTTCTGAGATACAGTAGTAAGCTGAATAGCACTGTGGGAAGCAATTTCAATATCATCAAAACCAACAACAGAAATATCATCAGGAACTTTTAAACCGGAAGAAATAATCGCTTCAAGTGCGCTTAAAGCCATCAAATCGTTTGAGGCAAAGATTGCCGTAGGCGGGTTATCGGCAGATATCAGTTTAACGGCGGCATCATATGATTGTTTTTCATTATATCTGCCCTGTACAACTATATTTTCGTCATAGGCCAGCCCAAAAGCCTTCAGAGCCTTCACGTAACCACTATACCTTTCCCGGCCTGTTGAAAAAATGTTCGGACCCCGAATTAGTGCTATCCTGCGATGCCCCAGGTTATAAAGGTGCTCGACAGCTATATAGGCGCCAAGTTCATTATCAAGCACAACATAGTTAATATTATCATTGTGCACCATGCGGCGGTTATATAATATATAAGGGACCTTACTGTCAACAACAGGATTCAAAGAAGGATCTTTACAATGAACCGAAGCAAAAATAAAACCATCTACTTTTCGCTGTAATAATACGTCTATATATTTCTTCTGCTCATCTAAATCATTATTTGTATTGCATAAAATAATT
>JAABTH010000039.1 GCA_011389985.1 Bacillota bacterium
AAGAGTGAAGGTGAGCGTTCGCTCTTGCGGGCCATCCGAATCGCCACTGGCATAAACAGAGCCAAAGCGCCAATATTATTCATAAAACCGGAACATATTGTAATCGCCAGAAGCAATACAGTTAGCTGAACAATGTAATTATCGCCTGCTTTGCCCATCAGGCGCACGATATAATCAACCATTCCAGAATTAAATAAAGCCCTGCTCACAATTAGCACCGCAGCAACTGTTATGACGGCCGGATGGCCGAAACCAGAGAAAGCTTCTTCAGCAGGAATCAGGCCAAGTATAGTAACAAGCAAAAGAGCAAATAACGCTACAAGATCATATCGCCACCTGCCCCAGACAAAAAGCACGAGTATAGCGGCAAGGATGGAAAAGATAATTATCTGCCCTGTATCCAAACAAACACCTCCATTTTTTAAAGCGGCCATACAAACATTATTAACGGAACTGCAATTAGAACAATAAGAACAGTAAGAGGCAAACCCATCCGCCAGTAGTCACCAAAATGGTATCCGCCAGGGCCCATAACCAAAGTATTGGACTGATGTCCAATCGGCGTGAGAAAAGCACGGGAAGCTCCACTACCTGAGCCGACAGCAGTCAAACCGTGGTCAAAATGAGGGCATCCCCGGGCCATGCTATTTCAGTGGAGCCAACTCGATCGAACCGTTTGATGTTTCTATGGAAATGCTGTAACCTCCCCCGTTCATCTCTCCGGAAAGATGGGTCTGTTCAAACAAAGCCTTATCAATACTCAAATTACTGATGCTGATCGACCCGTTAGAAGTTTTTGCATCCAAATCTACAGCAAGAGAAGGTGACAATAATAAGGATATTGAGCCGTTACTGGTTTTTATTTCGAGTTTTTCGAGAAGCGCCGGCAGTTCAGCAGTGATATCGCCATTTGAAGTACTCAACCCGGCAAGACTGCGTACTCCGGTAGCAGTAATGTCACCATTGCTGCTGTCAGCCTTGACAATACCATTGACATTTATTGCGCTTATACTTCCGTTAGAAGTTGTGAGCACGGGGTTACCGCCTACGGTTTCGAGTGTTATATTGCCGTTTGAGCATTCTATGGTTCCAACAAGCAAATCACCGGGCATATTAATTTCATAATTTACCGATACCAAATGGTTAATGTCCGGATAAACAGTTTCAATAGTAAGTTTATCGGCAATATCAATATTTATATCAACTTCATCTAAAGCTTCCTGACCACGCAGGCTTTCTTTAACCACCTTGATCTCAATTGTATCCTGATCCCAGCCGGTAATGGTAACACTGCCGTTTGGATTGATAATGTCGACTATCGTTCCCGAACGCACCTGATATGTTTGTATAAACTCTTCGCTGGTTAATACGCTGCCACATCCGGCTGAAACAGATATGAGTAATCCAACTAAAATAAAAAACAATACCCTTTGTTTGCTCACGTACCCCACCTCCACTTCTTTTAATTGAACTGCCCGCGGCATTGTGCTTCTTAACAAGAAAACCAACCGCTTTCTAGCCCTATAATATCTTGTTTAAGCAGTTTAAATCAAGTATTAAGCTTTGCTGAAAAATATATTTTTATACCTTTATTCCACATTAGCTTTAATTTTTTTATCCTAAACTTAACTTGGCTAACTTGTTAGTTATCCTGTATAATGCATATAAATCAATTTTGCGAATACATTTACTTAATTTGTAATTGAAATAACTTCTCATCACATTAAGACTCCGGTCCGGGGGCTGATTTATATTGGAGAATAAAAATAATAGAACAGATGTTCAAACAATTGCTCAGCCTCATAGCCAAACATCATCTTTGACCCCCCGCATTAATTTACTGGTTATTCTACTTCTCCTTATCGCCGGCGCAATCGGGTCGTGGTGGACGATCGTAAGAGCTGACCAATCAATGCGGCAAGAACTGCTTCAGCAGAGCCAGATGATTGCCCGGTCAATTAACGTTAATCATATAAAAGAAGTAAAAAACTCTGAAATAGCAATTGATGACCCTGATTATTTTCGTTTGAAAGAGCAGCTTGCCGCTGTTAAGAGCGCAAATGATAAGTGTCGTTTCATTTATCTGATGGACCAACAATCTAACGGCTCAATTATTTTTCTTGTCGACAACGAGCATCCTGACTCTGAAGATTATTCTGCTCCGGGAGATATTTTTGAAGATGCCTCCAGCGAATTTATAGGCGCTTTTGAAAAAGGGGAAGCAATTGTTGAAGGGCCCGTTGTAGATCAATGGGGCACCTGGGTCTCGGCCCTGGTTCCCATATACGATCACGATGATGAAACATTTCTGGCAATCCTGGGCATGGATATTGATGCCCTTACCTGGCGCAAGGATGTAGCTGCAAGGGCAGCGCTTCCAATCGTCATGATGGCCAGCTCTTTATTTCTCATTTTTCTAATAGTTATGCTCTGGCGAAACAGAAATTTAATCCGGCAAAATCAACTGGAACTGCTTGAACTAAAAAATTTCAACGAAAGAATCGTTCAAAATGCAGCAGAAGGAATTATCGTAACCGATCAATCCGGTATAATTGAATTTGCCAATCCGACTCTTGAAAAAATGCTCGGTTATAACAGCGGTGAACTAAACGGAACAAACTGGCTTAACTTTGTTCCTGCAGCAATGCAAAGTAAGGCTCTTAAGGCTGACGCCAGGCGTGAAAAGGGTCATTATGAAAAATATGAACTGAACCTACAGCATATCAACGGTACCCCGGTGCCGGTTCAAATAAGCGCCAGCCCCCGTTATGACAGCCAAACCGGTGAATATTGCGGAAGCCTTGCGATCTTAACAGATCTTACTGATCTCCTGAAAGCTGAAAAAGCAATCCGTGAAAGTGAGGAAAAATATCGTCTTATTTTTGAATGTTCACCACTGGGAGTCCTCCATTTCGATCATAATGGTGTCATTACCGATTGCAATGAAAACTTTGTTAAGATTATCGGTTCTTCACGAGATGCTCTGTTTGGCCTGGACATGTTAAAGCTTCCGGACAAAAAAATCGTCAAATCAGTACAGGGAGCTTTAATGGGGAGAATAACAACTTACGAAGGCAACTACAAGTCGATGACAGCAGATAAGATAACACCGGTCAGGGCAATCTTTGCGCCCGTCCTTTTTCCCGAAAGAAATGGTATTAAAGCTGAAAGCGGCATAGGAATAATTGAGGATATCACCGAACGCAAAGAGGCAGAAGATAATCTCATATACATGAGCTTTCATGACAAGTTAACCAATCTATACAACCGGCACTTTTTGGAAGAAGAGATTAAGAGGCTTGACACGGAACGTCAGCTTCCAATCAGCATAATAATGGCTGACTTAAACGGTCTCAAGCTTGTAAACGACACTTACGGGCATATCGCTGGCGACCAATTACTTTGTGCAGCTGCAGATATAATCAGGACTAATAGTCGTGATGAAGATATTATTGCCCGCTGGGGCGGGGATGAATTTGTGCTTCTGTTGCCACGAACCGATAATAAGAAGGCTGAATTAATATGCAGGAGGATTACTGAAAGCTGTAAATCAGCTATAATTAAAAATATTCCGGTTTCCATAGCATTAGGTGTGGCTACTAAAAATGGCATAAGTATAAGTCTGGTCAAAACCTTGGTAGAGGCTGAAGACAATATGTACAAGCAAAAACTGACTGAAAGCAGAAGTACTAAAAGCGCTGTTCTTGAAGCGCTTTTAAAAACTTTGGCTGCGAAAAGTTATGAAACTGAAAAACATACCCGCAACATGCAGGAGATTGCCTTTAAAATAGGTGAGAAACTCGGATTACCAGAATCTGAATTAAACCGTTTAGCGCTCCTAATCACCCTTCATGATATCGGCAAGATTAATCTCCCGGAGGATATATTAACTAAAAGCGGCAAATTGTCGCCGGGCGAATGGGAAATAATAAAAAAACATCCCGAAATCGGTCACAGGATAGCAATGGCAACTGAAGAATTTGCCCACGTGGCTGAGGATATCCTCAGCCATCATGAATGGTGGGACGGAGCAGGTTACCCGAGGGGACTTAAAGGGAGTGATATCCCTCTCCTGGCAAGAATTACTGCTGTTGCCGATGCCTACGAGGTAATGAGTAACGGGCGGCCTTACAGAAAAGCAATGCTACCGGAACAAATAATTGTTGAAATTAAAAGATGCACAGGAACCCAATTTGATCCCAAAGTTGTTGAAATTTTTCTTTCAATTTAACATCTGATATCAGCTCTATTAAAAAAATAAGGCAGGTTTATTTTTTTGACCTTTTTTACTTCCTTTAGATGGTGTATAGTAGTGTTTAGTCTAAAGTAAGGATTGATTTAAATGAATCGTTACCTGCCTTATCTTGCCGGGTCGGGTGTTGCCCTGACCTGGGGTTTATCGTTCATGTTTACCCGAGGCGCGTTAGATGCAATCTCGCCGTTTCATCTGCTCGGATTGAGGTTTGCCGCAGCGGCCATCGCAATGATCTTGCTGAGGGTTCTGGGGATAATTAAAATTAAAATAAGCTTAAATGATTATATCTACCTGATGCCTCTCTCAATTTTTCAGCCAATCTTGTACTTTTCAGCTGAAACAACTGGAATTATGCTAACCTCTGCTTCATATACCGGTATGATCATAGCGGCAATTCCTATTGTAGTTGCAATCTTTTCAGCGGCTGTCCTGCAAGAATATCCAAACAGAATGCAAGTTTTCTTTATCATTTCTTCTGTATCCGGTGTTATGTTTATTGTCTTTATGGATAACCAGTCAATTGAAGGCGTCAACCCCCTGGGAACGCTGGCTTTGCTGGGCGCTGTTGCTGCCGCGGCATGCTATAACATTGCATCAAGAAAAGCATCAGCAACCTATTCGCCCCTTCAGACAACCTGGGTTATGATGATTGTCGGGGCAGTTTCCTTCAATGCCATAGCAATTACTCAAAGCATTATCGCCGACGAAATTACCCTCTACTTCGCCCCGCTGACCGAACTCTGGCTTAGTGTTTTATACCTGGGTGTCGCTTCTTCTGTTGCCGCATTCTTTCTCTTTAATTATGTTCTCAGCAAGGTTCCCGCCACCCAGGGAGCTGTATTTGTGAACATGGTTACCGTTGTTGCTATAGCTGCAGGAGTTATTTTTATGGGAGAAAGCATATACTGGTACCATCTTATAGGCACTGCAGCTATATTACTGGGAATTTGGGGAACTAACCGCTTTGCCCCTCCGCCTACTGAATATCAGGACGAAGAAACTACCGAGCAGGAAATTCAAAAATACAGCTAGTAAAAAACTATTCCGTAGCACATTCATAAAGGCCTAAAAAAAAGCATTCCCGGTAAATACCGGGAATGCTTTTAGTTCATTTTAAAAAGAACCTGCTAGATGCGGGTTACATTTTCAGCCTGAAGTCCGCGATCTCCGCTGACAACTTCGAATTCAACTTGCTGACCTTCATCAAGGGTTTTGAAACCATCACCCTGAATAGCAGAGAAGTGAACAAATACATCGTCGCCGTCTTCTCTTTCGATAAAGCCGTAACCTTTGTCTGCGTTAAACCATTTTACTGTTCCGTTCATTTTATAGCCTCCTAAATAGTTGTTGTTCAAAAGCGGAATTACATTAAGCACCTTCGCCTGACCGCTAATCAGGAGGCTTGTAGATGTCCAATTTCTTCAACTTTTTAACACGGCCATAAGTATAACACTAATTAAATAATAATACAAGCTCTGGCAAATATTTGTATGTCAACTGCTAATTCTTATTAAACTTCTTCTTATCGCTCTTGCATATAACCTGCATTACATGACGTCCGGTCAGCATTGAGCCGGGAAGGCCGGCAGGGGGTTCAACCCACTGTCCAACCTGGTAATAGTTCTCTAAACCGGGCAGCTGTTTTGGGATCTTGAAACGGCCGGAATCAGGTGTAATAATCCAAGCCATATAAGCCCCCTTGTAAACCCCGGTATAGCGATGATAAGACCAGGGCGTAGCCACATCAGTAACTTCAATTTTCCCCTTTGCTCCAGGAAAACGTTTTTCAACTATTTTAATCACCTGTTCAGCCAGCTGCTTTTTCTTTTCATTGTAGAGTTCCCTTGTTTTTACAGCACCCTCCCAGTATTCATAACTTGAATATAAAGTAGCGCCAATTACACTTTTGCCGGCAGGGGCCAGGGTGGAGTCAAACGTATAGTTGGTCAGGTAGATATAGTGGTTCTCTTCCCTGCCCAAAGTTATAGGGCTATCTAGTTTAACTGCCAGCTTATGATCTTCAGCCGACAGATCAAATCCAATACCCATAGAAATCTGGACAGATGTATAAGTTGATAAATCATTGAAGCTCTCTTTGATCAATGGAGTAACATAGCGCCCTTTTAGCAGTTCATAAACAGAATGATAGAGATCTGCCGCCGAAATTATAATATCTGCGGCAACTTCACTGCCATTACTCAGGATTAACCCGGTTGCCCTATCTTCGTTAACCTTTACTTCTTTCACCCGGCTATTGTAATTTATTACCCCCCCCAGTTCCAAAAAACGGCTTTCCAGACCCCGGGAAAACTGCAGCGACCCGCCTCTGGGAAAACCGGCATCTGCTGCATGCTGTGAAGCGAGAGTGCTGATCAGACTGATCATTGAATAACCCGTGGGAATAAGTAAGGCAAGCGCTTCTTTAAAGAAGGGATTTTTTACCTGTTCCAGGTATTCGCCAATAGAAACCCTTGAGAATTTACCCATCAGTTTGAACATGGGCATCATTTTGAAAAGCACGGCAGGTATATCCCAAAACTTTATCAGCTCATCCGGTTTATTTAAGGGGAATTCTAGGCGGGACATAACTCTTGATGCGTCAATAATTTCCTTAATAACCGCTGCATCATCCGGGAAGTGGTCGAGCAGGTGGGCTTCAAGGCGATCAAGATCACTATAGATATGCAGGGTCTTTCCCCCGCGTCCTTCAATGCTCATAAACTTGTCATGATCAATAATATCCAGTTTATCGATATCGCACACTTCCTGCCAAAGCCGGTTAAACTGGCTGCCCTTTTTGGTGCCAATCAGCCAGTGAATACAGCCGTCAAATATATATCCTTTTCTCTCCCAGGCTGTACATAATCCACCCGGCAGATTATGCATCTCGTGAATTTCTGCGTCGTAACCATTACGTAGGGCATGTATGCCTGCAGAAAGGCCGGCCATACCAGCGCCTATAATTAATATCTTTTTAGCCACTACCTATTACCTCCTGAATAGAAATCTGTTTCTGTTCCTGCTGACTAAACTTTTCACGCATCGGTTTTTTTTAACTTTTTTAGAGACTGTTTTTGCCTCTTAAACAATTAATAACCGTTATCACCTTTTTTCAAAATCTTTGACAGCGTCCCTGGGCCTGTTTAAAACGCCAGCTACTATCATTTTGTTGTACACCGGTTACCTCTTTCCAGATCATGCCTCCTGACTATTACTGCCTCTGCCAGCCAAAAGGTAGATAATCGAACCGAAGATAATAAAAGCAATAATTAATACCCAACCGAATTTAGGCAGATGCTTTACATTTTCCCTGTGCATCAGGTCGGTTATTGCCCAGGCTATCAAACCAAGGTTAATAACGAAAACCATTGCAATAAAAATAAATACAGAGCTTGACACCTGATTCCCCCCCAAGCATAACTATTTCTTCACAGAATGGATACTTCTACTAAAACCGATTAATAACCTGCTAGTTCAACCGGATCACCAAGTTCGATAGGAACAGTATCGCTGAAAATACACTTCCGCAGCGAGCTCACTTAAGTGATAATACTTACGGGGACGGCTTTCGTTTGTAACTCAGCCGTATTTATCTATTATATTTTCTAAAATCTCCAGTCTAAAGCAGTTTATAAAAGAGATAATGATTCTAAAATGTTTGACTTTTAAGCCATTTAGTGACATAATTATGCTGTAAACACTAAAAAAGGCAAAACCATTGAAAAATGGTGACGCAAAGCTAAAGGGGCTAAGACACTTTTTAAATGTTATGGCCAGCCAGTTGCCGGTTCATATTTCACTTATACCGAACCCGCCTGGGCGAACAGGCGGGTATTTCAGACTAATAGGCTAAACAGCTGCATTCTAAAACTTAACCCCTGCAAATGCTGACAGGAGAAAATTATGATAAAGAAATACTTATCTCACAGGTTTGTAGTTTCTTTCCTTATCGCCTTGCTGTTAGTTGTACTTATTAGCGCCGGCAGCGCCCAGGCTTTAATGATTAAGATGAACTTAGAAGACCTCTCAACCGAATCCGATACCATTATCATAGGTACCGTAGTAAATACCAAAAGCCATTGGGATACAGAACAAGGCAACATATATACCTCTGTAGCTGTTTCCACTGAAAACTCACTTAAGGGTGAGGGTGAACCGGATCTGGTAACGGTTATAGTTCCGGGGGGAACAGTTGATGGTATTACCCAGATAGTATCAGACACGCCGGTATTTAAACCGGGAGAAGAAGTAGTACTTTTCCTGAACAAACTGCCCTGGTATACCCTTTCTCTTAAAGAGCTGCAACCTCACTTTTACGAACTGTGCGGAAACTTTCAGGGCAAGGCCAAAATTGAAGATAACCGGGTCTTTGGAGTTTCTGTCGATCAATTCAAAGAGGAACTTACTTCCATTATAGATAACGAAAGCGCATCTTTTTCGATCTACCCGGTTCCGGAGGAACCGGAGTACGTGGACAACCAGTTTGTAACCCTTCCGTTTCGCTGGCCGGGGTTATCACCTGTAGTCCCTTACTATGTCAATGCAAACCTTGAAAATACAAACCATATCACCAGCGCCGCCGGAACTTGGAGCAATGCCGGGGCAAACTTTACCTATAACTATGAAGGG
>JAABTH010000040.1 GCA_011389985.1 Bacillota bacterium
TAGAAGCGCTGGAACACAGCCGCATGGGAAGGATCGACCAGGGGGTTATTTTTTCCGGCAAAAATGTTTTTAAGATCAAGAAAATCTTACCCGTTAAGAAAATCTTCGATGAGCTAACGCTGGCATTTAAGGGAAAGTAAACTAAATTAGATGGCGGGGGCATGAGCTTTTCTTACATTATTATTATTGAAACCGGAAAAGTTCCTGCCCCCGCCTGATTTTTATCAGGATAGCAGATCGAGAACAGTATATAACATCAATTATCTCCTGAATCAATCACTCCTGAATGCAAAAAGGGCGGACCCGCCGGTCCGCCCTCACTTTTTTCATTTTCCGTTCTTTTCCCGCCGGACCAATTCGGCGGCAATGTATGAAGCAACATGGTAGGGTAGGGTTCCTGCTCCGAACCCCGCGTCATAACCAAGCTCTATAGCCAGTTCGTGCGATATACGCGGTCCGCCACAAATCATCAGCACCCGGTCACGCAGTCCTTCTGCTTCTGCCAGTTCAATTAACTCTGTCAGGTTTTCCAGATGAATGTTTTTCTGGGTTACAACCTGTGATACAAGTATGGCATCAGCATTGAGTTCAACAGCCCGGGCCAGCAGTTCATCATTGGGAACCTGGCTGCCCAGGTTGTAGGCATCTATTTCCGAATAGCGCTCGAGACCATATTCACCCTTGTACCCTTTCATATTGATGATTGCATCAATACCAACGGTGTGAGCATCGCTGCCTGTGCAGGCAGCCACTACCGCCACTTTACGGCCAAGCTTATTTTTGATCAGTGCATTTACTTCTTTGAAAGAAAGCACTTTTTGCTGTTGTTTTGGTATTTTTATTTTTGAATAATCGACAGTGTGGGTACATTTGCCGTAAAGTACAAAGAAGGTAAAACCAGCACCTAAATCAGCCATCTTTGTAACGGCAGGAGCTTCAAGGCCCATTTTGAGCGCGATCTGTCTCGCTGCTTCCTTCGCCTCGTCTCCGGCCGGAACAGGCAGGGTAAAGCTTACCTGCAAAGCACCATCGTTAAGTGTATCACCATATGTTTTTACTTTGGTTAAATCTAGATCCATATCAGGAAAGCCTCCCTTCCGCTGATTTAGAACGGTTCATGAATAGATCGAAAAATGGGTTATAATAATCTTTATCTCTTACGAGCACCCCACTGCTGCCCTTGCCGCCATCACGAGAACGTTTGATATCGGCAAAAAGACCCTGCTCCATTGCTGTTTCCAGGCTAATTTCTTCAATTGTCTGCAGCATTTTGCAGGCTTCATCGAGCAGGTACGCTGCTCTTTCCTGAACACGACCACCCGGAGCAAATATTATTTCATCACCCAGATGACGGGCATTGTTAAAGATATACTGACTGTTGGCAATGCTAAGATAGCGATCACTGATGAAGGGGGTATGTATAGCTTCGGTTAACATACCGAGCAGCTGTATCTCCTGGCCGGTCATTACCGAAACAAGGTTGAACATGCCGTTAACCAGGTAAGTGTTGAAGATATCGCCTGTTACATGCTTCGTAGGCGGCATATATTTAAGCGGCGACTTAGGGAAGAGTTCACGGCAGAGCTGCGCCTGGGCTATTTCCATCAGTAGGCCGTCTTCCATAGCCGGATCAATTTCAAAAGCATGGCCCAGCCCCATCTGCTCTTCTTTTAAACCTGAACGCAGCGCTAACTGCTCGTTGATGAACTGCGAAGCAAGAACTGTATAGCCCTTATCATAGGCATCGGCGGTGGTAAGATAATTATCTTCACCTGTGTTGATAATGATACCGGCGTAAGCATTGATCATACGTGAGAAATGCTGGTCGATAAATGTGCGGCGCATGTTGATATCACGAAAGAGCACTCCATACATGGCATCATTTAGCATCATATCAAGCCGTTCAATCGCGCCCATGGCAGAAATTTCGGGCATGCACAAACCGGATGCATAGTTAACCAGGCTTATATAACGACCTGTTTCTTCGCCTGCTTCGTCAAGCGCTTTACGAACAATTTTAAAGTTATCCTGGGTGGCGTAGGTGCCTCCAAAACCTTCAGTTGTCGGGCCATAAGGAACATAATCAAGCAAGCTCTGACCGGTATGGCGTATGACGGCTACAATATCGGCGCCCTGAAGGCCGGCTGCCCTGGCCTGTACAGCATCTTCATATACATTGCCTGTAGCAACAATAACATAGAGCATTGGTTTACTAGGCGGAGCTGCTTTCTTTTTCATCTCTTCCCGTTTATTTTTTACAGCTTTGATTTTTGCTGCAGCTTCTGCAGCCAGGGCATCAGCCACTGCGCGCCATTCATTTTTGGGGCAATCGGGAACAGATGATACATCAAACTTTCCTTCAGCCAAGCCCTCCGCAATTTTCTGGGGGCTTTCATTCCTTGCTACAACTGCCCGGGCAAGCCAGGGAACAAGGCCACGGTTTAGAATACCCTCTTGTTCAAGCTTTTCAACCATTACATTTGGCAGGGGAACATCGGCCTTGTCAACTCCATCAATACCCAGCAACCTTGCAGCTGCTCTTTCTGTAGTTGTCGTGGTATAATCGCCGATCCATGAATGGAGGCGATCAGCAATTTTACCGGCAGTTTCTCTGGCAAGTACGACTTTATTGCGATCTAGATCCAACTTATTTTCCACCGGAATCACATACCTCTCTTTGCTGAAAATTATAAAACTGTTTGCTCCTGGTAAACCAAATCAAATACAGGGCAGGGTTTAACCGCTTCCTCCATCCTGTTCAAAAACATTTGAGGATCATAACCCCGGCCACAGGGATCGGTTGGATTAAGGGTTACCGCTAACAGGTTAAACTGCTCTAAAACTGCAATTTCTCCACCCTTACCTAAGAAACGGTAATATATTTCCGGGGAAATAAATAGCCTGGTTGCATCATTTACTATGATCAGCGGTGGATTTTCATATAGATCCATTACATCCTGCAAGATGTTGTCAACCAGGGCCCCGCCGAAAACCAGGGCGGAAGTTTCTTCATTGCACATACCAATTAGTTGTGCTCCTGCAAGCAGGGGGATCATACCGGTAACGGGGTCTGCATGAAAACCACTGCCTTCTCTGTGGAGCAGTACGGCGTTGCCCTTTTCAAGCCCCTCCCGGGCTGCTTTATACATAGCTTGATCGTTTAACAGGGGAGTAATTAAAAGAGCTCTTCGAAAAACTGTCTTCTTGATTACATCATCCATCGTAGGGCCGAGTGAGGCCCCGGAAGCAAGAATTGAAGCATCAGTAACCTGTGGCGATGCAGATGCGATACGGTTAATGGCGCCGTCAACCAGAACGTGTCCGGCACCAAAAGAGATCATTTTTTCTATTAAGTCTTTAAGGCCGCTTACGCTGCCGGGGCCGGCAAGTTCAACCAAACCGGCTTTTTTAACCCTGGCCAGGCATACCGGGCCAAGCGGGGTTGAAAAAGAGCTGACCTCTATCAGCTCCAAATCTGCTTCGGCAGCATTGAAACAAGCCTGAGCTGTTGCGACAATAGCTCCACGGGGCGCATATATACGTGGCTTTTCCTTTAAAGTCAGGCGATCAAAACGCTCTCCATCGTAACCGGCCGACACAAGGCCTAGCGCTGTGCCAGACATTTCATATTCTTTTACAAGGCTGTTCAAAGTAACCGTTTTACCGACATTCTTAGTCATACCAACAATGGCGGTCGCTTTTCCTTTCTGACTGTTAACCAATTGATATAGTTCTGACATATCCGGTTACCTCATCAAGTTAGATATTAATATAAAAAGATTCTACCGCGGCTGAGTTTTTAAAGTGGGTCCTGGTACGAAAAGAATTGGCGTAAGCGCTATTTCTTATATAAAAGCGTTTAAGACCGCAGTTATTCTATCAGCAGTAGAATCTGATTACAGTTTACTAAATTTTTCACAAACAAACATTGGCTTTATAGACTAAAAAATTTATAGCCTGTTTATACATGGTGTATAATCAAGCAGGATAATCACTATTTCAATTGAATATATTTAAACAAATAAATTTAGATCCTAATTGACGGGGTTGATCAAATGCCTGTTACTGTCGCTGAGGCGCTAAAAATGGAAGTTTTCAACAAGTGCCGTCTGCTCACCGGTAATGTAGGCCTGGATAATGAAATCCTCTGGGTGAACATTTTAGAAATACTCGATGATTTAAGCCATATAGAGCCGGGAGAACTGCTAATTACCACTGCTCATGATTTTAATACACAAAGCCGGAGCGTTCAGCAGGGGATGATTGAACTTTTCGCCTCAAGAAAACTGGCGGCAGTAGCTATTCAAACAGGCCATTATGTGGAAAATATTCCTAAGTCTTTCATTTATTTTGCTGAAGAACATTTTATACCCCTCATTGAAATACCTTCTGATGTAAGTTTTAAAAGTATAACGCGCGCCCTGATGAACCGGCTTATTCATGATACAAATTACAGCGCTGAGGAGTCTGTAGAATCGGGGATGGCAAATCGTCTGGATCTCCAGATTAAAGCCATGAAGAATCTTTGGGTTGAGATTATTGAAAGTGAAAATCCAAGCGACCTGCATCTTGAATTGAATCGTTTTAATTTAGAAGCAAAAGAATTGGTAGCAGCTGCAGTATTATATATTACCGTTGATCAGGAATCTGAACTGGAAGCAATCGGGGAAAGCAGCAATAAACTATTGATTCAGGCCGAGCCTGTAATCATAAGGATATTAAGGCAGTTTCATACAACATTTTTACTTGGCCCTTCAGATCGCTACGTTACACTGCTTTTACAACCGGGACACTTTCACTCTAAACCGCAGTCACTAACTATCGATTTAATCCAAAAATTGCTTGGCGAATTGAAACTTTATTTTCCGGGCTTAACTCTGAGGGCCGGAATAAGTTGTCTGCACAATGACTTAAGTGGGCTTAAACCGGCTTTAGGTGAAGCAGAAAAAGCGCTTCAGGCGGCCAAGCTGCAGCTTGTTAATCACGGTGAAATTGTTTCATACAGAAACCTGGGACTGTACCGCCTGATAATGGACATCAAAAACATTGAAACTTTAAAATGTTATTACGAGGAAACGGTTGCACCCCTGCTTGAATACGATCAAAGCTGTGAAGGAGCCTTGATTAAAACACTGCAGCAGTATCTTGAGTCATGCAGTATTAAAAATGCCTCTGAAAATCTTTATGTCCATCGTCACACAATGAAATACCGTCTTGAACAGGTTAAAAAACTGACCGGCTTAAATCCCTTATTGCCGGAAGACGCCCTACAGCTTAATATAGGCCTGTGTATTTACCGCTACCTACAGGCGCTTAAAATGCTCGCATAATTAAAAGCGTAAATCAAACCGGTTTATATAGATCATCATATATGACATAATTTGAACCAACTATTTTTTGCAGTTCTTTAATCGTACCCGGTTTAACCATATTATGAGTCTTCATTTAATGCGAGCGGTAGAGTTCAATGTCTATTACCTGGGTGCGGGCAACCATATCGCCAACCCGTTGTCCTTTTTCATGGATAAGAGCAATTATCGGCTCAGCTAGGCCTGCCACTGCATTAAGAACCGGCACCCAGCTGAATACCGCTGTAAATAACCAGGCAAATATATTGCGCACAAATGATTTGCCCTTGCTGCATGGTTTATTGTCATCCAGGTTTACTACCATGAGGCCACATATCTTTTTACCCCAGCTCTGACCGGCGCCAAAACCATCCCTTAAAAGAAAGTAAAAAAGACTCCAGCCAAAACCGATTAGGGATACAAACACAATCATAATGATCATTCCCACATTTGTTGCAGACTGGAATGTATTGCCGTAATAGTCATATGAACGAACAGCGGTGAAAAATGGTATTAACGCCAGTGGAATAAGGATGGCAACAGGAATACCGCCAATCAAACTGTCAATTACAAAAGCGAGGATACGTTTTCCTACAGTGGCCTTTGGATAGACATAGCCTCCATCCTGAATATTTTCCCGCGGAGGAACTGGTGGTGGCCCAGGAGGTGTTCCTGCACCGTTTGATTTTGACTCTGCCATCCCAGGTCGGTCGATAACTGGCGGTGGAACAAACGGAGGTTTTGGCGGAGGCGGAGGTGTTATTTCAGAAGCGAAAGTATTATCATCTTCACCTGTTTCGGGCAGATCGGATTTACAGTGCTTACACCGGATTGCTTTTTCCAGAATTTCTTCCCCACAGTAAGGGCATTCTTTTACTTTTTTTTCTTCGTTCATTAAATTACCTCCAGGCTAAATAAGCTTATCTGATCTATTAATTTTACTTCGATACAAGGTCATCTCTTTCCTGCCGGTAAATGTTAAGTTCTTCTGAAAGCACAGGGGAGGTTATCCGCCCCCCTTTTAGTATTACTATCAAATGCTGATAGAGCTAATTCAATTTTAGCTCTGAAGTTGATTCACGAAATTTTCAATTCTGTCCAGGCCCTCCCGAATATTATCCATTGAAGTAGCGTAAGAAAGCCTGATATTACCGGGAGCGCCAAATCCTACGCCTGGCACTACAGCTACGAGGGCTTTTTCCAGTAACAGGTTGGCAAAGTTCTCATCGCTACCGATCGCTTTACCTTCAAATCTCTGTTTAAAGGTTTTAGAAATATCCACGAAGAGGTAAAATGCGCCTTCAGGCATGAGATATGAGACCGAATCCATTTCATCGAATCGCTTGACCATGTAATTTCTTCTTGCTTCAAAAGCTTCCCACATTTCCGTTACGCATTCCTGCGATTCTTCCAGGGCCGCACAGGCAGCCATTTGAGCAATTGAGTTTGGGTTGGAAGCAGCGTGACTCTGAATATTGCTCATAATTACAGCCAACTCCGGGGTTGAAGCTGTATAACCGATACGCCAGCCTGTCATAGCATAGGTTTTCGACGCCCCGTTAACCAGAATAGTTAAATCTTTTATTTCAGAGCCAAGTGAGGCTATCGAAACATGTTCACCCGTATAGATAAACTTTTCATATACTTCATCCGACACCACCCGGATATTATTCTCAACAGCGATTTCAGCAATTGCTTCCAGTTCGGAACGGTTGTAGACCAAACCGGTAGGGTTGCTCGGACTATTTAATACTAAAGCCTTCGTCCTATTAGTTACCACCTTTTTCATTTCGGAGGGCACAATTTTGAAACCTGTATCCCCTGAGGTATGCAGTACAACCGGATTACCGCCACGCAATTTAACCATCTCGGGATAACTTACCCAATAAGGGGCGGGGATAATCACTTCATCATTTTCATTTAGAAGCGCCGAAAAAATATTATCCAGGGAATGCTTGGCGCCGTTACTGACAACAATCTGATTAGGTCTGTATTCAATACCGTTGTCCCGCAGAAGTTTAGCGCAAACAGCTTCTTTTAACCGCGGGATTCCACTTGCGGCTGTATAACGGGTAAATCCTTCATTTATCGCTTTTATGGCAGCATTCCGGATATGTTCAGGGGTGTCAAAGTCCGGTTCGCCCACTCCAAAATTGATCACATTTTTACCCTCAGCAACCATCTGCTTTGCCCTGCTGTCAAAAGCCAAAGTGGGAGAAGCGGATATGCTTGTAGCTCTTTTTGAAAACATAGTTACTCAACCTCCAAACCCTTTTCGAGTATTTTATCATAAATATAACAAAAACACCGCTTATCGTGCACATTTTATAACCTTTTTTAGAGGCGCAATGAGCGACAAACGGTGTTTAAGAACATCACTGCTTATAATTATAGCTCGCCTGCTGCTCTTTTTACCGCCTTTACAATTTTAACATAACCGGTGCAGCGGCAGAGGTTACCTGAAATTGTTTTACGAATTTGCTGTTCATCAGGATTTTTCTCGCGATCAAGCAGAGCCTTGGTGGTCATGACCATACCCGGGGTGCAGAAACCGCACTGAATGGCTCCTTCCTCAACGAAAGCCTGCTGTATAGGATGAAGTTTTTCAGGCGTGCCGACCCCTTCAATGGTGAGGATCTCTTTTCCCTGGGCCAGCGCAGCTAGCACAAGGCAGGAGTTAACCGGCCTGCCGTCAATAAGAACTGTGCAGGTTCCGCATTCGCCCTCGCCGCAGCCTTTCTTGGTACCGGTCAGACCCACTTCGTCGCGGAGCACATCTATAAGCAGGGCGTCTTCCTTAATCAGCAGCTCTTTTGTTTCTCCGTTTACTTTTAACGTGACTGCTAATTTTGCCATTACTGATGACCTCCCTTCCCTGCAGCTCTTGCTCTTTCAACAGCAAGTTTTACTGCTCTTTCTATCAGCACTCCCGATACCTCAAGGCGGTATTCAGCTGTGCTGCGCACATCTTTAATCGGTTTAATATCTTTTCTTACGGCCTCATATAGTTTTTCTTGATCAAGTTGATCCGGTTTGCTTCCTTTAAGCACAGCTTCAGCGCTTATAATTCTAAGCGGGGTGGGGGCAACTGAACCCATGGCCAACCGGATATCCTCAATTACCAAGTGATCGGAACTGAGTTTCACATAAGCTGCAGCAGAGACGATGGAAAGGGTTACCGCTTTTCGCTTGCCAAGTTTAACAAATGCTGCTCCCTCATCTTTGCCAAGCGCGGTAAAACTTACTTTTTCAATTATCTCACCATCAGCCAGCACTGTCTGCCCGGGGCCTGTAAAATATTCCTCAAGCTTGATCTCCCGCCGGCTCTCTTTTCCGACAAGGTGAATTTGAGCATTCAAAACCAGCAGAGCGGGGACTGAGTCGGCTGCAGGGGAAGCATTGG
>JAABTH010000041.1 GCA_011389985.1 Bacillota bacterium
CCGGCAATCGAAACATTGTTTATGATGACAAACAGTAAATATTCATATCTTAGCTCCAGTATTGTCAAAGAGATTGCCGCTCTCGGTGGCGACATAAGCAGCCTGGTTCCAAATGAAGTTTATGATATAATCGTTGCTAAATATAAGTAATATTATATGGCAGACAGAAAACGAATTGATCCTATAGTTAACAGTGAGGTTAAAAACAGTTGATGTTAAATATTGAAAAATTTGTTGCAAAAACATTGTTAAGCCCGACCAGTCAGCCACCAATTGACCTTAGCGGCGTGCAATACTTCGGCATATTTATTGTCATTATTGGTTTGGTATCTCTGGTATTTCCACAGGTTTTTTGGCATTTGCGGGTTGGACGTAAGATTCCCGGTGTTCCGCCGAATAAACTATACTTGATTGTGCTTCGTTTCGGCGGTGTACTGGTTGTAGTGCTCGGTGTTTATATGATTATGTATATCAGGCAAATGGTCTGAAGATGATGATCGTCAAAGAAGGCAGGTAGGCATTTGGAATATAAAAGATATTTAAAGACGGCGCTGATAGCGGTTATAGTAGTGCTGTTGGGCTTCATAATACGTATTGATTATTTTCTCGTTATGCCCAGCAGAGCTGTTGAGCTTAAAGAGATCATAACTGTGGAAAACGGTGACCCCGATGATGAAGGCACTTTCTATCTTGTAACTGTAAGCCAGAAAAGGGCGAGTTTAATCACGGCTTTATACGGTATAATACATCCCTATATAGATTTAAATCCAATGGAAAATGTAATACCGACGAATATGGATGAGAGCGAGTACAGACAGCTTTTAACTGAAAATATGATTGAGAGTCGTCATCTGGCCCAGGTGGTAGCTTTACGGAGAGCCGGGTATGATGTTGAGATTAACAGTGACGGTGTAGAAATAATTAGCCTGAGCGATAATGCCCCGGCCGAAGGATTATTATTTGATGGTGATATTATTCTATCAGTCGATGATACTCCCGTATTCCTTGCCACTGAAGTGCCACTTTTGGTGCAAAATCGCCAGGTTGGCGATATTGTAACGCTTGCTATCGATCGCAATGATCGCGAACTTTTGATAACCTTGCCGACCGGAGCCAGCCCTGATGACGAAGAGATGCCATTTTTAGGTATATTCATTAAAACCCTACCCTGGGAACCGATACTTCCACTAAATATTCAAATGAATACCGGGCGAATCGGTGGCCCATCTGCCGGACTGATGTTTGTACTTGAAATAATGAATCAAATGAATTCTGAAGATATCACTGGAGGCAAGGCGATAGCTGGCACTGGTACAATTGATATTAATGAAAATGTAGGTAGAATCGGTGGGGTTGTTCAGAAAGTTGTAGCGGCGGATAGAGCAGGGGCTGACTATTTCCTGGTTCCGCAAGGTAATTATGAACAGGCAAAAAGTGCAGGGCAGCGTATTGAACTGGTTCCTATAAAGAACCTTGGTGATGCGCTTGCATTTTTGGAAAAGCTTTATTGATAAGAGTTTTGACACTCTTTTATGACGATGCTATACTTAAAACGGTGAACGTACAGGAAACTGAGTAAACAAGGCAGTCGCGGAAAGAAGACCGCAAGGTGCTTTTCGAGGAAAGTCCGAGCTCCGCAGGGCAGGGTGCTGGGTAACGCCCAGTGAGGGTGACCTTAAGGCCAGTGCCACAGAAATAATACCGCCCGGCTTTTTGCCGGGTAAGGGTGCAACGGTGCGGTAAGAGCGCACCAGAAGCCGGGAGACCGGCTTGCTAGGTAAACCCCACCCGGAGCAAGACCAAATAGGAGGGGGATGAGGCTGCCCGCCGACTCCTCGGGTTAGGTCGCTGGAGATGCCAGGTAACTGGTATCCAAGATAGATGACTGCTGCTTCATGGTGTAAGAACCTGAAGAACAGAACTCGGCTTATTAGTTTGCTCAGTTTCCTTACTCTATTATATCCCTGTACTACAGGGATATTTTTGTTGGCTGATTAAAGATTTCAATATTCTCGATAATAGAGTCAACCATGTAGCGCCGACCCCAGTTATGCTGTGAGAAATAGTAGAAATAGATTTCACCGCCGAATATTTCTTTCATAATTTGATTGCGTGATACTTTGGCGTCGTAAAGCTTTTTGACCCGGCAGCCAATATCCCACCAGGCTGCATACTTTCTGCGCAACCTGCTTTCGGCATTGTCAAGACGGCCCTTCAGACCGCAAAAAAGAACTGTTGGTTTTAGTGAAATTATATATTCCAGGCTTTTAAAATGATCGGCAATATTTTCGCCGATCATAAAGCCGGTAAGTTTTTCTCCCAGGTAAAGGTCTCCGCAAAAAAGATATCTGTTTTGCGGTTCAAAATAGCAGGTATGATCTATAGAGTGTCCAGGGGCATATATTGATTCAATGATATAATGATTCATTTTATATTGTTTTTTAACGGGCAGAGGTTCTGCCGGAGGCGGATTGCCCCACATGAGTTTACGGTATATTTCAAGATTGGGAGGGTTTCTGAGCACTTTAATTGTTTCAGGATGAGCATAAACCGGGACATTAAGTTCACGCTGCAGCAGAGCACAGTTACCGGTATGATCTTCATGCTGGTGGGTAATTAAAACTTTTTCTACAGGCAATTTCTTCACAGCTTCAAGAACTTCAGCTGAAACATGAGCAAAGCCGGTATCGATTAAAAGGCCGTCAATAAAGAAGAAATGGCAGAAGTAAAGAGGCTGATTAAAGATTGTTCGAGCCGCTTTAAATTCAATTACATCGCCGTAATCAATCTTCTTGAGCATATAAATAACACCATCTGTGTAAATATGTATTTATCATCTATTTTAACATAGCAAATAGAGTGCAGGAAAGCAGAAATATGCTGCGAATAGATATGGATGGAAGACGATTACAGTATACTCATGTTTGGTCGATAAAGTATAGATAATACTGTGGCAATAGTTTAAAGTTGTGATAGAATAACAGGTGTGAATTTTAAGCTCTAGGCAGTTAATTAACGGAGGTACGATAATGGCAATTTTAAGCGCGGCGGAACAATATAAAATACTGGCAGAAAACACCGCTGAAATAATAACCGAGGAAGAGTTTAAAAAAAAGCTGGAAAAAAGTGTAGCTGAAAAGATTCCGCTGCGCTGTAAACTGGGCATTGACCCTTCTGCACCTGATCTACACCTTGGTCATGCAGTTGTTCTGCATAAATTAAGACAGTTTCAGGAACTCGGTCATCATATTATTATCATACTTGGTGATTTTACAGGTATGGTAGGTGATCCTACCGGAAGGTCTGAGATGCGCAAGCAGCTTACCAAAGAAGAAGTTATGGCGAATGCCCGAACCTACCAGGAGCAAATATTTAATATTTTAGACGAAGAAAAAACAGAGATGGTCTTTAACAGCGAATGGCTTGCGAAGCTTAATTTTGCCGATGTAATTAAACTTGCCTCTACTCTTACTGTGGCAAGAATGATGGAACGTGAAGATTTTTCCAGGCGTTACAGTGAAAATACACCGATTAGTATTCATGAATTTTTCTACCCACTGATGCAGGGTTATGATTCTATTGCCATAAAAGCTGATATTGAATTCGGGGCAACTGAACAGAAGTTTAACCTGCTTATGGGACGTCACTTACAGCGTGAATATGGCCAGGAACCACAGGTAGCTTTCACCATGCCTATACTGGTTGGTTTGGATGGGGTTCAGAAAATGAGTAAAAGCCTTGGCAATTATATCGGTATCACAGAACCGGCTGAAGAAATCTATGGTAAGGCCATGTCAATTGGTGATGACCTTATGGCCGAATATTATCATCTTGCGACAGCTTTACCCAGCAGTGAGATTAAGATAATTCTTGATGGCGTGAAGGATAATTCAGTCCACCCCAGAGATGCCAAAATGCGGCTGGCCAGAGAAATTGTATCACTCTACCATGGCAGTCAGGCCGCAAAAGATGCTGAAGAACGATTTAAACAGGTTTTTCAGAAGGGTAAAATGCCTGATCAAATGCCTTCGTTTGATTTCAATAAACCGGTTGCCCTGGTTGTATTGATGGTTGAAGCAGGTTTGGCCCCGAGTAAAAGCGAAGCAAGACGCTTGATTCAACAAAAAGGTGTAAAAATAAACAGTGAGACAGTTGAAGCTGTTGATTTAATACTTGATAAGTCTGACGAGGTTGTTATTCAGGTTGGTAAGCGTAAATTTGCTCGTGTAACCATAAAATAAAATAGTTATATTTAAAGGGCACCTCTTTAGATAGAAAGTGCCCTTTTTGCGTTTTTCATCTCTTTATTCAAATTTCATTCCTGTTTAATCTATTTCTCACCATACTTATCTTTAATTGAAGCGACTACCTGTGGATCCATAAGTGTAGTAACATCGCCAAGTTCGCGTTTTTCTGCAATATCGCGAAGAAGGCGGCGCATTATTTTACCACTTCGTGTTTTAGGCAGTTCATAGGTAAAGAAGATATCTTCAGGCCTGGCAATAGCGCCGATACGCTTGCCTACGTGGCTTTTAAGCTCTTTAACAAGCTCATCGTTTCCTTCAACGCCTTCTTTTAGTGTTACAAATGCTGTTATTGCATGGCCTTTTATTTCGTGGACTTTTCCGATTACAGCGGCTTCTGCTACTGAAGGATGATCAACAAGTGCGCTTTCAACTTCCATAGTGCCGATACGGTGACCAGATACATTTAGCACATCGTCTACCCTGCCCATAATCCAAAAGTAGCCATCTTTATCTTTCCAGGCGCCGTCACCGGTAAAGTAAATGCCCGGATACTGCTTCCAGTAAGTAACTTCATAGCGTTCCTGGTCTTCAAAAAGAGTTCGCAGCATTGCCGGCCATGGCGATTTTATGACAAGAAAACCTCTCTGGCCGGGCTCCGTAGAATTACCACGGTCGTCAACTACATCAGCATCTATTCCGGGAAAAGGTTTTGTTGCTGAGCCCGGTTTTAAAGGTGTAACCCCAGGAAGAGGTGTGATCATAATCATTCCGGTTTCGGTTTGCCACCAGGTGTCAACTATAGGGCAGCGACCTTTGCCGATGTGTTCATGATACCAAAGCCATGCTTCAGGGTTAATCGGCTCACCAACGGAGCCGAGCAGGCGAAGGCTGGAAAGATCACGGCCGGCAGGGATGTGACTACCCCAACGCATAAACGAACGGATCGCAGTAGGTGCGGTATAGAAAACTGTGATTTTATATTTTTCAATCAGTTCCCAAAAGCGGTCTCTTGCCGGATAATCGGGTGTGCCTTCATAGATAAATGTTGTGGTACCGTTGGAAAGAGGACCGTAAACGATATAACTGTGTCCGGTAATCCAACCAACATCGGCAGTGCACCAGAAAATATCGTCTTCACGGTGATCGAAAACGTAGCGGAAGGTTGCATTAACGCCAACTAAGTATCCACCGGTGGTATGCAGTATTCCTTTTGGTTTGCCGGTCGTACCACTGCTGTATAAAATAAAAAGCGGATCTTCGGCATCCATTGCCACCGGCGCAAAATTCTCACCGACTTCTGCTATCAGTTCACTGTAGAGTAAGTCACGATTATCTTTTTTATTATAGGGTGTGCCAGTGCGCTCTATAATTATAACTTTTTCAATACTGGGACATTTTTCTAGTTCTTCCCTGGCAGAATCAAGCATAGGAATTGTTTTTCCACGTCTGAAGGCGCCATCAGCTGTAACAAGTATTTTTGATTTTGAATCAAGAATCCGATCTTTAAGAGCTTCAGGGCTAAAACCGCCAAATACAACACTGTGTATTGCGCCGATTCGTGTACAGGCAAGCATTGCAATTATAGCCTCGGGAACCATGGGCATCCAGATTGTAACAGCGTCGCCCTTATTTACGCCGAGATTTTTAAGAACGTTGCTGAACTTGCAAACTTCTTTTAATAGTTCAGTATATGTAAACTCAACAGAATCACCTTGCTCACCTTCAAAAACAAGAGCTTTCTTGTTTCCCAGACCGTTTTCAACATGCCGATCTAAACAGTTGGCAGATACATTTAATTTTCCATTAATGAACCATTTAAAGTAGGGGGAGGTTCCGTCATCTATTAATTTATCCCATTTTTGAATCCAATCAAGTCCATCAGCCATTCTGTTCCAAAAAGCATACCTGTCTTTTTGTGCTTCCCGGTAAAGACTATCATCATTAACCTGAGAATTATTTTTAAATTCATCTGGCGGCATAAATGGTTTAACGTGATCATCATTGAAAATATCGCCATGGTTTGAATCAGTCATATTATAACCCTCCAATTACTATTATTATGATTAGTTATATTACCATTCATTATGAAAAAACGCAATTCATTTAAGATTCAGTCAAAGCTAGTTAAGGCCTTAACCGTGCTGGTTTTTAACAAATCTAATTGTTTTCATAGTAATATTTTAAAATTGTTTTCCGAGGCATGTTCCTGTGAACTGCATTATACAGCTGTTATCAAGATTCTTACCTGTACGGGCTAAAAGCACATTACAGGGGTGTTCCCTAATTTCAGGATCAACGGTTTCCCAAGTTGTAAATCCATATTTCTTGAAGAGTTTGAGCATAAAGTCTCTGTAAGCCCATGGATCGAGTCCTGTGTTGCGAATATCCCAGCTCTGAACGAACTGAACGGCTAATACAATGTAATCTTCGAAATAAGTAAATTCAGGATTTTTAAATATATTATCGAGAAGAATATTTGTTAATCCCATTTTGCGCCAGCTCAAATCCGTTTCAAGACCACCTAATTCGATAATTTCAGGCATGCAACGATCCAGCCACCAGGGGTAATCAGGCTTTTGAAATGAAACATATGATATTACAGTATTGGCAAGAGAAGCGGTAAACACTATGCCATCAGGTTGTCCGGCCAACTTAATCAGCGCCTCATGTTGAAGGTGCGACGATCGAAAACAGTTCAAGCCTTCAGCCAGATGGTAGGATTTGAGGGTCTCCAGTGTGACAGGTCCCCTGATGTTAAGCTGACCTAAAGGAGTTTGAAATGCTGATTTAACAACGTCATAAGACGGTTTTATAAATGTAAAGTATTCTTGTTTTTCCATATCATGCATGTTCAAACACCTCTAAAATATGGTTTCACATTACGTACATAAAATCCTGCTTATTTCAACTGTTCTGCTGCCCCGTAACAGCCATAATAATTTATTTTAAATATTGAGTTAGGGGTTATGTTGGCATTGTCATTTAGTTCTGAGCGTTTAATCCTATCTACATTAAAGATATCAAAGATTCAAGGGTTTGGGATATGGATGGTAATGAGTATATCGATTACTGCATGTGCTACGCCGCAACCATTTAAGGGTTATAGATTGGGCAATACCTTCCGCGTTATTTGTTTCCATATATAAGACGAATTAAAAAATAGGACGGATTAAAAATAGTTAAAAATAGTTTCAATTAAGGTAAAAAAGGCCCTGCTTTACCTTGACAGTAACAGCCCCCTGTGCTATCATAATTCTTGCACTAAAAAAGCTTTTCTTCAGCACGACAGTTCTTTGAAAACTGAGCAAGGAAAGGTGGGTCTCTTTTTTAAGAGGCCTTGTGATCAGTGATACTTTTGAGCT
>JAABTH010000042.1 GCA_011389985.1 Bacillota bacterium
TATTAGATTCACTTTATAAGAGCAACAATTTGAACGAAGGAGACAGCGCCCAGGTGCAGGAGCTGTGTGAACGTATGGGCCAGGCATTAAAACTTAATGAAAAGCAGATGGCTAATCTGCAACTGCTTTCAAAGGTATATGACCTGGGCAAAACAAGCATGCCGGATCAGCATACTCATAGAAACCTGAAGCAAAAAACAGGTGAGCTAACTGAAGCTGATCAAGAAGCAATTCATCGTCATCCTGAGATCGGTTACCGCATCGCTTCCTCTTCGCCTGAGCTTTCCGGCGTGGCTGACCTGATTCTGCGTCATCATGAGAAAATGGACGGAAGCGGCTATCCTCTGGGCTTAAAAGGGGCAGATATACCAATTGAATGCCGCATTTTGGCAATTGTTAGCGCATACAGTGCCATGACCCATTCACGGCCTTATGCTAAAACTTTAACTTCTGAAGAGGCTTTGACCGAGCTGCAGCGCTACGCTGGCACCCAGTTCGACCCACAACTGGTTGAAGTTTTCATCGACATTTTACAAGCAGAATAAATTTTGTCGCTACAGAAAATATACCTGTTTCTCTGTTACAGTGACTGCCATTATTATGCTGTTACCTATTAACCTCAACTTTTTAGTTCACTGGTATCCAAAGTTTAAACTCTCGACCCCATCCATTAAAAATTTTGACAAGGTAACCCCATCTACTTATTACAGGAATAGTTGTATGAAAAATAAAATTGCTGATTCCATTATTCATTCTATAAAACCGGTAATAATCCGCCGGTTTTAGTGAAAACCTGTTGACTGCCCAGTCAACAGGGATTATAATAAAAGCGATCTTGACTGGCAAGTCAATTCATAATCTTTCACCTGACTGGATGAATGGAGGTAATCGGCATAGACAGGCTGTTAGATTTTGACCATTTTCTCTGTGAGGAGATTAAGGCGCATAAAGTAATGAGTGTTGAGGATGAAAAGCGCCAACGGATCATAATTGCCGCAATGCAGGAGTTTATTAAAGGCTACCGCAATGCGAGCACCGATACGATCGTAAAAAGCGCCGGGATTTCCAAGGGTTTGCTCTTTCATTATTTTGGCACAAAAAAGGAACTGTTTTTTTTCTTGTTCCAGTATGCGATTGAAATTATTGGCGGCGAGTACAAAGCTGCGCATTTTGAGAGCCGGGACTTTATAGATAATATCTGGCAGCTTTCCTTGCTCGCCCGCAGGCTAATTAATAAGCATCCCTTGGTTTACGGCTTACTCGCTTCCGCCTTCTTCTCTTTCCAGGAAGTGTTTCCCGGGGAACTGCACAATTTTCAAAACCCGGTGGAAGAACTTAAACAAAAGCTACTTGAGCGAGCGGACCGGTCACTCATCCGCGATGATCTCGATCCGGAAAAGGCGTTGCGAATAATTTTATGGACTGTTGATGGATACTCAGCTGAATTGACTCGCCTCGGCCGTCAGGTTGCCGATTATGAACCGCATTACGACAGGATCGAAAAAGAGCTGGGAGATTATTTAACGCTTTTAAGAAATGCCTTATACAAGTAAAACCGGGAGGAACAGTCATGAGCGTAAAAGCAATTGAGGTTCAAGAGTTGGCTAAATATTACGGGAAACAGTGTGGCATTGAAAATGTCAGCTTCACGGTAGAAAAGGGGGAAATCTATGGTTTTATTGGCCCGAACGGAGCCGGAAAAACGACAACGATCCGCACGCTATTAGCCTTGATCCACCCCACATCCGGCAGCGCGTCAATTTTCGGCAAAGATTGCATCAGAGAAGCCGAGACGATAGCCGCTGATGTAGGCTATCTGCCTACAGAAATCAATTATTACGAGAATATGTCTGCCCTGGAACTACTGCAGTATACCGCCGCTCTCTATAAAATTAATGCAGTCAACCGGATCTCCGAGTTGGCCGGCAAATTTAACCTCGATTTAAAAAGAAAAATAAGCAGTCTTTCTTACGGCAATAAGAAAAAGGTTGGCATTATTGCCTCTCTGTTGCATCAGCCGAAACTGTTAATTCTTGATGAGCCGACCAGCGGCCTCGATCCGCTTGTCCAGCAGACTTTCATCGACATTTTAAAAGAGGAGAATAAAAAGGGCATGACGGTGTTATTCTCTTCCCATGTATTAAGCGATGTTCAGAAAGTTTGCAACCGGGTCGCTATTCTTAAAGAAGGGCACGTAATTGACGTTCAAAATATTAGCGAGCTTCGCGAAAAAGGGTTTAAGAAAGTTGAGCTTAACCTCATTGAGTCAGCTCCCGCCGAGCTGTTCGAGTTTGCAGGAATGGCCGATTTTAAGCAAAGCAATAATCAGGTTTCATTTATTTTTCATGGCGATTTAAACCTGATTGTCGAAAAAATTGCTCTGCTCAAGCTTAATGACATTTTTATAGAAGAACCAACACTTGAAGAGATCTTTTTCCACTACTATCAGTAAAGGGGTGAGCCTGAAAGATGACGATCTTCAAGTATGAAATGAAGCAGCTTAAAAGTACAGTTTTAATTTGGTCATTCTCGCTCTTTCTGGTAATCCTCTCGATATTGCCTGTCTATATCGGGATGATGAGTTCTGCAGATACCATGGTTCTTGAGGGCTTTGGCGACAATCCTTTGCTTGAAGCGATGGGTGTTACTCTTGACGTGATTGCCACCCCGCTGGGCACCTATGCCTTTCTTACCTTTTACGTTTTCCTGGCCTGTGCAATTAACGGCATGAACATGGGACTAAAAATGATCACCAAAGAATATATGCAGAAAACGGCTGATTTTATTTTTACCAAGCCGCATAGCAGGGGAAAAGTCTTTTTCTCTAAAGCTCTCGCTATCCTGGTCTCCGCCCTGATCATTGGGTTAGCTTATTCCCTGGGTTCCTGGATAGGGATGGTAATCGGCGCCGGTAGTGACTACAATTTCCTGGTAATGACGCAAATTGCCTTCAGCATCGTTTTTATCCAACTGATCTTTGCAGCCTTAGGCCTCTTTGCCGGGATTATCTTTCCTCACATCCGGGCGCCCCTGCTAGTCGCCACTGCGGTGGCCTTTGTCAGCTATGTTATCGGATCTTTTTCCAATAAAATGGGCTATACAGCTCTAACTTATTTGTCTCCCTATCACTATTTTACAAGTGCTGAAATAATTAAAACGGGCAGTTATGAGCTGAGGTTCCTTGTGCTAAGCGCTTTGTTGGTATTCGTTTTACTGGGGATCAGTTACTACATATTCCGTAAGAAAGATATCGTCATAGACGCTTAGGAGGTTACTTATGGGTGCGATGATCTTAAAAGAACTGAAACTTGGCCGCCGCAGTTTACTCGTATGGCTGATCATAACATTTGTTACCGCTACTTTTGGGGCACTGGAGTATGAAATGGTTTCCTCAAACGTTGAATTAGTTGAGCAGGGAATCAATGCCATGCCCCGTATCGTTCGGGTTATGTTCGGTATTGATGGGGTTGGCCTTACAACTGCTCTCGATTATTACCTGGTTATGTATTTTTGGTATGCCCTGATCGCGTATGCACACGCCGTATCTGTCGGTGCAAGTTTACTGTCAAAAGAAGAAAGGGATAAAACTGCCGAATATCTCTATACCAAACCTTATCCGCGGAGCGCAATTATTAATGCAAAATTAGTGGTAGGAATAATCAATGTTGCCGCCATGGCGCTGCTCATCTGGCTAACCTCCGCCGTAATCCTGATGCCTCTGACTGATGGGCGGGGAATTATGCCGGAAATTGCAATCACAACCGTTGGTCTTTTTCTGACCCAGCTGTTATTTTTAACGTTAGGCTTTTTATGTTCCGCTCTTGTCCAAAATCCGCGGAAAGCAGTTAGTGCAGGCTTTTTTCTGCTGCTGGCCACCTACTTAATTGCTGTTGCCATAGAGTATTTAGGCACGGTAGACTACTTAAGCTTTCTCACACCCTTTCACTATTTCAATGCTCTGGTGGTAGTTGAGCAGGGTATCAGCCCCTTATTATTAGTGCTTTCTGCCGTTTTAGCAGTTTTGTCACTCTTATTTACCCACCGCTTATATAAAACCAGGGATCTGCTGGTTTAAGAAGGTTAATCGTTAGCAAGCTGACTATTTGCTTATTCAAAAGGAGGTTACAGCCATTATGAATGCGATTGAAACTGCCGGGTTGGCCAAGTATTACGGGAAGAACCGCGGGGTAATTGATATTGACCTGCAGGTTAAAGAGGGCGAAATATTTGGCTTTATTGGCCCAAATGGCGCCGGGAAAACAACTACCATTCGCCTTTTGTTGGGGCTGATCAGGCCTACCTCCGGAGAGGCCCGTCTCTTCGGCCAGCCGGTACCGGCTGGGGGCGGCAAGCTCTACGCCAAAATCGGCTATGTGCCCTCCGAAGTTACTTATTATCCTGAAATGACAGGGCTCGATTTACTTAACTATGCAAACGGTTTTTATGAGCTTGAATCAGGGCACTGGGTAGAGGAATTAACAGAGCGGTTACAATTTGATCCTGAAAAAAACGTTCGCACTTATTCGCACGGAAACCTAAAAAAATTATGCATCATCCAGGCTCTCATGCATCAACCACAGCTGGTTATTCTTGATGAACCGGGTAGCGGACTGGACCCCCTGATTCGGAAAGAACTATTTGACATCTTAGAAGAGTTGAACCAGAAAGGGGTAACCATATTCTTTTCAACTCACGTCTTGGAAGAGATAGAGCGCACCTGCCACCGGGTTGCCATGATTAAAGATGGCAGGTTGCTGCAGGTTGGGCCGGTCGATAAACTGCCCGGCCGCGACATGCATATAGTGGTCATGAAAATTGCCGGCTCACAGCCATCCAAAGTTGAATTGGCCAGGATCGGCGAAGCTGAAGAAATTCCGGCAAAACCTGAATATTACCGAATTTTAAGCCGTCAGCCTGTCAATATGCTCGTAACTAATCTCAGTCAATATAAACTAGATTACCTGCGGATTAGCGACCCGACTTTGGAAGAAATATTTATGGAGCTTTACGAACCGGCAGTAAAAAGGGGGCAAAACAGCTATGTTTAGTCTCAATATTATCTTTACTGAAGTACGCCTCAATAAGCGCAGTTTACTGATCTGGACAGCAGTTTTGGCGATTGTCATTCTTGTTTACCTTAGCTCCTTTACATTTATGGAAGAAATGAATCTCGTTGAAATGATCGAAGGCTATCCTGATATATTTACCACTGGCCTCGGTATGGGGCCGGAAATGTTTGGTGATGTTAATGTTTACCACGGCGGGCTGGTAATGCTATACGGGTTATTATTAGCTTCTATTTATGCAATGATGCTCGCCGGCAGCATGGTTTCAAGGGATTCTGATTTGGGTACTGTTGAATTTCTTTACACCAGGCCGCTTACCCGCACTACTATTCTGCTTTCCAAGGTGCTCTCTTTTCTGATTATGATGCTCTTTCTCTGGGTTGTTGCTTACCTTTTCAGCGCTATTATAGGCCGGTTCTGGGTTGCTCCTGATGAATTTGATTTGGGTGCACAACTGCTGGCACACCTGATGGGCCTGCTGGCCTGCCTTGCTGCAGGCGGGGTGGCTTTTGCCGTAGCCCCATTAATTAACCGGGTTCAGGGAACTACCTCTGTTGCGATCGGCCTTGGCTTTGCCTTTTTTATTTTCAACAGTATCGGAAACATGTATGACCCGCTTCGGTTTGTAAAATACCTCAGTATTAGCCACTATGCTGATTTAACGGGAGCATCTTCCGGGCAGGTGCCTGCTGCAGGCTTAATTGTCTTACCGCTTGTTTTTCTTGCTGGTGTGGCGATCGGAACAGTTCTGCTGAATCGCAAGGACTTTACTGATTAGCATTACTTGTTTAAACTCAAGTAAGAACGATTGTGCTGCTGAAGAGATCACAGATTAAGGAGATCAGGCAACTACCATGGTAGAAGAGGACTTGAAAAATTACAAACACAAGATCCCCTGGGTTGGAGGCGAATATGAAGGGCAGCTTAAGTATGGCGTGCCTGAGGGGTCAGGTAAACTGGTTATGCCGAATGGAGCAGCTTATGAAGGCGAATGGTTGAAAGGAAAACCACATGGCCGGGGCACTTTACATTATCCCGGGGGTGGTATTTACCGCGGTGAGGTTATTAAAGGCAAACGGCAGGGGCAGGGCACCTATACCGGACCGGATGGAAAAGTTTATCAAGGGTTGTGGGATAACAATAAGCTGGTTAAAGCGGTAGATTAATATTTGAAGCTGCTACTACTATTGGCCAGGTGTTTCTCTCTTTACTCGTTATTCCTTACCCAGGATTTCACATGAAAACAACTTAAACAACCTCAAATGATGGAGGTTTAACAATGACAGCTTATGTTCTAAACTTGCGAGATATAGATCAAGAGATGTTGTCCGCCGTAGGTGGCAAGTGTGTGAATCTAGGTGAACTCAGTCGGTTGGAAGGCATAATGGTGCCAGATGGGTTTTGTGTTATTACAGAAGCTTACCGGAAGACTATCTCTGACAATGTCCGGCTTAACGATCTGCTGGCCCGGCTGTCTTCGCTTAAAGCCGGGGACCGTGAATCGATCATAGATTTGAGTGCGAAAATACGTGGTGTCATCGAGCAGGTTCAAATACCAATGGCGATCGAAGAGCAGGTAATGCAGACACTCTCTGGTTACAATGAGGATGACAGCTTTGCGGTTCGCTCCAGCGCTACGATGGAAGACCTGCCCGGAGCGTCATTTGCAGGGCAGCATGACACTTATTTAAATGTCAGGAATAAAACGGATGTGATGCCCCATATTGTTAAATGCTGGGCTTCACTCTTTTCTGAGCGTGCCATTACCTATCGCCTGCAAAACAATTTTGACCTTCAAAAAGTTTCTATGGCAGTCATTGTCCAAAAAATGGTGGCGCCAGAAGCCTCCGGCATTGTCTTTACTGCCGATCCGACTACTTC
>JAABTH010000005.1 GCA_011389985.1 Bacillota bacterium
ACAACGCAAAGTTATGCCGATTGGAAAAAAGAAAACGAAGAAGAAGAGATTACTGGCGGAGATGGCTGGTTTGACGATTTCGGATCAAATCCCTCCGGTTTTAATTTCAACAGTGACGATGAAGACGACGATTAAAGCAACATATTTTTGTTAACTTTTGCTTAATTAGAAGCCCCTCCGCATCAGCGGAGGGGCTTCCTTTTTGGTGCGCCCGGCAGGATTCGAACCTGCGACCTGCTGATTCGAAGTCAGTCACTCTATCCGGGCTGAGCTACGGGCGCATATTGTCTCAAACCGGTAAAACAATTTAACCATATATTTATTAAGCAATCAAGATCATCTTAAGCTGCAACCCCTTAGCCTTGCAGAGGAAAACAATCAAAACCGGCTTCACAGGGCGGGCCATCGCTTGCCAGCATCAGCTTTTCTTCCGGTATAAAGATCAGGGCTGCCTGTGTTACAGAATCTGATTCTCCTTCAACCACATGCCGACAGATGCTTAAAGGGTAATTGGCGTGATCACAAAGTAAATTTTTACAAACCTCAAGATCGACTTTGCCAAAATTATTCTCCAGAAGCTGGCGCATCCGGCCGCTACGGATATGTGTATTAGAGCTTCTGACCGGCGGCCTAATTTCATACTGACGCAGGAGATCATCTTCATAGTGGTTGGCATGAGCATGCATAGCTGAAATATAGATAATTCTTTCCTTTGAACCGGTGGCTTCAATGTTAAAGCCACCATAAATATTGCCGACTATATAATTGTATCCGCTTGCCTGCGGAGTATTAAGCAGAGTATGAACTGCATTATTTAAATTTTTGCCCTCCAATACTTTGCGAATAAGCAGCGTGACCGGTACACCGGTAGTTTCATCAACTGCTTTTACCGTGCTCCAAATCAGGGTAAGGCCGTGCTCATTAATCCCTGCCCCGCCTACAATGCCGGGATGAGTGAGCATGATCAGTTTAGGATTTGCGCTGCTCTTTTCAGGCGCAATTGAGATGATGACAGGGTAAAAAAACTGCTCCATGTCCCAGCCCTGTCCCATATAAGTTCTCTCATCAGTGGTTGCCCTGCCATTAGCCAGGAAAAGTGTGCAACCGTTAATCTGATCTTTTGTTTGGTTATAATATGCCATTTCATCATAGCAGTTCATGAAGAAAACCTTTTCAAAAGCCAGTCCTGATCCATCAGCGATACCATCAATCTCTTCAATCAGATCTGGCGCGTGTTTCTGCGTGCTTTCAATATACCTGCCGGTAAAGCCGACAATACTGCGTTCATCAGATGAAGGTGTATAGTCTGTATAAAAATGAAGCAGTTTGTTATAAAGTTCATGGATTTCTTTTTTCATGGATTCACCGTGCTGTCTGCCAATTTCCTTTGGAGACCCGCTGAAATCGTAACGTTTAATCATACTGAAGCAATCCTCCTGTTTATACAAGTTACTATCTAACCCGTTTGCCACCCTGGTAAACCATATCTACATTATCTAACAGTGGTCGCAGTTTATTTTCAAGCGAACCGCCAACCACGACAAGATCGGCAATTTTATTTTCTTCTAGAGTACCTATTTCGGAAGAAAGACCCAGCGCTTCAGCAGATACTTTTGTACCCGAGCTGATAGCCTGAAGCGGAGTCATAAAACCTTCTTCAACAAGAATAACAAGTTCAAGAGCATTGTTGCCGTGATAATTATAGTTCGTTCCGGCATCTGTTCCGAATGCAACTAAAACACCGGCATCAATAGCCCTGCGCAAATTTTCTTGCCACACCTTTTCTGTTTTTCTTGATTTTTCAAGCATGAATTCAGGAACACCGTTTTCTTCGCCGTTTTCTTTCATCAGGTAGCCCACTATATAGGTAGGAACGAGAAAGATGTCGCGTTTAATCATTAATTCTATAACATCATCGTCGAGAAAAGTGCCGTGTTCTATTGTTGCCACACCAGCTTCAATAGCATCTATGATACCCTGTTTGCCATGAGCATGAGCAGCCACTCTTAAGCCAAGTTTAGCTGCTTCTTCAACTACAACAGCCATTTCATCGCGGTTAAGCTGAGAAGCGCCAGGCACACCACCAGGATTCATGTAGGCTCCTGTAGCCATCAGTTTGAGAAAATCGGCCCCTACCTTAAGCTGCTCCCGGGCCGCTTTTCTAACCTCATCACAGCCATCTGCCTCACGATACATACCAAGGAAATATTCATTACCGGCAGCTGTCATGCTAATTATCTTTCCACTGGCCAATATACGCGGCCCTTCGCACCAACCTGCAGCTATGGCTTCTTTAACTGCAATATCAATGTAGTTAACGCTACCACAGTTGCGTACGGTAGTAATTCCGGCCAACAACGTCTTGTGCATTTCCCTGGCAGCTCTGACCGTCCGCAGTTTATCTTCAACAAGGTTTTCTTCAAAAGTATCGGCCATGCCGTGCATATCCAAGTGAATATGAGCATCGATCAGGCCGGGTATAATTGTTTTTCCGTTAATATTAATTATTTCTGCTTTCTCCGGAACTTCTTTAATACCGGAAGGCCCGGCGTATGTAACCAGGTTCTCATCAATCATCACCAGAGCATCTTTAACCGGAGCTTTACCGGTTCCGTCAATCAGGGTTGCCCCTTTAAAAGCTACTACCACAGCAACTTAACCTCACATTCATCATAAGCTTCCCCTTGATTCGATCAAGGGAGCAGACCTCAAAGGTCTACTCCCTTATTGTAACACTGTCTTGATCTATTTACTCGAAGTAAGTGCCCAACAAAATAACATTACCGATCGGATCCAACCTGAAATCAACAACGTTACCGGCAACAGCTGCGGTGTAGTCATTATGCGCAACCGGCATCATAGAAGCATCGTTGTGGATAATTTCCTGCATTTCACGGTAATACTGTTCCTGCAGTTCCATATCGTTAGTAGCATTCGCCATATCCGACAAGTCCCATAGTTCCTGCGGTTTGTAATTATTTGTCATTCCTTCCAGGACAAGTGCACGCATGAAATTGTTAGGGTGAGCCACATCATACCAGCCTTCAAAAGCCAGCTGGTAATCGTAGGAGCTGATCAGGGCAAAATGGGTGGCTGCTTCGTTTACAACTACCGTAGGATTAATGCCAACAGCCCTGAGGTAGTCCGCAACAATTTCAGCAGCATCTATTGGCCGGCCAATATAAACACGGGCGGTAGAAAGAGTATGAATGTCCAGATCAAAACCGTCAGGATAACCGGCTTCAGCCAATAATTCTTTTGCTCTTTCAGGATCATATGCATAGGGAACAATGTCATCATTAAAACCAAAGACAGTAGGAGGCATAGGATTAATTGCGCGGGTTCCCAGGCCTTCATAGACACTTTCCACCAGCTTATCAAAATCGATAGCATGCATCAGGGCCTGTCTAACTCGAACATCCCCTAAAGGCTCTGCATCATGATTGATACTGCCATAAAAGATATTAGCCCCTGCCATACGGACTATGTTTATATCTGGATCAGCTGTTAAAACTTCAAACTGTTCAGGTAGAATAGTTTTTATCGCATGCACTTCGCCGGTCTGCAGTTCCATCATACGGGTTGAGGCGTCAGGAACCACTTTCCAGATTATCTTCTCGATAGCCGGTTTTTCGTCCCAGTAATCATCAAAGAGAACCATACTGGTTAACTCTTCGCTTTTCCATTCTTCCATCATGTAAGGTCCAGTGCCAACCGGGTTTTTGTAGAATTCATCCCCGTATTCCTGAACTGCTGTCGGGCTGATAATAAACTGTGAATAAAGCCCCATATAAGTCAGGAAGGGGGAGAATACATTGTTTAAAGTAAATTCTACCGTATAATCGTCAATTGCCTTTACTTCAGCGATTACATCACCAAGCAGGTAGTCAAGGTATGACCAATCGCCCATGTTTGCATAAGGATGATCTTCCTGCAAAATTCTTTCATAAGTAAACACTACTGCATCAGCATTAAAGTCGGTTCCGTCATGAAACTTAACGCCTTCCCGAAGCTTGAAAGTCCAGACAGTGCCGTCTTCAGAGTTAGACCATTCGGTGGCCAATGACGGACCCACATTCAGATCATCGTCTATGTATTCCACCAAACCTTCGTAGAGATGATACATTAAATCGATTTCGCCTTCATAATAAGCCCAGTTGGTATCAAGAGTCACCGCATCGGTCCCCCTGGCAACTATAAAAATATCATCTTCCTGTCCCGCCGGATCACCGTTTACTGCTTCTTCCTGGGCACATCCAAATACACTGAAAGCCAACAAAACTGAGATAAATACCATTAAAAACAAACTACTTTTACCCCTCATTAATAGAAAACCTCCTTCTTATTTTGGAACATTTATCAGGTGACATGCAGCGCTATGCGTTTCAGTTATGCTTTTTAAACCGGGCAGCTCACTCCTGCATCGATCATCTGCATATTCACAACGGGGATGAAACGCACATCCGTCTGGAGTATTGATCGGACTTGGCACCTCCCCTCCCAGTATTTTAAAATCATACTTTTCCCTGGGATTTGGTACGGGAATAGCTTTAAGCAAAGCATTGGTATAAGGATGAAGTGGATTCTCAAAAAGTTCTTCTGTGGTAGCAGTTTCGACAATTTTTCCAAGATACATTACTGCGACCCGATCGGAAATATAACGAATAACATTCAAGTCATGTGATATAAACAGGTAAGTTAAATTTAAACGATGTTTAAGCTCTTTGAATAAATTTAATACCTGGGCCTGAATCGAAACATCCAGGGCAGAAACCGGTTCGTCCGCAATGATAATCTGAGGATCGAGGGCAAGCGCCCGGGCGATACAGATTCGCTGACGCTGTCCGCCGCTGAACTCATGTGGATAAGCTGACTTGCACTCTTCACGCAGGCCGACAAGACGCATCAACTCAACCGCCTTTTCAGTTCGCTGTGAAGAAGTTCCAATACCGTGAATACGCAGGGGTTCTGTAATCAGGTTGATCACTTTCCATTTCGGATCCAGGCTGGAGTAAGGATCCTGGTAGACCATCTGTACATTTCGACGGTATGCTTTCAACTCTGCCGCATGCATATGAAGTAAATCTACTCCCTGGTAATCAATCTTTCCGGCAGTGGGCGGCTCAATTCTTAAAAGCATCCGACGAGTAGTAGATTTTCCACAACCTGATTCACCAACCAAGCCCAGGGTTTCTCCTTCGAAAATTTCAAAATCGACTCCGTCAAGGGCTTTCAGCCAATCAGAACGGAAAAGGTGGTCATTACTCTTTACCGGATAGTGTTTTTGCAGATTTTTTACTGAAAGCAAGGTTTTACCCATTTTTTACTCCTTTCAAGCATGAAGCCAGCACCTGACTTTACGACCTTCGAGTTCGCTCATTTTCGGAATATCGATAGAACACCTGCTGATTTTCTCCTTGCAGCGGGGATGAAAACGACACCCGCCGGGAAGTGAACTCAAATCCGGCACAGTTCCCTCAATTTCCTCAAGTTTGGCCTTTGTTTTTTTAGCATCCGGTATTGTATTCATCAGCCCCCTGGTGTATGGATGCAGGGGAAGATCAAATAGATCCTCTACTGCTGCATATTCTACAACCTGTCCGGCATACATAACTGCAACTTTATGCGCAACCTGGGCTACTACACCTAAATCGTGGGTGATCATAATTACTCCGGTCTCAAGTTCTTGCTGTAGTTTTCGGATCAAAACCAGGATCTGAGCCTGAATTGTCACATCAAGCGCAGTTGTCGGCTCATCAGCGATTAATATGTCGGGGTTACAGGCCAGGGCCATGGCAATCATTACCCTTTGACGCATACCGCCACTGAGCCGGTGGGGATAATCCTTCATTCGTCTTTCAGGGTTAGGAATGCCAACAATTCGAAGCGCTTCAATTGTTTTATCCCGGATTTCCCGGGAATGCAGTTTACGGTGTAAACGGTATACTTCACTCAATTGATTTTGAATTGTAAACACAGGATTCAGGGAAGTCATTGGCTCCTGAAAGATCATTGATATTCTATTTCCCCTGATGCCAATCATTTTGCTTTCGTTACACTCTAAAAGGTTACTGCCTTCAAAACATACCTGACCACTTTTTTTCGCATTATTGGGTAGCAAACCCATGATCGAAAGTCCGGTCACACTTTTACCGCATCCTGATTCTCCGACTATACCAAGGGTTTGACTCCTGTCCAGAGTAAAATCAACACCGTCAACTGCTATTACCTGGCCCCGTCCGGTATCAAATTCCACTTTCAAATTTTCTACTTTCAACAAATTATTTGCTGACATACCGGCACCTCTTTCTAAACTCTTAGCTTCGCATCCATAGCTTCTCTTAAACCATCTCCCAGCAGGTTAAATGAAAGCACTGCCAGAAATATCATTATGCCAGGGAATACTGTAACCCACCATTTTCCCAGCAACAAATAGTCTTTGCCTCCGCTGAGCATGGCGCCCCATTCTGGTATGGATGGATCAATACCGACTCCGAGAAAACCCAACGCTGCAGTATAGAGGATGGCATCCCCAAGTAATAGGGTTAAATAAACTACCGTAGGCGTAATAATATTGGGCAAAACATGCCTGAGCATAATCCAAAAGTGCCCTCCACCCATGGCCAGAGTTGCTTCAATATAAGGCAATTCCTTAACCGTAAGGACTGAACCCCTGACTATACGGGCCAATCCCGGAATATAGACAATCGCAATCGCCAGCATGGCCTTTTCTATGCCAGTACCAAGAGCAGCAACAATAACCAGGGCAAGCAGCAGGGGTGGAAAAGCAAGAACAATATCGACCACTCTCATAATCAGCATATCCAGGATGCCACCATAATAACCTGAAATAATACCGAGAATTATACCAACAAAAGCTGTAATAATAATTACCGTGTATCCAACTTTTAAAGAAATTTTTGCGCCATAGAGTAAGCGGGCCAGTAAATCACGACCAAGACCATCTGTACCCAACATGTTTTCATAATTATCCGCCCAAAAACCCGGAAGCAACCTGGCATCCAGGTTTGTTGAAAGAGGATCAAATGCCGTTAATCTCGAACCCAGCAGGGCAATGAAAACCAGAGCAAGGGCTACAAAGAAGGCCAGAACTGCCAACCGGTTTTTTTTAAATTGTTTTATAAACATCATAAATTCAGTATCCATCTAAATAACCCCCCGTTACTCAGTAACGAATACGTGGATCAAGATAAGCGTAAATCAGATCGACAACAAGATTAATGACTATAAAAACAAGAACAACAAAAAGGACTATACCCTGAATCATCGGGTAATCACGAAAACCGATACTGGTGATTAATAGTCTCCCTATTCCCGGCCATGAAAATACTGTTTCGGTCAAGACAGCGCCGCCCAATAGCTGGGCAACAGAAAGTCCGATAACGGTTACAACAGGGATTAAAGCGTTTTTTAAAGCATGTTTAAATACAACAATATTCATCTTTAAACCCTTGGCCCGTGCAGTTCGGACATAGTCTTCGCCCAACACTTCGAGCATACTGGAACGGGTAACCCTGACAAAAAGAGCAAGATAAACTGTTGCCAGCGCCAATACCGGCATTGCCAGGTGTCTTAAAGCATCAATAAAAAATTTAAGATTTCTGGTTAGAATTGCATCAATTAAATATAACCCTGTAACTTCATTGACACTTAAGCCCAGGGAAAGGCGCCCCGATACCGGCAGCCAGCCCAAAACCACTGCAAATAAAAATATCATCATCATCCCCAGCCAAAAGATAGGAATGGATACACCGAGTAGCGAAAACCCAATTGCCATCTGGTCTATAATGGTATTCCTATAACGGGCAGCAGTTACTCCAATTAATATCCCGGCGCTGGCCGCTATAAATACAGAACCAATAGCCAACTCCATTGTTGCCGCCAACCTGGTTAGAATCTCGTCCAGTACTGCAGTATTTGTCCTGATTGATGTCCCAAAATCACCTTTCATTGCCGCTGTAAACCAGTTAATAAACTGAATATGCATCGGCTGGTCAAGACCCATTTTCTCGATCAGGGCCAAGCGGGCAGCTTCTGTTGCCCTCTCACCAAGCATTACTGTGACAGGATCACCGGGGATAATGTGAATTAAAAGAAAAACTACAATGCTTGCTCCGATTAAAGTCGGTATGACAATCAATAATCTTTTAATAATGTAACGATAAAATGCCATATATAAAAAGCGCCTCCTTACTTTCGGGGAAAGTCAGGGAATTGGCTTAAAACCAAATAACCTAGATACAGACCGGTAGAAAATAGATCTTTTATTAGCCGTTTAAATATTTTAGTGCAACCCTTACCAGCATTTCCGTTCCGGTTAAAAGGGCATCTTCATCAATGTTGAAACAGGGATGATGGTGCGAATAATCTGTTTTTTTATCGCAATTTCCGGAACCTATGAAAAAAAAGACCCCGGGTACAGACCTGATATATTCTGAGAAATCCTCACCGCCCATTGATCTGAAAGCGGCTGAAAGCATTTTCTCGTTAACCAAACATTCCAAAGCTGCACGGCGAGCAATTTTTACCATCTGCGAATCATTGGAAACTATTTCATTGCCTATTTTATATTTCAATTCATATTCAGCCTTGTTAAGGGAGCAAATACCGGCAACAACTCTTTCAAAAGCTTCCTTAACAGCTGCGCCTTCAGCAGACAAAAACCTGATTGAGCCCTGCATTTTAACTTCTTCCGGTACTATAGTCGGGCTGGAGCCTGCATTGATCTTAGTAAAAACTATTGCTACCGGCTCCAGCGAATCAAGCTCCCTCGTCTGCATAGACTGCACTGCCTGTATGATACCGGCACTAATTGAAATGGGATCTACTGCCCTATGCACACTGCCTGCATGCCCGCCCTTGCCTTTTACCGTAAGATAAAAATAATGGCTCGCAGCCATTACCGGTCCATCAAAAATATCAATTTTACCAGTTTCAAGGTCAGACCAAAGATGCAGACCAACTGCCGCATCTACCTTTGGATTATCCATAACGCCTTCATCAATCATCAGGTACGCCCCGGCATCTTCCTCGTTAGGCTGAAATACAAACTTAATATTACCGTTAAGTTTACTTTTCAATTTAGCCAGTATTTGTGCCGCAATTAGCATCATGGCCATATGGCCGTCGTGACCGCAAGCGTGCATTATGCCTTTGTTAACTGAACAGTAAGCCAATGACTCATTCTGTTCGTGCACCGGCAAAGCGTCCATATCTGCCCGTAAAAGTAAGGTTTTGCCTGATCCGCTACCCCTGAGCAACCCTACAACACCTGTTTTAGCCATTCTATTAACTTCTAGCCCGCAACTCACCAGGTAATCGGCAATAATATCTGCAGTCCTGTGCTCTTCAAATCCCAGTTCAGGATGCTGATGAAAATCTCTTCGAAGCCTGATCAGCTCTTCACTATAACGGGATATAACCTTTTTAATTTCCGGCATTAGATCCATCCTCTGGCTTTAATTGCTGCGCTTAATTTATTCAGGGCGTTGATCCAGGCTGCATAACGCAATGAAGTTCTTTTATCTTTGGCGGTTGATACGGTTTCGTTGTACGACCTGATAATTCTTTCCTGTAACCGTTTCAATACTGTTTCGTAATCCCAGTAATCATCAGTAAGACCCTGAATTCTTTCAAAACTACATACTATTGCACCGCCGCAATTGGCCAAAACATCAGGAATCACAGTAATATTATTTGCAGAAAGTATTTTTTCAGCTTCCGGAGTAACCGGACCGTTAGCCGCTTCAACTATAAGCCTGGCCTTGACTTCAGCCGCGTTATCAGCATTTATCACACTCTGTATAGCTGCCGGCACTAGGATATCGCACTCCAGTTCAAGGATGCTTTTATTTGTCAGCACGCCAGACCCCGCAAAACCCTCGACAAATCCGGTGGCGGCCACATGTTTCGACAGGGCTTCAATATCCAGGCCGGCAGGATTATGAACACCGCTTTTAATGTCACTGATTGCAATTACCTTAAAACCTGCATTCTTAAAACAGCGTGCAGCAACAGCGCCTACATTGCCAAAACCCTGGATAACAACTTTTGCTCCCGGTTTTAGATTATAAGATTTTAGCGCTTCTTCTGTAACAAAGAATACGCCAGTACCGGTTGCCTCAGCGCTTCCATAAGTACCACCGGTTGCGACCGGTTTATCATTAATCGCCGCCGGGCTGTGAAAGCCCATGATTTCTTCGTACTCATCGAGCATCCAGGCCTGAGTACGGCCGGAAGTACCGATATCGGCGCCGGGAATATCAACCCAGGCTCCCTTTAGCGGCAATTTACGGATAAATGCTCTGGTTAGCTTTTCTAATTCATTGTCGGAAAGTTTGGCCGGATCAACAATTATACCGCCTTTGCCACCACCAGCGGGGATACCGCCAACAGCATGTTTAATTGTCATCCAAAACCCAAGCGCTTTAACCGTATCGAGATCCAAGTCGGGCGCAAACCGGGTCCCGTTTTTAACCTGGCCAAGAGCATCGTTATAGTGCACTCTGTAGGCTGTAAAAATTTCCAGTCTGCCATCATCCATCTTCAATGGAATCATGAAATCGAAGATTCGTTTCGGACGACTTAATATTCGAATCACATCGGGATCAATTCCCGCCAATGCACCGGCCTCGTGCAGGGTAGTCAGTGCTGTTTCAAATGGGTTATCTTTCAATTACCAAACACCTCGCTTAAATCATAAGCTTAATAAATTTTATGCTTCAGGTACGGATAGATCATCACGGTAATCATTAAAGACAAGATCATAATCGCTTCTATCGCACCATTCTTTGCAAATTTCCGCATACTTGACCTTTTCTTTCACCAGGAAATCCTGGTAACCGGGCTCTTTCCAGGCGTTATATAAATCAGCTTCGCTCTTGCCCGGTTCAAATTTAAAATATACCGGTGAACAGATACGCGCTATTTCAGCTGCTTCCAGCTGCCTCTGGTGACCGCCCATTGAATCGACAATGCTCATATAAACATCAAGAGGAAGTTTCACTACACTTCTGATTGAAGCGAGCATAGGCAGGGTAAGATCGGCAAGGGGGTTAAAGCTGTTTGCACCCAAATCTTCAAGCAGTTTTCCACCGACAGCATTTGCATGACCGGCAAAGACAGAAACTTTGAATTTAACATTTGGGGGAATTACTCCGTCAGCTCGCATTTTGCCTAAAAGGTAAAGCAAGCCTTCATCAGGAATAAGAAACCCGCGAATCCCCGCTTCAAGGCAGCGATTAAATTCTTTTAACCAATGATAAAGGCTATCATGACCACGAATTCGCATTCCTGAAACATATCCTTCAGTAGTAACGTATTGACGACCTGTATCCCAGCTTCTGGCCGGAACCGGATTGAGCAAAACTTCAATTTTACTCTGGGCGCCGATCTGAGCATAATGTTTTAATTCCTGGTTATCTAAAAGGGCTGAGCCACCAACAGTGCCGATTACCCGGTGAACAGGAACTTTTCGTTTTTCAATTTCGGAAAGCATCGATTCGAAGTTTGAGGCGCATTCGATACCGGGAACTTCCATTCTATAATGGGCACCCCCGTCAAAAACCTGTTCTGATGCCGGTAAGTCATATCGATCTTTTAGCGGAAAAACAGTTTTTTCAGTGATGTAATTTTCAATGCTGGCAAATGGCAAATTCTTATACCTCTCTTTTTTAATATTCTCCAAATAGTTTTGCGAACGCTTCATCGCTGTCAAGCGCGTTGTAGACATAGTCGTCGGTTGGAAACTTTTCGTTCCTGACATCGCTGATATATTCCTTAAAGGCATTAGTTTCCACTTCAGCTACATTAGCGTATTTCTTAACAAACTTTGGCGTAAAAGCCTGAAATTTACCCAACATATCGCCGCTGATTATTAACTGCCCGTCTGCAGGGCCGGCACCGATTGAGTAAACTGGTATGGAAAGCTTTTTGGTTAAAAACCTGGTTAAAATTGGCGGTATAGCTTCAACAAGAAGGGAAAATGCTCCGGCTTCCTCAACAGCAATTGCATCTTCGATTACTTTGCGGGCGCTCTCAACATCCCGTCCCTGGGCTTTAAAACCGCCAAGCACACCGGAACTTTGCGGAGTAAGACCGATATGACCCATTACCAGAATACCGGCCTCAGTAATAGCCTTTATTCTGCTTTTGACCCTGACACCACCTTCAAGTTTCACACAGTCAACATCCGCTTCCTTGAGAAAACGGACTGCATTTTCTACAGCTTGCTGGTCGGATAACTGGTATGATCCAAAAGGCAAATCACCAATTATCCAGGTATTGGGAGCGCCTCTGCGAACCGCCTGGCAATGTGAGATACAATCTTCCATGGTAACCGGTATTGTTCCCTTGTAGCCAAGAACAACCATACCCAGAGAATCTCCAACAAGAAGCATGTCCATACCAGCCTGTTCAGCGAACGATGCTGTGGGAAAGTCATAAGCAGTTATCCATGCAACCTGCTTACCTTCCTTCTTCATTTTGTAAAAATCGTTAACATTCTTTTTCAATTGATAACCTCCTCAGCCGCTTGGCGAAGTATACATATAGAGATAAAGGTTCTGCGAATAAGAACTTTGTTCTGAAAATCATATATTCAACGCCAATTTAATTATTCCTTCATAATTGGAAAAAATATTTCTGTTTTCAATAATGCTGTTCTGAATAACAGAACTTCTCCCTCTATGTCGCTACTATACATTGACAAATCCTTATAAATTCTATATAAAGGAACACATATTTTAAAATGCAAGAAGCGTTACCTATGAGGTTTGATTGCCAGTACTATTGGAACGTAGTATTATAGAATAGAATGTAGCCAGGATCTCTTCGTGCGAAAAGGAGTGTAATCCATTGAAAGAGAAGGAAGAGAACAAGTATAAACCCAAATACCCGGTTCAATCGCTTGAAAAGGCTCTTGATATTATTAATCTTTTAAAAGAAAGCCCCGGGGAAGGTTTACGGATTAATGATTTAAGCGAAAAACTTGGCCTCGGGAAAAGCACCATTCACCGCCTGCTCGACACATTACTTTCGTATCAGTACGTTGAGAAAAGTCCGCGAAGCTCTTACCGTTTAGGCTGGAAACTTTTTGAAATTGGCAACACTATTCCCCGTCAACGCAACCTTGATTATTTTGATCCGATATTGCTGCATGATCTATGCAATAAACATAATGAAACAGTAAACCTGGCCGTTAGGATCAATGATCGGGCTGTAATTATTTCAAAATATGATCCCCAAAAAGTAGTAGCGGTAAAAGCCAACCTGATGGTTGGCAACCGGGAACCCCTTCATGCCACCGCAATTGGCAAAGCTTTAATCTCAGAAATAGAACATGATGAACTCGCTAGCATTCTTGGTAAAGATCAATTTGAACAATATACGCCTAAAACAATTACTTCCTTTGATCAACTTTATACTCATTTACAGGATGTTCGCAAAAAGGGGTATGCAATCGATGAGGAAGAATACAGCGAAGGGCTTACCTGTATAGGAGTGCCTATCCATAATCACCAGAAAGAAGTTATCGCTGCAGTAAGCATAAGCGGACCAACTTTTCGTCTGCAGCATAATAGAATAATTAATATTATTGAAGATCTTAAAACGGCACGCGATGATATTTCACAATATTTCGGTTTAAACAAATCTGGCGACTAATTTCATAAGCTTAATCTTTATTAGGGTAGGAAGGTTATTTCAGGTTAATATAGAATTTATCTATTTGTATACTAACGGGAGGGGCGAAATATAATGAAAGTAAGTTTTCCTGTAACAAAAACAACAACGCCAAGACAGAAACCGAACCCACGGGAACTCGTTTTTGGGACTATTTTTTCGGACCACATGTTTGAAATGAGTTACAGCCCGCAAAAAGAATGGCATGACGGCAAGATTGTGCCATACGGACCGATTATGCTGGAGCCTTCAACTGCGGTTTTTCATTATGGACAGGAAATGTTTGAAGGACTTAAAGCTTATAAAGCTGACGATGGCCGAATTCTTCTTTTCCGCCCTGAAAAAAATGCAGATCGAATTAATGTAACGAATGAAAGAATGTGTATACCTACAGTTGATCCTGAGTTAATGGTTGAAGCGATCAGACAGGTAGTAACAGTTGACCAGGACTGGATACCGGAAGCAGACGATACTTCACTTTATATCCGGCCATTTATTATAGCAACAGATCCCTACCTGGGTGTCCGCCCTTCTAAGACATTTAAACTTTATATTATACTTTCACCGGTAGGCCCTTACTACAAAGGCGGGCTAGCCCCAACTAAAATTTTGGTTGAGGATAAATACGTCAGAGCCATAATTGGCGGTACGGGATATGCCAAAGTGGGAGGCAATTATGCCGCCAGCCTGAAAGCACAGGAAGAAGCAATCAAAAAAGGATACAGCCAGGTGTTGTGGCTTGATGGAATAGAAAGAAGCTATGTAGAAGAGATAGGCACATCGAATGCTTTCTTTAAAATAGATGGCGAAATTTTCACCTCTCCACTTACGGGCACAATATTACCCGGCATAACCAGAGACTCGGTGCTGCAGCTACTTAAACACTGGGGCGAAAACGTTACCGAAAAGCGCTTTACAATTCAGGAAGTATATGAGGCTCATGCTTCAGGTAAGCTTGACGAAGTATTCGCAACTGGAACAGCAGCTGTTATATCTCCGGTAGGAGAACTTTGCTGGAAAGACCAGGTTATTACAATCAATAATAATGAAATCGGAGATATCTCTCGTAAGCTTTATGATGAAATTAACGCTATCCAAAGAGGCAGAACAACAGATACATTCGGTTGGGTTGTCGAAGTGTAGGCGGATCGAGGAGATGCTATGAAGCAATACTTTGCTCGAAAGCTCATTTTAATTATCATAACATTTCTCCTTGCGGCGATTATGCTCAACGGCTGCAGCATATTCGGCGGTTCTATCAATTATGACGGAGGGAAGTACCGGGGCGATTTAAAAGAGGGCATACCACATGGTGAGGGGAAATGGGTAGGGCCTGACGGAACAACTTATGAAGGACAGCTCATAGACGGTGTGGCAGAGGGAACAGGAACGCTTGCCTTTCCTGATGGTCGTATATATGAGGGCGAATTTGCTGATGGGCTTCCACATGGTAAAGGCACTGAAACCCTGCCTGACGGCGAAGTCTATGAAGGTGACTGGGAAAACGGTTTAAGGCACGGTATGGGAACATATATATTTGACGACACCGTATACGAAGGAGAATTTATAGAGGGGGTGCCAACAGGTACAGGCAAGGTTACTTTACCGGATGGAATAGAATATGTAGGTGAAGTAGAAGAGTATGTATCGCACGGCACAGGTGTAATGACGTGGCCAGATGGCAGAGTCTACGAAGGTGAATGGAAAGACGGTAAGCGTGAAGGCTACGGAGTATTAACTTTTCCCAACGGCACCAGATATGAAGGTGAATTTAAAAATGGTGTGCCCCACGGCACGGGGACAGAAATCTGGGCAGACGGCAGCACGTATGTCGGTGAATGGAAGGATGGCCTCAAACACGGTATGGGAATTTACACCTGGCCCGATGGTTCTGTTTACGAAGGTGAATGGGCAGACGGAAACATGCACGGTTTAGCTACTTATACCGGGGCCGATGGAAAGGTTAAAACAGGCGTATGGATTGATAACGAATACCAGGAAAATAAAGAGCAGCCATAAAACCGGCTGCTCTTTATTTTCTGATGATACACTACCAACGAAAAACTGCTGCTACAGGGCTTGAATCGGGCATTTGATCAACCTCAAGAGCATAAATATTGCCATTGCTTAAAAATGTTTTGGTAGTAGCAAGATCAATTAAGTCTTCACTTTCATTGTGAGGTTCTTCGCTTAAACTTACCTTTTCAGCTGCCTGGTCATAATTCCCCCATTGCTGAACACCCGGAGCGACAAAAAGCTCGCTTATTCTGCCATGGTGTGCGGCCGGTAATATTTCAACAATATTATTTGAGGTTTTACCCGTCCCCTTGTATTCATAGTAAAGCGCCTTTGCTTCTTCCTGTTTTTCCTTAAAATACGGGCTTATTATTGTCCAGGCTTTTTGCTGCAGCTCGTTATCTGTCACGTATTCAGGATTCCCCTTGATAATTTCTTCATGTAAAGGCGAATACTTGCTTACATCCCTGTAAAGAGGAGCAAGGTAATCAACACAGGCCAGGACCAGCGGTGCCTTTGTTTCGATAAGTATGCTTTGAATCTCCCGGTCAATAAAACGAAAATAATTAAGCAGCTTCTCTCTTTCAATGCTATCAATTTCGCCGCCATGCCCATGGTAAACAGCGCCCCGGTCACCTTCTAGACCGGGGGTTCCGGTATGAAACTGCAGGTGTTTTTCTATCAGTTCATCCCCAACCTCAGCTTTATATTTATCAATGATATCGCTTAAGTCTACTTCTTCAACTGTAGACTTTGTACAGCGCAGCAACCTGGCGTTTTTCTGGCTGAGAGCAAGAATGTAAAAATGGCCGTCGGAAGAAAAAAGCTTAAAAAGCGGTTTTAGGTGAAAAGAATTTCTGACCACTGCCATTTCTTCAAATTGCAGTGGCAACTTGTACGATCTGGTAAATTCCGGAGATATGAAGTAGGCTAATCCCTCACTCTGGTTTGCCCAAAAGTAACTATCGCTAATGAGCTTTTTTGCCGGTTCGGTTAACTCTTTGAGCTCAGATGAGTTCGTATCTATTCTTTCCAGGTATTGTCCTGCCTCATTCAGCAGGTTTTTAAACCGGGTTGAATTCTCTTTTGCTCTTTCCCTACCTTTCATTGTAGGCATATAAATCGATATGCAGGGCTTACCTTTACCTTTGCCCAATAAAAGCTCAATATCGTTCTTACTTAAATGTTCCATGAATTATTCCCCCTTAGATATTATTGAACGCAACAGGCAAGGCTGCTACACTGAATCATGTTTTCCCAATTGGAAGATAGATAAGTGGATTCTGTAGATAATAGAATCTACAGCGTTGTTGCTTAACTATGATTGCATCTCTATTTATATTATATATTATTCAGCTACAGCTTCAACCTCTTCGAGGAAATCATATTAAATCAATTGCTTGGAATGTAAATTTCCAGATCGGCCTTGACTCCGAAAATGTATTCTAAACAAATATTTTTTAAAAACCTATTTCAAATATTTCACTTTAGCGTTATACTTATGAAAGTATAACGCTTTATATTTTTTTAGGAGTTGTATTAGATGAGCAAAAATCTTTTTTTATCAGGGAACATTGGCGCAGGTAAATCAACCCTGATCAGGGAGTGTCTGCTTCCATATTTAGCTGCAGTTGGAGGATTCTATGTCCAAAGAATATTTTGCGGCAATGAACTAATCGCTTTCAGTTTAAAACCTATTGCTGATAAATTGAGCTATAAGCTTACTTTAAAAGTAGATGACCTGGAAGGATTGGATAATCTATTCTTATATCTTGATAATAATGGTAACTGGCAAAGCAATAATGATGTTTTTCTGAACAGCGGTTTAGAGATTCTCCAAAGCAGTATTCAAAAAAATAAAAAGTTAATTCTACTCGATGAACTGGGTGGAATAGAACTGCACAACCAAACCTTTATGACAGAGGTGTATAAAATTCTCAAAGGCTCAATACCGCTTCTGGGTGTGGTAAAAGCCCCCAAAAATGCCCGCATCCTGGAGCGGGTTAATGCGGGTAAAGGGGTAACTAATGTTAACCTCATGTTTATTGATTACCTGAAAAATGATCAGAATACAGAACTGCTAAATGTTAATAATATTGATCGAAACGAAGCAGCAAGCAGGATCTATAACTTCGTTGAAGAGGTATTCAATGGTTAAAAAAGGCGATTGGACAGAAGAGCAGATAATTCATTACCTGGAAGGGATAAAACACAGCGACTATCCGGCAGTTTTCTGGCAGCGCATGCTGCCATATTTAAACGGCTGCCGAACCCTAACTGATATCGGCAGTGGCCCCGGCGCTTTTGCCCTGAAGGCAGCAGAAAACGGGTTTAATGTTCAGGCTGTAGACAGCAGTCGCAAAAGCCTCGAGGTTATTGAAAAACAAGCTTTCGATCAAAGCTCTGGCAAGATTAAAACAATTCATGGAAACTGGCCGGATGTCGATCTGGAGCAAAGTGATGTTACCGTCTGTGCCTACAGTTTTGGCGGTGAGATCGGCACATCACCGGGAATCGCTAAAATTTTTGATTTAACCGGTCAGGTCATTTTCTTTATCAGCCCGGTTAATAAAGTTCAAACTGATTTTTTAAGCAGTGAACTGTATGCAGAAGAAGGTATTAAGCCCCCTGAATTTAAAAGTAATCATCACGATCTAGTCGATCTACTAAATGGATTAAATATAAAATTCAGTGTTGAAATTGTCAGCTACGATTTTGGTTTCCCCATTAAAAACCGCTCTGAAACCGAAGAGATTGCGCTATACCTGGCTGATAAACTGGGCCTTTCCTCTGTTGAGCAGGTAAAAAAACACCTGCAAAAGATTATTGCTTATCGCAACAACCTGCTTTGGGTGCCCAATCCGCGTACGAGCGCGTTAATAACTTGTTTAAGGAGTTGATCATAATGGTAAAAAAATTTCTACAACATTTTACTACTTTCGATCTTGTTATCATCGCCCTTCTATCTGCCGGAGGCATCGCTACCAAACCTTTTGTCAGGGCCCTGGCCCAGATATTTACCGGTTCGTTAATTCCAATCGGTACTGTCGCCGGTATTTTTTACATGCTCTGGATTGTTCTGGCCTGCTGTATAGTGCAAAAGCGGGGAACTGCTATTCTGGTTGGCATAGTTCAATCAGTGCTGGTAGTTGCTTTTGATATGCTCGGTAACCGCGGTTTGGCCAACCTGCTTGTCTATATTATACCCGGTATCACTTTGGAATTGGTAATGCTGCTTTTCCCCCGCTATGTTTCGTCGCTATTCAGTTCATTTACTGCAGGCGGGGTTGCCAATGCCACCGGAGCAGTTATCGTTGGCTGGTTTTTCCTGCGTTTGCCGGCAATTCCCCTGTTTGGTTCTGCTGCTGTATCATACCTGTTCGGCGGTATCGGCGGAATAGTGGCCTTTAAATTATTTAAGATAGTCAAAGGATTCCGGACGAGCGCAGAGGATTTTGACAGCGCTGATCAAGCCTGAATGCTATTGTCAGTAAAATATATTAATTCGGATAGGAACTAGAATGAAAGCTCTGAGAGTAGAAAACCTGACTTACAGTTATGCTGCAAATGAAAAACCAGTTCTGGCTGATCTATCATTCAGTTTGAACCAGGGGGATGCCTTAGGGGTTATCGGTCTTAACGGCAGTGGTAAAACGACCCTTAGCTTCTGCCTCTGCGGCATTATTCCTCACTATCTGCGAGGAACAATGAAGGGATCTGTCTACATTAACGGGAAAGATACCCGCACCACTCCCCTTCATCAATTGACCTTAGAAATCGGTATCGTTTTGCAGGATCCGAATATCCAACTGCTGATGCCTACTGTGGAGGATGATCTCGCTTTCGGACTGGAGAATCAGAACATGCCACCGCAGATGATCGGTGAAACGATCGATCGCATCTGTGACCTGACCGGGATCAATGACCTGAGGAAAGAAAATCCCAACCATCTCTCCGGTGGGGAAAAACAGTTGGTGGCACTTTCGACAGTCCTGGCCATGAACCCATCAATTATTATATTCGATGAATCGCTCTCCATGCTGGACGATAGGGCCGCTGAAAAGATCCTGGCAATAATGCAGAAATTGAAAGAAACGAACACTACCATGGTCATTATCGACCACACCGGCAAGAGCAGGTCTATTTATGACCACGCATTTGTCCTTAAAGAAGGAATGATCGTTAACAGAGGATCAACGGAAGAGATAGTTCAAGCTTATTTCAGCAGTGAGGTATGATCAAACCGATGGTTAATATCAATCTGAATAACGTCAGCTATACTTACAGCGGGCGATTGGAGCCTGCTGTGGAAAACGTTACGCTCAGCCTGGATAGCGGTGAGATCACCGCTATTACCGGTTTAAACGGCAGTGGAAAATCAACTTTAGCCAGGCTGATCCTGGGCTTGCTAAAGCCACAAGAAGGGCAGGTCTGCCTTGATAACCGACCGGTTAACAGTTACACTCTGGCTGAGGTGGGGGAAAAAATTGGTTATGTCTTACAAAATCCCAACCAAATGCTCTTTAATACAACAGTCTATAACGAAGTTGCTTTCGGTCTGCGCTGGAAAGGGATGAAAGGAGAGGAGCTTAAGGCCAGATGCAATCAGTATCTTGAGCTTTTTCATCTCTGGCCACTAAGGAATAAGCTTCCGTTCAACCTCAGTGAAGGCCAGAAACAGATGGTAGCAATCAGTGCTGTATTGGCGCTGGAACCATCATGCCTTATTCTTGATGAGCCGACAAAAAGCATAGACACCCTTCGAAAAAAGATTTTGATCAGGGTCCTGCGTGATATCGGTTGTCTGGGAACCGGAATTATAGTAATCAGCCACGACCGCTCTTTTGTAGATGCTTTAGGTGGTCGGGAAATAAATATGGTCAAAGGTAAGATTACCGCATATGAAACTCGACGTTAGAACAAAACTGGTTATTGCCGCTATTTTATCAACCCTGGCCATTATCTATCAGAATGCAGTTGTGCTCGGTGTTGTTCTTATTATAACTATAGTTGCCCTCGCTTTACTAAAAGTTTCTCTGCAGAGTTTTTTTGATTTCCGCAAACTTATTTATCTATATCTAGTTTTAATTGTTATTCAAAGCCTTTTTATCAGAGGTGGGGAACCGCTCATCACTATTGGTGAACTGCATCTATTAACAACTGAAAGTATTATTTATGGAATCGCAATTATTTTAAGGTTTTTAATTTTGATCGGATCAGGCTTGATTTTGTTGAGTTGCAATCTCTCAGAGATGCTGCTGGCAATGGACAGGATGCACATTCCCTATGAAATTGTCTTCATGATCCAGATCGGAATCAGGTTTATCCCGGTATTGATTAATGAATTAAGTAATATCTTTGATACCATCCAGCTGCGCGGGGTAGACCTGCGCAAAGTTTACAAGCGTAAAGTTATTCGGGTCTATATCAGTATTTTCACACCATTGATCTACAGCATCTGGCAGAAAGCCGAACAACTATCTATTTTACTTGAGCTGAGAGGGTTTCGTCGTTACCCGACCCGTACCTATTACAGGACTATCAGTATGGGTGTTATCGATTATATTATTATAGGGCTTTCTCTTTCGCTGGCTGTTATTTTTGTTGTTGTTATATCTATGCTCTGATCATATGGAAAGGTGTAAGAGGTAGCTGTTTGCTCTACCAATATAATCCAGTCGTAAAATCCCTCAGGTTGTTAAGCAGGCTATTAATAATTACGATTGCGGCTACCTGGTAACAACCGCTGTATTTGACTGAAAAACAATCGAATGCTATAGTGAAATTGGTTAAGATTGGCTAGAGAATCAAAGGGGTATTACGCCATGAAACGATTGCACCTGAAAATCTACGGCAGAGTCCAGGGAGTCTATTTTAGATCCTCAGCACAGAGCAAGGCTCGTGAACTAGGTTTATCAGGCTGGGCCAAAAACATTCCTGACGGAACTTTAGAGACAGTTGTAGAAGGCGAAGCGGAAATGTTAGAAGAATATATCCGGTGGTGTAAAAAAGGGCCTGCCGCGGCCAGGGTGGATAAAGTAGAGGAAAAATGGGATGAGCCTACCGGTGAGTTTAAAGGATTTAGCATTAAGTAAAAACCGAAAACTATGTAACCGACAGTCACGTACACATATTCCCGGATAAAAAGAGAATTCTGGTAGGGAACTACTGTTCATTAAGGAAACATTCCATTCTATCATCTCTGTTATCATTTGCATTCTGGAGTCCTTCGGCGTGATTGTATTTTTTTATGGAGCAGTTTATTCTTTTTATCGTTTTATCAGTACCAGAAGTAAAGGTCGTGAAATTCTTAAAACGATAATTGCCAGGTCACTCGAAGAATTATACACTATTGGGGCAATAATCCTTCTCCGTGCTGCATTGAATTACGTGATCCACTGGGAAATTAAGCAGGAAACATTGGAAAAAGAAATAAAGATGTGAGATCAGTATGGATCAATACCCTGTTATTTTCCCTTCGATTTCAACCCAGTTTCCCCTCAACAGCAGATATTTTACCAAAAATCTTTCCCCTCAGGCATGATAATGATCTATCAGTTTTGGCCGAAAGGCCCGGTAGCAATATTTACTGATCTTCTTCATACAGATACGAAGAAGGGGCAAAAACCTGCTTTTTTGAGAGGAGCATGCCAATAATGCTTAATAACGTTATCAGAGTAGAAACGTAAAACGGTAACCTGATCATGGAAACACCTAATAGATACTCAATTAACCCCGGGACCAGAGGTGATACGAACTGACCCAGGTAGAGTGAGGAATTTATTACGGCCAGAGCAGATTATATGCAGTTTATGCAATAAAAGATGGGAACACGATCACAAAATCATGGGCACAATGCTAATAGACTTATTAGCACACATTCAGGTAGCATAGAATTAAAAATAAGGCGGATGATTATTGATGAGTTCAATAGTGGTAATGCTCATAATTTTATGGCTTCTCAGTGTGGCAATCTATTCTTTTTCACTGCTTGACGATCCCGACTCAGACAGAGTTTCGCAGTGACATTTTGGAAGTTCCTTAGAGAGGCAGACTCCTCAAAAGCTGACATAAATGTCAATAATAACGGTGCCGACCGGTAAAAGGATTAAAATCCTGGATACCTCCTGTACTGATCTACGCTCTGTTCAAAAATCCCTTCTTCTCAAATGGCGAATCCCTTTTTCACCTGCGATGATCAGGTCATCTGCCAGGTTAATAAAGAGACCGTGCTCAACTATACCGGCCTGCTCATTAAGCTTGCCTGCCAACTGAACAGGATCGGTAATCGGACCAAAGTTACAATCAAGAATCATATGACCCTGATCTGTTGTAAACGGCGCCCTTTCCACAGTAAGGCGCATTTTTACTTCCGCTCCAAGGCGCTCCAGAAAGGCAACCTGGTAGCGCCACGCAAAGGAGATAACCTCCACCGGTACAGGGTGTTTTGTTCCCAGAACTTCTGACAGTTTCGATTCGTCGGCAATAATCATCTCCCGGCTGCTGGCCCGGGCCAGGATCTTTTCCCTTAACAGTGCCCCACCACCGCCTTTGATCAGGTTTAATTCCGGGGTAACTTCGTCAGCGCCATCAATAGTTACATCCAGCGCAGGATACTGGTTTAAATTCGTAAGGGGTAGGCCCAATTCTTTCGCCGTTTTTTCTACTTCACTGGAGGCGGGGACACATAAGATAGCCCTGAGAGAACCCTCACTCATTTTCCGGGCGATCAACTTAACCGCCTCCAGGGCAGTGCTCCCGTGCCCGAGGCCGACAATCATGCCGGAATCTAAGTAGTTAACAGCATACTGTGCCGCCTGATACTTGAACCGATCTGTACCTGTCAAAATATTTAGCACCCCCCTAACTCTCTATCATTTCGAAAAGAGTATTCATAGCCTCGGAAATGGTCGGATGAGATAATATGGCATCACGTAAAACAGTATAGTGCAAGTCTCCCATTATGGCCACCTGCTGGCCGGCCTCGGCCAGGGAAGTGCTGGCTATAAGAGGAATCTAACAATAAACCGTGAATTACTGATCACAGCAGTAAGAATTCAAGAGAACCATAAAGCTTTGCTGATATTTTTTGATCTAATTTAAAACAGCGGGGTGAAATATAGTGAAAAAAGTTATTGTAATCGGTGGCAATGCTGGTGGGCTCAGTGCCGCCAGCCAGGTTAAGCGTCAGCAGCCGGATTGGGATGTTATGGTCCTTGAGAAGGGATCTTACATATCTTACGCAGCCTGCGGTATTCCCTATCACGTAGAGGGCATCGTTTCCGACTTGGACGACCTAATGCATATAAGCCCGGAAGATGCCAGGAAGAAACGCAAACTTGATTTAAAGCTTCATAGTGAAGTGACAGAAATAGACCCTAAACAGAGAACAGTCACCTTTAAAACAGGTGAAAGCCAAAACACCACCGATTTTGATTACCTGGTTATAGCAACCGGGGCTAAGCCAATACAATCCGGAATTAAATACAGCCCTTCGAAGCGCATTTACAATGCCCATACTCTGGAAGATTCCAAAAACATGCGCTCCTTTATAGAAAAAGAAAAACCAAAATCCTGTGCCGTTGTTGGCGGTGGTTACATTGCCATTGAAATGCTTGAAGCGTTCCTGGCCCGTGGCCTGGAGACTCACCTCTTTCACCGTCGCGACTCATTGAGCCGCAGTTTTGAAAAAGAGATTTCTGATCTGGCCCTTGCTGAGATAGAAAAAGAAGGCGTTAAACTGCACCTTAACAAGACGGTAAAGGAAGTAACAAAGAATAACAGCGGAGTTGAAGTGCACTGCGAGGAAGAAACAGAAGACTTTGACCTAGTTGTAATCGCTATAGGGGTTGAGGCAAACAGTGACCTGGCCCGGGCAGCGGGAATAAAGACCGGCATTAAAAACTCGATCAAAGTTAACGAGTATATGCAGACCAACTACCCCTACATTTACTCTGCCGGTGACTGTACCGAAACGATAAATATTGTCTCCCGACAACCTGTTTTCATACCCCTTGCTTTAAAAGCCAACAAGGAAGGAGCTACCGCAGGTGTTAATATCAGCGGAGGGAAGGAAGCATTCCCAGGTGTTCTGGGAAGCGCTATTACAAAGTTTCGCGACCTTGGGCTGGCCCGGACCGGGCTGACCCTGACAGAAGCTGAAGAAAACGGATTTAAGGTCGTAAGATTTTCAGTAACTGCCAACAGTAAATCCGGCTATTATCCCGGCACTGGCCCTTTAACTGCCGTATTAATAGCTGAGCAGGAAACAGGCCGCCTTTTAGGTGCACAGCTGGCCGGTCCTGTTGATGGGGTTAAGAGAATCGACGTTTATGCCACTGCTATAACCGCCAAAATGACCGTCGAAGATATCTTCCAGCTGGACCTGGCTTATGCCCCGCCCTTCTCACCGGTCTATGACCCGGTGGTATTAACCGGTCGGGTTGGCCGCAAGAAAATAAAGCAACTCTAAGGAGCGTTCAGAATGAACCAGGTCATTGATTTGCTTAAAGCGCATCGTTCAGTCCGCAAATTTAAAACGCAGTAAAGACTGCTGGGAAGAAATTGATCCTTCAATTCTATCCAATACAGAAATGTTCATCACTGCTACCGTAGACACCGCTCTCGCTGCTCAGAAAGCATTTGTTGCCGCCCAGTCACTTGGTTTGGGTGGCGTATATATCGGTGGCATCCGCAACGACCTGAAAACCATTTGTGAGTTGCTCAACATTCCGGAACTGGTATACCCGGTTTTCGGTATGTGCCTGGGTTATCCGGCTGAACAGCCGGATCAGAAACCGCGCCTGCCCAAAGAAGTTATATTCAAAAAAGATTTTTATACTGAAGAGGGCGATGGTGAAATGTTAGAAACCTATAACAGAAAAATGAGAGATTACTACAATGAGCGGACAGGCGGTAAAAAAAAAGATACCTGGAGCAAACACTGCGGCAGCTCAATGATGGCAAAAACCCGTGAATATCTAGGCAACTTTCTTAAAACAAAGAGAGCAATTATAAAGCGGGAAAGAAGCATTGATAATTTCTTCGTTTAAAAACTTCGCTTTTGGCGGTAAATGAATCACTCCTGTATAACTATTGTTCTCTAACTTATGCTATGTAATAAACTGTTTAAAAACCCTGTCAAAGCTTTATTGAGTATTTATAATCCGCTGTGATAAGATAAGCAGGATAAAGTAATTGTTGAGGTTGGATACGATGAAATCATTCTGGCTTTTAAAGGACTTTTTCCGTGCTAATGTCTGGCGCTATGCTCTGGGTGTGTTATGGCTGATTATAGTTAATTCAGCACAGCTGGTGATTCCCTATCTGTTAGGTTATATTACCGACCAGGTTGAAACCGGGCAAGCTACAACAGCCGACTTGTGGAGTTTCGCCGGTTATATCATGGTTATTGCGGCAGTGATTGTGGCCAGCCGTTATCTGTGGCGCATCTATATCATGGGTACTGCGCGCAAACTTGAATTTCACCTAAGAGACATGCTCTTTTCCCACCTGCAAAAGCTGTCGGCAAACTTCTACAACGAACACAAAACCGGCGACCTAATGGCCCATGCCACCAATGATGTCAACGCCGTTCGGATGGCGCTTGGTCCGGGAATTATATTGCTGACCGATGCAATCTTTCTTACCGTTGCCACTGTGATCATCATGTCACAAACAATTGATATTCGTCTCACGGCATTGGCCCTTCTGCCCCTGCCCTTCATGGCCGTGCTGGTCATGTTTGCCGGCAGAATTATTCATCTCCGCTTCAAGGCTGTCCAGGCGGCATTTTCCAACATGACTGATCGGGTTCAGGAAAATCTTTCCGGCATCCGGATCATCAAAACATTTGTCCAGGAAGACACCGAAGCGAAAAAATTCGATGAAGTAGCCCGCAGTCTTATCTTTAGAAACATGGATCTGGTCAGAGTATGGGGACTGTTCATGCCCCTGGTTCAGTTTATCTCCGGCCTCAGCTACCTGATCGTCCTGGCTTACGGCGGTATCCTGGTCATTGAAGGAACAATTACCTTAGGCGCCTTCGTCGCTTTCAATACTTATCTGGCTATGTTGATCTGGCCGATGATGGCCCTGGGCTGGGTTATAAATGTTTTGCAGCGGGGGGCTTCTTCTATGGAACGCCTGAAAGTTTTACTTGAAACTGAGCCTGAAGTTGTAGACAGGCCTGATGTTAAAGAGGTGAACAGGCTTAAAGGCGATCTGGAAATCCGCAATCTCGACTTCAGCTATCCCGACGGCACTGCAGTGCTGGAAGATATTAATATTAATCTTCCCCGAGGCAATACTCTGGCCATTATCGGGCGAACCGGCAGCGGTAAAAGCACCCTTGCTAACCTGTTGCTGCGGCTTTACGATCCCCCTTCCGGCCGTATATTCATCGACGGAATCGATATAAACCTGATTCCCCTGGAGGTGCTGCGCCGGGATATCGGCTACGTGCCCCAGGATCTCTTTTTGTTCTCTACCACCTTGCATGAAAACATCGCTTTTGCTGATGAAAACTTTAGCCGAAAACAGGTGGAAGAAGCGGCAAAGCTTGCCCAGATCTATGATAATATTGTAGAATTCCCGCAGAAGTTTGATACTCTTTCCGGCGAGCGTGGTGTAACTCTCTCCGGTGGCCAGAAACAAAGAATGACTATCGCCAGGGCTTTAATCAAGAACCCGGCTTTACTAATATTAGATGACTGCCTTTCGGCAGTTGATACCGAAACCGAAGAAAAGATCTTAAAAGGACTACGCCGCTTCATGACCGGGCGGTCGAGTATTATCATTTCACACCGGATCTCTACGGTGCAGCATGCTGATGAAATTGTGGTCATGGATCAAGGGCGAATTGTTGAAAAAGGCACCCATGAAGAGCTTCTTAAAGCAGATGGATTCTACAGCACACTTCACCACAAGCAGCAGCTGGAAAGAATAATTGCGGAGGACCGCGGATGAGCGAAACATATAACTATCACGAAGAAGAAGCTCTGGGCAAAAGTTATGATGGTCGGCTGATGAAAAGACTGCTTTCCTATGCCAGACCTTACTGGCTGATTATTTTGACCTGCATTATACTGCTGCTCGTTGTTACCGCGACAGAACTGGCCAGGCCGTATTTAATAAAGATTGCCATCGACGACTACATCACTCCCGGGCCGCTATTAGTGTGGGAATCTGGCAATGAACCGCAGGAAGGTATTAAATATGGAGAGCAAATTTATATTCACCGGCACCGGCTCTCCGAAGATTATCCCGACCAGCCTAAAGCCCAGCTATTTACCTATGAAGGCGGTTTCTACCTCGTTGATGGCTATATTGAAGATATTAATTATTCTGTTCGCCGAGAAGAAAAAGGCCTGATTATCAATACCGAAGTAGGTCTTTTCACAGCCAGCCCGCTTGAAGCCGAAGATTACCGGGCATTCCGCCAGCCCGACAAAACCGCGCTGGTTCAGCTGGCCTTGATCTACCTGGGTATAATTGCTCTCGGTTTCAGCCTTAATTATTTACAGATTTACCTGCTGCATCGTACCGGGCAGCAGATCATCTTTAATATTCGGCACCAGGTATTTTCCCACCTGCAGCGTCTCTCCCTGCGCTTCTTCGACACCAACCCGGTGGGCCGACTGGTAACGAGAGTGACCAATGATACTGAAACCTTAGACCAGATGTTTACCGGTGTGGTAGTCTACCTGTTCAAAGATTTATTTATGCTGCTGGGCATTGTTATTGTCATGCTGCAGCTAAATATCCGTCTGGCTTTGATCAGCTTCTCCCTGATACCGATAGTAATCATTGCCACAATAGTATTCCGTTTAAAGGCCCGCGAAGCTTACCGTGAAGTGCGGACGCGGCTGGCCCGGATTAATGCCACCCTGGCGGAAAACATTACCGGTATGCGCACCGTTCAGATTTTCCACCGCATGGGGGAAAAACACCAGGAATTTAATGAAATCAACCACGCCCACTACCGGGCCAGCTTCCGGGAACTAAAAATATTTGCCGTGTTCCGTCCTTTTATCGACCTGATCTACTTCCTGGCCCTGGCCCTGCTGATCTGGTATGGAGGCGGCATTGTAATCCGCGGTTTAATCCCCTTCGGCGTGCTCTACGCTTTTATTCAATATATCGAGATGTTTTTTCGCCCAATCAATGATATGGCTGAGAAATACAACATCATGCAATCGGCGATGGCTTCATCGGAAAGAATCTTTCAGCTTTTAGATACACCGGTGGATATCCAATCACCAAAGCAGCCTCTACCGACAAACATCAAGGGTAAAATTGAATTTTGTAATGTCTGGTTCGCCTATAATCCGGGAGAGTGGGTCCTGAAGGATGTCAGCTTTACCATAGAAAAGGGACAGACTGTGGCTTTTGTAGGGGCTACCGGTGCCGGAAAAACTTCGATTATAAACCTGATCAGCCGTCTTTACGACATTCAAAAAGGGCAAATCCTGATCGATGGTGTGAATATAAAAGAGATGGATCTCGATCAACTGCGCAAAAATGTAGCTGTAGTCCTTCAGGACGTTTTTATGTTCAGCGGCACTATTGCTGACAATATTCGTCTGAACAGCGATATTGACGATCAGCAGATCCGGCATATTGCCGAGGCGGTTGATGCCCACCGCTTCATCAGTCGGCTGCCCCGGAATTATGAAAGTGAAGTTAAAGAACGAGGCGCAACCATGTCCGCCGGTCAGAGACAGCTTCTTGCCTTTGCCCGGGCACTGGCTTTTAAACCTAAAATATTGATCTTAGATGAAGCAACTGCCAATATCGATACAGAAACAGAACAGGTTATACAGAAGGCCATGAAAACAATTTCCCGGGGACGAACCACCCTTGTTGTTGCCCACCGCCTTTCCACCATTCAGTCCGCCGATAAAATTATTGTCATGCATAAAGGAAAAGTACGTGAGATGGGCAGCCACCAGCAGCTGCTGGCCAGGGGCGGCTACTACTACAACTTATACCAGCTTCAGTACAAAGAGCAGGAAACCGGCTAGTTTTATTCAAATATGATGGGATTAAGTCTTATAGGCATCTTTCTGGTTTATTAAAATTGCAAACTTCATGCCAAGTTATATGAAGTTGTAACAAATAGCTGTTACCACATTGCGTAATGTAATAAAGCCTTGGCAAAGCTCGGCCTCATCCAGTCTGCCACTGTTATTCTTCATCATCGTAAAGCTCTACGAAGTTGCCGTGTACCCAGCCTTCCATCCCTTCAGGTGTTATTACTTCAAGCCAGACACCTTCTGAATCGGTCACTTCCAGCACGGTTCCCGAACTGAGGATATCTATAATCAGGTAGGTTATCTCCGGCCCGTTTCTTAAGTTCAGGTTGTCGGGGCCGGTCTTGACCACAACCCTATCGCCGGGTTGAGGAGTTGTTGGCTCCTCAACCAGTGCTGCAGGATCTTCAATTATTGCTGCTGCCCGGTTTAGGTCGTCGGGATAGACCAACCTCTCAACGATATCGCCACTTTCAGTATCTTCAACTGTCACCGATACCTCCCGGACCGGATCTGCATCATTAAGATACTGGTAGAAAACCGCCAGTACAAACAGTTCTGAGGCAGTAACCAGGGCCCGGTTGCTCCGCTCCAGGTTCACTACCAGGTAAAAATCTTCATAGGCGCTGTCAAAGCTGATGCTAACAACTTCGGGATGCTCTATCTGATCATTTATAGCAGCAAGTTTATCTTTTAGGTTATTTTCCGTTTCCATTAGCAGACTGCTTCTTACTTCAGCAGTCATAGTATAAATTAAGGTGCCGTCTTCACCGTGTACAACTTCCTTAACACCCTGCTCGTCGACAGCCCTGGCGGAAACTTCTTCAAGACCCTGCCCGGCGAAAAGGGCTTCCGGCAGCGTAACCTGTACGGTTTCCTCCTCGAAAGTTAAAAAATCTTCAAACCACCCGGGCAGCCTGTTCATATTACGGCTGCCAAGAAACCAGATCGCACCAGCAACTACAAACACTATCAGTAGCAGAACAAGAGGAAAAACCCACCTGTTATCCTTAACGTCTGGCTTATCTATCTTGTATCTTCTTGATTGATAGGAAGTTTCGTCATCGGCTTTCTCTTCAACTTTTGCACGATGCTCATCAAAATTATCCAAGTTTATCACCTGACTTTCGACCGTGAAATGTATGATTAACAATAGAATTAGTAATCTAGCGTAAGAGGAAGGCTACGATTAGCCCGGGAATCATAGCTGCCAGCATTAACAGGGGTAATTTGAAGTTATTTTTAAATCCTGCGATTAAGGCAAAAATCAGGCCTTTTACAAGCGTATTTGTCAGACAGGCCAGGATAATCCCCGTTGTTGCAACTTCAACTGCTAAGTCGTGTCTTGCAGACCTGGATAATGAAAGGGTAATGGCATCTACATCAATAAAACCAGACACTATCGAGAGAGCGTACACTCCTGTATTTCCGAACCAATCTTGCATTGCTTCAGCTAACAAAAGCACAACTGCCAGTAACAACCCAAATTGTAAAGCTAGTCCGAGCTGTAAAGGATTTTTCAATTTAAGCGGTGTTTGTTCAGGTGTTTCTTCCCCATTTCTTTGTAACCATAAATAAATAAATAAACAGATCAGGCCGCTAAACATAATAGTTAAGGGCAGCCACAGTATCCGCAGCAATTCGGGGTAGACCACGAGAACTTCAAAGATGACTCTTATAAACATTATTGCTGCAGCAAGTAGAACGCCGCTTGCGAAAAGAAAATTATCTTTACGCTCTTTGGCGAAACGGCCAAGGCTAACAGTAACTGCAGTAGATGAAACCAAAGCACCGCTGATAGCAGTGATCATTACTCCCCTTTTTTCTCCAACAATTTGAATTACTATATAGCCCAGAAAAGATATTGCTGAGATCAGGACTACCATCCACCAGGTCCAGTATGGATTCAGGGCATTCCATGGACCATAACCTCTGTTTGGCAATAACGGTAAAAGAACCAGGGAAATAATCAGTAAAGTTAAACCGGAATAAAAATCGCCTGGTTTAATATTTCTAAGCCAGGAATGCAAAGCCGGCTTATAGCCAAGTAGTGAGATCACCACTACAGTAACAACTATAGCCGGAATTTGGTAACCATATACAGCCCAGGCTGCTAAAACAAATGACAGCATCATTGTAAAAGCTGTCGTGGTTCCCACGTCTTTATCTGAACGGACATCCAAAATGTGAGCAACTATAATTAAGGCTGAAACGCTAATGAACGATACTATCATGAACCATGGTGTAGTTTGTATTGAAACCAGAGCAGTTATACCGCCTAACAGTCCGATCAGGCTGAATGTACGAATACCGGCAATTCGTTCACCTTCGCTCTGGCCACGCTCGTTCCAGCCTCTTTCAATCCCGATTAAAAGGCCAATGGCAAGTGCAGAAAATAAATTTAAGAACAGGCTATAATTGCTATCCATAAACCGTCCTTTTACCCTGTATTATCAACCTATACTTCTTCATGAAACAGCTGATTATATTGAGGTAATAATAACATGTTGTTCGGTAACGGTGCAAACTTGTTTGTAGTAGGAGAATTCAAGAACCGCTTTAATCATAAGATTAGCACATCAATGAAAGACCCCAAAGTATGCTTGGCAGCAGAGATGGAAAAAAAGCAGGTAATCTTTTACCTTTCCCTGCTCATTTAAGCTTAAATTTCTGCAAACTCCCCGGGTTGAGCTGAAAAGTATCCCCGGCAAAGCCAATTGTTACCGGCGTTCTTGAGTCCGTCCGACTGACCAGGGTTAATAAATTCTCGGTAATATTCACCTCAAGCTGATTATCACGGTATACGATACTAAATCTCAGGCGATCGAGCTCGGATGGCAGACGCGGATTAAACCACAGCACATCCTCACGCTTCTCCAGCCCGGTGTAGCACCTCACGATCAGGTCAACAGTGCCGGCCATCGCTGCCAGGTGAATCCCCTCAAAGGTTGTGCCGCCCTGGATATCCTCAATATCGCTACGCAGGGCTTCCTGGAAAAGATGCCAGGAACGTTCACGTTCGGAACGGGCTAAAACCCAGGCATGAACAATATAACTTAGAGTTGAACCATGTGACACCCTCTTCATATAATATTCTATATTATCAGGAAGCATTTCGGGCTTAAAACTGTAATTCATCCTCTCAAACAGCTCTCGGAGCTCTGCGGAAGAAAAAAGATAGAAGAGCATTAATACATCAGCCTGCTTGGAAAGCTTGTAATTATTGGGGCTGTCACCCTCTGCTTCGAGAATGCGATCCAGACGCTGGATATTTTCGTACTTTTCCCGGTAGCCTTCCCAGTCAAATTCTTTTAGTTCATCGTAACCTTCAAATTGGCTGATTACCCCCTCTTCAAGAAAATAAATTTGCATCTTACGGCTCATATCATTCCAGCGGTCTATTTCATTTTGAGTTACAGCCAGATTTTCCAAAATGTATTTTTTCCGGGTAGCAGGAAGAATATCGAGCATTTCCAGGGCCCGGCACATCAGCCAGCATACCATCACATTGGTATAAGCATTATTATCGATTCCCGGTTCCGACGATCCGGGATAACGTTCGTGAAATTCATCGGGCCCCATAATCCCCCGAATATCATAGCGATCAGTTGATTTGTTATACTCTGCTTTGCCGGACCAGAAACGGGCAATCCTGATTATAAGTTCTGCCCCATATAAACATAAAAAATCAATGTTTCCGGTTACCTGGTAATAGTGCCAGATGTTATAGACTATAGCCAGGTTGATATGCCGCTGAAGGTGGGTGTCATCCGGTATCCACCGGCCGGACTCAGGATTAAGATGCCATTCCTGCGCCTGTTCGCTTCCATCGCTTCCGCTTTGCCAGGGAAACATAACTCCACCTGATCCTTCCCGCTCCGCCGCCCGGCAAGCCCGCGGCAAACGGCGATAGCGGTACAGCAGCAGGTTACGGGTTATATCAGGAATTCCCAGGTTGAGCAGGGGGCTAATAAATATTTCATCCCACATGATCAAACCGCGGTATGCCTCCCCATGAAGGCCACGGGGCGGCACACCAACATCGAGACCAATGGTGTTGGGCGATACCGTTTGTAGCAAATGAAAGATATGCAGGTTAAGCGCCTTTATAATATTGCGATCTTTAGTTTCAAGCTTTATATTCCAGCGCTCCCAGAGATGTTTCCAGCCCAGGATATGGAATTCCAGAAGCTGTTCAAAACCAGCAACATGACGAAGAGCATGCTGCGCTTCAATCAGGCTTTCTGAAATAGCAAAATCTTTTGAATTGTAGATAGCCACTGTTTTTTCAACGCGTATGGTTTCACCTGCTTCAATTTGCAGATCAAATTCCTGTCCGATATAGCCATCTTTCTCGATTACTCTGCCATCACCTTCAACAGGATTATCATCCTTAAAAAGCCTGGTTCGGGCTGCTTCAGCGATACGAATATGAGATTGATTCGTCTCAACCTGGATCCAGATCAGTCGATCATCAGTGACACCTTTGCCAAGTTGGTTCAGGTGATGGGTATTAAGCTGCTGGTAGCGTTCAACCAGGCCGTTTTTCACCCTGCCGTCAAGCGCTGAGTGGATCTGAATTTTTCCAGACCAGTTTTCAGCCTCTATGATCGTTTCCAGGGCGGCAAGGTTTTGATATCTCATATGCACGAAACGCCTTTGAAAAAGTTTCGTCCGGCGTTTCTTTTTATCGCTGAACTTTACTGTTCTAATCAGAATTCCTTTTTTCATATCCAACTCCTGGCGGTAGTCCAGGATATCAACTTTTTCGAGGCTGAAGCTATCTTCATCTTCAATCCTAAAAGTAAGGGGCAGCCAGTTGGGGACATTAACCAGACTTTCATTTTCCACAGTTTTACCGGCAACTGTGCTTTTTAACCGGTTATACAGGCCGGCTACATAGGTTCCGGGATAGTGATTTTCACCAGCAGCCGATTCCGGTGCCGCACCCCTGGTTGCGAAATAACCATTGCCCAGGGTAGAAAGAGCTTCCCGATGTTTTTCTGCCCCTGGCTCAAATCCTGTGTAAACGAGAGACCAGATATCCGAATCCTGTCCTTCCTCCGCCAAATTTAAAAGCTCTTTAAGAAACTTTTTAACTTCCAGAGGATTATTTAAAAAATATTCTGCTGCAGTATCACGGCCTTCATCATCAACAAGGATGCCTATTCCCCGGTTCTTTACCGCTTTAAATGCATCTTCGTCAGTAACATCATCCCCGATATAGAGTGGTGCTACCTTTGCATCAGCCGGGTATAATTTTTCAAGCAGGTGTAGTATCGCTTTGCCTTTATCCCAATCCATTGTCGGACGCAGTTCAAATATTTTTTTACCCAGTGTTTTGACTAAATCCGGTATCTGTTCGGCTATTTCATCAACCCGTTTTTCAAGTATAGAAACAGTTTCTTCCTCAGCCTGGCGGTAATGCAGAGTAATCGCATAAGGCTTGCGTTCAAGACGAACGCCCTCCAGTTTATTAACCGGTTCTTTTAGCCTGTCTTCCGCCATATCAAGAGACGGCAGGAAACGCTTTCCGGGTTCTTCATGAAATGAATCGTAAGGTCCGGCCATATTATAGCCATGGCTGCCTGCATAGACCAGGTTTTCCAAACCGACCAGCTTCCTGACATCCTTCAGCGCCCGCCCGCTAACAATTACTACCGCCCAGATTTCTGAAATATTTTTAATTAGCAACCTAACTTCCTCTGCTAAAACTGCCCTATCTGGATCATCTACTATCGGAGTTAGGGTACCGTCGTAATCCAGAAATATTGCCGGTTTACCTTCCTTAAGCTTCTTAAAAATATCATCTTTATTCTCAAGGGCTGCTAGCGGCTCTTTTTTTTCATGCTTCTTATTCACTGTCTAATTCTCCTTTACTTAACAATTGGAATCGCGATCACGAATTTTTATCCAAAGAATCCGTAGATTTGCTTTATTATTTTACTTCTTCCCGCCCATTATTAAATCCTTTTTTAATTGTTTTGCTGTCACATGCGCCTATTTTAGCGGTAAATTTGACTATCAGGATCTGGGACCGGCTTTTCTTATCCTTGACGTTATCCTTAACAGCAAGTTGAGATTCATGCAGTCCGGTCCAAAGGCCAAACCGGCTTCTTATTTCGGGAATTAGGCACAGGATAGAAAACTTTCCGGGTAGTTAGCTGGGCAGTTTACAGGCTAATAGCCAAACAGCAAACCCAGTTTCCATACATTTTATCTATTTCGACTCGCCAGGCCGAATCAGACCGAAAGAATACCTGTTTTTGGGTCGAATTAGCTTGACCTGCAACAAATTGACATAGTATTATAATTTCAGCAGAAAGCAAATTTTATCTTTTTTCTTTCCCTGATTTGACCCACCCAAGCCTTACTGTATGCTGGGATTCTAACCCAATAAAGGCCCATCTAAATTCGAAATTAGAGTTTATATGAATATGTTCCGCTATAAAGCTTTTGTGTAACTGTGTAAATTACTTGAAACGAGAGGAAGAAGTATGAAAAATGGGGATGCAAAGAACACGATTTTAGATGAAAATCAGCCCTGGTCGATTGAAACGGCCGATGTGGTTGAAAAATTTAAGTCAAATCCTGACAAAGGTTTAAGTAATAAAGAAGCCCGTGACCGTTTGAATAAATATGGCCCCAACCAAATTAAAGCCAAACAGCAGCGATCAGCATGGGAAATATTTATTACTCAGTTCAAAAATCTTATCGTGCTGCTTCTGGCTGTGGCGTCCGGAGTATCTTTTCTCCTCGGCCAGCTGCTTGAAGGGATCTCCATCTTTGTGGCTTTGATCATCAATGTTCTGATCGGATTCGGAACAGAGCTTCGGGCAACTCGGTCTATGGAGGCCCTGCAGCAGATGACAAGAGTGCATGCCAAGGTGCTGCGACAGGGAAAGGTTCGGCAAATTCCGGTTTCTGAAATTGTTCCCGGAGACATTGTCGTTCTGGAAAAGGGTGATATGATTCCGGCAGATCTTCGGCTGATCGAATCTAACCGGATTCAGGCTGATGAATCTGCATTAACCGGAGAGTCTGTTCCGGTGAGCAAAGGCGTTGAGGTCCTGCCGAAAGACACTTCACTGGCGGAGCGAACCAATATGCTTTTCAAAGGCACTGCCCTGACCCAGGGGTCAGGTAAGGGATTGGTTGTATCCACAGGAATGTCCACAGAGCTGGGGAATATTTCCCAACTTGCCCAGGGAGCTGAAGTGGAAGCGCTTACTCCTCTGGAGCAGCGTTTGAACAATCTGGGACAAAAATTGATCTGGCTTACGCTTGGAATCGCCGTTTTGATCGGCTTAACAGGCGTAGTTACTGACAAGGATCTGGAATTAATCTTCAAAACATCCGTTGCCCTTGCCGTTGCCGCCATACCAGAGGGGCTGCCTATTGTCGCCACCATTGCCCTGGCCCGGGGGATGTGGCGAATGGCCCGAAAAAATGCCCTTGTCAATCGGCTTTCGGCAGTAGAAACTCTTGGTTCAACCAGCATTATCTGCACGGACAAAACCGGCACTTTGACTGAAAACAAAATGACTGTATCGGCCCTGGCTTTGATCACTTCAGATGGTGTAACCCATATCAAGTGGAACTCAGATGAAGAACAACCTTATTCAGTTGAGAGTGATACGGTGAAGGATGAATCACTGCAGGAGCATATTACTGATATTATGACCATTGGAGTGCTGTGCAACAATGCACAGTATTCGGAAGATAAGGAGACAGTTGGCGATCCGACAGAGGTTGCTTTGCTTCAAGCCGGTAAAAGAGTTGGTCTGAAAAGGGATGAATTGCTGCAGTCGCAGCCCGAGGAAAAGGAAGAAGCATTCAGGGCAGAAATCAAAATGATGGCAACGTGGCACAAGCAGGAGCAAGGTTACATGGTGGCTGTAAAAGGAGCGCCCGAAGCCGTGGTTAAGGCATCCAGATACATTCTGACGCAGGATTCGGACAAGCAAGAGATGGATGACACGTTACGAGAAAAACTTTTACAAGCCAATGATTCATTAGCTGATAACGGGCTCAGGGTATTAGGCCTTGCCCGTAAGTTTACCGATAAGATTGAGAAACCTTATGATGCTTTGGTTTTTATGGGCTTTATCGGGTTTTTGGATCCCCCGAGAAAAGGAGTCAAAGCTGTCATCGAAGAGCTGAATCGAGCCGGGGTTCGGGTAGTCATGGTCACCGGAGACCATCCGGGAACAGCAGTGGCGATAGCCCAGGCATTGGAACTTCCCGGAAATACAGAATCGGTGATTGAAGGTAAAGAACTCAAGGACCCGGATGATTACAGTCCACAAGAGCGCCATGATATTTTGCAATCATCCGTATTCGCACGAATATCTCCTGAACAGAAACTAAATCTTATTTCTCTGTTCCAGGCCGATGGATCAGTGGTGGCCATGACAGGCGATGGGGTCAATGACGCACCAGCCCTGAGCAAGGCTGATATTGGCGTAGCCATGGGCAAGCGGGGAACCCAGGTAGCACGAGAGACCGCGGACATTGTCCTCAAGGACGATAACTTCGACACGATCGCCCTGGCCGTTCAGCAGGGCCGGGTCATCTTTAGCAACATTCGAAAGTTTATTGTTTATCTGCTTTCAGGCAACGTCGGCACCATCCTGATTGTGGGTCTGGCTATGCTTTTTGGGGCGACAATGCCTCTTTTACCATTACAAATTCTTTACTTGAACATGATCAGCGACGTTTTCCCGGCGCTGGCCCTGGGAGTGGGCAAGGGAGATTCTTCCGTGATGTCTGTGCCGCCAAGGTCCTCCGGCGAACCCGTGGTACCAAGAAAACTGTGGATAATGATTGTAGGCTATGGAGCGTTGATTGCCGGAACCGCTCTTGCCGGTTTCTGGGCATCACTGGTAAAGATGTCTTTGCCTGCGGAAGAAGCTGTAACCATTACCTTTCTTATCCTGGCTTTCGCCAGAACATGGCATGTTTTTAATATGCGTGATTTCGGCTCCAATGCTATCTTCAACGATGTAACAAGAAACCCCTTCGTGTGGGGTGCAGTAGCCTTAAGCCTGGTATTGCTTGTTTTAGCCGTCTACCTGCGCCCGCTGGCCGTGGTTTTGAGTATGGCGGCGCCCACACCTAACGAATGGCTGTTTATTATAGGAATGAGCCTTATTCCATTCGGTGTTGTTCAGATTTTGAAACAATTTAAGGCTCTTGATCCCTTTCGAAAAAGAGACACACGTTAGCCATCTCAGAGGAGGATCAGGCCGATCGCCTGGCAGTAGGTCCAGGAACGGCTTTTCAAAGATAAAGGCGAATATATCGATTTGCCCCACGCTTGCTCTTACCTATGCACCGAAGAGCAGATCACACAAAAAACCCATAAGTTATTGTAAGAAAAGAAGCACGGGTTTCCCCCTGCTTCAATTGCCTCAATTCAGCGTGATTAAATACTGACTGTGTAGCGTTCTCCCGCCGGCGGACCGGCTAGAACTCCGGCCAATTTGCCCATTAACTCGCGGTAAATCGGCGCCGTTTCAAAAGCTGCCAAGTCTGCTTCCGTTTCCCAAATATTAATCGAAACGGCTTTGTTTGTATCTTGCTGGGTAAAGAAATACTGGCTTTTAAAGCCCTTTTGTTGCTCCAGGACAGGCATGATCGCTTCCCTGACGATGCGAACACCTTCATCAACTTTGCCCGGTTGGAGCTGCACATTAACCACCCTGGCGAACATGGTTATCTTCACCTCCTTTGCAAGAGTTTTTGTTTTGCCTGAAAAGTTTCGCTTTCTGGTTTTAATTAATACTTTTTAAGAGAACCATGAGGTCAGGTCTTGAAATCCACTATTTTATTTTACTTACGGGAAAGGTTATAGTTGGAACGAAAAGTCGCAATATTCCAAGCTTTTCTTTTTCTATAACAAAACCAGGAACAAAAGTCAAGCATCGACAAATTTCGGATAGACAAATTTCGAAACCTCTGCCTCCTTAATTGGGGGTTTTGGTCTTGCCGAACATGAGATTCCTCTTTCTATATCTCCAAATTATTCCCTTGCTAATCCCTACAATAACTTAACACTATGTCTCTTTATATCTCTGTTGACTTGGTGATCGGCTAGTGTTATGTCCCTGCAGTCGGAACTGCTCTGGCAGCGGATCATGCTTTACATCGCCGGTGTCGTAATTTTCGGCTTCAGCGTAGCTCTTTACATCAGCGCCAATCTCGGCGACGGCCCCCTGGACGTGAGAACTGTCCGTTTAAACCAGCTATGCTTTCAGATTTACAAAACCGGACTGATCATCATTTCGAGCAGACCCCGAAAACCTATTATTCTTTTAATCAGACAATTTTGATTTAAATGAAAAATCAGTTGACAACTATTGTATAATATTTGTATTATTATCTAAGAGAGATTATTTTTTCGCAATCAACGGGCTTTTTTGGACCGGTCTGAATATAAATTTTATTTTAGGCAGGCTTAAGGGATGAACCAAAAAAAGGAATTGCTTACCGTTGCCTTCGAAAGCGAAAAACTCAGCTACAGCAATCTTGAAGTTGACCTGAATAATTCCGGGATCAACCAGATCTTAAGTGTCTGCGCCGCACGCGGACATACGATTTATCATTTTACTATTCAGGATCTTTTTTATCATGAAGGAAATGCTTTGGCCAAGACCTCTGTCCTGACTCTGCCTGAGAGCTGGTACACAGATCCTCTCGAGTGCTACACTTTGCTTAGCAAGATTGACGAGCGTCCGGTTCCTCTCGGTAATATTGACCTGTGCTTTATGCGGGGCGATGATGTCAGGCACTCGGGAACTCCCAACCTCGATATCCTGCGCGAGCTGGAAAACCACAGCTTGCTGATTGAGCGCATTGATGCCACCCTTTCCACAACTGACAAATATGAAATAATCAAGCGGGTTCCGGAAATACCCCAGCCGGTAACATATGCAGCCGGCACCTTTGACGAAGCCATGCAGGCCTTAGACAGAGTGCCTGGCAGAGAAGGAGGTTACTTTGTTTTAAAAGACAGGTTCGGCTATGGATGCGGACACGGAGTTCACCGTATAAAATTTGCCGACCCGGAACTTCCGGAAGTTTTGAAAATGTACCTCAGCAACTATGAAAGCATTATCCTGCAGGAATACTGCCCGGAAGTAAAAAAAGGCGATCTTGTTGTGACTTTTTTTGATGGAGAATTAATTGGCACAATGTGCCGGGTAGCAGCTCCTGGAGAATGGAAAACCAACTTCAGTTTAGGAGCCACGCAGTTTTCCTATAACCTTTCTTCCGATCAGGAAAAAATTGCCCGCACGGTCCAGGACGCGTTCTCAGAATGCCGCCTGCTTTCTGTTGATATGCTCCAATCCGGCAAAGTGCTGGAGGTTAACGCTTTTCCCGGAGCAAAAGGCTTGCTTGACCTCTACGGTATTTCTTTGGGTACAATTGCTATGGATCGCATCGAACGTGAACTGCTGGGGACGGAAATTGCCATCTCCTTCGAGCCGCAGGTTATAAAACCGGAACCTGCCGCCAGATGGGATGACATTTATTATCAATACAGCAGTCATGATGAACCTGTCGAAGTCCTCGATATCTTCAGCGAAGAAAAATACAATCTTGCCGTGAAGGATTTGATACAGTTTCGTCCCCAGAATCCTGATTTTATCCTTTCCATTCCCCATGCAGGAGTTTTAGTGCCTGTCAAATACAAAGAGCACTTTGAAATAAATTCAAAATCGCTTTTAGAAATAGATCTCTTCAGCGATATTCTATTTGAATCCGTAGGGGGACTACAGGTAATATCCCGTCTGGCCCCATTTTTTGTTGACATGAATCGCAGCAGGGAAGGATCTGAATCTGAACAATTGCCCGGCCACCTGACCAACCTCCCAACAGAATATTACAGCATTGAAGATGAACTGGTTCTGCAGAAGGAGTACAGCCCCGCCCAGGAAGAACAGATCCTGAAGTATTATGATCTCTATCACGGGATCCTAGCCTCTCTAATTGAAAATCTGAAAAGGGAGCAGGGATATGCCCTGCTTATTGACGCTCACTCCATGTCTTCGGTTGGCCTCGGCCGGGTCTATGACGAGGGACAGGAAAGGGATAACATAGTAGTCGGCACCCTCGAAGGCAAGTCGGCGCACCCGGATATAATAGAAGCTTTTGTAGCTACATTGAAGCAAAATATAAAACCTTACCGCCTGGGCCTGACCTGCGCGGAAAACGAACCTTACTCGGGAGGCTTCATCACCAGGATGCACAGCAATCCCGGCAACGATGTCCATGTTATCCAGGTTGAAGTAACTATGGATACCTACATGTACGAGCCGGTAGATTCAAACAGGTCCAAACGTTATGCTTTGAAGCAGTCCAGACTTCACATTACTCAGGACTTCCTACGCAAAGCGGTCCTGGCAGCCTCAGATGCATGCAGGAAGATCTATACTTCCTGAACCAGTGCCATTATAACCACGGCCCGGAGCAATCACATGAATTTAAATTCCCCTGCTGCTGTTTCAGCAGACCTCAGGGCCAATATAAGCTATAGAAAAGCTTAACATGGCCTGCAACCTGCAATATCCGGATATAGACAATCTCTAAAGTAACCGCTATGAAGATGACTATTCAAAGCTACCGGCTGAAGAGCATTGCTTGAAGCTTTCTGCCTTCAATTAGCGGTTCAACAGCTTTTTTTCTATTGGTGGCTCTGGCTGGTAATGTTTAGCTTGTACTGCCAATTTTTGTTGAAAAGATTTTGCAACAAAAAAATCACTGCGGTTCCCCAACTATTTCAAATGTCTCTGAAGCGAGTTCAATGACCCCTTTATGTTTTTCAAATTCCTCCAGAAGTCTGGTGAATAAGGCATCTTTTGTCACCCTTCTCGCCCTAATATCAACTATATATCGCAGGGAAAATTCGATCCAGTTATCGTTGAAAATCATGAATGTTTGGTGTTCAAGTTTAGCATTCTCCAGCTTGAATTTTTTTCTCATGTCATACCAAGCTTCCTTTGCTTGTTTGGAGACATTTCCAACGACTTCATCAGCTACACTATTCAGAATATTTCTAACTACTTTAATGTCGCTACCAAATCGAATCGGTATATAAATCTCATCCCAGACAAATTGGAAGCTGGCAGAATAATTAAATACTGGCGATGTGAAAATAGAACTGTTGGCAACCCGGACAATTCTTCCGTTATATTGATCACTATTAACCCAGTCTCCAATTTCCATAAGGGTTGTTCTAAGAATTCCTAAGTCTATAACATCTCCTTTAATACCACCAAGAAGTACTCTATCTCCAACTTTAAAGAAATCTCCAAAAAGTATTGCAAACCATCCGGCAAAGCTTATGATAACCTCACGAAGAGCAAAGGTTATCCCAGCACCTGCGAGCCCAATCGTCGTGTAAAAACCTTCAAATCTATCACTGAAGGTAAATACAAAGATTAAAAAGATAATGCCATAAATGGTGTTCATGACAGCTTTCTTGATAGAGTACCATTTGTTCTGCTCCTGGAGCACCGGATACAAACGGTTTAGAATCTTCTTTGAAGAAACATACAAGAGAATTGCAATTATGAGAAATATTGCAATCCGTATATAGATTGGGTCAATGGAATTGATAAACTCTCTCATAGACTCCTCCAACTATTTTGACTCAACCAATTGCAGTCATTCTTTTTCTGAAAGAAAAGATTCAGGCTGTCTCATGATACAATAACAAAGCTTTGTTGCAAAACCAGGTTAGAGATAATACGAACTATCTATTATTTTAGCCTAGTAAGAGAGAAAAGGCCACATAAAGGTTTAGACAGGAGCAAATAGCTTATGGTAAGGAAGTATTTTTATCTAAAAACCTCTTGATTCGCAGTCTATCCCGACCCTTTATTGCGGTACATGGATATGTAGTAATACCTCTAAAACTGCCTAATTCTGTGGACTAAAAAGCTCATTGTAATTCTTGGTGTGTTGTTCTGTCTCTGCCCCTAAAACAGGATCGCTTAGTTTATTTCTTTGTTCCATTTGTATGCTCTTCGCGTAAAAACTTAAGATGATCCTTAAATGCCGGCTTTCTCGCCTCTACCCGTGGCGAATTAGACCGAAAAAAGCCTGTTCAAAAAAAGAAAAGTTTGATCTGCCCCGGCAAACTGTGATACTATTGCTCAAATAACGGAGCAAAAATGGAGATGGAACATGGGAAATTTAAAACTGGTTCAATTAGCTGAAAATGGAAAGCGGACAAAAATTAAAGTCGGCAGCGTAATGATAGGTGAGGGGCTGGTTATTGTCGGAGGCCCCTGCGGAGTGGAAAGCGAAAAGCAGACCCTGAAAACGGCTGAAGCGGTAAAAACAGGCGGGGGAATGATGTTCCGGGGCGGTGCTTTTAAGCCGCGCACCTCACCTTACGATTTTCAGGGACTCGGGTTGGAAGGTTTAAAACTGCTCGCCAGGGCAAGAGAAAATACAGGCCTGCCGATTGTAACGGAAGTAATAGACCCGCGCGATGTATCCTGGGTCTGTGAGTTTGCCGATATCCTGCAAATCGGGGCAAGAAACATGCAGAACTTTTCCCTTTTGAGGGAAGTAGGCAAAACCGGCAAGCCCGTGCTCTTAAAAAGGGGAATGTACTCCACCCTCAAAGAATGGCTTAACTGTGCCGAATATATCCTCGCTGAGGGCAATCCCAATGTAATTCTCTGCGAACGGGGAATCCGGACTTTTGAAACCTATACCCGCAACACCCTCGACCTGAGCATGGTGCCGGCAGTTAAAGAGCTGACCCATCTTCCCATTTTTATCGATCCATCACATGGAACCGGCAAATTGAGCTTAATTGAGAAAATGAGTCTGGCTGCAGTTGCCGCCGGCGCTGATGGTTTATTGCTGGAAGTGCACTGCAATCCCAGTGAGGCAAAAAGCGATGCCGACCAGCAGTTGACCCCCGACCAGTTCGCAGCACTGGTGAAAAAAATTACCAAGCTCAGCAGGTTTATGGATGAAAAACTCTTCAAAACATCAATAATTACAGGTGGCGATCAAATATGAAATTAAATGAAGTAAGGCAGAACATTGATTTAATCGATTCGAAAATTCTCAAGCTTTTAAACGATCGGATGGAGCAGGGCTTATTAGCGAAGCGCTTTAAAGAACAAATTGAGGATTCTGCCCGGGAGCAGGAAGTGCTTGAGCAGGTTAACAATAACCCAAATGCCCTTATCGAAAGCGAGTTCAGTGAAAGTATTTATAAATTGATTTTTGCTTTCAGCAAGAAATTACAGGCCCGGGAACTATGCCTGACCGGTTTCCAGGGCGAGCACGGCGCCTACAGCGAAGAGGCGGTTCGCCACTACAACCGCGAGTATGTTACAATCCCCTGCACCACTTTTAATGAGGTTTTTGAAGGAGTTAACTCAGGTTTATACGATTTCGGTATTGTCCCCGTGGAAAATACGCTGGGCGGTAATGTGGGGCCGGTCAACGAGCTGCTGATCAACACAGATTTAAGAATCATAGGCGCCATCGATATGCCAGTACACCATTCACTGCTCACTGCACCCGGAACGGACTACCGCGAGATCCGTGAGGTTTATTCCCACTCCCAGGCCCTATCTCAATGCCGCTGTTTTCTTTCCCGCAATAACCTTACCCCTATCCCTTATTACGATACAGCAGGAGCAGCTAAGATGCTGGCCGAAACAAAGCCGCGGGGAGCAGCCTGTATCGCCAGCAAGCTGGCAGCGGAGCTTTATAATCTGGAAGTAATTAAAGAGCGGGTTGAAGACCTGGGCAGTAATCGCACCCGGTTTTTACTGCTGGCAAAAAGCAATCAGGAATGCGAAAGCAGCAAGTGCTCAATTGTTTTCACCACAGAGCATAAAGCGGGAGCGCTTTTCGGCGTTCTTCGTCTCTTTGCCGAAGCCGGGATTAACCTAACCAGAATTGAATCAATACCGAACGAACCCGGCGATTACTCTTACTTCATTGACTTTGATGGTTCCAATAAAGAACAGGTTGTGCTTGACACTTTAGACAAGGTGGAAAAGCAGACCACAGGCCTTAAAATTCTTGGCTTCTATGATGAGAAAAAAGTAGAAGGTTAAGTTAAGCGGATCAGCAAAGCTGCTGAACTATGGCAGATGATATTAACGATATTAACCGCATCGTGGTAGGAGGTTAATCTCTCCCCGATGCGGTTTGCTTATTCCCAGGCAGGACTTTGATGAAGCTCAGCGAATTTAGCTTTCAAATCAATTTTTATGAAGCAATTTCCCGGGCAATAATTAATAAGAAAGGTGGGGCTTCCAATGGGCAACAGGATGAGAGGGAAGCCTTTTGAAAAGCTGCTGAAGATTAGGAGGTGCAACAATGGATGAAAATATAAAATGGACGAGTGGCACATACCAGGCAAAAGAAAAATCTGATCAAGAAGCTGTTCCGCAGTTTTTTGAAGAATCTGCTGTTCGTAAAACGCGGCAGTTTATAGAGAGTTTTCCACATTATGATCGTACTCCTTTAAGAAGCCTGGAACAGCTGGCTGCAACCCTTGGAGTTGGAGGAATTTATGTTAAAGATGAATCATACCGTTTTGGCCTTAACTCCTTTAAAGTGCTGGGAGGCGGGCATGCTATCGGTCGTTATCTTGGTGAGCGTCTGGGGCTTGAAGAGTTGAAAGAGGAACTCGCTTTAAATCAAAGTTCTCACATTCTTTTGTTCAGCACTGAAGGTGATACGGATCCTGAAATGTACAGAAGAATCGTCTGGGATGGCGCGTATCCAGATGAAAGTATCTGCAGTAAGGTAGAGGAGTGAAATAGTTGAGTCTCAAAGTGTTACATACTGCAAATTTGCTCCTGGGGAAGACATTTAATAATCGCAATTACCCTGCAGAAGTGCGACAGCAGCTGGTGGAATCAAGATTTAAAGACCTGGTAAAGCTTGTTTCCCTGGCCAATATGTATATTCCTGCCGGCTTTGTTAACAGGTTTGTCATGGTTTATGTATCCCTATTCAAATAATTACACCAGTATTTCTATCGCAGCATATTTGATTATACCGCGTCTGTTTTTACTGTTATCTGTGCACCGCTGATTATTAAGGAGTGGCTATAAACGAAACCAATTGTTGCCCTCCTAAAAGTTTAAATATGTCTAGACAGTACTTACATTACCGCTTAAAAAAATTAAATATTCATCCGAAATAAGCTTACACTTACGCCTGACCGAATCAAGTCTTTTTTTATTTAACAGTACATAAAAACACAATTACTCTTTACTGAAGGATATCGGTAGTTATGCTGCAATATCTGAGGTTCCGGGTTATAATTCAACACCGGAACTTTTTTATTTTACTGGTGCGCCCGGCAGGATTTGAACCTGCGACCTCCTGATTCGTAGTCTATCCCAACCATTTATTTCAGTACATGGATATGTAGTAATACCTCTAAAACTGCCTTATTCTTTGGACTAAAAAGCTCATTGTAATTCTAAGTATTTTAATTATTTAAAAATGATACAAAAAAAGCGCGAATTACATAATGAAGAATTCTCTACTAAATCAGCTTAATATGAGTATATCTTTTCACCTCTCACAATTGGTATGTTGTTTTTTCCAAGTGTTTGAAGGGCATCGGCAACTTTCTCTACGCGCATCATGATAATTGCATTATGAGCCGGCTTATCAATAAAAGAATAAAGATACTCAATATTAATACCAGAATCGTTTAAACATGCTAAAATATCTGCCAGTCCTCCTGGCCTGTCCGGTACCTCGACAGCAATCACTTCGGTGACAGTAGCCGTAATCCCATTCTCTTTCAATGTACTTACAGCCTTCTCAGGCTGGTCAACTATTAGTCTCAAAATACCAAAGTCAGATGTATCTGCAATTGATAACCCACGTATGTTTATTCTTGCATCTTCAAGGACCTTAGTAACTTTAACTAGTCGTCCAGATTTGTTTTCTAAAAAAATAGATATCTGCTTAATCATCATCTAACCTCTCCCTTACTAAAGTGAACGTTTATCAATAACGCGCTGAGCTTTGCCTTCACTACGGGGAATATTTTTAGGTTCAACGAGTTTTACATCTGCTGAAACTCCCAACATATTTTCTATTTCAATATGTATTCTGTTTTCAAGAGATTCAAGCCCTCTTATATGGTCCGAAAACAATTGCTCGGATACTTCAACTAATACCTGGAGAGTATCAAGTGAACCAACCCTTTCTACAACCAACTGATAGTGCGGTTCGGTTCCACCCATCTCTAAAAGGATACTTTCAATCTGAGAGGGAAATACATTAACTCCGCGGATAATTATCATGTCATCACTACGTCCGCTGATCTTTGTCATCCTACTATGAGTCCTTCCACAGGCACATGGCTTACTATTCAAGTTTGTAATATCACGGGTTCTGTAACGGATCATTGGCAATGCTTCCTTACTAATTGTAGTAATCACCAGTTCTCCAGTTGCCCCCTCCGGCAAAACATCACCTGTTGAAGGATCGATGATTTCAGGTATGAAATGGTCTTCACTTAGATGTAAACCGTTTTTCGCAGTGCATTCATATGAAACACCGGGTCCGATTATTTCACTTAAGCCATAAATATCAAAAGCATCAATTTGCAATTTTTCCTCAATAACCTGGCGCATTTTTTCTGACCAGGGTTCAGCTCCAAAAACACCTGAACATAATTTTAGATCACTTGGCCTAAGATCCATTTCAGCAATTGTTTCAGCTATAAATAAAGCATACGATGGTGTGCAAGCAAGCAGAGTTGTTCCAAGATCCTTCATCATCTTAACTTGCCGTTTCGTTTGACCACCTGAAATCGGAACCACCGTAGCCCCAATTTTTTCTGCTCCATAGTGAACACCAAGTCCACCGGTAAAGAGGCCATAGCCGTAAGCAATGTGTACTATCGATTCACTGGTAGCACCTCCGGCGGTTAGAGTGCGAGCCATCAACTCAGCCCATGTTTCAAGATCTTTTCTAGTATACCCGACTACCGTTGGTATCCCTGTTGTCCCTGAGGAAGAGTGAATACGCACCACTTCATTTAAATCAACCGTAAAAAGCCCATAGGGAAAATTATCTCTCAGATCGTCTTTAACTGTAAAGGGAAGCTTTTGCAGATCGGCCAGGGAACGAATATCTCCTGGTTCAGCTCCAGCACTTTGGAAGCTTTTTCTATAATGGGGAACCAACTGATAAACTCTTTCTATTGTCTGTTTTAACCTCAGAAATTGTAAAACCTGCAGCTTCTCGCGATCCATTTCTTCGTATTTTCGATTCCACATTTACTGTTTTCCTCCAATCAATAAATAACAATTCAGAGTTTTTATTGAAGAGCTTGTTTAATGTCATAAGCTCAATTTAAAAGGTTTGGCAGAAATAACGCAATAGCAGGGAACTGAATTAAAAATGCTATACATAATATAATAGCTAACAGGTAAAACCCAACGCCTTGAAAGATTTCCATTACCGGTGTTGATCGATCAACACCAGCAACAACATATACATTAGCTCCTACAGGTGGCGTAATTACTCCCATCCCCAATGCTAAAACAATGATCACCCCAAACCAGATAGGATCAAAGCCGAGCGAGACAGCAACTGGAAAAAATATCGGCACGGTTAATAAAATAAGCGCCAACGCATCTATAAAACAGCCGAGAATAAGGTAAATGACAAGAATAATTGCCAGGACTGCTACAGGAGGAAGAGAAAGCTCTACAGCCCATCGCGCAAGCCCTCCAGGAAGTCCTGTAATGGCCATAAACCGCCCGTAAATCGCTGCGGCGGCTACAAGAAACATAATCATCGCCGATATACGCACTGAGTCATTCAAAGAGTTAACAAAGCCTCGCCAGTTAAGCTGACGTCTAAACAAAGCAACTACTAAAGTTGCAAAAGCTCCAACCGCTCCAGCCTCAGTTGGGGTAAATAGTCCTGCAAAAAGCCCACCCATAACTGCGATAAAAATAATAACAACTTCGACTCCTCCGTTAATAATTGACCTGAATTTTTCACTCCAGGGAACCGTTAACCCCGGGGGAGCTAATTCCGGATTACGTAATGCTAAGCCATAAGCAACCAGCATAAAAAGTCCCATAAGCAAAATGCCCGGGAATACCCCAGCCAGAAATAATTTTGGTATAGATTGCTCGGCAGCTATTCCATAAAGAATAAAGATAACACTGGGTGGTATCATAACACCCAAAATCGCTGCGGAGGCAACTGTTGCAGTTGAATAAGAACGGTTATAACCGTATTTATTCATTTCCGGAAGTGCTACAGCACTCATTGTCGCCGCCGTGGCTGTAGTTGAGCCACAAATCGCTCCAAAAGCAGTGCAGGCAGCTATAGTAGCAAGAGCAAGTCCTGCTCTTAAATTACCCATTACTTTATAGGTGGCATCATAAATGCGCGAGCTTAACCCTGAATGAAAAGCTATATAACCCATCCAGACAAAAAGTGGTATTACTATAAGAGAATAAGATGCAAAAGTATTATAGATGGTCTGTACTGCCATTGAGAACATAGCCTTAGTTGATGTAAGATAAGCAAAACCAGACATTCCTACCACCAGCATAACAAAGGCCACAGGCATGCGGGCAAAAAGAAGCAAGAAAACTACAGCGACGGATATTAACCCTATTTGAAATGAAGTCATCTGTTTTGACTCCCTCTTATTACTATTATTACTGCTTTAATAAGGTTTACTAAAAGGACCAGAGCAAGCATCGCAAAGCTAAAAGAAACCAGAAAAACAGATGGCGCAATGGGTATTAGCAGATTGGGTGTTGAATAACCCCTTTGCGACATCCTCGAGGCAAAAACAAATGTTTCCCAGGCCAGCATAGATGTAAACAAAAGGGTGATACTGTTGGTAAAAAGATCTACTGCTGCCTGTATTCTTGCTGGAAACCTTTCTACCAGTACACCGACTGATATATGCCCCCTCATCATAGCAGTATAAGCTACTGCCGTTGCCAGCAGTATCGCGCCACACATTTCTACAATTTCAACCGTTCCGGGTAATGGCTTCCACGGTATGCGTATGACTATATTGACAATAATGATCAGCATTGTAAAAAAGAGAACAACCTGAGCAATTTGTGCTGTTCGAAAGCTGATAGCATGCACAAATCGCTCCAATTGGTTTATCAAAAATGCCCACCCCCATTGATTAAGAAGTCCCTATTAATTATTTACTATAGTCACCGTACTCTGCTGAAAAATCGGCATCTAATTCCCGGACTAAATCAACAATTTCCTGCCCGGGCAACCCTAGATTATCAGTTTTTTCGATCCATGACTGAACCATGGGTTCAAGCCGTTCAATCCACCTTGCCTTCTCCTCAGCATTCAATTCAAATACTTCATGGCCATATTCTTCCACAGCGTACTTCTGTCCTTCAACTGTATAGTCGGCTCTTAGTTTGCCGTATTCAATAACATATTTTTCATTAACTTCTTCAAAAATCTGCTGAACCGATGGAGGTAACGAATTCCAGGTGTCCAAGTTCATCACCTTCATGAAAATTATATTATAGATAAAAGGGGTCTTTGTAATATAATTGGTTACTTCAGCCAGACGGAACCCTTTAAGTGTATCGGTAGGACCAAGAATGCCATTTACAATTCCTGAATCTAAAGCTACATAGGATTCACTCATTGGCAAGCCAACTGCAGTAGCTCCTAAAGCTTCTACAGAGGCAACCGTTCCACCAACAGCTCTGATTTGCTGTCCAGACAGATCATCCAGTGTTCTAACAGGAGTATTAGTCATAAAATCCCCCGGTCCGGTCGCCCAGAAAAACATCACCTTAACATCTTCGTATTCCTTTTGCAGTAATTCATTTCTTTTCCAAGCTTCATACATTGTTAATGATGCTACCAGCGCATTATCGTTATTATAACCGGGAAGTTCAAAAGCCTCTGTTAATGGAAAAATCCCTGCGGTATAAGAGGGACATGTTGTTCCTAGATCAGCTGCCCCTGCAGCAACACCTTCGTAAATTTCGACTGCTCCAAGAAGAGCTCCGCCGGGATGAAATTGAAAATTAACCGTATGAGGAGTCTCCGAAGCAACCCTATCCGAGATTTCTTTTGCCCATATTTCATGCCCCTCGGTTACCTGGAAATCCATTGCCGGCCAGAAGGTGGCAAATTGTAAATTGAACTGCTGAGCCGTTTCTTCCTGCTCCTCTTCAGTTTCAGGGGCTGGTTCAGGTTCTGCAGATGGTTGGCACCCGGTTATTGCAGGCACAATAAGCAAAGTTAAAATAAATAGTAATAAGAAATATGAATATTTCATGATTTATTCCTCCTATAAGTGTATAAATACAATCATTTCAAAAATTACAGTCTAAGCACCAATACTTTCCAACTTTTAGCTAAACATCCCTTATATTCATGCCCCCTTGCAATGAATCTATATTTTTGTCAGGGCAAAAAAAATACTCCGTCAGGAGTATGAAAAATAAAAGAAACCGTCTTACCGACCGGTACCTGTTTCAACTTACCCTGCCGTTCTACCATGCTACAGTGACTATTATTCGGCAAGGTTAAGAAAAATCCTTCCTAATAAAATAATTTTTCATTTCAAACGATTTTTATTTTTGTTCATAAGGGTTTTTATTGACACTCTTATAATAAACCAAAAGAGTCATGGGCTTTAAACCTACCCATGACCTTTAATATTACTGTGGTGCGGCCGGCAGGATTTGAACCTGCGACTCGCAGTTTCCGGATATAGCCAATCAATATAATAATCGCTGTGAAGATGACTATTCACAGCTACCCGATGAAGAGCTCTGCTCGAAGCATTCTGCCTTCCGGTAAAACGGTTTTAGGTCATCCTTGGTTTCATTATGCCAAAAACGGGGCCCTTTAGTTTATCTTTTTGTCCAACTTGTATGCTCAAATGGTCGGAAGAAGCGGTGTCGCCCACCGCATCAATGTGGCCGCGACCGCGATAAGCGCCAAGATGACAGCCAAGCAGGTCACCTCGCTCGACCTCGCCTACGCCCCGCCGTTCTCTCCGGTATGGGATCCGCTACAGACCGCGTACAACCAGGTTAAATGCGGTTGATATGCAAAAGGCGTCATGGACATGATATAATATGACTGTAAAACGATATTGAAAGGGAGTGTCCATTCATGAAAGGCAACGTAGGAAGAACCGATCAACTCATCCGCTACATACTCGCGATTGTTCTCATCGCCCTGGCGATCATTCTCAACAACTATTGGATTTTGATCCCTGCGATCATCATCGGGGTCACAGCTGCCACATCCTGGTGCGCGCTTTATAAGATTCTCGGGATCGACACAGTGGAAAAGGACCCGACGGACAAGGCTTGAAGAATAAAATCCCCGCTCGAGGATTTTTTCTTGCGAACCCTTTGACAAGATCTGTAATATAGATTATTTTATTCATAATGATGGTGTGCTATAACCCGACTTTTACAGTTTAAAAAAGCGAAAGCCTCAGAGTTTTAGTTAACACGGGGCTTTTTTGATGTGACTGTATTTAATATTTGTTGTGCTACAGGGAGATATTTTTCAGAAACTTGTTGAACTTCTCTTGACGTAAAAAGACATTGTAGCAATCTATGCTGAATGTATCCTGAATTAGCCTGTAATCCAAAGCGATTTCATCTTTGTCTGAGTAAGCGAGGGTATCGACAAGATTGCCTTTTTTATCCCGAATCTTTTTAAAATCAATCGCGCCGCCGACATTTCGATATGGCCGAATTTGAATCTTGGTTAAATAACCGGCCTAAAGGTATTAAAAAGGTTGCACACATTAGTTAAGCTGTTGGTTCTGACCGAAAAACGTTTTTACACACAATTAAGAACTTGATCGTGTCTTTCTTTTCAGAAGGTAATTGCAGCCACAAAGCTATTCTAAAAGAGATAGACGATAGAGGCAAGGAAGATACTGTTTTTCATGAAGAATTATTAAGGGAACTGAATGAATATTAACTATCCATAGTCACGATTGAGATGGTGGGTAGTAGAGAAAATATTTGTAAAATGTTTAAACAACGGATTTAGTGAACCATTTTAAGCGATAATTACGCCCCGCCAGATTATCTCCGGCGAGGCTATTTTACTGGTGCGCCCGGCAGGATTTGAACCTGCGACCTCCTGATTCGTAGGAAGCAGAATTAGTACCTTTGTATACTCCTTGGTAGCATTATATCCTTAATTTTAAGCATTTCCGGCTTATTAGAGAACACGATACTACTAAATGAAAGGTAATGATACCAGAAAAACAGAAAAATAGTGTGTCTGAAAGTATGTCAAATCTGTCGAATAGCCAGTGTTCGGGTCGGGATAGATTGACCTGCCGCAGGATAGCAGGGTATTATAATCACAGAAGAAAAGAAAGTTCTTATCTCTTTGAAGGAATAATTCTTATGAAAATAACTCAAATTTTTGGGGCGCTGTTAGTAGGTTTGTTATCTGTTGTTGCACAAATTGCTGTGTTTTATGTGCGCTTTGGAAAATGGAACGCGTATTCCACTGTATTAGATTACATCCTGTTCTTTGTAGCAGGTACGTTGGGCGGATTGATTTTGATCTATTTTCTAAATCGCCAAAATTCAAAAACAGCATGGTCTGTAACTTTGCTCGCTTTTCTGCTGGCCTCACCTATTGCCTTGGCTATGATGATCGGCGGCGGTTTTCTCGGCTCAATTGGCGTGTTGGTTTATCCACAAATCCCTTGGACGCTGTTTGCCTGGTTGGGAGGGATAGTGGGAAATTTCTTGGCAAAGAATGGATGATTGGTGCACTAAAATATGTGTTTTTTGCCAACGAGTCTTCAAATCTAACCGCACCTAACCCCACATGGTGACCCGCCTGTCGCGGCAGGCGAGCGGCGCGTTTGGAGCTAATAGACAGCAACCGCTATGAAGATGACTATTCACAGCTACCCGCTGAAGAGCTCTGCTTGTAGCTTTCTACTTCCGGGTAAAAGTTTTTAAGGTCATCGCTGGTTTTGTTATGCCAAAACCGGGACCCTTTAGTTAACCTCTTTGTTCAACTTGTATGCTCTCAGCGTAAAACCCCAAGATGATCTTTAAATGTCAGCTGCCTCACCTCTACCCGTGGCGAATCGGGCCGGAAGTCTGCTTTTTGTGGTCAGGTTAGCTTAACCTGCAGCTTTATAGTGTAGTATTATATTCCCAACAGAAAAGCAAATTCCTATCTCTCAGAAAAGCAAATTCCTATCTCTTGCTTGTTTAAGCATGCAAAATATTCAGGCTGCAATGATTAAAGGTGCTAAAAGACAGAGAGTTGGTGACGAAAATGGTATGATATGGAATAGTTGCCTGGAGACCTTATAAAAAAATGCTTAAAAAAGGAAATATTGATTTGACGTGGAATTTAGGTAAGCAGTAAACTTGGAATAATTATTATCCGGGAGGAGTCGAATAAACTTTGCATCAGATTGTGATCAAAAACGGCCTGATTCCCGGTTTTTCAGAAGGTTTACAAAAGCTCAACGTTGCTATCGACAATGGCTTAATAACAGCAGTTGCCTCAAACCTACTTGCCGGGGAATATGTTATCGATGCCGAAGAAAAATATGTGAGCCCCGGTTTTATTGATATACACATGCATACATATCCTTTTGATCAGACAGGTTATATTGAAACACTTAATGCAATGGCTCTCATGGGTGTTACCACTGTACTTGACGGACATTGCGGACTGGGCAAATCTGATTTCATGAAAAGCGAGATGATATTTTTAGAAAAACCTTCGCCTGTAAACTACAGTAGCCTGGTCGGGCACCTTTCTTTAAGGATGATGGTCGGTTGTTCAGATCTTTTTAGCCCGGCTTCAGAAGACGATATCACCGCCATGGCTCTTCTGCTTCAGCAAGCCTTAAATGCCGGAGCGCCGGGGCTCTCTTTCAGCCTGGAGTATGTTCCCGGAACCTCGCTTAAGGAACAACTTACCCTTAGTGAAGCAGTTGCCGCATACCCGGGCCGGATGGTTACAACTCACTTTCGTTACGATGCTGATCGTGCCCTTGAAGCAGTCGGCGAGATGATCCTGGTAGCCCGGAAAACCGGGGTTAAATACCAGGCATCTCATATCGGCAGCTGTGCAGCCTATGGCCAGATGAATAAAGCTTTGCAGATGCTGGAAGCAGCCCGATTAGATGGAGTTGACATAATGACTGATATTTATCCCTATAGTTCTTTCATGACAGCGATCGGCAGCCCGGTTTTTAGCCCGGGTTGTATCGAGCGCTGGAAGGCTAATTATGAGGATCTTTACATTATTGATGGCCGTCATAAAGGAAAACGCTGCAACCAGGATCGATTTAACGAGATCAGGGAAAATGAACCTTCTGTAATGGTAATGGCTGAAGTTATGAACGAGGCTGAAATTGAAGCGGCAATCTGCCATCCACTGGCGATGGTGGCCAGTGATGGCATGCTATTTGATGGTCAGGGTCATCCCCGGGGAGCGGGCGCTTTCCCACGGTTTTTAGGTCGTTATGTAAGAGATCGGGCCTTAATGGACTGGCCGGCTGCAATTGATAAAATAAGTGCCATGCCTGCCATGCGTCTTGGTCTTGGTAACAGGGGAGTAATCAAAAAGGGTTATTCAGCTGATATCACAATATTTGATCCTAAAAAAGTAATTGACTGTTCGACCAGCGCGGAACCTGCAAAAGCGCCGCTTGGCATTGAAACTGTCCTGGTCGGGGGGGTCGAGACAGTTAAAGCAGGCCGGCTGACCGGAAAGGCAAACGGAAAATTTTTGAAGCACAAACTATGCCGAGTTTAAGCGAAAAGATGGTCCGTTACTTTGCGGAAAGAGCCCGGGGCGGTACCGGCTTAATCACTACCGGCCTGGTTCCGGTTAGCCAGTATATCCGATCCTTCTGTTACTGAAATGGGCGACCGAAGCTATTTCCCCCGCCTTGACAAATCGCGGACTGTTTACTCCGGGTGGCGCAATATTGCAGAAGCAGTGCATGCTTTCGGTTCTCGCATATTTATTCAGCTTACTCCTGGTCTGGGTCGGGTAGGCTCTCCTGAATACCTGCTTAAGAAAAAACGCTTTCCTGTTTCCGCTTCGTGGAATCCCAAATATCAACTATTTCATCATTATTCCTGAGGAGGAATTGTAAATATGACCGGGGATCAAGCTGTCTTAAAAATCGGCAAGAAAGCCTTCATTCAGTCTGCACTTATTCTTTTAACCTTGATGATAGTAGCCGGATTGCTCAGCATCGCTATCCCGAGCGGCAGTTTCGACACAGCCGTCCTCGATGGTAGGAGCGTTATCGTACCCGATTCTTTCCAATATACCGAGACGCCTGATTACCCTGCCTGGCGTTGGTTTACTGCTCCGATTGAGGTGCTTTGGGGCCCGGATGCCCCGATTGTTATCACTATCATTCTGATCATTCTTTTTATCGGCGGATCATTCGCCCTTCTGGACCGGGCCGGTGTTTTAAAAGCTGTGATTGCCAGGGTTGTCCTGCGCATGGGACACCGCAGATATCTGCTCCTGGCAATAGTGGTGCTCTGCTTTATGCTCTTCGGGGCCCTGCCCGGAATATTTGAGGAAGTAGTAATCCTGGTCCCGGTGATGATTGCCCTCGCCTACCTGCTCGGCTGGGATGCGATGACCGGCCTGGGCATGAGTTTACTGGCCATTGCCTTCGGTTTCTCTGCAGCCCTGGCTAATCCGTTTACTATCGGTGTAGCCCAGCGGCTTTCCGGCCTGCCTGTTTTCTCCGGCATGGGATTAAGAGCGATAGTATTTGTTGTAATCTATGCCCTGCTTTGCACATTCCTCATCCGTTATGCGAAAAAGATCGAGCGTAACCCGGCGCTTTCGCCGGTGCATGAAGAAGATGAAGCCCTGCGCAGTAAATTCAACCTGACTGAAGAGCAGCTGAGCGCACAGGCTGATCCCCGGCTAAAAAGCTCAGTGATCTGGTTTGTTTGTTCCCTGGCTCTAATTGTTATCGTGAGTATCAGCGCTTCTTTTGTCGAAGCGATCTCAGCCGTAACACTGCCTCTCGTCGGCCTGTTATTCCTGATTGGCGGAGTTGGCGCTGCTCTTTTGAGCGGGATGAAACTAAGAAATGCAGTTTCTATCTTCGGCCAAAGTGTCGGGGGTATATCTCCGGCCATTATTCTGATCCTGATGGCAGTCAGTGTTAAGCATATAATGACCAACGCCCAGGTAATGGACACCATTTTAGATTACGCCGTGCGAACAATCGGAGGAGCTTCGCCTTACGAGGCATCGCTTCTTATCTACGCCCTGGTAATCTGCCTTAACTTTTTTATCGGTTCAGCCTCGGCCAAGGCATTCCTGATCATTCCAATAATCGCCCCCCTTGTCGATCTGGTCGGTGTAACCAGGCAGACTGCTGTGCTCGCCTTTGCCTTTGGAGACGGTTTCAGCAACGTTCTGTTCCCCACCAATGCTGTTCTGCTGATCGCTCTAGGCCTGGCCGGAGTCAGCTATATCAAGTGGTTCAGGTGGGTGATCATGCTGCAACTGGCAGTATTGGCAATCACAACCATCTTTATCCTGGTTGCAGTGACAATCGGGTACGGTCCTTTTTAGGCCGCTTTTTGCCGATCACTGAGAAACGAGTAGGGTCAGGCCTTGAAATACTGTAATAATAATCAAAAGGGTTTTAGGGAGACAACTGCTTTCCCGAAAACCCCTTATTTTACTGGTGCGCCCGGCAGGATTTGAACCTGCGACCTCCTGATTCGTAGTCAGTTACTCTATCCAGGCTGAGCTACGGGCGCATGTGGCGGAGAGAGAGGGATTCGAACCCTCGAAGCAGGCTTTTACCCACTTAATCGCTTAGCAGGCGACCGCCTTCGACCTCTCGGCCATCTCTCCGTATATTTAGTGGCGGAGGGGGTGGGATTCGAACCCACGGCCCTTTCGGGTCACTAGTTTTCAAGACTAGCTCCTTAAACCGCTCGGACACCCCTCCCAAAAACGGATTGGCATTTTTCAGTAAATAATTAAGCACTATATAGAATACACTATGAACTGCATTTTTGTCAAAAACAAATTACCTCAAAAACCCTCTTTTTTAGCCTAAAAGAACACCATTAATCAAGAACAATATAATACTACATGTAACCCAGATATTCAACTTTTTTTCATCAGAAATAAATTCTATCGGCTCTAATGTAATTAAAAAACAATCTGTTTGTAATGCTCCTGTAAACTTGATGTTATAAAATAAAAGGCAAGTTGACCCCCTCTTTTTATATATATCGATTGGGCACAGTAAATACTGTGCCCTCTTTCTTATATCCTTTGATAAACAAAACACGATTTCTATTCGCATATAAATCTTTTAGCCTGATGTAGTGTAGTTCAATCTACTACAGAAAAGCCAGGTTGGAATTAAATCTATTTCTTCTTTGACTTAATAACTTTATTCAATATCTTCTATTAAACTTTTCATCTCTTCAATTTCCCTGAGTTGAGCCTCTATTATTTTGTCGGCAAGTTCTCTGACACGGGGGTCTGAAATATTAGCACGTTCACTGGTTAAAATTGCAATGGAATGATGAGGTATCATCGCTTTCATATAAGAAACATCATCAACAGTAATTTGACTGCGAACCAAGAAGAGAGAAAGACTGAAAACGACTATGCTAACTATGACAATCCCGATATTAAGCCGTTTGTTCGTTAGCATATGCAACATGAAACTTAACATAACGATAGCCATCGTCGCACCCATTAACAACGTCATATAGAGCCTTGTCTCACTAAAATATGCATGACCAACCTCATAAGTATTAAGATACATGAAAATCATCATGACTATCGTGGAGGTTGCTATCATACCAGCAAACTTTTTATAATTTTTCATGATATACGCTCCTTTTATTTTTTATTGATCTTAATTATAAAATTTCCGGTACTTTATTACTATAAGGATGACCAAGGTATTTTATTAACAACCGGATCACAACTTGAGTTCATACTTCTGCTCCGTTACTTTTAAGCCCCAAACCTGCATGTTTATTTCTTCGGTAACTGTAAAACCAAGTGACCTGTAAAGACCTGCTGCCTCAGGTAATATATCAATAGTTAATAAGAATATCGATGAATATCCGCATTTCCGGGAAAAAGTGATTACTTCTTCTACAAGTTTCTTTCCGATTCCAAGACCCCTAATTTCGGGGTGCAGCAGCAACCAACGCAACTGGGCTTGTTCATCGGAATACCTGACCAGGGCGACTGAACCCATTATTTTGTTTTCTTTTTCTACTATCCAGATTCGCTCTTTTGAGCAATGTGAATTCATGAATTCGGCAAGAGGAACTGCCACATATGGTTCGAAAGTGTGATCAAAGCCATATTGATCGGCATAGAGCTTTCCGTGCAGATAGGTTACATAGCCCATATCTCCCGGCTTGATTGAATTGCGGATTGTAATCCCGGAATTATTTTTCATATATATATTATACACTTTCCCTACAGCAGGTTTCTACAACTAAGTACAGAAAACAGTTAATATTCAACATATTAAAAGATGGGAGCGATAAAGGTGAAGATTTTAGTCTGCACGGATGGATCGGAGTACAGTCGAAAAGCATTGGAACAAGCTTCGCTGATCGCCGATGCAAATATTGTTGATGAAGTAGCGATAATTCATGTTTATGAAAATAGGCAGAGTGAGTCACCCCTGTTTATTGCTTCTGACAAACAGGCTGAATTGATCAGAATGGTGGCAGAAGAGGTGCAGGAAGAAAGGCAGAAGATACTCGCTGAGGCCTTGCAATTTTTTAAAAATAAGAATGTAAAGTCGCGCACCATTTTAAAAGAAGGCCACCCATCTCACACCATTGTCAGAGTTGCTGAGGACGAAGGTTTTAATATGATTTTTGTGGGCAGCAGAGGGTTAAGTGGTCTGGAAAAAGTTATTCTTGGCAGTGTAAGTAACGCAGTAGCCCAGGAAGCAAAGAATTGCAGCGTTGTGATAGTTAAGTAAATATGCCGCCCCGAAAATGCTGATGGGAACCAAACCCTGAAGTATTATGTCACTGCTAGTAGAGTAACTTGAAAGGGGTGGCATCTTTAATGAGATATACCAGAAGATTTGGGGTAACAATTTTATTATTTATGTTTATTATGCTATTGGCGCTTGGAGGCGGATGCGGTTTGGAAGGTTCAGAAGGTATGGCTGCACCGGTGGAAGAACTGGACCAAAGGCTTGTTGATGCCAATAACGGCTTTGGTTTTAACCTCTACAGAGAGCTGGCATCAGCAGCGGCTGATTCGAACCTGTTTATTTCACCGTCAAGCATAATTACTGCCCTGGCTATGACCTATAACGGGGCAGAGAGCGAAACACGCGAGGCGATGCAAAAAACACTACAGCTTGAAGGAATGAACCTGGACGAGATTAACGAAGCATTTGCAGACCTGCTTACAATACTGCAAAACCCCGATCCTGAAGTTGAGCTGGCTGTGGCGAATTCGCTCTGGGCACGCAAAGGGGTTGCCTTTCACGAAGAATTCATGAACCGCAACAGCGAGTATTTTGATGCAGAGGTTGCAGAACTGGATTTTGACGATGCCGCAGCAGCAGATGTTATCAACGGCTGGGTAAAAGAAAAGACGCGGGATAAAATTGACGGTATTGTCGACCCGCCGATTAATCCGGAAACAATTCTTTTCCTGATTAACGCCATCTACTTTAACGGCGAATGGTCAATACCTTTTGATCCTGAAAACACCAGAGATGTTCTATTTTCAGCTGTTGACGGTTCAACCAATGATCAGCCTCTGATGTTCAGAAATGACGATTTCCGTTATTTTGAAAACGAGCTTTTCCAGGCAGTAAACCTGCCATACGGCAAGAATGAACGGGTAAGCATGTATGTGATGCTGCCTGCTGAAGAAGTGGGTCTTAAACAGTTGCATTCAGCGCTTAACAACACCAACTGGAACAGCTGGGTTAATTCTTTCAGAACAATGGATGGAGAGCTTGGTCTGCCGCGCTTTAGCTTTGAATATGAAACTTCGCTTAATGATGCTTTAAATGCACTCGGCATGGGTATCGCTTTTGATGAAAATGCGGCTGATTTCAGCGGGATGAGGCCTACTCCGCCAAGCCTCTTCATCAGCGAGGTAAAACATAAAACCTTTATCGATGTTAATGAAGAAGGCACTGAAGCAGCAGCGGTAACCTCGGTGGAAGTAGGTACAACCGCTATGCCCGAGACATTCTCTATGATTGTAGACCGCCCATTTTTCTTCGCAATTGCCGATGATATGACAGGAACCATTCTATTCATGGGTTCAATACTGAAGCTTTAAGCAGCGGCTCAGATGCCTAATCAGAATAGCTGGTAAATAATTTAAAGGGACAGAACTTTAAGCGAAGTCTGTCCCTTTTGTGTCGATAAATAAAGCTTAATCTACCTATTTCAGTTTAATATGCTCGTAAGTATGATTGACGATAATTTTTAGCACCGTAAAAGTAGGCACAGCCAGAATAATACCGAGCAAACCTCCCAGGCGGCCGGCGACCAAAACTATGAGAATAATTGTCAACGGGCTTAAAGACATTTTACGCCCCATAACCTGAGGTGATATAACCAGGCCTTCAAGCTGCTGGACAATAACGATGACAATGAAAACCTGCAGCATCAAAAACGGCGAATCAAGCAGAGCGACAAAGGCAGCCGGAATTGCGCCGATAAATGGGCCTAGAAAAGGGACTATGTTAGTAATCATGATAAATACTGAAAGGATCAGGGCAAACTCAAGGCCGATCACAAGAAACCCGATATAGGCTAAAACTCCAACAAATAAGCAGACCACACTGAGCCCCTGAACGTAGGAAGCAAGCATTTTATTCATCTCAGCCAGGGCACTGTTAATTTTACCGGCATATTTTTCAGGAGCGATCTTATTAACTGCGTCAGGAATAATATTTTTGCCTTTTTCCTTAAGCATATAATAGAGCAGAAAAGGCACAATGATAATAGTCATAACTATGCCGGTTAGGAAATCAACAAGGTTGGTCATGCCGGTAACAATACCTGCAACTGCAGCGGATGCTCTCGAAGTGAGGCGATCAGTAAGATTATTCAAATCGAGAACATCAGTATCGAGGAACCTGGCAACTAAAGGATTACCCTCAAGGCTTTCTAGTAAACGTTTCAAATTTTCAACTCGATTCGGTAAGTTCACGATGAGTTCGTTAAATTCGGCTGCCAATATAGGCCCTATAATCAGGGCAAGCAACGTTAGCAAACCGATAATGATCAGGAAAACAATTATTATTGCCATCGGGCGGGGCAGCTTGCGGCTGCTTAACCAGTCACTGAAGGGGTAGGTTAAATAATAGAGAATACCCGCGATTAAAAAAGAAATAAAGAGGGCTTCAAAGGCAACAACAACAGGCCTAAAAATAAAGGTAATCTGACTCCCGATATAAATGATCAGGAATGCCAGAAGTATGCCTATTCCCGCTTTGAACAGCTTAGATTGCCACATTATAGCGCTGTAATCCTTTCCTGCCCCTGAAAGTAAGGGCGTAATACTTTGGGTATAACTACGCTGCCGTCTTTTTGCTGAAAGTTTTCGAGTATGGCGGCAACTGTGCGTCCGATGGCTACACCGGAGCCATTTAAGGTGTGAACAAACTGCGTTTTTTTACCTGCGGCCGGGCGATAGCGGATGCTGGCCCGACGAGCCTGGAAATCGGTAAAGTTGCTACACGATGATATCTCGCGGTAGGTATTGTAGGCAGGCAGCCATACCTCGAGATCGTATTTTTTGGCCGGGGCAAAACCGAGATCACCTGTGCACATAAGCATTACCCGATAAGGCAGTTCAAGCAGTTGAAGAACTTTTTCGGCGTCACGGGTAAGTTTTTCAAGCTCATCATATGAATTTTCGGGCTTAACAAATTTAACCAGCTCTACTTTGTTGAATTGGTGCTGGCGAATCAAACCGCGGGTATCGCGGCCGTGAGCACCGGCCTCGGCCCGGAAACAGGCGCTATAAGCAGCGTAATAGATAGGCAGCTTATCTTCTTCTAATATTTCATCACGATGAAGGTTGGTGACCGGAACTTCAGCGGTTGGAATAAGGTAATAATCTGTACCTTCAACCCTGAAAGCATCTTCGGCAAATTTAGGCAGCTGACCGGTTCCGGTCATACTGGCCGAATTGACCATGAAAGGCGGAAATACTTCACGGTAACCGTGCTCGGTAGTATGTAAATCGAGCATAAATGAGATCAGCGCTCTTTCAAGCCGGGCGCCGGCCCCGTAATATAGGGCGAAGCGGCTCCCTGTAATTTTACCGGCCCGGGGAAAATCGAGAATATCTAGATTTGCTCCAATATCCCAGTGGGCAAGAGGTTCAAAATCAAACTGCGGTATTTCGCCCCACCGGCGCACTTCAACATTATCATCTTCATCACTTCCATGTGGCACTACATCATCAGGTATATTGGGAAGACCGAGCAGCAGTAGTTCCATGTCGCTGTCAACCTGGCGCAGTTTTTCATCCAGCTCCTTGATCCGGCTCGAAACTTCCCTCATTTCGTCTTTTTTCTGTTGGGAAGCGGCGCTGTCAGCACCAGCTTTGCCGATCTCTTTGGAAACCCGGTTACGGATTTGTTTAAGCTCTTCAACATCTTTAAGCAGGTCGCGGCGTTCTGAATCGCGGGCAAGCAGGACATCGAGATCACCTGCTTCTTTTTTTAGTTCCATGGCCCGGCGGACGATTTCAGGATTCTCGCGAACAAATTTTAAGTCTAACATAATAAACCCCCTGGTAACGGGACTCGGTGTATTGTGGCAAAGGTCAGTAAATACCACCTTCACCTCAACCCTCCACTCTCTGGACGGAGTAAGACCGTTTACCCCACGATTATCTAGTATTAATTTTCATCACTACGAATCCGCCAATAGCTAAATTATATATTATCAGTTATTACATTTCTTCCGGAGCGACTATGCCAAGGAGGGCAAGCCCGTTGGCTATAACCTGCCTGGTGGCGCTAATCAGCAATAACCGTCCGTGCTGGAGCTCTCCCTCACTGCTCAATACCGGGCAGTTGTGATAAAACCGGTTGAATTCACGGGCAACTTCAATCAGGTAGCGAGCCAGTATTGACGGTCTATAGTTTTCGGCCGAAGCAATAATTTTATCAGGCAGCATGGCTAAAGTTTTTATAAGAGCTGTTTCTTCTTCTTTAACCAGTAGTGACGCAGCGCTGTCGTCCCACTGTTTCTGCTCTTCACCGGCCTTACGCAGTATACTGCAAATTCTGGCATGGGCATATTGGATGTATGCTGCTGTTTCCCCAGAAAAATCGAGCACTTTTTCCCAGTCAAACTCAATATTTTTAATACGGTCATTGCTGAGATCACCAAAGCGAACCGCGCCAAGCCCCACTGCTTTGGCTGCGCTTTCCTTATCAGCAAGATCAGGGTTTTTTTCTTCAATTATTTCCCGGGCCATATCAATTGAGCGCCTCAGTACTTCCTCTAAAAGTATGATTTTACCGGCGCGTGTAGACATGCGCCCTTCTTTAAAACGAATCAGGCCGAAGGGAACATGAACACAGTTCTTGGCCCATTCAAAGCCCATCAGTTCAAGAATTTTGAAAAGCTGCTGAAAATGAAGGACCTGTTCAGCCCCTACGACATACAGCGAAAGGGCAAAATCAAATGTATCATGGCGGTAAATGGCTGCGGCAAGATCACGGGTAATATATAGCGTGGCGCCGTCTTTTTTACGGAGCATTACCGGCGGCAAACCGTGCGGCTCGAGATCAACAATAAGGGCGCCTTCGCTTTCTTTGGCAATTCCCTTCTCTTTAACCAGTTCAATAACCTGGTCAAGCATTTCATTGTAGTGGCTTTCGCCATGATAGTGTTCGAATTCGATGCCAAGCAGATCATAAATAAGGGCGTAGTTTTCAAGACTAAGACGGCGAAAACGGCTCCAGTATGAAACAGCCTCTTTAGCGCCTCCTTCAAGACGTTTAAACCAGGAGCGCGCCTCATCGTCGAGCTCAGGATCTTGATCAGCTTCCTGGTGGAACTTTACATAAAGTTTATAGAGATAATCAACAGGATCTGCTTTAAGTTTTTCTTCTTCACCCCAGCGTTCATAAGCAACAATAAGCTTACCGAACTGGGTGCCCCAGTCACCGAGATGATTAATCCCGATGCTGTTATAACCAAGCGCTCTGTATATAAGATAAAGGGAATGCCCGATAACCGTTGATCTAATGTGCCCGACTCCAAAGGGTTTAGCTATATTCGGAGAAGAATAATCAATCGGCACATTCCTGCCCAGTCCTAAATTGGCATGACCATATTGACCGCCCTGATCCCATACCTGTTGCAGCACTTCGCGGCCATAAGCTGCCGGATCAAGATAAAAGTTAAGATAAGGTCCCCTTGGTTCGACCCTGCTCCAGAAAACGCCTTTTTCTCCGGAAAGTTTTTCCGCAATATCAGCAGCGATTAGTGGAGGAGCTTTTTTAAGCTTTTTGGCAAGCACATAACAGGGGAAGGCATAATCACCGTATTCCGATTCGGGCGGTGTTTCCAAAAGGTTTACTATTTCGCTGGGGTCAAGATCAACCAAAGGTGATAGCAGGTGACCGATCTCATCTTTAAGCTTTTGCATCTATAGTCTCCTTGCGCTTTTTCACTTATTTTAGCCTAAAGAAGAGCGGTTGACAAATATTACTCTTTTTAAAGCCATTTTTATTCAGGATTAATGTAAAAGGGCTGACGGTAAAACCGGTTTAGAGGAGGGTAATCTTCCGGCGGAGTCCAGTATTCGCCTTCAACAAGAATTTCTGCTCTCTGCCTGCGGCCATTCTCAAAAGCTGTAAGGAATAAAGCGTCAAGAATTAAAGTAGCCTGCAGTTTTTCCGCTTCTCCACCTTCTTCTGGAAATATGTCCATAAATGATCTGTTAAGATTTATCTGAATTTGTTCTGAAGAAGTCTTGACATCAATCAAACCAATATTAGAAGGAACAAATGTAAGCGAGCGAGAATTTCGCAGTACCTGCTCCAACAGGCTTTCCAGGCTTACTTCACCGGGGTTATCCCCGGCACCCTCACGAACCACCAGGTAATACCGGCTGCCGCTGGCGATAGGAACGTAGATGGGATTTCGTATCTGCATAGGAAGAAGTGGCAGATCAATTTCCAGACCGCCAAACGTATCCAGCATTTCCCTGTTTTCAGTCAGGTAGATCTCTTCAACTCCTTTAAAATCGCTTACGGTCATCAATAGTGAATTAAGCGCAGTTTCGCTCTGAATTGAGCCGTTAAAGTTAACCAGCTCCGGAGCAAGATCAAGATAAAGCAAACCTTCGGTATTGTCATAATCAACATCAATTGAAACATTTTTATCCGGAATAGTCCGGTAAAGCGCGCTTCCACGGGCAGGTCCCCGAATCAACTCTTCAAGAGCAGCGCGAAGAGGGTTTTCTGTAAGGCTAATTAATCGCGATACGGGAACAAGGTTCGCCTTTTCGTCTGTGAAATAGAGGGTTATCCGGGTTTGATCCGTCTGCAGTCCGGTTATGACCGGGCTATATAAGGGAGCTTCGGGCAGGCCGTTTCCATTAGTACTGCTTAGCAGCGGCTGAAGATCAATTAAATCTATATAGCCATCGTCACCGCCTACAAGAATAAGGTGTGGATGGCCGGTTACGGCAAGGTGTTCGACCCGCATAGCTACTTCCCAGAAGTTAATTTCAAACCCGTCACGATCGAGTAATATCATCTGGGTAAAATCTTCCTTGTAGTGTCGCCACGAACTGGTAATTATGTGCTGTCCGTCTGCAGTAAAGGAGAAGAGTGAACCATCGGCAATTCGCTTCATCCAAAGAAGATCTTCGGCCATATCGAAATAATAAAGGTTTTCTCCGGCGCCTTCCCTGCTGCCATAGACTAAAATACGGTTATAATTCTGCGGGTTAAACATTACCTTGTTTACCTCAAAAGGCAACGCTGTACTCCACAGAGCATAGCCAAGTGAATCGTAAACAATCAAGCGGTTATCCTCTACCGCTGCAAGGCGGCTACCATGCCTTGACACTGCCACCAGGCTTTGATCTTCATATGACCAGATCTCTTTACCCTCGAGGTTAATCGCTTTTATGACAGGCCTTTCATCCTCAATTGATGTAAAATAAACATATGTCTGTTCAAGATATTCGCTTGAAATATAGAGGTTCCGGACAATGCCCGTATCGATCTGCCAGTTTAACCGACCTGCCTGGCTGAAAAGGTCAAGGTGATGAGATTCTTCTCTGGGGTTTGTCCGAGCAGCCACTACCCAGGAAGCGCTGGGAGATATGGTTAGAAGGTTAACAGGATCACCTTCGTTATCCCAGGAACCCTGCTGATCGGTTGATGTAAAATATATTCGTCCACCTTCAGTACCAACCACAGCATAACCGCCACAGGATGATATTTTAGCCTGCTTCGGTGAGGTGGCAAATACTTTTTCCCAGAGCAACTTACGATCACGATCAAGCAGGTTTACTGTATTGTTATCTGCGCTGAAAAGAATAGCGCTTAAAGCATGATCTACGCTTAAATCGTATATGCCCATAGTGGTAAACCAGAGATCGTATAAATCTTCACCCTGACCTTCAACTTGAGGATCAACCGTTATCCCGGTGCTTTCAGCAGTCGGGAATAGTTGAAGGGAAAAAAGAATCAGCCCGGCCAGTAAGAACAAACCGGCCAGGGCTACTATATAAAAATACGGTTGAATCCGTTTCATTTACGAACACCTCGAGGCTTATAATGCCAGAGTGATGATATTTTACCACAATCATTCTGCTATCTTTTAAGATTGTGTTTATATGGCGTTAAGATTTCCTAACAATTTAACTTTCTGTCAGGGGCAGCGCAAAGTAAAACCTGCTGCCGCTGCCTTCTTCGCTTTCAACCCAAACCCGCCCATTATGCTTGCCAATTATTTCACTGACTATTGCAAGGCCCAGTCCGGTACCACCGCCTTCTCTGGCGCGAGCTTTATCAACTCTGAAGAATCGCTCAAAAATATAGCTTAAATCTTCAGCGGGAATGCCACAACCGGTATCCTCAACCATAACAACAGCCTCGTTTCCTTCGCGAAAGAGGGATACCGTAACAGTGCCACCCGGACCAGTATAATTAAGAGCATTATCAAGCAGATTGCTCATAACCTGGCGCAGCTTGAGAGGCGCAGCGCTTACCACCAGCGCCTGGTCTTCTAAATTACCGGCCAGATCAAGATTTGCCGTCGCAAAACGATATTGGTTCTCAATAATAAAATCACTGATGAAATCATTCAAATTAACTTCCTCAAGCTCAAATTCGTTCTTCTCGAGCTTTGAAAGTTCAAGTAAGTCATTAACCAGGGCAACAAGACGTTCAAGTTCGTTATCGAGATCATCAATGAATTCCCGCTGCTGCTCCGGTTCCATCTCATGCTCTTTAAGGGCTTTTGTAAGTAGGCTCATTGTTGTCAGGGGAGTGCGCACTTCGTGGGCTACATCGGCGGCAAATTTCTTCAGATTGGTAGTGTAATAATTCAATCGCTTTGCCATCAGGTTAAACTGATCAGCAAGACGGCCGATTTCATCTCCCGATCTTACTTCAATGTGTTGATCAAGCTTTCCTTCGGACATTCTGCGAGCTGCAACGGTTAACTCTTCAATAGGGCCGGTAAAACGACGGGCCAGCGCTACAGAACCACCGCCAACCACTGCCATCGCCAATACTGTAGACAAAAAAAGAAAACGCCGGATATCATTCAGGGTGCGATATACTTCTTCCAGTGAAGCGGAAAGGAATACAACACCGGTAACCTGATCATTTTCATCTTTAACCGGAACTGCCATCTGCATAACTGTTTGTTCAATTCTGTCACTATAGCCTATACTGCTGCTAACATTTCCTTTCAGAGCGATAGCAGCATCTTCATGTTCCAAAACCTGGTTTAGCAAACCACCAACCCTAATCGAATCTCCAACTACAAGAGCTTGTCTGTCTGTAAACAGCACTCTCGCCTGGGATTGAAGGCTCATGTTTTCAGCAAGCACGCTGAGGCGAACAGAATTTACCTGTCCTGTCAACTGACCGGTAACAAAATTGGCGGCCAAAAAGCCTGAACGTTCAAGATTATTGGTAAAGTTATCTATGTAGTATCGTTCGAGAGTGCTGTAAAGGAAAAAACTGATTATCGCCATTACAGCCAGGATGATTGCTAAAAATGAAGCCGTCAGCCTGAAGCGAATGCTGAAAAACCTTGTCATTAAAGATCCTCCCTGATTTTATAACCAGTACCCCACACAGTTATTATTAATTCGGGGTTTCCCGGATCTTTTTCAAGTTTTTCACGCAGGTGCCTGATGTGAACATCCACTGTGCGCACATCACCATAATAATCGTAGCCCCACACCTGTTCCAATAGCTGCTCACGGGAATAAACATTACCTGCATTGGAAGCAAGAAAGCTTAAAAGAGCAAACTCTTTTGAAGTGAGGCTGATCTCTTGATCTCCCATACGTACGCGGTGCTGCAATAGGTCAACCTGCAGCTTACCGATTTGAATAAGCTTGCGATTTTCTTCATCTCTTACCGTGCTTCTTCTCAGGATGGCTTTGATGCGGGCGACAAGTTCCCTTGAATTAAAAGGTTTGGTCAGGTAATCATCGGCGCCGAGTTCAAGACCGAGAACCTTATCGATGTCTTCACCACGGGCGGTAAGCATAATAATCGGTACATCAAGTTTTTTTCTTATGCGACGGCAAACCTCAAAACCGTCAACTTCGGGCAGCATCAAATCAAGGACAACAATATCAGGTTTTATCTCAAAAACTTTGTTTAGCGCTTCTTCACCGTCATAAGCCTGCTCAACCCGAAAACCTTCTTTTTCGAGGTTAAAACTGAGCGCTTTTACCAATGTTTTTTCATCGTCAACAACCAGGACAAGCTCATTGCCCACTTCAAATCATCTCCCTGCAGCCAGGTTTGTCAGGCTCATATTATTCCTTGTATAGTTTCATAATCTGTTTGAAATCTTCCCAGACATCTTTTTTCTTCGACGGGTCACGCAAAAGGGCGGCCGGGTGAAATGTGGCCATTACGCGGCGCCCGTCAATTTCGTGCCATTTTCCACGTGTTCTTGTAATTGCAGCATTTTTATCAATTAATGTTTTGGTGGCCAATCCTCCCAGGCAAACCAGAACCTCGGGATTAATTAACTCAATCTGCTTTTTCAGATAGGGCAGGCAGCTGTCGACCTCGAGTTGAAGCGGTAAGCGGTTGCCGGGAGGACGACACTTAACGATGTTGGTTATATAAATTGTTTTACGGTCAATTTCGGCAGCTTCTAATATTCTGTCAAGCAGCTGACCGGCCCGGCCGACAAAGGGAATCCCTGCTTTATCTTCATCAGCCCCCGGCCCTTCGCCCACCATCATCAGGCGAGCAGTGCGGCTGCCGTCACCAAAAACCACCTGACTGCAGCCTTTGCGAAGCTCACATTTTGAACAGTCAAGGCAAACTTCTTTAAGCTGCTCCAACTGATTAATTTCCTTATTCTGCCGGGGCAGTGCAGGCTCACTAACATTAATAAATTCAATTATAGACTTCTGCTTTTCTGAAATGGTTCTCACCCCTTTGGAGCTTGCTCCTGCCATTCGTAAAAGGGGCAGGACTGCCAGAAAGATATATTAGAATGTTCAACGGGCCGGCTAGATTATCCTGCCTGCCCGGCTTAAGCCTTTTTCGCTCATTCTACTCCGGTGGGGCAGCCAATAGCAGGCTGCGTCGATGATGTCGCATTTCGGCCAACTGAAGCAGGCGGTTAACCAGCTTATTGTAACTAACACCGCTTGCCTCCCACATTTTCGGGTACATGCTGATACTGGTAAATCCGGGTAGAGTATTTATTTCGTTTATTGTAATTGTTTTGCCATCCCGACCCAAAAAGAAATCTACTCTGGCTAAACCGCTGGCTTCCACAGCCTTAAAAGCCTTTACAGAATAAGATTTGATCCGCCGCTCTGTTTCAGGTTCAAGTTCAACAGGTATAACCAGTTCGGAACGATCATCTATATATTTTGCCCGGTAATCATAAAACTCATTGCAGGGAATCACTTCACAAGGACGTGAAGCTTCTGCTTCAATATCTCCCAAAACACCGCATTCAATTTCACGCCCTTCAACAAATAATTCAATAACAATTTTATTATCATAAAGAAAAGCTTCATCAATTGCGCCGTCCAGTTCAGCGGAAGAATGGACTTTTGAAATTCCAACGCTGGAACCAAGGTTTGACGGTTTGACAAAACAGGGGTAGCCAAGTTCATTGCTGCATCTTTCAAGCCAGTATTTTTCCTGCCCCGTCCACTGCCAGCGATAGAAATATATATACGGTGCAACCGGAAGATTAAATTCCCGAAAAAGAATTTTCATCACTACTTTATCCATACCGGTACTGGAAGAAAGCACTCCTGAGCCGACATATGGCAGGCCGGCCATTTCGAACAAACCCTGGATTGTTCCATCTTCTCCATAAGTACCGTGAAGTACGGGAAAAGCCAGGTCAAGCGGCCGGTACTGCCATTCATGAGGCGAATCATTACTCTGCACCAGCAAGCCGGGCTTTTTGGGATCGGTTAGCAAAGCCGCCTGAAAGGCTTCATGCGGCTGCCTTTTTTCCCAGAGCGATAACCAGGCATCAGGCCCGGTAATCCAGGCTCCTTCACGGGTTATGCCCACCGGCACTATATCGTACTGTTCAGGATCAATGGCCTTCATAATAGAGGCAGCAGAACGCAAAGAAACAATATGTTCACCTGACCTGCCCCCAAAAAATACTGCTACGGTTTTCCGCATCATATTATACCATCTCCCTTTACCTTAACAGTGATTTATAGCATTTATAACCATTTGATTATATCATAATCCTCATCATCCCCGCAGGATTGCCGGGTGGAGCATAATCTTCGCTTGTAAAATCTTACTTATTATTTTGACGGTTATGTAATATAATTTAATTTAGTTTATATGTAAGCGCGTACTCTAGAATATGTCCATTAACTTTTGCTGTTTAGCTGAAAGAGAGGTTTCGCATGCATAATCAGATACCGGTAGTGATGCTTGGCGCCAATTTTTACACCTCGCTGGGAGCAATACGTACTTTAGGACGGCATGGAATTCCTGTCTACGCTTTGGATTACCACTTTCCCACTGCTTACGCACTGTCGTCTAAATATGTCACAAAAAAAATATTATGCCCTGATATTAATAAAGGTGAAGCGAAGCTTGCTGAATTCTTACTTAATTTAGGTAATAATTTCGAACAAAGGCCTGTGCTGATGGCTACCGCCGACAGTTACGCCCTGCTCATTTCAAGATATGCCGGTGAACTTAGACCATACTACATTTTTCCGGAAATGCCGGCCGGATTGCTTGAACAGATTATTGATAAAAAAGGCCTGAGCGAACTGGCCCGGAAACTTGGGTTGCGTGCCCCGCAGACCTTCATTGCCGATGAAAACGCGGATATCGGAAATATTGTCTCGGAGATAAATTATCCCTGTATTATTAAGCCAGCCCTTTCACACAAATTTGTTAAGATCTTTCGCCGAAAATGTCTTTTTGTTGACCAGAAAGAAGATCTTGTCAGCGCCCTGGACGAAGCGCGTAAAAGCAAATTAGAGGTTATGGTTCAGGAGGTGATTCCGGGCTTTGATGACCACATGTATGTGTTTGATGTTTATATAAACGGGAAAGGAAAAGCAACTCATACATTTACGGCTCAGAAGCTGCGCCAGTTTCCCATAAATTTTGGATCTTCAACGCTTACTCACCACAGCCATGTTCAGGACCTGGTTGATTTGGGTCTTGATTATATGGAAAAACTGGGATTCAGGGGCTATGGCGAAATTGAATTCAAAAAACATAGTGAAAACAACCAGTATTACCTGATTGAAATCAATGCCCGTCTAAGCACGCTAAATATTCTTTTTGATAAATGCGGGGTCGAATTCACCTATATAATGTATCGTGATTTAATCGGCGATCCTCTTCCAGATTACCATCTGCAAGAAGAACAACCCTGGGCCTTCTGGCATGCTTATGAAGACTTGATCAGTGTCAGCTCTTACCTGCGGAAAAAACAGCTTAGCTTAAAGCAGGTTATTAAACCCTGGGTTGCGCATCATAAAGCTCATGCAATCTGGGCTCCGGATGACATCAGACCAATATTTTCATTTGGCTTACTGATCCTTCGAAAGCTTACGGGTAAACTGAGCCGCATATTTTTCAAAAAATAAACGGACGACCTGAAAGGCCGTCCGCAATTTATTTTATCTCAACTAAATAAAACGTTTTTAAGCTTCTTCTTCTTTTGCTGCCTTTGTTTCAGCAACAATCTGCTCGGCAACCTGGTGAGGGACTGCTTCATAGTGTGAAAAGGCCATGCTGAAAAAACCGCGCCCCTGGGTCATTGAGCGAAGATCTATGGAATACTTAAACATTTCTGATAAGGGAACCTGGGCCCTTATTTTTTGCAGTCCGCCTTCAGGTTCCATCCCCTGAATTCGACCGCGCTTGCTGTTTAAGTCTCCCATTATGTCACCCATAAAAGCGTCGGGCACTGTCACTTCTATGTTCATCACCGGCTCAAGTAATATAGCTCCGGCCTGTTCCATCCCTTTGCGGAAAGCCTGTCCGGCAGCTATTTTAAAGGCCATTTCGGAAGAATCAACTGTATGATAAGAACCGTCAACCAACCGTACAATAATATCAACTACGGGATATCCGGCAACAACACCCTCATCCATTGCCTCGCGCACACCTTTTTCAACCGCCGGAATATACTGGCGAGGAACGGAGCCGCCAAAAATTTTATCTTCAAAAATTAGTCCCTGTCCCGTTTCTGCCGGTTCAAGTTCAAGGTAAACATGGCCAAACTGACCGCGTCCACCGGACTGTTTCTTATGCTTGCCTTCAACTCTCGACTGGCCGCGAATTGTTTCCTTGTAGGGAACTTTCGGCGTAGAGAAATCAACCTCGACACCAAATTTCTGAGCCAGACGGCTGACAATAATTTCAAGGTGTAGTTCGCCAAGTCCTGAAATAATTGTTTGCTTTGTTTCTGCACGACGTTCGAGATGGAAGGTGGGGTCTTCCTCAAGAAACCTTGAAAGCCCTGTCATTACTTTTTCTTCGTCACCCTTGGTCTTTGGTTCAACCGCAAACGAAATAACCGGCTCAGGGAAATTCAGGGCCAGGAAGACAATTGGATTTGCTTTATCGCAAAGGGTATCTCCGGTAGCAGTTTCCTGCAGTTTTGCAACACAGGCAATATCACCGGTTGCCACTTCTTCCATCGTAATCTGGTTTTTACCCCGCATGGAAAATATCTGGCCAAAGCGCTCCTGTATATCTTTAGTTGCATTATATATCTGGCTGTCTGGTTTAATTGAACCGGAGTAAACCCTAAAGTAGTTAATTCTTCCCACGTATGGGTCGGCCAGGGTTTTAAAGACAAAAGCCGACATTGGCTCATCCTGGCTTAATTTACGGGTCACTTCTTCTTCGCTGTCCGGTTTCAACCCTTTTATTTCTCCCTGGTCTAAAGGTGAAGGAAGGTAGCTGTTAATCAGGTCGAGCAGGGGCTGTATACCATAATTTTTTGTTGCAGCCGCACACAATACCGGCACAATTTTACCTTTGAGAACACCCTGGCGAAGCCCTTTGTTGATCTCTTCATCCGTAAGGACTTCTCCTTCAAGATATTTCTCCAGCAGGGTATCATCTGCTTCAGCAGTAGCTTCTATCAGTTTTTCCCTTAAATCTTGGGCCTGCTCGCTTAAATCAGCAGGAATTTCTTCTTCTGTTACTTTCATTCCGTCTTCGGAAAAGATAAGCGCTTTCTGCTTGACAAGATCGACAACGCCTTTAAAGTCAGCCTCTTTACCAATAGGCATCTGAAGGGGGGCGACATTTAAACCAAAGTGCTCCCTTAACTGCTCCAGGGTTCCTGCAAAGTTGGCATTTTCACGATCGAGTTTATTGATAACAATAAAACGCGGCAGGTTAAAGTCATCTGCATAACTCCAAACTTTTTCAGTTCCTACTTCAACTCCCGATACAGCACAAACAACTGTGACCACGCTGTCGGCAACTCGAAGCGCTCCAAGAACATCACCGATAAAGTCAAAATAACCCGGTGTATCAAGCAAGTTTATTTTTATACCGGACCATTCAAGGGGTGCAAGCCCCACATTAATTGTAACCTGCTTTTTAATCTCATCAGGATCGTAATCGGTGGTAGTATTACCGGCCTCAACCTTGCCGAGACGGTTTACCGCTCCTGACGTAAAAAGCAGCGCTTCGGTAAGAGAGGTTTTACCTGCACCGCCATGAGAAATTAATGCCACGTTGCGAATATTCTCGCTGGTGTAATTCTTCATACATATGCCTCCTCCAGGTCGCCCGGCCTGCTTTTGCGGCCGGAGTGAAGTATTAAATACCGTATGATCGTTACGGAGAGGACGCAGCATAAGAGGCACTTACATCTTAAAGCGCAATCCTTCCGGTTAAACCCTACCATTATCAATAGAAAAATGCAAATAGAAAATTGTGGTTTCCAGCACAATAGAAATTATAATCAGGACACCTTTTTACCTAACCGCGATTTTACATATTCGACCAGCCCACCCTGGCGAATCAGTTCCTGCATGAAAGGAGGAAAGGGCGCGGCCTGAAAAGTGCGGCCACTTTGCAGGTGGGTGATCAGACCCTGTTCAAGGTTAACCTGCAGCTTATCCCTGCCGGAAACCATAAATGATAAATCGTCTGTACATTCAAGGATAGGCAATCCGATATTTATAGCATTGCGATAAAAGATACGGGCAAAACTGCGGGCTATAACACAGGAAACACCGGCTCCCTTAATTGCCAGCGGCGCATGTTCGCGTGAACTGCCACAACCAAAATTATTACCTGCGATGATAATATCACCCGGCTTGACCAGATCCGGAAAATCAGGTTTGATATCTTCCATAAGGTGGGCAGCAAGTTCTTCAGGCACAGTTGTGCTTAAATAACGGGCAGCAATTATTGCGTCGGTATCTATATTGTCGCCAAAGATCCATATTTTACCCTCCAGGATCATTACATAACCTCCTCGGGATGAACAATTTCACCTGCAACAGCAGAAGCAGCAGCAACGGCAGGGTTGCAGAGATAAACTTCACTTTCCGGGTGACCCATGCGGCCGATAAAGTTGCGGTTGGTGGTAGAAAGAGCTTTTTCACCGCTGGCCAGTATGCCCATATGACCGCCCAGACATGGCCCACAGGTTGGAGTGCTTACAGCCGCTTCAGCATCAATAAATGTCGTCAGCAGTCCTTCTTCAAGAGCCTGGCGATAGATTAGCTGTGTAGCCGGAATAACCAGTAATCTTACTTTAGGGCTAACCTTTTTATCCTTGATTACACGGGCAGCCATGCGCAGATCTTCTATCCGTCCATTTGTGCAGGAACCGATAACTACCTGATCAATTTTAATTCCACCTGCCTGGGATACAGGCCTGACATTGTCAGGGGAAGGGGGAAAAGCTATTTGCGGTTCCAATAAATTAACATCATATTGGATAACTTTGATATAATTGGCATCTTTATCACTGTAAACTGGCGTGTACGGCTTCTTTGCCCTGCCTTTCAGGTAAGAGAAAGTAACCTTGTCGGGCTGGACATAACCACATTTTCCACCGGCCTCAATGGCCATATTGGCCATAGTAAGGCGTCCGTCCATGGACAAGTCATCTATGGCAGAACCGGTAAATTCCATCGCCATGTAACGTGCTCCTTCTACGCCTATCTGACCAATCGTGTAAAGAATTAAGTCTTTGCCGCTTACCCATTTTGGTAGAATGCCGTCATATTCAAAGAGGATCGTCTGCGGCACCTTGAACCATGCTTCGCCGATTGCCATTGCCGCCGCCAGATCGGTGCTGCCTACTCCGGTCGCAAAGGCGCCAACTGCACCATATGTACACGTGTGTGAATCAGCTCCGATAATGACCATGCCAGGGCCGACCAGACCCTGTTCCGGCAATAGGGCATGCTCAATTCCCATCCGGCCAACCTCATAGTAGTGCTTTATACCATAGCGTTTGGCAAAGCGGCGCAGAACCATTACCTGTTCGGCCGCTGCAATATCCTTGTTTGGTGTAAAGTGATCGGGAACCAGAACAATTTTTCCAGGATCAAATACTTTGTCAAGCCCGAATCGCTCAAATTCTTTAATAGCTACAGGAGCAGTAATATCGTTACCCAGGGCCAGGTCAACTTTTGCATTAACCAGCTCGCCGGCCTCAACTTTATCTTTCCCCGACTTAGTGGCCAGAATCTTTTCCACCATTGTAGATCCGCTGCGTTTACTCATATTTCGCCTACTTTCATAAAGATCACATTTCGGTAACAGCCTGGCATATCTAGATAAAACTGTTACGGGAAATTAAACTCATGACAGTACTAATATGTAATAGATAAAGCTCACTGTAGATTAACCTTATAACCGACCGCATAATATACAGGGATAAAGCTTTCTAAGCCCCTATATGTTTTCGCTTAATCAGTTCAAAATACCTTTGTCTTTTCTTACAAAATCTCAATCATTTTTAAAGATTGGTCATTTTAGCTTTAGGCTTCCCGGGTTACTTTTGATCCGCGCAAAAGGGCTACTTTACCAGTCCGGACAATTTCTTTGATACCGAAATGATTCAAAAGCAATTTAATAGCTTCAAGTTTATCGTCATTTCCGGTAACTTCAATAATCATAGAATCAGGCGACACATCTACAACTTTTCCGCGAAAAGTTTCAACAATCTGCTGGATATCACTACGACTGCCTGTTTCAGCCCTTACTTTGATCAGCATCAGTTCACGTGTAACGGAAGGTTCATTGGACAGGTTACTGACCTTGATCACGTTGATCAATTTATGCAGCTGCTTGACAACCTGCTCAATTACCTTTTCGCTGCTTTCAACCGTTATTGTCATACGGGCAATACCGGGAGTGACAGTTTCACCTACAGCGATATTTTCAATATTAAACCCACGACGACTGAAAAGCCCTGAAATTCGGGTTAACGCACCCGGCTTATTTTCAACCAGAATCGCAAGAATGTGTTTCATCAATACTCACCCCCGGTAATGATCTCGTTAATCGGTCGATTGGGAGCCACCATGGGATAAACGTTTTCTTCAGGCTCAACGATAAAATCTATAAGAACCGGCCCTTTAGTCGCAAAAGCTTCTTCAACGGCAGCAGTTGCTTCTTTGTCGTTTACCGCACGAATAGCTCTGGCTCCATAAGCTTCAGCAACCTTGACAAAGTCAGGACTTCCTTCCAGGGCAGTATGAGAATAGCGCTTGTTAAAGAATATGTCCTGCCACTGGCGAACCATACCCAGGTAGCCGTTATTAATCAAAGCAATAGTCATATCGAAGCGATTATTGACAACTGTTGCCAGTTCCTGAATGTTCATCTGGAAACTGCCGTCACCTGTGATACAAATGACCCTGCTTTCCGGAGCAGCCAGTCTTGCTCCAATCGCCGCGGGGAAACCATAACCCATAGTTCCCAGGCCTCCCGATGTAAGGAATGAACAAGGCTTGCGAACATTAAAATGCTGGGCGCACCACATCTGGTGCTGCCCCACATCAGTGGCCACTAGTGTGTTATCATCACTCAAACGGCTGAGTTCCCTTATTACGAATTGAGGTTTAAGGGCACTGTCCGGCCCGGTTACACCTGTAGGAATAGGATATTTGTTTTGCCAGGTTTTAATCTGTTTTAACCATTTAGCTGTATTCCCCGGTTTTAGTTTGCGTAAAAGTTCCTCAAGTACCTGCCTGACATCACCAACAATTGGGATATCAATTAAAACATTTTTTCCTATTTCGGCCGGATCAATATCTATATGAATGATCTTAGCGTTCTGGGCAAAGGTTTCCAGTTTGCCGGTAACACGATCATCAAAGCGAACCCCGGCAGCGATAATCAGATCGGCTTCGGTGAGAGCATAATTGGCTGTAACACAGCCGTGCATACCGGGCATTCCTAAAAACAATTCTCCGTCTCCGGGATATGCACCGAGCCCCATGAGCGTAAGGATTACAGGAATTTGAGCTTCTTCAGCCAGCTGGCGCAATGCAGATGAAGCACCTGAGCGAATAAGCCCGCCCCCACCAAAAATAACCGGTCTGTGGGCATCGCGGATAGCCTTGACAGCCCTGCTGATCTGGCCGGCGTGTCCTGTATAGGTCGGGTTATAGCCCGGAATGTGGCACTCTTTGTTATAGTTGAAATACGCTTCCTGATCAAATACATCTTTCGGTATATCGATAAGCACCGGCCCACGGCGTCCCGTAGAAGCGATATAAAATGCCTCAGCAAGAATACCCGGTAAATCCTCAGCGCTTTTAACCAGGTAATTATGTTTTGTTATCGGTAAAGTTATTCCGGTAATGTCAGCTTCCTGAAATGCATCGGTGCCAATGAAGGGGCTCGCTACCTGTCCGGTAATCAGTACCAGCGGCACTGAATCCATATAAGCATTGGCAATTCCTGTAACCAGGTTGGTTGCTCCGGGGCCTGACGTGGCGAAAACAACACCAGGTTTTCCCGTAACCCGGGCATAACCGTCTGCAGCATGAACTGCTGCCTGTTCGTGACGAAACAGCAAATGCTTCAGGGGGGCATCATACAGAGCATCGTATAAAGGTAAAACAGCCCCGCCGGGAAAACCGAAAACCAGTTCTACTCCTTCTTTTTCAAGAGCGGCCATAATCATAACTGCTCCTTTAGTCATCTTTTTTTTCATTTTATATCACCTTTTCCAGTCATATAAGCGGTATCCAAAACAGCTCCGTTGCCGGCCGAGGAAACCTGACGGGCATAACGTTTCAGGTAACCGTAATTGATTTTGGGATCAGGTGCCTGCCATCCTTCACGTCTTTTGGCAAGCACTGCTTCGGATACTTTCAGCTCCAGGGCACGGGCCGGCAGATCAATAGAAATAATATCGCCGTCCTCAATAAATGCAATTAAACCACCCGCTGCGGCTTCGGGAGAGACATGGCCTATCGATGCGCCTCTTGTCGCTCCTGAAAAGCGGCCATCGGTTATTAATGATACTTTTTCATCCAAACCCATCCCGGCAAGCACAGATGTAGGAGCCAGCATTTCTCTCATTCCAGGCCCACCCCTGGGCCCTTCATAACGAATCACCACCACACTGCCGGCTTCAACATTTCCACCGGTAATTGCTTCAACAGCTTTTTCTTCACTGTCAAAAACTCTCGCTTTACCTTCAAATGTTTGCATTTTAGCAGATACCGCACCCTGCTTGACCACAGCGCCTTCCGGAGCAAGATTACCAAAAAGTACCGCAAGTCCTCCTTCTTGGCGATAAGGTTCTTTAAAGGGTCGGATTACATCAGCGTTGACTACTGCTGCTTTTTCGAGGTTTTCACTTACTGTTTTACCGGATGCCGTAGGTAGGTCCGGATTAAGAAGCCCCGCGTCCAACAGCTCCTTCATAACTGCCTGAACTCCGCCGGCATTATACAAATCTTCGATCCGATCTTCGCCGGCCGGGCTGAGCAGACAAAGCTGCGGTGTACGTTTGCTAATTTCGTTAACCCGGTTCAAATCGAGGGTTATGCCCCTTTCATAAGCAATTGCGGTTAAGTGCAGAAGTGTATTTGTTGAACAACCCAGGGCCATATCAACGGTTAGAGCATTATCAAAAGCCTCAGGCGTTAGAATTTTGGCAGCGTTTAATCCTTCATTGAAAAGCTTTACAATCTTCATACCAGCTTCCTTAGCCAGTATAATTCTTTCAGAACTTATGGCCGGAATAGTACCGTTACCCGGCAGGGCAAGCCCTATTGCCTCAGCCATGCAGTTCATGGAATTGGCTGTAAACATCCCGGCGCAGGAGCCGCAACCCGGACATGCTTTCTGTTCCATCTGTATTAGCTCATCTTCTGTAATACGACCGGCTTTTACAGCGCCAACACCTTCAAACACTGAACTTAAATCAATCTTCTTCCCTTTATGCCCACCGGCAAGCATAGGGCCGCCGCTAACCAGAATTGCCGGCAAATCAAGCCTTGCAGCCGCCATCATCATCCCCGGGGTAATTTTATCACAATTGGTGATAAGCACCAGGGCATCAAAACAGTGTGCCTGGGCCATCAGCTCTATGCTATCGGCAACAATTTCACGACTGGCCAGCGAATAATGCATGCCGGCATGGTTCATGGCAATACCATCACAGATCCCGATAGTTGAAAACTCAATCGGTGTGCCGCCACCCATAAGCACTCCATCCTTGACAGCTCTTGCAATAATATCAAGGTGAACATGACCAGGGACAATCTCATTGGCTGAGTTTACTATCCCGATCAAGGGTCTTTCAAGTTCGTCCGGATGAAAACCGGCTGCACGAAACAGTGAACGGTGCGGGGAGCGATCAACACCCCTGGTTACTTTATGACTGCGCATGGCGAGCCTCCTCAATTGTTAAATGAATATAAAAATACCCTCCGCCCAAAGGGGCGAAGGGATATCCTTCGCGGTACCACCCTTTTTTACCTGCTCTCTTTGCGCTAAAGAGAAATGTATCTTAATGATATTGATAACGGTATCAACCCGGTCCGGCTTACTATATTTTTCAGCCGCACAGCTCAGGACCGACTTTCAGCAAATTGCCTTACCGGTTTTCAGCTGCCCCGGCTCTCTAAAAATAGCAGGTTGCTTACTCCTGTCCTTCACAGCTTTTACAGTTAAAGATTGCCTTTAATTATAGCCGCCTCTCCGAAGAGTGTCAACTATTCCGTTTGATTTTTTACCCTGCTGGGTAAATATAGTTATATTCGTCGTTTATTACAAGAGCTTCATCAATTTCATGAATAGCCTCAAGCTTTAGATCAGATTGGCCATTATTATTTGTATTGGAAGTGCTGGTCTTTATATCGGTGTCACAACTGTTTTTTAGTTCCAGCGGCGGCAGCAGTCCTTTTCGCCTTTTAAAAAAATCTATGGCCACATTGGGAAAGATAATATATGAGAGCACATCTTCTTCCTGCTCAATATATTCGGCAATCTCCTTTTTAGCTTCTTCAAGCTGCGGTTCTAATTTATCGGCAGGCCTGCCGGTTATAGGCTTTTCATCTTTCAGGACTTTCCTGAGCAGATCGGGATCCACTTCTCCAGGTGGCTTGCCGTACAAACCGCGCAGGTAATTTTTAATTTCTGTGGATACCATTTTATAACGTTCACCAATTAAAACATTTACCACTGCCTGAGTACCAACGATCTGGCTGCTTGGCGTAACAAGGGGCGGATAACCAAGATCGGCTCTTACCCGCGGCACTTCAGCCAGAACATCTTTTAAAAGGTGGGTGGCTTTCTGTTCGGCCAGTTGTGAGGCGAGGTTCGAAATCATACCGCCTGGAATCTGATAGCTTAAAACATTGGCGTCAACACCCATTACCGCACGGGGAATTTCGTAACTGCAGCTTATTTCATTAAAATGTTCACTGATTTGGGAAAGAAGTTTCAGATCAAGGCCAGTGTCGTAGGGACTACCCTGGAAAGCAGCAACCATGCTGTCCGTGGCAGGCTGACTGGCTCCCATTGATAACGGGGCACTGGCAGTGTCGATTATATCAACACCGGCTTCGACCGCTTTCAGGTAAGCCATTGAAGCCATACCACTGGTATAATGACAGTGCAGCTGTACAGGAAGGCCAACCTCGCTTTTAAGCCGCCCTACCAGTTCATAGGCATCAAAAGGAGAAATTAAACCGGCCATATCCTTAATACAGATAGAATCTACCCCGGTTTCTTTCAAATCCTGCGCTACTTTTACAAAATAATCGATGTTGTGCAGGGGGCTTATCGTATAACTAAGGGTGCCCTGGGCATGCGCGCCTTCTTTCCTGGTAAATTTTATGGCCTTCTCCATGTTCCGCAGATCATTTAAAGCATCAAATATCCTGATTATATCAATGCCGTTGGCAACAGCTTTTTTAATAAACTCTGCCAGAACATCATCAGGATAGTGACGGTAACCAACTATATTCTGACCACGCAGAAGCATCTGCAACTTAGTGTTTTTTAAGCCTTGCCGTAAACGGCGCAATCTCTCCCAGGGATCTTCGTCAAGAAAACGCATACAGGCGTCAAAAGTAGCGCCACCCCAGACTTCGAGGGAATGGTAGCCAACCTGATCCATTAACTCAAGCACAGGAAGCATTTCTTCCAATCTCATTCTAGTTGCTATCAAAGATTGATGAGCATCACGAAGTGATGTGTCGGTTATTCCTACTTTTCTTGGTGTTGTCATAGCGTCGACATCCTTTCGGGAATAAAAAAATCTATTCAAGGCCAAGCAAATTTACAACACGGTCGTTTTCATCCAGGCGAATCAGGGTAACACCACGGGCATAACGTCCCATCAGCGATACTTGATCTATCCTCTGCCTGTTAACTACACCGCGTGCAGTGACTATCATAAACTCTTCTTCTTCGCCGCACAAAACTATGAATATGGCAAGAGGCCCGCTCTGCTGAGTAGTTTTCATACCAATCATTCCCTTGCCACCGCGCCGGTGTATGGCAAACTCGCTTACAGAAACTCTCTTGCCGAAACCTCCGCTTGAGGCAAGAAGTAATTGAGATTCAGCTGTGACCAGATCGGCTCCTACCACCCGATCTTTGGCTCTCAGGGAAACAGCTTTAACTCCCCTTGCCGCTCGGCCCATCGGTCTTACCTGGTCCTCGGGAAAACGGACAAACAAGCCGGCGCTTGTACCAACGATGACTTCTTTTTCACCATCGGTAAGCTTGACAGTCATCAGCTCATCTTCATCAGAAAGATTCAGCGCAATAAGCCCTGTTTTACGGGTATTGCGGTATTCATGAAGAGAAGTTTTCTTAATCATGCCACGCGCTGTAACCATGAGGAGAAAATAATTATCGCTGAATTCGGTGATCGGCATGGTGGCTGTAATATATTCTTTCTCCTCTAACGGAAGCATATTAACCAGGGCAGTGCCCCGGGATTGGCGTCCTGATTCGGGAATTTCGTAAACCTGTAAAAGATATACTTTACCCCTGTTACTGAAACAGAGAAGTTTATCATGGGTGGATGCTACATGACACTGCTCAACCCGATCATTTTCCCTGGTCTGTATTCCGACTACTCCGCGGCCACCACGATGCTGGCTGCGGTAGGTTGTCAGAGGCAACCTCTTGATGTAACCGCGATCAGTCAAAGTAACAACTACATCTTCCTGCAAGATAAGATCGGTAATTACTACATCACCTTCATCGGCAACAATCTCGGTACGACGATCGTCGCCATGTTTGCTCTGAATCGCAGTCAGTTCATCGCTGATAATCTTCAGAACGAGATTGTCATCTTCAAGGATGCTTCTTAAAAAAGCAATTTTTTCCAAGAGCTGCTCTTTCTCCTCTACCAATTTGGATATCTCAAGCTGGGTCAGGCGCTGAAGGCGCATATCAAGAATCGCCTGTGCCTGTTTATCCGATATGTCAAGCAAATTCATCAGCCCTTCACGGGCAGTATGGACATCTTTAGAAGCCCTGATCAGGGCTATTACTTCATCAAGCATATCAAGAGCAGTGAGTAGACCTTCAACTATGTGCAGCCGCTCTTCTGCTTTATTTAAGTCGAATTGCGAACGGCGCCTGATAATTTCTTTCTGGTGCTCTATATAATAAGCAAGTATCTGTTTTAGGGTAAGAACCCTGGGCTGATTGTCTACCAGGGCAAGCATGATAATGCCGTAAGTCTGTTGAAGAGGTGTATATTTATAAAGCTGGTTTATAATTACCTCGGGCTGAAAATCGCGTTTTACCTCCATTACCACACGAACCCCGGAACGATCTGATTCATCCCGGAGATCTGTAATGCCTTCAATTTTACGTTCTTTGACCAGATCGGCAATTTTTTCGACCAGCTTTGCTTTGTTCTGCTGATAGGGAACCTCTGTGATGACAACCTGATCACGGGCCTTATCTTTTTTCTCGATCAAGACCCGACCCCTTACCTTAATAATGCCGCGTCCTGTCTTATAAGCAGAATATATTCCTTCATGACCAACAATTATACCGCCTGTCGGAAAATCTGGCCCTTTGATAAACTGCATTAAATCAATAACAGAAGCTTCTGGATGCTTGATCAAATGTTTTAAAGCATCGATCAGTTCAACTAAGTTATGCGGGGGGATATTGGTAGCCATACCCACCGCAATACCCGAAGAACCATTTGCCAGCAAATTTGGAAACCGTGACGGAAGTACTACCGGTTCTTCGAGGCTTTCGTCAAAATTCGGTCTATAATTAACTGTATCTTTCTGAAGATCTGTAAGAAGCTCGCTGGCTATCGATGACAGACGGGCTTCAGTATAACGCATTGCCGCTGCTGAGTCACCATCCTGAGAGCCAAAGTTCCCATGGCCGTCAACCAGTGGATAACGGGTCGAGAATTCCTGGGCCATACGAACAAGAGTATCATAGAGGGCTACATCACCGTGAGGGTGATACTTACCTAGTACTTCACCGACAATACGTGCAGATTTACGGTGAGGTTTATCGTGGGTTGAACCCATTTCAGACATGGCATAGAGAATACGCCTGTGAACCGGTTTTAATCCGTCACGCACATCGGGCAAGGCCCTGCTGACAATTACACTCATAGCATAATCAAGAAAAGAAACTTTCACTTCATCATAAATATTAACAGGAACAATGTTTTCTCTTTCGGTCATCTCTTCTCCTTTGCAGGGCAGGCTAACGCCGGGTTTAAATTAAACCGGCTCAAATAATACCTTTTTAGCGTTATTTTAGAATTACCAACAGAAAGTAACTGCCGGTGGAAAGATCTGTAACATTTAAATATTATCATAAAAAAAGACCGGTGGAAAGGGCGTTAAAAGACTAAACTTTCTTTCGGCCTTTACCTGAGCGCTTCGGAACCATTTTCTTCAGCATTTGGTCTATCTCTTTTTTTGCGCTCTCTTTAACCTGCCAGGTTTCTGCTCTTTTTCTTTTACCCCTGTTGATAATAATAGTTAGCACATCTTTTGACCACCGGAAGGACTCTATTTCTGACCATATCCAAAAACCACGGGGAGTTGAGATTCCCTTTTCCCGGATAGCAGGCCTTTCGGCTTCCCGGGCAATAACAACTAGCATCAGGGCTCCGTAAAAATATACATAAGTATAAGGGCCCAGTGGTAAAGCTTCCTCCATTGATGATATATTCTGCAGGTCAAAACGCATTAGAAAGTATGATGCCGCAGCCAAAATTATAATCAACATGAGTGAATCATTATTATAGCGGCTGAACAATACCCGATCTACCTTTAACAGGATGGAACCAAGCTTGTAATAACGATAATATAAATAACCTACAACAATTAGTGTCAGAAGCACATATGGAAAAAGAAGCCTGAGGTACATCAATATTCCTCCCAAGTGGTAAAATCATCTAGCCTATTATATTTAAACATGAATTAAGGCCGGGGTAAACAATCTAAAGTAAAGATTATAGAAAGATGGCTGTTTCAGACCAAAAATAGCATATGGAACTTTTATCTGTTTAAACTGTCATACATATAGGATGTTTAGAATAGAAGAGGAGGTGTTTTAGATGAAAAATAAATTAACTGTTTTTGCTGTCCTGATATTTGTCGTTTTTATGATCGTGAGCGGCTGTGCAAACAACGATACCGGTGGTAATGGCGAGGAAGATAACGGTGACATGGCCGGCCCCATTAGCGGTATGATCTATGCTCTCGAGGATAACCGTATTTTGGTTGTCGGAGACATTGATGATGTTAATATACCACAAAAGGAATGGTTCGAATCAGGGAAAAGAGCCGTTTATTTTAGTATTACCGATGAAACTGTAATTGAATTGAATGGCGAAACTGTTTCTGCAGACATGCTGGCCCGAGGCCAGAGTGTTGATGTATGGCATGAGGGTGTATTAGCTGAATCTTACCCCGAGCAGGGCGGTGCGCTAAAAATAGTTATTACGAACGCTGAAGCAGCAGAAGAATTCAGTACTGATTCAGGCCGTTTTGTTGGTATTATGGTAAACGGATCAGGTGAGTTGCTGGAAGTAAAAATCAGTGGAGTACCTGAAGAAATAGCTTCAAGATTTTACAAAATGACAGATAAAGCGCGAGATGTCATTGACAGCCTCAATTTGGAACCCGAAGAGGAAATAATTTTTCGTTATCTACCCGATAGTGAATCAGAGGGACTTATTTTTGACCTGTCACGCCTAGCTAACTAGATAAAGTGACAGCTTGGCTTTGTTATTAAACATGTAGGAATCCCCCTGCCTCGATTATTATTGAAACAGGGGGATTCCTTTTCGACAACATCTCGATTATATATCCAGGTTCTGCACCAGGCGGGCGTTATCTTCAATAAATTTACGACGAGGCTCTACTTTATCACCCATAAGCACTCCAAAAATATTGTCAGCCAGAATTGCATCGACAAGTTCAACTCGTTTTATGATTCTGCTGTCCGGATTCATTGTTGTTTCCCATAGCTGGTCGGGATTCATCTCACCCAAACCTTTATAGCGCTGAATCTGCACCCCACCATCGCGAGTCCATTCCGTTAAAAGTTTATCCAACTCCTCTTCACGGAAAAGATATTGTTCTCTTTTACCCTTTTTTACTTTATAGAGTGGCGGCTGGGCTATATAAATAAAGCCGCTTTCCAATAATTCATGCATAAACCGATAAAAAAATGTAAGCAAGAGCACCCTGATATGAGACCCGTCAACATCAGCATCAGTCATGATAATAATTTTCTGATATCTGGCCCGGGCAATATCAAACTCGCTTTCTATACCCGTTCCAAGGGCAGTGATCAGGGTTCTTATCTCTTCATTGGCTAGAATTTTGTCCAGGCGAGCCTTTTCTACATTAAGAATTTTACCCCGCAGTGGCAATATGGCCTGAAACCTTCGATCTCTGCCCTGCTTGGCCGAACCTCCCGCAGAATCTCCCTCTACTATAAAGAGTTCACTTTCCCCGGGATCTTTTGATGTACAATCGGCAAGTTTTCCGGGAAGGTTGCTAATTTCGAGAGCATTCTTCCGTCTTGTGAGTTCTCTTGCCTTGCGAGCAGCTTCCCTGGCCCGCGAAGCCCTGATCGCTTTTTCAATAATTCTGCGCGTAATAGCAGGATTTTGTTCAAAATAAGCTTCAATACTTTCATAACAAACACTGTCAACAATACTTCTGATGTCGCTGTTCCCCAGTTTTGTTTTCGTCTGACCTTCAAACTGTGGATCCATCAACTTAACACTTATTACCGCAGATAAGCCTTCACGGATATCTTCGCCGGAAAGATTATTCTGGTTTTCTTTAAGGACCCCCAGTCTGCGCGCAAAATCGTTAATAAGGCGGGTGAGCATAACCTTAAAACCATACTCATGTGTACCGCCTTCATGCGTATGGATATTATTGGCATATGAATAGATAACCTCAGCATATCCGGCATGATATTGCATAGCTACTTCAACTTCAACACCACTGACAGTTTTTTGCACATAAATTGGCTTTTTCGGCACAGTTTCTTTACCCTGGTTCAGATATGCAACATACTGAAGAATACCACCGTCATATTTAAATTTTTCCTCACGCCCGCTGCGCATATCTTTAAATACAATCTTTGCGCCTTTATTGAGGAAAGCAAGTTCGCGCAGTCTCTGGATTATTATCTCGTTTTCAAAGTCCGTTTTTTCAAATATCTCAGAATCAGGGAAAAATGTGATCTTGGTGCCCGTTTTATTAACGCTTCCTGAAGCTTTTATTTTTGTTACTTTTTTGCCTCTTTCATAACGCTGGCTGTAGATTTTACCATCACGGTAAACTTCTACTTCAAGCCACTCCGAAAGGGCATTAACAACTGAAACACCAACACCATGCAGGCCTCCGGCAACTTTATAACTGTCATTGTTGAACTTTCCGCCGGCATGCAGGGTTGTCAGTACAACTTCAACCGCTGGTCGCTTTTCCTGGGGATGGTTTTCTACAGGAATACCTCTGCCGTCATCAACAACAGTTACACTATTGTCCTCATTTATTGTAATCTTGATCTGCTTACAGTAGCCGGCAAGAACCTCATCGATGCTGTTATCTACAACCTCAAATACAAGATGATGCAGTCCTCTGCTCGAAGTTGAACCGATATACATACTGGGTCTTTTTCTAACTGCTTCAAGTCCTTCAAGTACCTGGATATGTTCAGCGTTGTAACCATTATTTCTATCTTTTTTGGACATACTTCACCCCTGTTGCTGCAATTTAGTACTTTTAGTATTATACCATATTTATGCAGTAATATTCATGTAGGAAGATAATTAACGGCTGTTGTTTTGCCGTTTGGATAGGGTAAGCGGAGATATGGGTGAAACAAATACTTTACTATCGGTAACAATAAATGACTTCGGAATATCGCTGCCATTTTTTTGGGCTGTTTTGTTTATATTTCCTTTTTTATCAAAAATACTTTTATTAACGCTGTCAGACTCGGCAAGATTATAATCAAAAATACCTATAAGATCATTAATAAAAACAATTTGCGACCCACCAATATGAAGAAACATTTAATTCCCCCGGTAATCATATAATTGCCAGATAAACTTTGCATCTATTAACGACATCTATAATGTATCACTAAAAATTCTATTCGGCCAGCTCATTTATCTGGAAGTAAATATCCCGAACTAGTTTTGAACCTGCGTACTTATTAAGTTTACTGATTAACTGAGGCTTCATCATGGTCAAATGATAAGCCCAGACGGAATCTTTTACCGACACCCTTAACACCCCGTTTGATATAGAATCAGCACGGGTAACTTCAGCAAGGGCCGAGCCGACGATTTCATTCCAGCTTTGAACCAGCTGGTATTGCCGATATCCATTCCACAGATTGCAGCTGCGTAAAAATTGTTCAAGCGCCGAACCGATCGGTTTCATCAAATGCTCTCCCATACCTGACTGTTATTATTTTGTAATCACTTTGAAGATTTTCAACGAGACCGTTAAGGCCTGTCGCAGTTGAAATAAAGCACTGACCTGCAGTTTCTTTTAGAAATTCAAGAAGATGCATTTTCCTGCTGTTGTCAAATTCAGAAAACACATCATCAAGAAGTATTATCGGACTCTCATCATTTCTAAGCTTAAACAAGCTTACCTCGGCCATTTTCAGAGCAAGTGCCGCGGTTCTCTTCTGTCCTTGAGACGAAAAACGTCTTGAATCAAACCCGTTTATCATTACCTTTAAATCATCAAGATGGGGTCCGATCATAGTTGACCCTTTTTTCAATTCAACATCTCTTTTTTTAGAAAGAGCATTCAAAAAATTATTCCTGGTAGTTTCAGGGTTATTATTGAAATCAACTGTGCTGCTGTATCTTAATGTAAGTTCTTCAAGTGATCCAGTCATTCTATCAAAGAAAAGACGCGCTTCTTTCTCAAGGGCCTTAATTAAAATGAGCCGTGAGTTGATTATACTGCTTCCCAGCTCTGCTAATTTATAATCCCATGGTTCAAGATATTCCCTTATTTTCAGATGATTACGTTTCTCTTTAAGTAAGTAATTCCTTTGCATTAGAGAACGCTGATAATTTTTTAGATCTTCAAAATATAGCGGATTAAGCCTGGACCCCTCCAGGTTTAAAAAGCGTCTGCGAATTGCTGGTCCATCTTTGATAATCTGAAGGTCGTCCGGACTGAAGACAATAACTGGAAAGTGCTGAAGATGAGCAAAACGATCTTCCTGCTTTCTGTTAACCGACACTTTTAATTGTTCATTTAAGCGATAGCTTAACTGAATTATATGCTTAAAATCATCTTTTACAAAATTTCCCTTAACATAAAAATAGCGATCTTCAAAGTTTGCCAATTCATTATCGCGATTTGTACGAAAAGATCTTGTCACTGAAAGATAATAGATTGACTCAAGCAGGTTAGTTTTACCCTGTGCATTTTCACCAATAACAAGATTCAACCGGGGATGAAAATGCAACTGTTGGTTGTGATAATTACGAAACCCTTTTAAATGGAGTCCTTCAAGGTAAAACAATAAGATAAACCCCCAGGATTACTAATTAACCTTTTTTATCGGCAAAACAAGGTAAAGGTAACTTGAGTCATCCATGAGTCTGAAAATAAGGGGTCCTCCTTCACCATGAAAATCGATAATAATTTTTTCTTCATCTCTAATTTTTAATATATCGAGAACAAAGCGGGAATTAACAAATAGTTCAATACTTTCACCATCTTGTTCAACAGGTAAATACTCTTCCATGCTGCCTTCCTGACTGCTTACACGAACTTCAAAACTGTTATCTTTTACGGCAATATTAACAGCCTGATTTTTGCCCTCGGCCAGTAAAGCCGCTCTTGATATTGTATCTTCAAGCAGCTTTCTTTCAATAACTACTCTTGTTTTATAATCACCGGGAATTACACCGCTAACATCGGGGTATTTTTCTTCAAGTAGCCTTGACGCAAAGTAAATATTACCAAAATCAACAGATAACAAACTGTTCTGGTAACCCACGGTAATACCTTTGTGACCTTCTCCGGCAATGCGCAAAAATTCACGAAGAGCCTTTGCAGGCACCAGGCACCTGACCTCTTTAAAAGACCACGACTCGTCTTGTATCTTACTTACAACCAGCCTGTACGTATCAGAAGCTGTAAGAGTAAGTGTCTGATCTTTAAAAGTAAAAAGAACACCATTGAAAGCAGGCCTGGTTTCTTCGGTAGAAGCAGCAAATACTACTTCTTTTAATATTTTTTTGAAACTGCTTAAATCAAAACTAAAACTTTCAGCAGTTTCATCAGAACTAGCGGATACAACAGAATTTAATGGAAAATCATCAGATGATGAACCATAGAGATGAAAACGGGCTGATCCTCCGGAGATATCCAACCTGTAATTTTCCCAATTAATATCTATTGATACTGACGGCGTTGGAAAATAACGAACAATATCAACTATTTTGGGTGGAAGCAAAATGCTGCCTGAATCACTGCCCTCATGATCCATACTAACAGTAATAAATATTTCATGATTAGTAGCGGAAAAAATTAATTTATTACTGTCTATTTGTAAAAGAATATTACTAATAACAGGAACTGTTGTTCTTACAGGAAGAGCTTTTTCCACTGTTTCAAGACAGGTTGCAAGTTGACCGGTAACAGTTGATATTTGCATTATTAAACTCCCCTTTATTTTTTTTAAACAGGTATTATATAATTATTATATTGATCTAGATAAATAGTAATGGTAGTAAGCCCTGTTAAAACTGTGAACAACTAAAATATCTTTAAAAAGTATATTTAAATAGGTATATAAAATTCAAAATAAAATATTAAGGTTGTTTATAAGCTATTGAAAAACTGTTTAATAAATAAAATTTCAAGAGAATAGATAAAAAAAATATAATATGCACAGATTTTACACAGGATAATCAGGAGTTATTAAGGATATTATTTTTTATAAGTTCAATTCTGTTTTTAAAGTCATGATTCTTGTTTATTAAGCTGTCAATTTTTTTAAAAGCGTGAAGAACGGTGGTGTGATCACGTCCTCCAAATTCTTCACCTATTTTAGGTAAAGATAAGTCAGTAAGCATGCGGCACAAGTACATGGCTGTCTGCCTTGTCATAGCAATTTCCTGTGTTCTTTTTTTTGACATAACATCTTCCGGTTTTAAACTAAAATTATCAGCAGTTTTTTGAATGATCATTGGCACCGTAATATTTTTCTGACGGGTTACAATAATATCATGCAAAGCAGCTTCTGTAAGTTCCTGGGTAACCGGTGTTTCAGAGAGAGACGCATATGCTACAATGCGAATCAACGCTCCTTCAAGCTCGCGTATATTTGTCATTACTTTTTCCGCAATATATTGGATCACTTGATCAGGGATGTCAATTCCATCTGAAAGCGCCTTTTTTTTCAGGATTGCCGTGCGTGTTTCAAAATCAGGTGGTTGTAGATCTGTTATTAATCCCCACTCAAAACGGGATCGCAAACGATCCTCAAGGGTGGGAATTTCCTTTGGGGGGCGATCGCTGGAGATAATAATTTGACGGTTATTATCATGCAGAGCATTAAATGTATGGAAAAATTCTTCCTGGGTTTGTTCTTTTCCGGCCAAAAACTGAATATCATCAATAAGCAATATATCCATATTCCGATATTTATTTCGGAACTCCAGTGTTTTATTGTCGCGAATAGCGTTAATAAATTCATTGGTAAACTTTTCTGAAGAAAAATAGAATACTCTCGAAAAGCCATGGTTTATCAGTGAAAACTGACCGATCGCATGTAATAAATGTGTTTTGCCAAGACCAACACCGCCATAAATGAAAAGAGGATTGTATGCTCTTGCGGGGCTTTCAGCTACAGCCAGTGATGCAGCGTGAGAAAGGCGGTTACATGCACCAACAACAAATGTATCAAAAGTATAGCGTGGATTAAAACTTGATATTAATTTGTTCTTTTTAATATTTTCATCTATTTGATGCTGTTGTTTTTCATTTTCTGAAATAAAATCATCGTTGAAATTTGATTCATTTTCATCAATCTGTTGTATCAGATCACCCGATTCCTGAAATTCAGAGGCAATAACGAAGCTAACACGGTGATCAGAAGCTGTAATTTCTTTGAGAGCATCAATAATTTTTTTCCGATATCTGTTTTCAAACCACTCTTTTGTGAAATCATTCGGAACTTCTATTACAAGGCAGTCATCTTCAAGTGAAACAGGTTTGGTTAGGTTAAACCAGGTTTCAAAGCTTGGTTTGTTTAAGTCCTTACTCAGCTCGGATAGGGTTAGCTGCCATATTTCATTTAGATGGCTGTTCATACAAGATACCTCCATAAGTGATCGTGAGAGTAAAGACGATAATAGTTATCAACATTATAAAGAGTTGTTAACAAAAGGTGTGGATAACTCTTTATTTGCAGAGAAAAAAAGGTTGTCTGTAAAAATATATTAACAGATCCATGGTATAACTGCAAAGATTAGTTTAAAATATATACACGGGTTAATTACTTAATAAAAAATGGTTTTCTTGACATGGTTCCTTTTATTACTGTATAATTTTTTTAATTATGCACTTAAAGCGAAGGGGTAAAAATGAAAAGAACATATCAACCTAAAAAAAGAAAAAGAAAAAGAGTTCATGGATTCATGAAAAGGATGAGCACTCAGGCTGGCAGACAGGTTATCAGGAGAAGAAGGCAGAAGCTGAGAAAACGAATCAGCGCTTAACTCTGAGATGATCTTAAGCAGGCTAAAAAAAAGCTGGGAATTTAAAAAAGTTTACAGAAAGGGCAGGACGGTTGTTTCCAGAAGTATCGTCCTTTATTACTGCCCGAACGGATTAAGCTTTAATCGAATTGGCTTTTCCATTAGAAAAAAAGTTGGAAAAAGTGTAGTGCGAAACAGAATCAGACGTATTTACAGAGAAGCATTTTATCATTTGGAAGAACAGTTGCTGAAGGGTTTTGACTTTATTATTATAGCCAGAAAACCATCAGCAGGTGTTTCTTTTCATGATGCGGGCAAGGAGCTGTATAATCTTTGCAGGAAAGCACAGCTGCTTTCAAAGAGATAGGTAAAAAAATAGAATATTATGCGACCAGGATTTGTTTAATAATAATCAGGTTCTACAGATTATTTATATCTCCGTTTAAGCCCCAGGTATGTCGTTTTTATCCATCCTGCTCTGAATATACATATGAAGCTGTTCAAAGATATGGTATGTTTAAGGGGATGTACATGGGTATAAAAAGAATTATACGATGCCACCCTTTTAATCCGGGTGGTTATAATCCTGTAGAATAACCTGCCAGTAGGAGGAAAATAAATGATAGATGCAATAGCCCAATTTTTCGGGGTCGTTATAAGTTTCATATATGAATATGTGCCAAACTTAGGGTTGGCAATAATTATTATGACTGTCATGGTTAAACTGGTTACCTTTCCATTAAACAACAAGCAGATTCAATCAGCAAAGAGAATGCAGCAACTGCAGCCGGAAATGAAAAAAATACAGCAAAAATATAAAGATGATAAAGAGAAGCAGAATCAGGCAGTAACTGAATTTATGAAAGAGAATAATATGAATCCTCTGGCAGGGTGTCTTCCCCTGTTAGTGCAGTTCCCAATATTAATCGGCATATTTAGGCTTCTGAGAGAAGCAGATAAATTTCTTGACATGAGTGTGATTAATCCATATTTGTTTACGTCGGCAGAATTTATAGATTTACTGGCTATACCAAATATAAGTTTTGATAATTTTCTAAGCCAAATCAGTATATATTACATATTCCCATTAATTGCAGGCGCTACTACATATATGTATTCCAAAATGTCAATGTCAGCAGACAGCAGCCAAAAAATGATGCTCTACATGATGCCGATTATGATTACTGTATTTAGTTTTAGTTTTCCGGTCGGATTGGTAATTTATTGGATTATGAATAACCTGTTTTCGATAGGGCAGCATAAGTTCATAATTAAGATGGATGATGTTAAAGATGAAAGTAAAGTTGTAGAAGTTGATAAATGTGAAGGTGCTCCAAAGGATAAGGACGAACAAAAAAAAGACGATGATAAAGCAGTTAATAAAAAACCTGAACCCAAGGGAACTAAAACAAAAGCAAAAAAGGGGAAAGGTAAAAAATGAGTGAATATGAAGCAACCGGACGGACTGTAGATGAAGCTGTTGAAAAAGCGATTACTGAACTTGGCATAAGAAAAGATAATGCTAAGGTAGAAGTCATGGATGAGCCCTCACAGGGCATACTGGGGATTTTGGGCAACAAAAGCGCAAAAGTCTTAGTAAAACCAATCTTTGAACCGAAAGAATTCCTGGAAAAATATCTAAAAGAGATGCTTGTAAATATGAGTATAGAAGGAAGCATCACAGTTGAAATGGATGAAGAAAAGTTAGAAGCTATGATTATGGGTGAAGATGTCGGCGTTTTGATTGGCAGAAGAGGCAAAACATTAAGTGATATGCAGTACATAGTTAATATAGTAATGAGACGGCAATTTAAAAATTTAAATAAAATGACGGTTATAGATGTTGAAAACTACAGAGCAAGAAGAGAAAAGACCCTTATGCAACTGGCCAGAAATGTTGCAAGAAAAGTAAGTCAGGACAGATATGAACAGGCGCTGGAACCGATGACTCCACAGGAAAGAAGAATAATACATATCGCCCTGCAGGATCATCCGGGCATAAAAACCTATAGTACTGGGCAGGAACCGTACCGAAAAGTAATCATTGCACCAAATTAAATAACAGTGCGGCGCCGCCCCAGCAAGGGGCGGTTTTTTGTTGTTTTTTTATTATAAGGAAGGGGCTGCAACAGATGTATAGCAACGATACCATTGCTGCAATAAGTACCCCCCTGGGTGAAGGGGGGATTGGTATTGTAAAATTAAGCGGCAATGAATCTTTCAATATTATAAAAAAAGTATTTAAGTGTAAGGAAAGCGGGAAAAACGACTATCCTCATTCAAGATACTTGTATTATGGACATATTACTGATGAGGAGAACAACATTGTTGATGAAGTTTTAACCTCTTTCATGCCGGCTCCAAATACATATACTCGAGAGAATGTAGTAGAAATTAACTGTCATAGCGGAATCTTTGCATTACGAACCATCTTAAAACTGGTATTGGATTCAGGAGCACGTTTGGCTGAACCGGGTGAATTTACAAAAAGAGCTTTCTTAAATGGCAGAATTGATTTAAGCCAGGCTGAAGCTGTAATAAATATTATACGGGCCCGATCTGAAGAAGCGGTACGAACTGCAGCAAGAGTTATGCGCGGAGAGCTATCTGAAAAAATAGATCATATAAGAAAATTACTAATTGATCTTAGAGCGCCAATAGAAGCTATGTTAGATTATCCCGAAGAGTTTGATATTGATCAATTTGACGAAAATATTTTACTGGCAGCGTTAAGTAACATCCAAAGTAATATCTGCAATTTACTTAGAGGTGTAGAAATTAATAGGGCTTTTCAGGAAGGTGTTAACATTGCCATTATCGGCCGGCCAAATGTAGGAAAATCATCATTACTTAACGCACTTTTAAGACAACAAAAAGCGATTGTACACGAAACTCCCGGAACAACTAGAGATTTACTTGAAGGATATATGAATCTTGGGGGCTACCCGTTACGTTTGGTTGACACTGCAGGCATTCAGGGCACAGAGGATCCGATTGAGCAAGAAGGTATAGCAAGATCAAGAAATGCTGCCAGAGAAGCGAGGCTTATATTGATGGTTGTAGATGGATCAGCTGATTGGTCGGAATCAGATTTTGCAATTGCAGCTCTAAAAGAAGAATACCAGGGATTGGTTATCATTATTAACAAGGCTGATCTGGAACAAAATATTGATCAAAATAAAGTAGCGAAAAGTTATCCCTATGCTTCAGTGGTTAAAACCTCTGCGCTAAGGGGTGAGGGTATAGAAACACTGGAATTGGCAGTTGCAGAACAGCTGGACTCAGTACTTGGCTCAGCACCCGAGTGCCCTGTTGTTGTTACTTTGAGGCACGAAGAAGTATTAAAAGAAGCCCTGCAGATTATTGTGGATATTCTGACAGCCACTGAGCATATGCCCCTGGAGATATTGAGTACAGAAATGCAACGAGCTTGGATAAAGCTGGGGGAAATAAAGGGAGAAACTATGAATGATGATCTGCTGGATAGGGTGTTTAGTGAGTTTTGTCTCGGTAAGTAAAAAATTGAAAAACTATTGAGGGGACGAAAATCTGTTGCCAGAGAAATCTCCGCAAGAACTGATCAATTATATCATCGAGCAGCTAAAAGTTGAAAGCAGTATGAAAATAAAAGATCAGCTTTTTGAATATGCAAAAATGCTTTATATGGGGCTGAAAAAGCAAAGATTAACCGGTGAACGGACTATCGAAGGAATAATAGTTAAACAGTTATATGATTCACTTTATCCTTTGACTGTGGTTGAAAATATGAAAAGAAGCCGCATCCTTGATCTGGGCTCCGGTGGTGGTCTGCCTGGATTGCCTATAAAAATATTGCTGCCGGAAACAGATATGTACCTGATGGATTCCAATAATAGAAAGATCCAGTTTTTAAATGAAGTATCCACAACCCTGGGTTTGAAAAAGATTAAACACATTTGTGGCCGCGCTGAAGAGTGGGGGCATGATCATAATCACAGAGAAAAGTATGATTATGTTACCAGTAAGGCTGTAGCTGAGTTAGCAGTTCTTTCAGAATTGACACTGCCATTTTTAAAGATCGGGGGCAGAGCATTATTATACAAGGGACCCCGTTGGCAGGAAGAAGCTGAGTTTGCAAAAACAGCTATTGAATCTTGTGGTGGAGCAACCGATGGAATCTGGCATTATAAATTATTGACCGGTGAGAAGAGAGTTATCTTTATTATAAGGAAAAATGATATAACCCCTGCCTGTTATCCGCGAGCAGTTGGCAAACCGGCAAAACGACCAATTGGAAGCTGAATGGAAAAATATGGTCACATCAATATTTATGATAACCGGAAGGAAAGCACTAAAGATTGTCTAATAATAGCAGCATAGTATACATAGAAAAGGCGCTGGTATCATGACAGAAAAAGTAACAGAAGAATTTCCGCTAAACAAAATTGAACCAACCACGGAAAGAGTACTGGCGATAGAAATTAATAAAATCGGGCCAAACCCTTTCCAACCAAGAAAAGAGATTGCCGAAGAAAAGATTGAAGAACTGGCTCAGTCGATCAAGGCATGCGGTTTAATCCAGCCAATTGTTGTCAGAAGAGCTGGTGACGGCTATCAGCTTGTAGTAGGCGAAAGAAGGTACATGGCATGCAAAAAGCTTGGCTGGCAAAAAATTTCGGCTGCAGTGAAGACGCTTACAGATAATGATATGGCAACGTTAGCTTTAATAGAAAATTTGCAAAGGGAAAATTTGAATTACCTGGAAGAAGCCATGGGTTATGTAAGCCTGATGAAAAACTTTAATTTTACACAGGAGATGCTTGCACAACGTCTGGGAAAAAGTCAGTCCACTATTGCCAACAAAATCAGGCTGCTTAAATTGAGTGATCCGGTTCGCAGGCTTTTGCTCGATCACGGATTAACGGAAAGGCACGCAAGAGCTTTATTGAAGATAGAATCTGAACCGCAGCAGCTTAAGATGATAGACGAAATCAGGGAAAGAGGACTCACGGTTAGCCAGGCCGAGAAAAGAATTGCCAAAGTTACAGGTAAAAACTTTGTAAAAGAAGGCGGGAAAAAGAAAAAGCCTATAATAAGAGATATGAGAATTGTCTTGAATACAATACGTGAAGCGATAAAAATTATGCAACAATCAGGTTTGAATCCAGTTGTTGATGAAACAATAGAAGACGACTACCTGGAGGTAACGATAAGATTTACAAAAGATATGATTAAGTCGGATTCTGGTAAAAAAATTAAGAAAGAGCAATAAAAATACTGAACTGCTGCTTAAGATCAAGGGAGAACATACATGGCGCAAATAATTGCAGTTGCTAATCAAAAGGGTGGTGTCGGAAAAACCACAACGGCAATCAATCTTGGTGCTGCTTTAGCTAAACTTGGAAAGAAAATACTGCTGATCGATATAGATCCTCAGGGAAATGCTACCAGCGGTCTTGGATTGTCTAAGAAAGAAATTCAAAAATGTATTTATAATATATTAGTGGATGAGCTGAATATAGCGGACATTGTAATTTCAACAAAATGGCCAAACCTTGACATAGTTCCGGCCTCTATACAGTTGGCAGGCGCAGAAATAGAGTTGGTCTCAATGGTATCAAGGGAAGAAAAACTTAAAAAAGCGTTAATTCCGGTTAAAGAGGATTATGACTATGTATTCATCGATTGTCCACCATCTCTGGGATTGCTCACCCTAAATGCACTCAATGCCTCCCATGGAATATTAATACCTATTCAGTGCGAATATTACGCCTTAGAGGGGCTTGGACAGCTGATGAATACAATATCACTGGTAAGAAAGCATCTTAATGAAAACCTTCGCATAGAGGGTGTAGTTCTTACTATGTATGATGTTCGTACAAACCTTTCAGAGCAGGTGGCAGAAGAAGTGCGCAACTACTTTAAGCAGTACGTATACAATACTGTAATACCACGCAACGTCAGGCTGAGTGAAGCTCCAAGCTACGGGCAGCATATTCTTGAGTACGATCCGAAAAGCAAGGGCGCTGAGTTGTATCTAACTCTGGCAGGGGAGGTTATTGAACGATGAGTGAAAAAAGGCGATTGGGCAAAGGCTTGGGTGCACTTATTCCTGAGGTATTAGCAGGAACTGGTGAAACCAGTGATGTAGAACTTGATAGAATTAAACCTAACCCCTACCAGCCAAGGCAACAGTTCGATGAGCAGAAATTGCAGGGACTTGCCGAATCGATTAAAGAGCATGGAGTGCTGCAGGCAGTTGTTTTGTCACCATCTGGTGAAGAAGGGTCATACTATCTTGTAGCCGGAGAGCGGCGTTGTAGGGCAGCAAAGATGGCAGGACTTAACAGAGTTCCTGCTGTTGTTAAATCTTATGACAGCAAAGCGATGCTGGAAATTGCGCTAATTGAGAACTTGCAGAGAGAAAATTTAAATCCGATTGAAGAAGCGCGAGCTTACCAGAGACTCATGAAAGAATTCAGCTATACCCAGGAAGAACTGGCAAGAAGGCTAGGTCGCAGCAGGCCATCTGTAGCAAATTGTATTCGGCTGCTTTCGCTTTCGCCGCCTGTAATCGAAGCTCTGGAAAAAGGTGAAATAACTTCCGGGCAAGCAAGACCTCTTTTATCAATTAGTGATCCTGCTATACAGCAGGAGGCTGCAGAAAGAATTATATCTGAGGGACTAACATCTAGAGATGCAGAAAAGATGGCCACACAATTAGTTGATAAAAAAAACAGGGGCGTTAAGACAGATCCACACAGAGAAGAGGATCCGATCCAGGCAGAACTTCAATTGCAAATACAGAGAGTATTAGGGACAAAGGTCAAAATTAAATCCGGCAAAAATGGCGGAACAATCGAGATATATTACTACGGTGAAGAAGACCTTGAGCGTTTGGTGTCAAAATTACTGCCGGAAGGCATATAACCGGAAGGCATATAAAATGTTTCACGTGAAACAACAGATGATCCGGATGATTTTTATGTTCAGGAAAAGATCATGTTTCACGTGAAACATTTTGTTTGTTGTACAGGGACAAAGATGTTTCATGAATCATATCATTTCAGCAAATAGCAAATATAAAATATAATATGCAGATTCTTGTGTAGATGTTGTGGAACCAGGTAAATTAAGTTTTGATATGATACAATATGAGCTAAATTATTTTTAGGTTGCTTCAGTATGTTATAATTAAAAATGTAATTGTCGGGATCGGCGCAAAAATATTGGTTTTGGGGCGGGCCCGGCTTTTTAAAACGAAAGGAAGTATTTATGGAGTCACAAAAAACAAAACGTTGTTTTACTGTTATGATAGTACCTCACAATACGGAAGAATCTACATTTAGTCTTCGCATTCCACTTTTTGTTGTACAAATTGCAGTGGCAACGCTTGTGCTTGGCTTGGTCGGAGTAACTGCGTTAGGTTATGCATACCTGAAAGCTTCAAGTGAAGCCAGGGACGCAGATTCACTGAGACAGATAAACCGGGCCCAGCAGGAAGAGATTAATGCCCTTGCCATAGAAACTGAAAGGATGATGGAACAGATAGAATTGATTGACGAGCTCGTTGAACAGGTTACGGATAAACTTGATCTTGAACCAGAAGATTTGACTAATGGTGTTGAGAATCAGGTATTTAGCGGTCTCAGTTTAAATGCTCCGGATAAAGGACATGAAGTTTATGAACTTGACAGATTGTATGGAAGCCGTTCATCATCGGAAGGAGTTCTTGGGCGAGCTTCCGATAATATTAATCTTTTACAAAGTATTGTTCCCGAGAGGTCTGAAACCCTGGATACGGTTGGCGAGTTTGCTCTTGAAGCTGATGCTAAACCATCTATATGGCCGTGTCGCGGCCGCATGATCTCCGGTTTTGGAATGCGCGCCATTCCTTATGGCAGTGGCTATCAGTTTCATAATGGAGTTGATATTATTGGATCTCATAGTTCGGCTATCTGGGCTACAGCACCAGGAAAAGTTGTATTTACGGGATACAGGGGAAGCTATGGGAACATGGTTATTGTTGATCATGGACATGGATATGAAACTTATTATGCTCACCTGACCGGTTTTGCAGTTAATTCTGGTCAGCTTGTTGAGAGAGACCAGGTAGTCGGTTACATGGGAGCATCCGGTCGCACAACAGGGACTCACCTGCACTACGAGGTTCGCTTCAATGGCTCACCGGTTAATCCGATCAACTACATGAAAAAGCAGTAGCTTAAGGAGGTTGGTAAGTTGTTTAAAAAAGATAATTTAGATACATCGTCAGATAAAGTGAATACCATTATAGGAAAAGAAACACATTTCAAAGGCACGATTAAAGGGCAGGGTTTAATCCGTATAGATGGCAAAGCTGAGGGGGATATCTTCAATAAGGGAGATGTTATTATCGGCGAGAGCGGTCATGTCGTTGCCGGATTAAAAGCCCGAAATGTTACAATAGCAGGCCATTATGAAGGAGAGCTTGCTGCTGAAGGAAAGTTGGAACTGAAGCGAACTGCCGTAGTAGCCGGAATATTTAAAAACAATGGGCTTCTGATTGAAGATGGCGCTATGATTTCCGGGAATGTTGAAATGAAGAACAAAGGTACAACAGAAAAAGATAAAAATAAATACGAATCCAGCTACAATGCGGCTGATAATGAAAAGCAGGAAAAAGAATTTTCACATCAGGGAACAAATGAAAAAGTGTCTTGATAATGCTTAAAAACTAAATACGCCGGACATATTAAGCGCCTTTAAAGGCGCTTAATTATTTAACGTATTATTCATAACAAATCGGACACGATGACATATTTAACAAGGTTTAAGAGGCATTTACATTCTAAGCAGCAGCAAATGGCCCTTAATGCAGCAGGAATTGGCGATAAAAAAAAGAATACCTATAATCTGGCACTAACTGTGAGTTTCAAGGAAGGTGATGAACAGCTATGTTAATTATTCTGCTTGGCCCGCCAGGAGCCGGTAAAGGTACGCAGGCGGAAAGAATTGTTCAAGAACATCAACTTGCCTATGTTTCTACGGGAGATATTTTAAGGAACGCCGTCAAGGAGCAGACTAACCTGGGCCGTAAGGCTAAACAATACATGGATCAGGGACAGTTGGTTCCGGATGAACTGGTTGTGGAAATTGTTAAAGATCGCCTAACTGATCCCGACTGTGCAGAAGGCGCTTTGCTAGATGGGTTTCCCCGCACTGTTACTCAGGCAGATTTTCTTGAGCAAGCTTTACCTGGAATTGGAATTAATATTGACAGGGTAGTATCGATCGAAGTCAAAGAAGAAGAATTAATAGAGCGTTTAACCGGTAGGCGTGTATGTAGTGAATGCGGCGCTAGTTTTCATTTAAAATTTAAACCTCCCAAAGTTAGAAATGTTTGTGACGTATGTGGGGGCGATTTATATCAAAGAGATGATGATACTTTTGAAACGGTTAAAGAACGCCTTGAAGTATATAAAAAACAGACCGAACCGTTGATCGCTTATTATGAGAAAAAGGGAATATTAAGCCCGGTTGACGGAAATCAGGATATTGATGCAGTTTTCAACCAGATAAATAAAATACTTGAGAAGATTTGAAAGCCGGTGATCGGCAGCAATGGCAGATTATGCGGTTGGCCAGCTTGTTGAAATGAAAAAGGGACATCCCTGCGGCGCTAACAGATGGCGCATAATCAGGATTGGCATGGACTTCAGAATCAAATGCGAAAAATGCGGCCGCAGTGTTCTGATTCCAAGAACCCGCTTTGAAAAACGGGTTAAGTGTTTAATAAATGAGAACGGTTAATGTATTGACTGATTCGGGAGGGATTGATGTATGGCTTGGAGTTGCGGTATTGTCGGGCTTCCTAATGCCGGCAAATCAACCCTCTTTAAAGCTCTGACCTCACAGAGCGTAACGATTGAGAACTACCCTTTCTCGACTATAGATCCTAATAAGGCTATTGTTAAAATCCCCGATATGCGGCTTGAGGCACTTGCAGATTTATTTGGTTCAGAAAAGATAACACCGGCAAATATCGAAGTGATTGATGTTGCCGGTCTTGTTAAAGGAGCCAGTCGCGGGGAAGGTCTTGGCAATCAATTTCTTGATCACTTGCGTAATGTTGATCTTCTTATACATGTAGTAGCTAAATTCAGGAGCCCTGATGCCCTGGATGACGAATCTGCTGCTGAATTAGAAATTGTCAATCTCGAATTGGGTTTGGCTGATCTTGAAATGATCAACAGGAGGAAACAAAAGGTTGAGCCCAAGCTAAAAAGTGCTGAAAGAAAGGAAGCTCAGTTTGAACTTGATCTTTTAGCACGTTTAGAAAATCATCTGAATCTTGGATTACCCCTGCGTAGCCTTCATTTTTCAGATGCAGAAAGCGCAGTTTTGTCAGGTCTTTCTTTATTGACCCTCAAAAAAATGATCTATGTATGTAATCATGCAGAAGGCTTACCGCCTGTATCATTGAAAACTCCCGATGATGCCCCATATTTTTATCTTTGTGCCGGCCTGGAAGCAGAAATGGTTGATTTACCTGTTGCTGAAAGAGCAGCGTTTATGGAGGCATACGGTATAAAAGAGAGCCGGGCTGCACTATTGTTAAAAGAATGTTACAATCTACTGGAGCTTGCAACTTTTTACACGGTAAAAGGTGTCGAGTCAAGAGCATGGGTTGTACCGGCCTCTACCAGGGCTTTAAATGCGGCCGGAAAAGTACATAGTGATATGGAGAAAGGTTTTATCAACGTTGAAACATTTCCCTGGGATTTATTGGTTACCATGGGCGGTCCTTCACAGGCGCGCGAAAAAGGTTTCAGCAGAGTCGAAGGGCGAGATTATCCTGTGAAAGACGGCGAAGTCCTGTATTTCCGTTTTCGTACATAAGCAGGGAGGTATCGGTTTGGATAAAAACTGGTATTTATTAACCCGTATTGTCGGGCTGATTGTTTTCATCGCAGCAGCCGCCTGGCTGATTAACAGTCTTGCCTGGTTGATTGGCCTGATTCTAATCAGTATTATTATTGTCTATATCCTTTATCCGATCCTTTTATGGATTAAAGAAAAATTTAAGATTAAACATGGTCTTGCCACAGTGCTGGTGTTTATTATTTTTCTGTTACTTTGCACATTTGTATTGAGCCTGGTTATACCGGTAATCATTTACGAGACTTCTGAACTAATCGATGCTTTTCCCCATTATGCCGGCAGATTGCAGGTATACCTGTCCTGGCTTTCTCAGCAAACTATAAATCTTGATATTGAAGAAGAGGTAAGGGGTTACCTGGTTAACCTTACTGATAATCTAAACCTGGCTGTTGAATATATTGCCGAGGCTTCAATGTCTTTGATCGGGGGAGCTGTTGATTTTATCCTGGTCCTATTCCTGGTTTTTTATCTGCTTTATGATTTTAAAGCAGTAAGGGAACAGTTAATTGAACTGGTGCCTCTAGCTAAAAGGCCGCTTGCTGAAGAGATTCTATTAATTATTGATACGAATGCAGGAACATTTATTCGTGGATCGCTTATACGCTGTACAATTGTAGGCATTGTAACGGGAGTAGCGCTGGCCATTGTGGGGATGCCATATGCTTTACTTTTAGGTATGCTGGCAGGGATATTTAATTTCATATTATATATCGGTCCTTACATTGCCGCTGTTCCTGCCGTTTTGCTGAGTATTTCACCCCTCACTCCTTCCCCTCTTATTGTTATTATTTTATATGTTTTAATTCAGGTGCTTGACGGTATGTTTCTGGCGCCAATTGTTTTAGGAAGAATTGTTAAACTGAAACCATTTACAGTCATAGTTGTCATATTGGCCGGAGGACGACTGGCTGGCCTACTGGGAATGATTCTTGCTGTTCCAGCTGCCGGTATTGTTAAGGGTATAGTTGAAATAATAAAACGCGGCCCTGCTTACATGGAAAATGAAGAAAATTAATTTCCCTCTGCTTGCCAGGTTTGAACATATGTGCTATCATGTTTCAGGTTAATCCCTGCTCCTTAGAAGGGGCCATTAGTCCAGAGGGAGGTGAAAAATTTGGGATATTATGAAATTATGCTTATCATCAGTCCGGAAGTAGAAACAGACGGGCACCAGGAAGTTTTAAATGATTTGAAAACCGCCATTACCAAGGAAGGCGGAGTTGTAAGTACGGTCCTCGATTGGCGTAAACGCCGGTTAGCCTACGAAATCAGCAAACATAAAGAAGGATATTATTACCTGGTATACTTCAGCGGGCATGGTACTGTCATTCCTGAAGTTGAGCATTACTTCAGGGTTACCGATGCTGTGATTCGTTATATGATCGTGTCCGTGGAAGAGAAAGAATTTAATGCTGCCGCGGAAAAAGCTGCTGAAGCTGCTGCTGCAGCAGCAGCGCAGGCAGAAAAGCAGGAACAGGCAGAACTTGAAAAAGCGGATGAAGCAACCGTTATTGAAGAATCTGAAGAACCTGAAGAAGTTGAAGAACCTGAAGAACCTGAAGAAGTTGAAGAACCTGAAGAACCTAAAGAACCTGAAGAAGTTGAAGAACCTGTTGCCGCTGAAGAACCGGCAGAGACAGTTGAAGTTGATGCTGCTCAGGAAGCAGAGAAAAAAGACGAATAAAAAATGAAAGGACGGCGTTTTATGTTAAATCAAGTTGTTTTGATCGGTCGTTTAACACGTGATCCGGAGTTGCGATACACTCCTGGCAATGGAGTGCCGGTAGCGACATTTACCCTTGCGGTTGACCGTCCTTTTACCAACCAGCAGGGAGAGCGAGAAGCTGATTTTATCAAGATAGTAACCTGGCGTAAGCTCGCCGAAAATTGTGCCAACTATCTGAATAAAGGTAGCCTGGCCGCTGTAACCGGCAGATTACAAATTCGTTCTTATGATGATAGTCAGGGTGTAAGGCGCAAAGCATCAGAGGTTGTAGCAGATGATGTTAGATTTCTCGATCGCGGACGCAGCTCGGATGAGAAACCAAATGAATTTGACAGCCCGAATGTTGATGATATTGATATCAGCGGAGATGATGTTCCTTTTTAATGGAAGGAGGTTATTTAGTTGAGGCGTGACAGGGGAAGAAAACCGAAGAAGAAAATCTGCAGTTACTGTGTAGATAAAATAGAATCGGTAGACTACAAACAGTACGAGAAGTTAAAACGTTTTGTAACAGAGAGAGGCAAGGTGTTGCCCCGCCGTATATCCGGCAATTGTGCCAGGCATCAACGTCAGTTGACGAGGGCAATAAAAAAAGCCAGAATTATGGCCCTGCTTCCTTTTACCTCGGAGTAAATTGGAGAGGCCCATTAAAGACATAAACGGTGTCATGCAAATAAATGCGGGCACCGTTTTTTATTAGGCAGGATCGTTCCCACTCGGGAGCGAATTTAGAGTTATGAAGTATGGAAAGGAGTATTGATACTATGCAGGTAATTCTTCAGCAGGATGTTCTTAACTTGGGTAAAAAAGGTGAATTGAAGGATGTCGCGCCGGGATACGCGCGTAATCACTTATTACCGCGTAACCTTGCAGTTGAAGCTACTCCTCAGAGAATTAAAGAATGGGAGCAGCGAAAGGACAAACTCGAAGCGGAAAGCCGCAGACAGGAAGAATACGCCCAGGGGTTGGCTGACAAAATGTCTGATTTGAAGTTGATTTTTAATATGCAAGCCGGTGAAGGCGGCCGTTTGTTTGGCTCTGTGACACCTGCAGATATTGCCGGTAAACTGAAAGAGGCCGGTTTTGATGTAGATAAAAAGAAAATCGAGATAAAAGAGCCGATAAAGAGCTTAGGTTCGTATAAAGTGGCAATTCGCCTTTATCCGGGGATAAAAACTGACGCAGAGGTTATCGTAGAAAAAGAGGAATAGCCTTAAGCATTATCTGAAAGGAGTTATCAGCGTTTGGTAGTTATCAGCGACAGAGTGCCCCCACAGAGCAAAGAGGCTGAACAATCAGTTCTTGGATCGATGATTATCGACCGGGAAGCGATTTTTTCAGCTGCTGAACTTTTGGTAGAACAGGATTTTTATAGTACTGCTCACCAGAAAATATACTCCGGAATTATATCATTAAGCGAAAAGGGAGAGCCTGTTGACCTTGTTACTCTTTCCGAGGAGCTGCAGCGCAACCAGTGCTTGGAAGAGGTTGGAGGGCGTTCATACCTGGTAACCCTGGCAAACGCTGTCCCCACAGCGGCAAATGTACAGTACCATTCTCAGATCGTCAGGGAAAAAGCAATCCTGCGGGCATTAATTCAGACTGCAACCGGAATTGTCTCGCGTAGTTTCGACGCACCACACAATGTTGACGAATTTCTCGATGAAGCAGAGCAGATGGTTTTTGAAATTGGCAAGAGGGGAAAGCAACAAGGGTTTGCATCCCTGAAGGATGTACTGGTACAGGCTTTTGATCGGATTGAAAAACTATATGATGAAAAAAAAGGCGTTACTGGAATTTCTACAGGTTTTACAGATTTGGACAGGTTGACTTCCGGCCTTCAGAACTCCGATTTAATAGTTGTAGCTGCCCGTCCCAGCATGGGTAAAACAACCCTGGCTCTTAATATGGCTCAGCAAATTGCGGTCAGAGAAAAACGACCGACTGCTATATTCAGCATGGAAATGTCTAAAGATCAGCTGGCACAACGGTTACTTTGCGCGGAATCGCAAATTGACGCTCAGAATATGAGACGAGGTTTTCTTTCGCAGGAAGAGTGGCACAAACTTACCAGGGCAGTAGGACCTCTTAGTGAGTCTCCATTATATATAGATGACAGCGCATCTCTATCGGTCATGGAGGTTAGGGCCAAAGCCCGTCGTTTAAAGGCAGAGAAAGGGTTAGAAGCCATATTTGTCGATTACCTGCAGCTGATGCGTGGTTTCAGTCGATCGGAAAGCCGGCAGCAGGAACTTTCAGAGATATCAAGAGCATTAAAAGCGCTGGCAAAAGAGCTGACTGTTCCAGTGGTTGCACTTTCTCAGCTAAGCCGTGCTGTGGAAAAAAGACCGGATCGCAGGCCTATACTCAGTGACCTGATGGAATCAGGCGGCATTGAAGCGAATGCTGATCTGGTAATGTTTATATATCGCGAATCATATTACAATAAAGATTCAGAAAAAGGTAATATAGCTGAAATAAATATTGCTAAACAGAGGAACGGACCAACAGGCCTTGTTGAACTCTATTTTCTCGATCGATATACCAAGTTTGCAAATGTTGCCCAAAAATCTATCAGAGAAGAAGGGTAATAAGTAGATGGAACATGTTAAATATGATGTCATTATTATCGGGGCCGGTCCTGCCGGTATTTTTGCAGCACTTGAACTTGCTGCTCAAAACCATTCCAGAGTACTTCTTATTGATAAAGGCTCCCCGCTTGAAAAGCGTAAATGTAAAACTCAGAGAGAATATGGGCGGTGTTTGCGCTGTGAACCCTGTGCAATAACCTGTGGCTGGGGTGGAGCCGGCGCTTTTAGTGACGGTAAGCTGACCCTGTCTCCCGACTTTGGCGGCAATTTAAGCGAGTTTATTAACAAAGACAGGTTAGAACAACTAATTGAAGAAGTAGACCGCGTTTATATTTCTTTTGGCGCAACGGATGAAGTATATGGCACAGATTCAGAAGCGATAAAAAACATGTCTCGCAGCGCTGCTGCTGCAGGTCTTAATCTGATCCCGGCAAGAATAAGACACCTGGGAACAGAAAATTGTTACCGTGTACTGGAAAAAATGTATCAAGCCCTTCAGGGACGAATTGATATTCAAATGAATACAATGGTAGATGAAATATTAACCTCTGAGGGCATTGTTAATGGGGTTAAACTTGCAAATGGTCAAATATTGCACTCAGATTATGTTATATGCTGCCCCGGTCGCAGCGGGGCAGAGTGGATACACCATGAATCAGCTCGTTTGGGACTTAAAGGATTCAACAATCCGGTTGATATCGGCGTAAGGATTGAGGTTCCGGCTGTAATTATGGAAAATATTACTGAAATAATATATGAGTCAAAACTGATCTATTTTACCAGTCAGTTTGATGATCGTATCCGCACTTTTTGTATGAATCCATATGGTGTAGTAGTTACTGAAAATAATGAAGGGCTGATCACTGTAAATGGCCATAGTTTTGCTGAATCAAGGACCGGCAATACAAATTTTGCACTTCTGGTCAGTAAATCTTTCACAGAGCCTTTTAAGGAACCGATTCGTTACGGTCGTTATATTGCAAGTCTTGCAAATATGCTTGGAGATGGTGTTATAGTTCAAAGACTTGGCGATTTGTTAATGGGACGACGCTCCACACCGGAACGGATTAAAAGGGGGCTGGTGCAACCTACCCTTACGGAGGCTACTCCCGGAGATTTAAGCCTGGTGTTACCCTACAGGTATCTTTTAGCAATAATTGAGATGCTTGAAGCTTTAGACAAACTGGCTCCCGGAGTTAATTCGAGGCATACACTATTATATGGTGTAGAGGTTAAATTTTATTCGTACCGGCTGGATTTAGATAGCAGTTTCGAAACAGGTGTTAAAAATTTGTTTGCCACAGGAGACGGTGCAGGTGTAACCAGGGGTTTAATCCAGGCTTCAGCCACCGGTATGATCGCCGCACGTGAAGTAGTTTCCCGTTTGCCCTAGTTGACCATAAATGATATAATATTTTAGTTAACGGATAGCTTAACCAGCAATGCCGTTTTTTTGTACTAATAATATATTTTATGCTTAAGAGCTTTGCATGCCGCTCTGAATAATCGGCAGATTGCTTTTGGAAGTAACAAAGATTAATATTTTTTAGTACCGCCACGTGAAGGGATAGATAAAGCGAGGAGCAACTGACACCTTGAACTACAGAAAGGACTACTATTATGAAACCAAGGTCTATCCAAATTGTGCCTGCTGGCAAGCGGCCGAGGATTAAGGCTTTTAATAGTAAGAAAGATATATTGCTTTATTTTATAACTTGCCTTAAAGAACAAAAGATCAGATGCGCTCATTTTGTTATAGTTGCTTCAGCAATAGTTGTAATGCTGCTAAGTCTTAATGAGTACTTTAGCAACTATGTATATGTTGTTTATTTTAACGATCAGGAAGTTGGAATTGTTGAAGAGGCTAAAGATGTTGAAAGATTTGTCAGCGATCTAACCGATAAATGCGGAGAATTTTACGGTTTGCATATGTCTCCCGGGGAAGAAATAATGTTGGTTAAAGAATTCAGACCTGACAGCAAACCGGTTCAGGATAAAGTTGAATCGGTTATCAGGCAGCGCATGACTTTTCTTACTGACGTTCATATGCTGACTGTAAACGGGTTGCCTCTTGTTGCTGTATCTGAAGAAAGCGATCTTGATGTTATTGTGGGTAAACTAAAAAATACTTACAGTAAAACCAGTAATAATTCTACAGTTATCAGCACTGTTGTTACAGATCAGCTTGCTCTTGAACCCTGCTCTGTTTCACCGGACGATGTGTTTGAACCTGAAGAAGTTGTCGCTATGATCGTGGAGAATAAAGAAGTTCCTGCACACCAGACTGCATATATTTATGATGAGATCAACCGGGGAAGTCTGGATAGCAGACAGTCATTTAGTTATGGGGATCAAACAGATTCGCTTCTGCTGGCATTTTTATCGCCTGTTGAACAAGCGATGCAGGTTGAATCACCTCCCGTAAATGGTGATAGCATCCACATCAGGACCTTGGAAGAGGTGCTTATGGTGGAACCGATTCCTTTTGAAACAGAAATTGTTGAGGATGAAGAGATGTGGATTGTGCAAAAAGAGGTTATTGTTGAGGGAAAAGAGGGCCAGAAAGAATTAACATTCCATGTAACTAAAGAAAACGGTGTAGAGATAGACAGAATTAGAGTCAGCGAAAATATTCTTCAAGAACCGGTAACCCGGGTTGAAGCTTGGGGAACAGCACAGGTGCCTTCAATTGGCACCGGTGAGTTTATATGGCCTGTTGATGGCGGTGGCGGAGTAACCCCTGGGAGGGGTTTTAGCACCTGGCATACAGGTATTGATATCCACACCGCAACTGGTACCGATATTCTTGCAGCCGATACCGGTGTAGTATGGTTTTCCGGACATGGCAGAACCCAGGGTAATTATATTATCGTTTACCATGGTTCTTTCTGGACTCTCTACCTCCATAACAACGCTAACCTTGTTACTGAGGGGCAGGCTGTAGAGCAGGGAGAGGTTATAGCCAAGGCAGGATCAACCGGCCGCTCCACAGGGCCACATCTTCATTTTGAAACAAGGCTTGATGACGGTTCCGGCGAATGGCATACGTATTATCAGCATAAACCGATTGATCCTTTGCAGTTTTTTAAACCATAAACTATTATGATTTGATAAGCCCTTCTCCTAAATGGGGAGGGGCTTGTTTAAATTAATACACTAATAAATATGTGGAATATTGTTGTTCTGTTTTATGCAGGTATTGCCGATATTAGAAGAGAATTTTTATTCTATTATAAGCTGCAGGGGAGACATAGCCGATGGAAACTATTCTGGTAGTTGATGATGAAAAGCCAATTGTCGAAATACTTCAGTATAACCTGGAAAAAGAAGGCTACAGAGTTTTAACTGCATTTGATGGCGATGAAGCTTTACAGATGGTAGATAATGAAAATCCCGACTTGATTCTGCTTGATATTATGCTGCCTGGAAAAGATGGTTTTACGGTTTGCCGGCTGATTAGGGCTGACAGGGATATACCAATAATTATGCTTACTGCCAAAGAGATGGAAGTTGATAAAGTACTTGGCCTTGAACTGGGAGCAGATGACTATGTAACGAAACCATTTAGCGCCCGTGAAGTAACTGCAAGGGTCAAGGCTATTTTGCGCAGGGGAAGAAATGGGAGCTCTGACGCAGGCAGGGAAAAAGTTAAACTGACGATAGGATCTATTACTGTAGACCGTGATGAAGTTCAGGTTTATAATCAAGGTATACCGGTAGAACTAACATTACGTGAGTATAACCTTCTTGTCTACCTGATGCTTAAGCCTGGTTATGTTTTCAGCCGTGATCAATTATTAAATCAGGTATGGGGTTACGATTACATAGGCGACGAACGTACTGTAGATGTCACTGTGCGTCGATTGCGTGAAAAGTTGGAACTAAATCCGGCAAAGCCTGATTACATACACACAAAGAGGGGTGTCGGCTATTATTTCAGGCGGAGGAAGAATATTTAGAAGTCTCCAGTGGAAGATCATCTTCATCTACCTGATGCTCATTCTTTTTTCACTACAACTCATCAGTGTTTATCTTGTCCAGTCACTGGAACAATATTATCTTCGTAATTATAAAGAAGGTCTTGAAAACCAGGCCAGGCTTCTTTCTGTCTTTATGGAACCCGGTTTTGGCGAAGGACAGGGGTGGGCAGAAGATACCGTCAGGCTGGCCAGGGAATTCAGAGATTTACACGATATGGAAATTATCATACTCGATAATTTTGCTCACATTATAGGATCGTCTGGTAGCCAGGCCCTGATCGGAAGCCGGCTGATTCGAGAAGAAATAACCCGTGCCCTTGCTGGCTATTTAAGCGATAACATGCGTTATGATCCGATCAACCAGGAAAGGCGTTATTACCTTGCTTTTCCAGTGCGGAACGATCAAAGCACTCTGGGCGTTATCTATTTGAGCGGATCCCTTAAGGCTGTTGATGATACCCTTAATGAAGTAAAAACAATATTACTTACCGGGGTGGGGCTGGCGCTGGCTGTTAGTTTTTTCCTCGGTATTGTTTTAACCAAAACGATAACATCACCAATTAAAGAGGTAACTGATCAGGCTTTAAACATGGCCGGCGGAGATTTTAGTCGTAATATTGCAGTACAAACCTCTGACGAAATTGGCCGACTTGGAGAAACATTTAATTATCTCGCTGAGCAACTTAGTTTCACAATAAATGAGATGTCTTCTGAAAAAAGCAAAGTTGAAGCTATTATTAATAATATGAGTGATGGCATTGTTGCTCTTGATGGGAAGGGCCGCGTAATCCAGATTAATCCTTCAGCAAAACGTCTGGTTCAGAATTTAGCCCTGAAAGCACCTTCTCTTGGGAGATCGGGGTTTAACCTCCTTCGCAACCTCATCGGTTCAGATACTATGCGCCAATTTGTACGCAAACAGCATTCCCTGACAACTGAAATATCAAGCAGCTCTCCTGATTGTACTATGCAGATTAAAATTGCTCCCTTTAAAGTGGGAAAAGGCAAGCTTGATGGAACCTTAATAGTACTGCATGATATTACAAGGGAAAGGGAACTGACAAAAAGGCAGGAAGAATTTGTTGCTGATGTATCTCACGAACTAAGGACCCCTCTGGCTACAGTTAAGAGTTATGTTGAAACTCTTCTTGATGGAGCAGCTGAAGAACCTAATACGAGAAACCGTTTTTTAAATGTTCTCTCCAAAGAAACCGATCGAATGGTTAATATGGTAAAAGATCTGTTGGTTTTGTCTCAAATGGATGCCAGCCAGGTTTATTGGCAGAATTCCGAGGTTGATTTGAAAGATTTGGTTCTTGAAGCTACCGATCAGCTCCGGCAAAAACTTGGTGTTAAGCATCCCAATGTTGAAGTTAATATTTATGAACAGTTTATTGTTTATATCGATCGCGACAAGGTGATGAGAGTATTCTCCAACCTTCTGAATAATGCGGCCCGGTATACTGGTTCTGAAGGGAAAATTGCTATTGATGCAGTGAAAGAAGATAATTACGTTAAAGTTTTTATAAGCGATTCCGGCCATGGTATCCCTGAAGATGAGCTGCCCCGTGTTTTTGAAAGGTTTTACAGGGTAGAAAAAACCCGCAGCAGAGATTATGGTGGAACAGGATTAGGCTTGTCAATAGCAAGAAAAGTGGTTGAAGGCCATGGAGGAACAATTAATATTGACAGTATTGTCGGTTTAGGAACCAGGGTCTCGTTTACGCTTCCTGCTGCAAGTCCGGGGGAGGTATTTTAAGTAATGGTAGAAAAAATAAAAAGTATTATTTTAATTATACTGGTATTTTCAAGCCTTTTTTTAACATACCAACTTTGGTATGGACAGCAACCTGCTGAACTGATTGCGGAAGATGTTTATGAAAGAATAATTGTAGAAAAACCACGCCCGCTCGAAGAAGTCTTTTATCCAGCCTACGCAACGGTTACAGTTGAGGGCGGCTATTACCTGCTGAATGAAGCCGATCAAGAATTTGCTAAAATCTGGAGCCACATTAATCAATCGCTGCAGTTACCATTAAACGATTTGCCGGATGAATCAGACGTCATATCCGATGAAAACGTTACTTTACTTACTTTATATTTCAGACCCGGCCTGCCAACCGGTGCAGAGGTTCCATGGTTAAAAGATTACCCGGGAAATATAGTTTATGAGATTAAGCTGAAGCAGCATAACAGCGAAATATTTTTAGTTGCTGAGAATTCAGCAGAAGAATTCAGGCATATATCGGTTGTTTCTGATAGAACAAAAAATTTGCTGCTTGAAATACTTGCGAACATATATGAGAATGACAGGGATTTATATTTTTTACTCAGGGAAGATATGTTTTACAGCTCAAGTGGCCGGGGTCTGAATTTGCCGGTTCCGTTATTCTTACCGCTTAAACCTGCAGTTATGACAAAAATTGTTCTTGTTAATGAAGATACAGACAGAGATATTTTACTAAAAACTTTTTTTGTAGATTATAATTTAGCCAGGGTTATCGAAGAAAAAGACGGCGGACTTATATATACCGATGGCGAAAAAGGGCTACGGTTGACTTCAGAAAGTCTTGAATATTCCAACCCTCGCCTGGAAGAGAGCAGAGTTACTTTTACCTATGCGGATGCTCTGAAAAACAGCAACAACTTGATTAGCTATCATGGAGGGTGGCCTGAAGGACTGCAGCTGGAGTCGCTTACATCTACGGGCTGGGTCAATGCAGTGTCATATTTGGCCCAGTGGAGGATGTTTGCCAATGGATACCCGCTATATACTTTAATTCCAACTAAAGTGATATTTAACGATCGGGGTCTGGTGCACTATTCACGATCACTATATTTTCCGGCAGATTCTAATGTGAGTAATGATGAAATTATTACTGCAGAATGGAGTGAAGCATTGGAAGCAGCAGTGAAGATTTATGAACAAGATTTGCCCGGACTGCGTACTTCACTGCGCCTGGAAGCAATGCATCTGGCATATGCTGTTAATGCTTCCGGAACGGATTATTATGGAGAACCGGTGTGGTATGTCCAGATCAGCGGCAAAAGTTATCTACTTAAAGCTGATACATTAACCCGGGTTAATGAGGAGGCTTTGAAGTGAATCTTGAGCGAGCCAAATTAATTTTGATTATTGCCTTTGCCGGTTTAAACCTCTTCCTTGGCTATCAGTTGTTCTGGCCGGATTTTGGCAGATTGACGCAGGTGGCGGTTTCTACAGAAGATCTGCAACTTTTAGATGAATTACTCGAAGATAACAATTATACACTTGAAGCTTCTATTGATCGCTCAGTACAGACAGGTATTTTTATGACCGTGTCAACTTCACTGGAATTTCAAAGGCAGGTATTGTTGAAACTTTTGCAGGAAGGTGCCCAGTTTAGTAGTAATGGAGATGCTACTTTTTACAAAAAAGATGACAAAACAGCAATTGTACAATCAACCGGATTAATAAGGGTTCTTTATACCCCGCCATTCGAGCCTGCTGAAAATATAGCAGAATTTGAAGAGCGTGAACTTAGAACCTATGTCGAAAATTTCATTGACGATCAGCAACTGATGCCCGAAGGTGCTGTATTTGATTATCTTGAAACTACTGAAGGCGGAGAAAAGATTTTGCACTACTATCAGGTTTCTGACTCGTGTCCGATATTTGCCGGACATTTAAAGGTTACTCTTGAGGGACACAGCATTAAATCAGTTGAGATATACTGGTTAAAACCGGTTGAAAGTGAAATTACGAGGGAAATGGAAGTAATTACTGCCCCACAGGCCCTTTCGAACTTTGTCAGGGATTTGGGGTCCAGTGCTGAGCCAAGAACAATAACCTCTGTTACTTTAGGTTACTTTAGTGGTGAGTATGATGCAGAAAAATGGGAAATACCTCCTGTTTGGAGGATAGTTTTGCAAGATGGTCAAATTTATTATATAAATGCTTTTACAGGCAACCTTGAGCAGGAAAGTGTTGTTCCGGAACAACTGCCTTAAATAGGTAATAACTGTAATTTCCGACATGAAATAAGATGAAGATTAGCGGTAGGAGGTAGTTATGGAAAAATTTATTATCACAGGAAAAACTGCACTTCAGGGCAAAGTCAGAATTAGCGGATCAAAAAATTCTGCAGTTGCAGTACTTCCTGCTGCGGTGTTAACTGAAGACTTGGTATTCCTTGAAAATCTTCCTGATATTACAGATGTTCGTACCATGATTGCCATACTTGAAGACCTGGGTGTGAAAATCCGAAGGCGAGGTCGTAATGCTGTTGAACTGACCCCCGGTGGTTTATCTAAAATAGCCCCTTCATATGATCTGGTTAAAAAAATGAGGGCTTCATACTATTTTATGGGCAGTTTGTTAGCTCGCTTCGGCAGGGCAGAAGTTCCAATTCCAGGTGGATGTGATCTGGGGCCAAGACCTATAGATCAACATCTTAAAGGATTTGCTGCACTTGGGGCAAAGAGTAGTATTGAACATGGTATGATTAAGCTTACTGCAGATAAACTAATTGGCGCCCGTATATATTTTGATGTTGTAAGTATCGGGGCAACAATTAATCTAATGCTGGCTGCAGCTGCGGCAGAAGGCAGAACAGTTTTAGAAAATGTTGCCAAGGAGCCGGAAATTGTTGATCTTGCCAACTTTCTTAACGCAATGGGGGCTTCAATCAGAGGAGCAGGTACTGATGTTATTAGAATTGATGGTGCCGGTAAATTTACCGGTGCAAGACACACCGTTATTCCTGACAGGATAGAGGCCGGAACCTTTATGCTGGCTGCAGCTGCAACCAGAGGGAGAGTGGTTGTAGAGGATGTTATTCCAAAACACCTTGAAGCTATAACGGCAAAACTGCGGGAAGTGGGAGCAAAGGTTGAAGTTGAACCGGAAATGATAGAAGTAGATGGAGAGGTGAATCTGAAACCTTCTGATTTGAAAACATTTCCTTACCCCGGATTTCCAACAGACTTACAGCCACCCGGCATGGTTTTGCTGACAGCAGCAAAAGGGTTAAGTGTTGTAACGGAAAACGTTTTTGACGGGCGTTATAATCATGTTGACGATCTCAAAAGAATGGGCGCCCAAATAAAAGTAGAAGGTCGTACTGCCTTGATAGAAGGCGGGAATGGTTTGTCAGGAGCTCCTGTATCAGCTCCCGACTTGAGATCAGGAGCGGCATTGATAATAGCAGCAATTATGGCTGATGGCATCAGTGAAATCAGTTCGATTGATCACGTTGATCGTGGTTATGAAAAATTTGAAGAAAAGCTTATTAGTCTGGGGGCTTCAATAAAAAGAGTTAATGATCATGAATATGACCGTGCCAGTGGTGAAGCAGAGTAACCTTTCTACCAGGGTCATATTATTGGATCCTTTACGTTGGAGGTTCTTTGAGATAAACTTGATAATAAGATTAATTTTAATTCAATAACTACAATATACTTATATACAAGGAGGTTTTACTCCATGGATAATAACAAAAATTCAGGAAGAGGTGGCTTCTGGTCTGCTATTGGCTATATAGCCTTTGGTGTTTTAGGAATTCTGTTAGGGGCTGCTATATTGTACGGGTTGTTTATTTTCTTTCTATCCCCGCCGGCAGATGTGGTCATCCCGGAAGAAACTGAAGATGAAGTAGAAGAACAACAAGATCTTCCGGAAATTGAAATAGAGAACAGCCTGGCTGATGTAGCCGAACAAGCACTGGCTGCAGTAGTAGGTGTTAATAAACATCTTAATGTTAACCGATTTGGAGAGCAGCGGCTCGAAGAAGTTGAATCGGGCTCGGGAGTAATTATTGATGAAGAGGGCTATATCATTACTAATCAGCATGTAGTTGATCTTGCTGATCATTTAACAGTAATTATTCCAGGCCTGGGTATTTATGAAGCTGAATTAATAGGATCTGACACTTTAACTGACCTGGCATTACTTAAAATAGAAGAAACTGGACTGGTTGCTCTTCAACTTGGCGATTCTGATCAGCTGAGGGTCGGAGAGAAAGTTCTTGCTATCGGTAATCCGTTCGGTTACTTTCAGCAAACCGTAACTTCCGGTATTATCAGCGCACTCGAACGCCAGGTTAGATTTCCCCGCAGTGAATATATTTATCCTTTTATCCAGACAGACGCTCTTGTAAACCCCGGTAACAGCGGTGGCCCTCTGATTAATCTGAATGCAGAAGTGATTGGAATTAATACCGCAAAGATTGCCCTTGTCGGTGTTGAAGGAATTGGTCTTGCTATACCGAGCAACACTGTTAAGAGAGTTATGAGTGATCTTCTGGAACATGGCCGCGTAATCCGTCCTCATCTAGGAGTGATCATTGATGACTGGTTACAGTACGGAGAAGTCGAGCCTGAAAGAGGGGTTATCATTGTTGATGTGGCTCCTGGGTCTGCTGCTGATAATGCTGGTCTGCAGGCGGGCGACATCATTGTATCAATAAACGGCGAAGATGTTTTCTACCTGGCGCTCTTGTTTGATAAACTTTTTTCCTACTATCCGGGAGACACTGTTACGATAACATATTACCGTGAAGGTATTGAAAACGAAGTAACTGTTGTTTTGGGAGAACGTCCCGAAAATCTTCCTGCTCAGATGGAAGTTGAACAACCCGAGGAAGAAGAACCGGATTCGTCCGGCGAGCCCGGCCAACAAGAAAATAACGACGAAGAGCTTGAAAACAATGAAGAATAGCAGCCTGGAGGTATGAATTGAGATTACTTTTCATATTTATTGATGGGCTAGGCCTGGGAAGCGATAAGCCGGCTAACCCATTTATTCTTACTGATACACCGGGCTTTAACCGCATTCTGGAAGGGAGCAGTCTAACATCTTCTGCTGCCGGTTTTGTTGGTAAAGAAGCATCTTTACTGAAGCTGGATGCAACGCTCGGTGTTTCAGGGCTGCCACAAAGTGCTACCGGTCAGGCATCAATTTTTACAGGCTTTAATGCTCCGGCATATCTGGGTGAACATACAAACGGATTTCCAAATTATAAGTTAAGGAAATTATTGGCCTCAAGAGGAATGTTCGGTCAGCTGAAGAGAAAAGGTTATAAAGTTTGTTTCGCAAATGCATATAGGCCTGCCTTTTTTGAAATGCTTCGAAGAGGTCTGCCTGGTGAACGATATTCCTGTTCCACACTAATTACTTACTACGGGGGACTCCGGTTTTTTTCGCTCGAAGATCTGAATAACAGAAAAGCTTTATATATGGATATAACGAACGATATTTTATTGCGCATGGGCTGCAAGGTTCCACTAATAACACCGGAAGAAGGTGCGCATAGATTACTAAAAATAAGCTCCCTTTATGACTTTTGCCTTTTCGAATATTTTCTAAGCGATCTTGCCGGTCACATGGGAGAAGAAAAAGAAGCAGTGAGAGTTATATCAATTTTGGACAGGTTCATCGGCACCCTTACGGAGCAGCTTGATCCCGGTGAAGAATTCTTACTTGTTAGTAGTGATCACGGTAATATCGAAGATTTTACAACCCGTGATCACACCCTGAATCAAGTTCCCGCTCTGCTTGTAGGTGATTATAAGCTACGTCAGGAGCTTCAGCCGTCAATGTCATGCCTGACGGATATATTGCCGAATGTTTATAAAGTCCTCGAATGGAAGGATGAAATACATGCAGATTGAATCTCTCACTGTCAGTATGTTTGGCACGAATTGTTATATTGTTGCCTGCCCTGAATCAAAAGAGGCAGTTGTCATAGATCCGGGCGCTGAAGGTAAAAGTATAATCGGCAAAATAAAAAGTATGAGTCTTGAGATAAAATACATTTTAAATACACACGGGCATATAGATCATATTGGCGCAAATGGGAAACTCAAAGCAGAATTTAAAGTTCCGATCCTTTTACATGAAAAAGATTTAGATGTATACAATAATCCGGGTTTTGGCCTGGGGCTTGTTCTGAAAAAACAACCCATGCCTGATCGCTTTATTTTAGAAGGTGATATTATTAGTTTTGGTAATGAAACTTTAACGGTAATTGAAACACCCGGTCACTCTGCCGGAGGAGTATGTTTCCATTCCGGCAAGTTGCTTTTTTGTGGAGATACTCTCTTCGCCGGATCAGTTGGAAGAACTGACCTGGCCGGCGGGTCCTTTGATGTATTGATACAGAGCATTAGTGAAAAACTACTTAGATTGCCACCTGATACGATTGTTTATCCCGGTCACGGACCTGCTACAACTATTGGTGATGAAGCAGAAACAAATCCATTTATTACCGGTAATTACCGCTAGGTTTTTTGTAGCGGGTAGCAGGAATATTTAAATGCACAGAGAATAATAACTTTCAGGTACAGCTAACTATATCTAAACTTATCTGCTCAATTGCGGAGTTAAACATTCCCTGATCTATATTATCTCGATTTATATTTTCCCCCATATATAATAAAGAATTTCTGCTTTGTTGCGCCTCATTTGTTATATTTTCGGCGCCATTTAATTTAATCAGTTACAGAGGGTGCAAGATGATCAATCCCTGGTTGCAGTTTTTAATGTGTGCTTTAATAATAGTTCTTGCCGGTGGTCGGCTTACCCGAACAGCAGCTGTAGTGGCGAAAAATACCGGCATTGGAACAGCCTGGATAGGCGCTTTAATGCTGCCACTTGCAACTTCCCTTCCGGAACTGGTTACTACATTACGTGCAGTAGCAATCGACTCACCTGATCTTGCCCTGGGCAATATTTTCGGTAGCTGTCTTTATAACCTGACCCTGCTTGCACTGATAGATTTACTTGAAGGCCAGGGGCCACTAACCGCCCGGGTTAGTCGCGGTCATATAATAATGGCATCCATGAGTATCATGACGGTTTCTTTTGCAACAGTAGCGATGATTGGGGTTTTGGATCTATCAATCGGCCGGATTGGTTTTGAAACAGTTATTATTGCTCTTATATATATTTTTGGCAGCAGGCTGCTTTACCGCTACGAACAGAAACAGGTGCCAATTGAACTTGACAAAGTTAAATCACGAAGCTCAAAGAGCGGGCAGTCTACCGTTAGTGCATTAGTGCAGTTTATGCTTGCTGCCGCTTTCATAGTTGCTGCAGGAGTTTTATTAACAGATGCTTCTGATCAGATTGCTATTTCCACCGGGCTTGGTCATACATTTGTAGGCTCCATCTTTTTGGCAATCAGCACGTCTCTGCCTGAAACGGTCACAACCATTACGGCTGTGCGTATTGGTCTGCTTGATATGGCAGTTGCCAATGTATTTGGCGCAAATTTTATGAACCTGTTCATTGTATTTATAGCAGATCTCTTCTACCGGAAAGGGCCGCTGCTTTATGCAGTTTCCGAAAATAATCTTCTATCAGCAATATTGGTTATTTTGTTAACTACATTTGTAATATTCGGTCTTACTTACCGTTCAGAAAGGAAAATTGCCCGGATTGGTTTTGATGCTTTACTTGTTTTGCTTGGCTACCTCGTGGCTGTTTACATGCTTTTTACATTGGGTGGCAATTAACAAAAGGTGGTGGCGTTTTGGATACCGAAAAATTAAAAACAATGACTTTAAATGAATTGCATCGTTTGGCCAAGGAACACGAGATCAAAGGTCAGTCGACCATGCGAAAGCAGGAATTAGTAGACAATCTTACCAAGCTTTTTTCTGGAAACGGTGAACAGCATAGTGCTTCGGGCATGCTTGAGATTATGTCTGATGGTTTTGGTTTTCTGCGGCGCAAGAAATATTATTTCTCTGAAGATGATATTTACATATCAGCTTCACAAATCAGGCGATTTAATATGCGTACCGGTGATATAATTACCGGCCGAATCAGGCCGCCAAAGGATAACGAACGCTATTACGCCTTACTACAGGTTGAAAAGGTCAATGGTGAAGATCCTGAAAAGTTATCCCGGAGACCGGTTTATACTTCCCTGGTGCCGATTCATCCCGATGAGCAGATCAGAATGGAAACGAAACCGCATATTCTCTCCACCCGTATAATTGATTTATTAATTCCCATTGGTAAAGGGCAACGAGGTTTAATTGTGTCACCGCCAAAAGCCGGTAAAACTATGCTGCTTAAACAACTGGCAAATAGTATTTCCGTGAATCATCCGGAAATTGAATTGATAATACTGCTGATTGATGAAAGGCCTGAAGAGGTAACTGATATGGAACGTAGTGTAAATGCCGACGTGGTCAGCTCAACCTTTGATCAAAAGCCGGAAAATCACATTCGCATAGCCGAGCTTGTTTTGGAACGTTCGCAGCGTCTTGTAGAACAGGGTCGTGATGTGGCGGTACTTCTCGATAGCATAACAAGGCTGACCAGGGCATATAACCTTGTTATCCCTCCCAGTGGACGTACTCTGTCTGGCGGTATCGACCCTGGTGCATTTTACAAGCCTAAGAGATTTTTTGGCGCGGCTCGTAATATTGACGGCGGCGGCAGTCTGACTGTGCTGGCAACAGCCATAGTTGATACAGGAAGCAGAATGGACGATGTGGTTTACGAAGAGTTTAAAGGAACCGGTAATATGGAGCTGCATCTCGATCGTCGTATTTCAGAGAGAAGAATCTTCCCTGCGATAGACATATCACGATCAGGAACTCGTCGCGAGGAGCTTTTACTTAGCGATCATAAAATTGAACTTATGTGGGCCTTACGCAGAGCGATGGGAAGCAGTGCCAGCGTTGAGTTTCTTGAAGCACTGCTCGAAAGGCTTAAAAAAACCAAGACAAATGAAGAATTCCTCAGCAATATGCACACAATGCAATAAGTTTCTTTTAAAACCCGTTTTATGAACTGCATGTTGCAGAATAGTTAGCTTTATGCTATCATGTTGTTTCGGGAAGAGAGAAGGAGGTAAATAGATGAAAACTGATCTGCACCCAAAATATCACCGCGCCACTGTCACATGTGCTTGCGGAGAAACCTTTGAAACGGGATCTACCAGTGAATCGCTCAAGGTAGAGATATGCTCAAAATGTCACCCCTTCTTTACCGGCAAACAAAAGTTTGTTGATACCGGTGGACGGGTTGAAAGATTTAAACGCAAGTACAACCTGTAAAAAAAGCAGGGCAGAGCAGAAGCTCTGCTCTTTTTATAGCAAGAATCATGCACAATTTTAATACATGTTGTACCTGCTAATTTTACTCAAATATAAATCGGTATTATCTGCGTAGAATTCCCAACTTTACTTTGAAAAGAAGAAAAGAAGCAGTGAAATGTCAGCTAAGAGGTGACGTCTATGCTTGAAAAACTTGATATGATCATAAAACGATACGAAGAACTTGAACAATTGCTCAGTGACCCCAATGTGATGGATAATCGTGATGAGTGGCTGAAAATGTCAAAAGAAATATCTTTAATTGCTCCTGTTGTTGAGATGGCTCGTCGCCTGAAAGAAGTCATCCGTCAGATTAGTGAGGCCGAAGAGCTTCTAAATGAAACTGAAGAAACTGATATGGCTGACTACCTAAAGGTTGAAATTGAAGAACTCGAACAGGAAAAAGAACAACTTGAAAGTGATCTTAAAGAACATCTGTTACCGAAGGATCCATACGATGATAAGAACGTATTTATAGAAATCAGGGCCGGTACGGGTGGTGAAGAGGCCGCTCTCTTTGCTGCCGACCTGCTTAAAATGTATTCACGGTTTGCAGAAAAAAGTGGTTATAAAGTTGAAATTGTTGATTCGCACCCGACGGATATCGGCGGTTTCAAAGAAGTAATTCTGGGGGTGGAGGGTAAAGGCGCTTTCAGCCGTTTAAAATATGAAAGCGGGGTTCACCGGGTGCAGCGAATACCATCAACCGAGTCTGGTGGACGTATACATACTTCTGCTGCAACAGTAGCGGTTTTGCCTGAAGTTGAAGATGTTGAAGTTGAAATAAATCCCCAGGACCTCAGGATTGATACGTTTTGCGCGACAGGCCCCGGAGGGCAGAGTGTAAATACTACCCAGTCTGCAGTTAGGATAACACATATGCCTACAGATGTTGTCGTAAGCTGCCAGGATGAAAAATCGCAATTGCAAAATAAAGAAAAGGCCATGAGAATTTTACGAAGCCGTCTGCTCGATAAATATATATCAGAGCAAACGGCAGAACTTGCGCAGACCCGTAAATCTATGGTTGGTAGCGGCGATCGAAGTGAACGCATACGTACTTATAACTATCCGCAGAACCGGGTAACTGAACACCGAATTGGCTTGACGCTGCACAAACTTGATCTTGTCCTTGCCGGAGACCTTGATGAGTTTATAGATGAATTAACTGCCAATGAAAAGGCGGAACAGCTAAAAGCTGTCGGAGAATAAATCAGTGGAAACTAAAACTACAGAAGAAGCTCTCAGGTGGGCTTCTTTTTGCTTACGTGAAGCCGGTGTGGCGCAACCACGCTATGAGGCAGAATTATTGTTTTCATTCTGCTCTGGAAAAGATCGCCTTCAATTAAGATTGCTCCAGGATAAAATTCCCGATGCCAACACAGTTACCTTTTATGAAAGAGCGGTCAATAGGAGATGTGGCGGCGAGCCGCTTTCCTATATTACTGGCGAAAAGTTTTTTTTCGGACGCCCGTTTTATGTTAACAGTAAGGTTTTAATTCCACGCCCGGAAACCGAGCTAATCGTCGAGATTGCGCTTAGCCGTTTTAAATGTTGTGGCAGTCAAAAATTCAGCCAGTTAAACTGTCTTGATCTTGGAGCAGGTAGTGGGGTTTTGGCTATTACCCTGGCCTTTGAATTTCCGAAAGCTAATATATGGGCTATTGATCTTTCCGAGGATGCCCTTAAGATAGCGCAATACAATGCGAAAAGGTTAAATGTTAAGGAAAGAATTCATTTTCTGCAGGGAAATTATTTTGAAGCTCTTAGAGAAACGAATGCACCATTATTTGATCTTGTTGTTTCAAACCCACCTTATATTAGTGATCATGATATGAATGAGTTACCTGCCGATGTTAGGAATTATGAGCCGAAAGAAGCTCTTTATGGCGGCAAAAACGGTCTTGACGGCTACCTTTCCATACTGGCCGGAATTAAAAGTCACATTAAAAAACCGGGGGTAATGCTGCTTGAGATAGGCTCAAACCAGCAGGAAGCAGTTGAAGCAATTTGCCGCAAGATTAAACTTTTCAAATCAATAACCTGTCATCATGACCTTGCCGGTTTGCCAAGGGTAATTGAGGGGCTTGTTTAATTCAAGCCTTTTCCGGTCGAAGTGATAGTCAGCTTCCCGTGTTTAACCCCTTTTACTCCTATTAACCGTCCTGCCAGTGCTTTAGCTTCAACTGCCGGACCTTTAATAACCATAACTTCAAGGCAGTGATCATGTTCAAGGTGGACATGCATTACTGAAATGATCATCTCGTGGTGATCATGCTGAAGCTCAAGCAGTAAATCACTCAGACCTTTGACGTGATGATTATAGATAATCGTAATTGTACCTGCTACCTCTTCTTCATCCCGGGACCAGTCGAGTTCGACCAGCTGGTTTCTGATTAGATCCCTTATTGCTTCGGAACGATTCGGGTAACCGCGCTTGACTATTTCCTGGTCAAGCCTGGCGAGAAGATCTTTTTCCATTGAAATACCGAAACGAATCAAATCGGGCATCTGCATGCACCTCCAATAATAACTGCTTAGATTATAGCACATGAAAATATATAATCGGTAAGGGTTTACTCTTCTCCTAAGATGAAGTATGGTAAATATAAATTGAAAAATACAATAGGGTGCTTTATAATTACTTGTGCATGATTTAAAGCATTTACCAACCTTTTTGGAGGGGTAGAATTTGTTTTGGAATATTTTTTTAACCACCCTCGGAGGGATGGGCCTTTTTCTATTCGGAATTCAAATTATGGCTTCCGGAATGCAAAAGGCAGCCGGTGATCGCTTTCGCAAAATCCTGGAAGTTCTTACGAATAAACCTATTTTGGGTGTTATCACCGGGATATTGATTACAATCCTGGTTCAGAGCAGCAGCACCTCTACTGTGATGGTTGTCGGGTTTGCCAATGCAGGTCTGATGAACCTATCCCAGGCGATCAGTGTTATAATCGGGGCAAATATAGGAACGACTGTAACTGCGCAGATTGTCTCTTTTAAAATCGGTGTTATTGCTTTGCCGACAATTGGTATCGGTTCACTGTTAAATTTTTTCGGTAAACGTAAGTTTCACAGGTACCTGGGACAGACTGTCCTGGGATTTGGACTGTTATTTCTTGGAATGACTACAATGTCAGAAGGGATGAGTCCACTTCGTGAGCTTGAATCCTTTCACGGGCTGCTGGCGCAATTTAGCGCATACCCTGTATTAGGTATATTATGTGGAGCCTTATTTACAGCTCTTGTGCAGAGCAGCAGCGCATCAACCGGTGTAATAATTGCCCTGACTATGCAGGACCTGATTCCCTTTGAATCTGCAGTGCCGCTTATTCTGGGAACAAATATTGGAACTTGTGTAACAGCCATTTTAGCCAGTATAGGCGCAAATGTAGCAGCGCGCAGAGCGGCAGTGGCTCATGTGCTCTTCAATGTCATCGGTGTAACTCTGGCCCTGATATTTCTGAGACCTTTTACAGAGATTATGATGGAAACGGCAATTTCAGTTCCTCGCCAGGTTGCTAATACGCATACTATATTTAATATTTTTAATACGATCATTTTCCTTGTTTTTCTAAAATACTTCTCCCGCCTTGTTTGCCGTATTATTCCCGGTAAAGATGAGAAAATGGATTTTGGCCCGAAATATTTAGATCCCCGTATTCTGAAAACTCCCCCTGTGGCGATTGGCGGCGCAAAAAAAGAACTCTTACGCATGGCCGGTATTGCCCGGGAAATGCTGGACGAGTCTATGCAGGTATTTTTAACTAATGATCTTAAGAAAATCAAACATATTGAACAAATGGAAGACCTGGTTGATGGCCTGGAGAAAGAAATTAATGTTTACCTGGCTGAATTGTCTCAACACTCCATGTCCAAAGAACAGTCGAAGATGGTAGCCAGCCTGATGTCGGCGGCAAATGACCTTGAGCGTATCGGCGACCATGCAGAAAATATTATGCAGCTTGGTGAAACCAAAACCGAAAACAGGCTCCCCTTTTCCCAGACAGCTTTAGAAGAGATTACCGAGTTTTACGGTAAAGTAGATGCTATGCTTGAAAAAGCGGTTAAGTCGTTTGAGATAGATGATCGTGAACTGGCCAGCCAGGTGGTTCTGGAAGATGATTATGTGGATGATCAGGAGAAACTGCTGCGAAAAATGCATATCGACAGGATCAATACAAAAAAGTGCTACCCGGCAGCCGGAGTTATTTACTTAGATTTACTCAGTAACCTGGAACGCGTCGGAGATCATGCCAACAATATTGCCGACCTTGTCCTTACAGAATGATACCTGAAATAATTGATCGAAATCAGAGGAGTTTTTATGTCTGAAATGTTTAAGCGTGTTAACGGTACGCTTTTACTCGATACCAGTCGCCCTGCTTTAGACAGGGCGGCGGCTATTATTCGCGGTGGCGGCCTGGTTGCATTCCCGACTGAAACTGTATATGGCCTTGGTGCGGCAGCGAATGACAGCAATGCCGTAACAAAAATTTTTTTAGCTAAAGGACGGCCCGCTGACAATCCTCTAATCGTGCATATTTCGTCACCTAACCAGCTGACGATGGTAGCAGAAGATATACCCGATATGGCTTACGATCTGGCGGCAAAGTTCTGGCCGGGTGCGCTCAGCCTGGTCCTAAAAAAAGCAGAATCAGTTTGCGCTGAAGTAAGCGCAGGCTTAGACACTGTTGCGGTAAGGATGCCTGATCACAATACTGCGCTAAAGCTAATCAAGTTGGCAAAGGTTCCAATAGCTGCGCCCAGTGCAAATCGTTCTGGGAAACCAAGCCCGACCAGTTACCGCCATGTTCTTGAGGATCTGTCCGGGCGAATTGACGCGGTAATTACAGACGATGGTTGTGCGATAGGCGTTGAATCAACGGTTCTTGATCTAAGCAGCCATAAACCGGTAATTCTCAGGCCTGGCGGGGTAAGCCGTGAAGAGCTGGAAGATGCCCTTCATCTAAAAATTTTGGTTTCAGGGCATAAAAACCGGCAAGGTGTTCCAAGTTCACCGGGTATGAAATACAGGCACTATTCACCAAGCGCGCCACTGATACTTTTCACCGGTAATAAAAAGAGATGTGAGTATGTGACAAATAAAATAGCGTCGGCTTTCAGAAGAAAAGGTCTTAAAGTCGGGGTAATGAATTGTTTTTGCGGTACAGGCAAAGACAGTTTTTACAGATCACAGCAGATCGCTGCAGATCTTTACCGGGATCTGCGTAAGATGGATCTGCAAAATGTTGATATAATTATAGCCCAGGCATCTGGCAATTACGGGATAGGTCTTGCTGTAATGAATCGCCTCCGTAAAGCGGCTACAAGGATCATCAGGGTTTGTTAACTTTTCTTGATGTTCCATAAACGACATTTAAAAGGAGTAATTATATTGCTGCGTATATTGTTTGTATGTACTGGTAATACATGCCGCAGCCCCATGGCAGAAGCGCTTCTGAGAAAGATCATATCTGAGATGAATCTTCCATTTGAAGTTGAAGTATTTTCTGCCGGAATTTCTGCGTTTCCGGGTGAGAAAGTAGCAGACGAGGTAATTAAGTTGCTGCGGCTTGAAGATATCGATCATTTAGAAGAGCGCCGCTCCATTAAGCTTGATCACGCTCTTATTGATGAAGCTGACCTTATTCTTGTGATGACAGGCCATCACCTCGAGCAGATAGATACTTTATATCCCCGGGCTGCTGTGAAAACTTTCAAGCTTGCTGAATACGCAGAATGTGTTGGGGGAAATGATCTAGATGATCCAATCGGCCAGGGCGAAGAAAAATATCGCAGAGTGTTAGAGGATATCCGTGCCTGCTTAAAGAATTTAATTTTTAAATTGAAGGAGGATTATAATAATGAAGATAGCAATCGGTAGCGATCATGCCGGTTACCGGTTAAAGGATCAGATTGTCGAACACCTTAAAAGCTCCGATCACAGCATCGAGGATTTTGGAGTGTTTTCCGATGATAGTGTTGATTATCCCGACATCGCTGCGGCTGTTGCCGGATTTGTTCAAAAGAACAAATTATCCTGCGGTCTTTTAATCTGTGGTACGGGAATAGGCATGTCTATCGCCGCAAATAAGTACAGGGGTATAAGAGCGGCACTTTGCTCTGAACCCTACTCAGCTCGCTGCGCGAGGCAGCATAATGATGCAAATATACTTTCAATGGGTTCGAGGGTAATCGGGGCAGGTTTGGCGATCGATATTGTTGATACATTTATTAAAACTGAGTTTGAAGGCGGCCGCCATTCAAGGCGCATTGAAAAAATAAATCTGGCCGAACAGCCAGACTGATCCAAATTACTGTTGCCCATACAGCCTGAAACACCTGGCGCGCAAGCAGCCGATCATATCTAGCTGCTGCTGCCGGACTATTTACTGACGGAGTTGAACCAGACAATATGAGCAAAGATGAAACACTTCTTTCGACTGCATCCCTTGATAAAGTAGATCCTGAAATAGCCGCCACAATAGAAAATGAGCATAAGCGTCAGCAGGAAAACCTGATTATGATTGCATCGGAGAACCTGGTCAGCAGAGCAGTTTTAGAAGCCCAGGGATCGGTTCTAACCAATAAATATGCTGAAGGTTATCCCGGGGCGCGTTATTATGGCGGGTGTTGCTTTGTTGATCAAGCAGAGGAGCTGGCTTACAAAAGAGCAGTTGAGCTTTTCAGGGCAGATCATGTCAATGTCCAGCCGCATTCAGGCACTTCGGCCAATATGGCTGTTTACCTGGCCTTGCTAAAACCAGGCGATCGCATTCTCGGCATGGATCTCAGCCATGGCGGGCATCTGACCCACGGCAGTAAGGTTAACATATCCGGCCGTTACTACGAAGCGCATAGCTATGGTGTTGATCGGGAAACCAACTACATAAACCTCAGGCATGTCCGGGAAAAAGCGATTGAAATAAAGCCAAAATTGATCATAGCAGGTGCCAGTTCTTACCCCAGGTTAATAGATTATGCCGGTTTCAGGTCGGTAGCCGATGAAGTGGGCGCAATATTTATGGTTGATATGGCCCATACAGCCGGATTGATTGCCGCCGGAATGCACCCAAATCCGGTTGAAACGGCCGATATTGTTACTGCTACTACCCATAAAACATTTCGCGGACCCAGGGGAGGAATGATTTTTTGTAAGTCGCAATATGCTTCAGCAATTGACAAGGCAGTTTTTCCGGGGTTACAGGGTGGTCCACTAATGCATATCGTAGCGGCAAAGGCAGTTGCTTTCAAAGAAGCCATGACCCCTGAATTTATTCAGTATCAGGAAACCGTACTGGCTAATGCACGTGCGCTGGCAGAAGCACTTATAGAACATAAATTTGATTTAATAACAGGTGGCACCGATACTCATCTTATTTTGGTTGATCTGCGGCGAAAAGGGATTTCCGGCAGATTAGCAGAAGAGTTGCTTGAAGGTGTTCATTTAACGGTAAATAAGAATGTAATTCCCTTTGATCCGAAAGGCGCAAATGATCCGAGTGGGATTAGGCTTGGAACTCCTACGCTTTCTTCCCGCGGGATGAAACCTGCGCAAATGACAGAAATAGCTTCATTAATCAATAAAACGATAGAATATCGTAATGATCAGGAAAAACTGGCTGAAGTGCGTAACAGTGCAAGCAGGCTTTGCCTGGAATTTCCTGCTTATTAATAACTAACGGGATAGGAGATGATTGATATGGAACAGGTATTTGTAGTTGATCATCCGCTTGTGCAGCATATGTTAACGCAATGCCGGCGTACAGAGACAAAAACATGGCAGTTCCGTGGATTTGTGGAAGAGATTACGGCCATGCTGCTTTATGAGGCTGTAAGGGATAGGGAAACTGTAGAAAAAGATATCATAACTCCGGTAGCAGCTGCCAAAGGCAGAATTGTTAAAGACTCAGAACCTGTTTTTGTTGCAGTGCTAAGAGCGGGGCTGGGTATGGTGCCGGGCGCTCTGCGTCTTTTTCCCTATGCAAGAGCGGGTCATATAGGCTTGTACCGCGACCATGACACCCATGTTCCGGTTGAATATTATTGTAACCTTCCTCCCAATATCAGTGAGCTTGACTGTTTTTTACTGGAGCCTATGTTGGCGACAGGGGGCTCAGCTGCTCATGCTATTTCGATGCTTAAAAAAGCCGGAGTGAAGAATATTACATTGTTAAGTTTAATTGCCGCACCGGAGGGGATTGAAGCAATCGTGGCGGACCATCCTAATATTAAGATCTACCTTGCCTCGCTCGATGAAAAGTTAAATGAGAACGCTTATATTGTTCCGGGTCTGGGTGATGCAGGCGATCGGCTATTTGGTACAACCTGATGCACGAGCATTCAAATGGTATTGAACGGCCAAACTGGGATCATTATTTTATGGAGATAGCCACAGTAGTTGCCAAGCGGTCTACCTGTCTGAGAAGACGGGTTGGAGCGCTGCTAGTGCAGAACAAAAGAATACTGGCAACAGGCTACAATGGAGCTCCCGGCGGTTTAAGTCATTGTGCCGAAGTGGGTTGTTTAAGGGAACAGTTGAAAGTGCCCTCCGGAGAAAGGCATGAACTTTGCCGGGGTCTTCATGCTGAGCAAAACGCAATTATTCAGGCTGCATTACACGGAGTAGCTATCAAAGACGCTGTTCTTTACTGCACCCACTACCCCTGTGCTGTATGCGCAAAGATGCTGGTTAATGCAGGTGTCAGGGCACTTGTGCTGGCCGGTAACTATCCCGATGACTTAGCTAAAGAGATTTTCGCCGAAGCTGGCATTAAAGTAAGTTTTATAGTATAATATTTCGGGCATATCTCTATTAAATTGTTTAAATTGCCAGTATTGTGCGTGTATACAAACATTTTATATTATTATATGTAAGTTGTATTTACTCGCTTATACAGAAAGGTAAGTTCTTGATCTACTGAATTTTTTACTTAAGCATATCTACAGGTGGTGAAAGTCATTGACGGTGGAACTGGTCAAAGCAATCAAGGAAGCTGAGAGTAAAGCCGAATCTGTTGTCCGGGAAGCCCAGCAGGAAGCGCGGCAGATATTGCGTGATGCTGAGGCAGGCGCAGATGAAATCATGAAGAATGCAATTGAAGAAGCTGATAATAAAGCCCATGAAATAGTCAGAAAAGCAGAAGAGGAAGCAAAAGATGAAACGGAACCTTTAATCAAAAAGCAGCATGATGAAATCGCCCGTTTGAAAGATATGGCGGCTGATCATATGGAGGAAGCTGTAACAGTACTCAAGGATAAGGTAGTGAAAACCGATGCCGATCATTGAAATGAAAAAGGTATTTCTGCTGGGACACCGGCAGGAAAGAGATAAAATATTCGATTTGCTGCATGATTTCGGCAGTGTTCAGCTGCTTGATATTACGAACAGCGATGCGTGGAGCGATTTTGAAACACTGCTTGAGCCGGTTACACCTGACGAGAAAGCTGCAGCGATTGATACAAAATTATCCGAGGTGCGCTATTGCCTTGATTTTTTCCAGCGTCACTTTCCGGTACGCAAGGGTTTTGTTCAGCAATTTACCGGCGCCAAGTTTGAGGTGACAGGTAAAAAATTTAATGAATACATCAGTAATTCTGATCAGATCGAAGAGGTTTACAAGGCTTGTCGCGATGCTGAAGATAAACTTGCCCGCATCCGAAATGAAGAAACCCAACACAATAATTTAATTGAGGAGCTGAAGCCCTGGATTAGCTTAGACGTACCTGTTGAAGAGATAGAGAGTGGCTTTTCTATTGCAATGGGGCTTTATACTGTAGCTTTGGATCATTATGATGTCTTAGCCGAGCTTCTCTCCGAGAATAACCTTGAATACTATATGGAACCTGTATCTTCCGACAATGAATTTACTTACTTTTTCTTTACATGTATCGCAAATGATTATAGCATTGCCCGGGATCTCTTTAAGGAGAAAACAGCAACTGCTGTAACCTTTCAAAATATTGAGGGTACTCCCTCTGAGATTAGCGGTGAGCTAAATAAAAAACTTGAAGATATTGAAGCAGAGCGTGCAGCTGTTCTTGAAGATGTTGAATCTCTTTTAGAACGCCGGATAATGTTAATGGCCTGTTACGATTACATGGATAATGAATATAAAAAACAAAATGCCGTTTCTAACCTGGCCAGGACAGATAACAGTTTTCTTTTAGAAGGCTGGGTGCCCGAGCCTGTTGTGAGTGATTTGGAAAAAACCATGGCGGAGAAGACTGAAACAGCAGTAATTGCTGTTCGCAATCCTCTGAAAGGTGAAGATGTTCCTGTCCTTCTTCATAACAGCGGGCCTGTTGAAGCTTACCAGGTAGTTACAAAGCTATACAGTACACCCCGTAAAACTGAACTTGATCCTACCCCTTACCTGGCTCCCTTCTTTTTTGTTTTCTTTGGTATCTGTGTTTCAGATGTAGGATATGGTCTGGTGCTTTCCCTGATGGCACTGTTCATCATGCGCAAGCTTAGGCTTAGCGGAATGGGTAAACAGCTTTTAAACCTGCTTTTCCTCGGTGGGATTTCTTCAATAGTTTTTGGTATTCTTCTTGGCAGTTATTTCGGGGATTTGCTCAAGCTGCCGGCACTATGGTTTGATCCCCTTGAAGACCCGATGCGTATGCTATTTTACTGTTTTGTAATCGGTCTTGTTCATATCTATTTTGGCATGGGTCTGCAGGCATACAGAAATATTAAAGCAGGGCAACCTTTAAGCGCTTTTTACGACCAGGGATTTTGGTTTATTTTTTTGAATGGATTGATCTTACTGATTCTTCCTGAGTTTGCTGTAGCTGGAAAGTGGTTGGCCTTAGGCGGGGGTGCCGGTCTCATTTTAACCCAGGGGCGTTCCCAGCAGGGAATTATCAAGAAACTGATGAGCGGCCTTGTCAGTCTCTATAATATCACTGGCTATCTAAGCGACGTGCTTTCTTACTCGCGTTTGCTGGCTCTTGGCCTTGCCACGGGAGTTATAGCTTCAGCCATCAACTCCATGGGCGGCATGATTGCCGGAACGGTTGTCGGTACTATTATTATGGTTGTTGTGCTTTTTGGCGGTCATCTTTTTAATATTATTATAAGCACTCTCGGTTCATACGTGCATACAAGCCGGCTTCAGTATATTGAATTTTTCGGTAAATTTTTTGAGGGAGGGGGAAGGGCCTTTCAGCCCTTTGGCCCCATTAATAGCTATGTGGATGTAGTGGATGCGGATGAAAAGTAATTTGATCTAATAAAAGTAACACAAGCGACAGCATTAAAAGTATTGCTTAAATTTAAGCTATAAGGCATCAATTATTGAACAGATAAGGGAGGCGTTTTACAGATGGATGGAATTCAAATAGCGCTATTGGGAGCTGCCCTTGCGGTAGGCCTTGCTGGCATTGGTTCAGCGATCGGCGTTGGTATTGTCGGTCAGAGCGCTGCCGGCCTGGTTACAGAAGATCCTGATAAATTTGGACAAACTTTGCTTCTACAGGCTTTGCCCGGAACCCAGGGCATTTATGGTCTGCTGACAGGCTTTATTATTATGCAGAGGGTAGGAATTATTGGTGGTGGTCTTGTAGCAATGTCGGTACCAGACGGGTATGCTTTCCTGATGGCATCACTTCCTATCGCTATAGTTGGCCTTGTATCCGGTATTTACCAGGGTAGAGTATCAGCTTCGGCTGTTGGTCTTGTTGCCAAAAGACCTGAAGAATTGGGTAAAGGTATTGTTTACGCGGTTATGGTTGAAACATATGCAGTTCTGGCTTTGCTGGCCTCAATCATGCTGCTCTTTGGTATACCTGTATAAAGGAGTGAGTAGTATGACAGAAGGAGCAGAGCGCATCATTCAACGCGTTCTTGATGATGCGCATTCTAAATCAGAAAGTATTAAGGCGGAAGCGCTGGCAAAAGCTTCATCAATAGAAAATGAAGCCAGGCAAAAAGCAGCCCGGCAACAGGAACAAATTCTTGAAAAAGCGCGTAAAGAAGCAATTGAACAGAAAAGAAGAATTATCGGAGTTGCTCAGCTTGAAGTCCGTAAAGAGCTCTTGTCCGCCAAACAGGAACTGATAGCCGAATCTTTTAAAAAGGCGCTTGATGAACTGACAGCAATGGAGGGTAAATCTTACCAGGCAGTAATTCGCAACCTGCTGCTTAATCTGGTTGAAAGCGGAACAGAAACTGTTGCCTGTTCAGCTTCAGATCTGAAAAAAATTCCGGAGAGTTTTTGGCAGGAAATTAATGATGCTCTGCGTGAAAAAGGCAAAAAAGGTGAACTGACTTTAGCTGAAGAGCCGCGAGATATCCGTGGCGGTTTTGTCCTTCTATCTGATGGAGTTGAAATTAACTGTTCATTTGAAGCGCTGCTGGAGATGCAACGAGATGAGCTGGAACCTGAAGTTGCAGCAGTACTCTTTAAATAATAGGAAAGCTTTCCTCCGGGAAAGGAGAGCAAACAATTGATGGCCTTAGATGATACAATCTATGCTTATGCGGTTGGGCGTGTGCGCTCAATGGAAACCCGGCTGCTTGATCGAAGCAGATACGACAGAATGATTGACGCAGCTTCTGCTGAAGAAGCTGTAAAAGTGTTAGCCGAAACTGATTATGCCAATGCAGTAAGTGAACTGTCCGATATACATGAATTCGAAAAGGTATTATCGGCTGAGCTTAAGAAAGCATTTAATACTATTTTAAATATATCTCCGAGGCCGGATTTGATAGCAGCGCTTGCCCTGCGCTACGATATCCATAACCTGAAGGTTTTTTTTAAAGCCAAATACCTCGGCATAAAAAGTGACCTGATGATATCTGCAGGGATGTTGGATTTGGAGAAGCTGCATCAGGCAGTAAATGAAGATGACTATCGTGATCTTCCGGAGAAGCTGCGGCATGCAGCTGAAAAAATTATTGAGGAATTTATAGTTAACAGAGATCCGCAGACGATCGATTTAATACTCGACCAGGTGCTTTATGAGCAGCTGATGCTGCTGGCCAGGGAAAACGGATCTGCTTTTCTCAAAGGTTTATTTGTAAGACAGGTCGATCTTATCAATATCAAATCTTTAATCAGGGTAAAACGAATGGGTTTGGAGCGGGATTTTTTAAAAAAAGTATTACTGCCTGGCGGTAACCTTCCGCTTGACCGGTTAACCGGCCTGGTTGATGAACCTCTTGAAACCTTTATTACCGCATTTTCGATGAGCGATTATGCCGAACTTATCGGAGAAGGTGTTCGGGACTGGCTTGAAAAAGGCACTGCTTCTCGCCTTGAAAAGCTGTCTGATGATTATATAACCGCTTACCTGAAAAAAGGAAAGTGGACAGCATTCGGACTTGAACCCCTGGTTGGTTATCTCTGGGCTAAAGAACTGGAAATTAAAAATATCCGCTTGGTTTTGGTCGGTAAGATCAATAAACTGCCTGCTGAAGCGATCAGGGAGCGATTACGCGATGTCTACATATAAAATAGCCGTTATTGGCGACAAGGATTCTATCCTCGGCTTTAAAACTATCGGTGTCGATACCTTTCCGGTAACCGGCAGTGAAGGTGCATTAAAAGCACTTAAAAAACTTGTTGCCGATGATTACGGTGTAATTTTTATCACAGAAGAATTGGCCGGGGGATTGACAGATATCATAGATGATTTGAACAAACGCTTTTTACCGGCAGTTGTTCTGATTCCGAATAGTCAGGGAACCCTTGGGATCGGTATGGAGCAGATAAGACGGAATGTAGAAAAAGCGATCGGCGCTGATATTCTTTTCAGGAAAGAAGGTTGATAACTTGGACGTTGGCAGGATTATAAAAGTATCCGGTCCCCTTGTTGTTGCAGATCAGATGGAGGATGCCCGGATGTACGATATGGTCAGGGTCAGTGAGGCCCGCCTGCTTGGTGAAATAATTGAACTTCATAGTGACAGAGCCTCTATCCAGGTTTATGAAGAAACAGGAGGTCTCGGGCCTGGGGAACCAGTTTATACAACAGGCGATCCTCTCAGCGTGGAACTGGGTCCGGGCTTGATCGAAGCAATATTTGACGGTGTTCAAAGGCCGCTTGACGAAATTCGCGAACAGGTTGGCGACTACATTACCCGTGGAGTTGAAGTTAATCCGTTAAACAGAGAACGTAAATGGGACTTTGTACCAACTGTAAAAGTGGGCGACAAAGTCGAAGCCGGCGATATTGTCGGTACCGTTCAGGAGACTACACTGGTAGAACACCGGATCATGGTTCCGCCGGGAACCGCACCCGGCACTATTAAAGATATTGAGAGCGGGGAGGCTACAATTACTGATGTAGTTGCCACCTTGGAGACTGAGAATGGTGAAGTTGAGCTCACTATGATGCAGCGCTGGCCGATTCGTAAAGGACGGCCATACAAGGAAAAAATGGGCCCGCATATTCCAATGATTACCGGTCAGAGAATTATCGATACCTTTTTCCCTGTAGCAAAAGGAGGAACCGCTTGTATTCCGGGTCCATTCGGCAGCGGAAAAACTGTAATCCAGCACCAGCTGGCCAAGTGGGCTGATGCAGAAATCGTCGTTTACATCGGCTGCGGTGAGCGCGGCAACGAAATGACTGATGTTTTGTTGGAGTTTCCCGAGCTGAAAGATCCGAAGTCGGGCGAACCTCTGATGAAGAGAACGGTTCTTATAGCCAATACATCTAATATGCCTGTCGCTGCCCGTGAAGCATCTATCTACACAGGTATAACCATTGCTGAATATTTCCGGGATATGGGTTACAGGGTTGCCCTTATGGCCGATTCCACCTCGCGCTGGGCGGAAGCGCTGCGTGAAATGTCCGGACGGCTTGAAGAGATGCCCGGAGAAGAAGGATACCCTGCCTATCTTGGTTCCAGGCTTGCCGATTTTTATGAACGGTCCGGCAGAACCATCTGCCTCGGCAGCCAGGAAAAAGAGGGAGCTCTTACTGTGGTTGGGGCTGTGTCGCCTCCCGGTGGAGACCTTTCTGAACCGGTTTCGCAGTCTACGCTGCGTATTGTTAAGGTCTTCTGGGGCCTCGATGCCTCACTTGCCTACAAACGTCATTTCCCGGCGATTAACTGGCTGCTTAGTTATTCGCTCTATCTAGATAATGTCGCTGTTTATTTCCGTGATACAATTGGTGCTAAGTGGAATGAAATGCGCCGTGAAGCGATGCGCCTGCTGCAGGAAGAGGCTGAACTTGAAGAAATTGTTCGCCTGGTTGGTGTTGATGCTCTCTCAGCCAAAGAGCGGCTGATCCTTGAAACAGCCAAGTCTCTTCGTGAAGATTATCTGCACCAGAACGCCATGCACGAAATTGATACCTACAGCTCTCTTAACAAACAGTTTAAGATGCTCGAACTTATCCTAACGTTCCATCACCAAGCGGGAGCATTGGTGGAGAAAGGTGAATTAGATCTCGACCTCGACAAGATGTTTGCTCTGCCTGTTCGCGAAAGAATTGCCAGGGCAAGATATGTTCCCGAGGAAGAAATAAAAGAATTAGACAAGATCGAAAAGGAAATCAAAGATCAGATCGCCCAGCTAGCCGGTGAAGGAGGAGATGAAGATGCTTAAAGAATATAAAACAGTCGTCGACATAGCCGGTCCCCTGATGCTGGTAGAAAAAGTTGAAGGGATCAAGTACGGCGAGCTGACTGAGATTGAGATGCCGGGTGGAGAGATCCGTCGCGGACAAGTTCTTGAAGTAGACAGAGACAAAGCTTTGGTCCAGGTTTTTGAAGGTTCAACAGGCTTAAATGTTGCTTCAGCGAAAGTACGCTTCCTGGGCAAGTCCATTGAGCTGCCTGTTTCAGTCGACATGCTGGGTCGTGTATTCAGCGGCCTGGGTCAGCCTCGTGATAAAGGCCCGCGGATTATACCTGAGGAAAGGCTTGATATTAACGGGTTTCCGATTAACCCCTATGCCCGTGACTATCCATCGGAATTTATTCAGACTGGCGTTTCCGCTATAGATGGCATGAATACAATGGTCAGGGGTCAGAAGCTGCCCATTTTTTCAAGCTCAGGATTGCCTCACTCCAGATTGGCCGCACAAATTGCCCGTCAGTCAAAAGTACTGGGAACAGAGTCTAAGTTTGCTGTTGTTTTTGCCGCAATGGGTATCACCTTTGAAGAAGCTGATTATTTTATCAGCGATTTTCGTAAAACTGGGGCAATCGAACGTGCCATTCTTTTTATTAATCTGGCTGATGACCCTACGATCGAGCGGATCGCCACGCCAAGGATGGCGCTGACGGCGGCGGAATACCTGGCTTATGAAAAAGATATGCACGTGCTGGTTATTTTAACAGACATGACAAACTATGCAGAAGCGCTGCGTGAAATTTCGGCTGCCCGTAAAGAAGTGCCGGGTCGCCGCGGATACCCGGGTTACCTTTACACAGACCTTTCGACAATATATGAAAGAGCAGGCAGAATCCAGGGTCGTGAAGGTTCAATAACCCAGCTTCCAATTTTATCAATGCCGGAAAATGATAAAACCCATCCTATTCCCGACCTGACCGGCTATATCACCGAAGGTCAGATTATCCTCAGTCAGGAGCTGCACCGCAAAGGCATGTATCCGCCGATAGATGTTTTACCGTCGCTGTCGCGGTTAAAGGATAAAGGCATCGGTGCTGATAAAACACGGGAAGATCACGCTGATACAATGAACCAGCTTTATGCAGCTTATGCCCGTGGTAAGGAAGCAAAAGAATTAGCCGCTATTCTGGGTGAAGCGGCACTTTCCGATGCTGATAAAAAATTCTCGCGCTTTGCCGATGAGTTTGAAAGCCGTTATGTTTCACAGGGCGAGGAAGAAAATCGCAGTATTGAGGAAACTCTGACGCTGGGTTGGGAACTGTTAGCCCTGCTGCCGCGTTCTGAACTGAAACGTGTGCGTGATGAGTACCTGGAGAAGTACCTGCCTGTTCAGGAGGAGGTTTAGGTTATGGAAATTCGGGTTAACCCGACCCGCATGGAGCTAAACCGCCTGAAAAAGCGCTTGAAAATGGCGGAGCGGGGCCATAAACTGCTCAAGGATAAAAGGGATGAACTGATCCGTCAGTTTTTAATTCTGGTTCGCAAAAACAAGGATCTCCGGGAAGAAATTGAAACAGAACTTTCCGAGGCATTTGCTAAATTTCTGCTTGCCAGGGCGGTTATGCCTGCAGAAATACTGGAAGAAGCCCTGATGTACCCTACGAAGAAACTTAGTCTTGAAATTAACAAACAGAATATAATGAGTGTCTATGCGCCGAAATTTACCTGGGCGGAAGAAGAATCAACCCAGGGAGAAGATACAAGTATTTATCCTTATGGTTTTGTAGAAACTACGGCTGAGCTTGACGCATCGATCAAAACGCTGTCTGCTGTACTATCCCGCCTGATGGAGCTTGCCGAGGTAGAAAAGGCAGTTCAGTTGCTGGCCGATGAGATTGAAAAAACACGGCGCAGGGTCAATGCCTTGGAATATGTACTAATTCCTGAGTTAAGTAGTACAATTAAATATATCACAATGAAACTTGAAGAAAATGAACGGGGAGCCCTGACCCGACTAATGAAGATTAAAGACGTAGTGCGGGCAAAAATGTAGGCGTAAAAGTAAGCAGCGCAAAGTATTCAGGCTTAATCAGTAAAAAGCTGGAATTAGCTAACTGGAATTAGTTAAGCTGATATTTGTAATCTGATAAATTGTCTGAGAGATAGAAGGTTAAAAGATTTAATTATTCATCAGGGAAGGAAGAAGCATGAATTATGAACTGGTAATAGAGGGGGGTCAGCCCCTTCATGGCTCTGTAAAAATTAAAGGTGCAAAAAATGCCGGCTTACCTATTATTGCTGCTTCCCTGCTAATGGATGAACCGGCTGTGATAGAAGAAGTACCCGATCTTATGGATGTTAAGACTATGCTGGCGGTTATTAAAGCGCTAGGCGCGGAAGTTAATTATAATTCTCAAGCAGAAATGATTGCGACAAATGCAATAAATCTACAATCGGCTGAACCACCCGAAGATCTTATGCGGAAAATGCGTGCTTCATTTCTGGTTTTAGGACCTTTACTGGCCCGCTTTGGTCATGCCCGGCTTTCCCTGCCGGGAGGATGTGCCATCGGTACACGTCCCGTAGATCTGCACCTGAAGGGTTTAGAAGCAATGGGTGTTGAATTTTCTTATGCAAGCGGCTTGATTGAAGGGAAAACCAGCCGTTTACAGGGGGCATCTGTTTACCTCGACTATCCGAGTGTGGGCGCAACCGAAAACCTAATCATGGCTGCAACCCTGGCAAAGGGTTCCACTACCATAGAAAATGCTGCCTCGGAACCTGAAATCGTAGATCTGGCCGGATTTTTAAACAGCGCCGGAGCAAGGATCAGCGGCGCAGGAACTAAAAGAATTCGCATAACCGGTGTAGCGCAGCTTGGCGGTACCAGGTATGCAGTAATACCGGATCGCATCGAGGCAGGGACCTTCCTACTAAGTGCAGCAGTTACCGGTAGTGAAATAACAGTAAAAAATGTTTTGAGTGATCACCTCAAACCACTTCTGGCTAAAATGCGGGAAACGGGTGTGGAAATTGACGAGACTGATCTTTCTGCAATAAGGATTAAAGGTAGTAAAGAGAAGAAGTGCGTAGATTTAAAAACACAGCCATACCCGGGGTTTCCAACTGATCTGCAGCCTCAGTTTATGACTTTGCTTGCTTTGTCCGGGGGATCCGGCTTTGTTACAGAAACTGTTTTTGAAAACCGGTTCAGGCATGTTGACGGTCTTGTGCGGATGGGCGCTGATATCAAAGTAGAAGGCAGCCGGGCAGTTGTTCAGGGAGTAGGAAAGCTAAGCGGGGCACCGGTTGAGGCCTCTGATCTACGAGGTGCTGCTGCCCTTGTTCTTGCTGCTCTGACCGCAGAGGGGATTACGCGTATAACAGGGCTGGAACATCTCAGACGCGGTTACAGCGGTTTTGAAGAGAGGCTGAGAAGCCTGGGAGCTTCTATCAAACTGGAATCAAATGCTCAACTCCGGCGGGAAATTGCGTCAGGAGAATAAAATCTTCCGGAATGGGAAAATGTATACTTATCCCGGCAACATCCATATTCACAGCACGCATTCGGATGGCAGCGGCACTATCACAGATATTGTGTCTGCAGCAGCTTCAGCCGGCTTGAGTTTTATTATAATCAATGATCACGAAACCCTGGCGGGGCTTCCGGAGGAAGCAATATGCCGGGGTGTTCTTGTATTAGTTGGAACAGAAATAAATAAAGAAAAGAATCATTATCTTGCCCTTGGCATTAATAACCCGGTTTCGCCTGATGATGAAAACCCGCAAAAGGTTATTGACCGTGTTCGGCAGGCCGGAGGAATAGGTTTTATTGCACACCCCTTTGATCGCGGTTCCCGTTATATCGAAAAGGGTAAAGCTTTTCCCTGGAAAGATTGGCCCGTGTTCGGTTTTAACGGAATTGAAATATGGAATTTTTCTTCGCACTGGCGCGGTTTGCACCCTTCACTTTTCAGAACTCTTTACTGGTTCTTTTTCAACCGTAAGGGAGCTATGAAAGGTCCGCCTCGCAGGCTGCTCCGCCTGTGGGATTGCTATAATAGAAATGGTCACCGGGTAGTTGCTATCGGTGGAAGTGATGCCCATGCTTTTTCATACCGACTATTTTTCTTTTCAACGATCATTTTCACTTACCGCTACATATTTAGCACTATTAATACATATGTAGTGATGACTGAAAAGCTGAGCAGCAATTTTAAAGAGGCTAAAGAACAGGTAATAGGAGCTCTGCGCGCAGGGCGCTGTTACACAGCCTATGAATCATTGGGCAAAGCAAAAGATTTTTCTTTTACAGCTCTTTCTAATGGTGATCCAACTTTAATGGGTGGCGAGCTGCGTTTAGAAAAAAATATAAGGCTATTAATAAAGGCCCCGGGCAAACGATCTTTAATCAGGTTAATCCGCAATGGAAAGTTACTGCTGGAAGAAAAAGAATCTGTTATTAATTATGAAACTACCATGGCGGGAGTTTACCGGGT